>NZ_CAXBBZ010000008.1:0-117081 GCF_963974015.1 uncultured Maribacter sp. | reverse complement strand
AAGAAAACATCATAATTAAGGGTGCCAAACTGCACAATCTTAAAAATATAGATGTTGTTATTCCCAGAAATAAATTTGTTGTGATAACAGGGTTATCTGGATCTGGTAAATCTAGTTTAGCTTTTGATACATTATATGCAGAAGGTCAAAGACGATATGTAGAAAGCCTTTCATCTTATGCAAGACAATTTTTAGGTAAGCTCGACAAGCCAAAAGTTGATTATATAAAAGGTATTGCCCCTGCGATTGCAATTGAGCAAAAGGTAAATTCGACCAACCCAAGGTCAACAGTTGGCACAACCACTGAAATTTATGATTATATAAAACTTCTGTATGCCCGTATTGGTAAAACATATTCACCTATTTCTGGTAAAGAAGTAAAAAAGCATACCGTTACGGATGTTATAAATCATGTAAGAACCTTTGAAGACCAAACTAAACTTTTGCTTCTTGCACCAATCACCATTCGTGATGATAGAGATGCAACAAAATCGTTGGAGTTGTTTTCAAAACAGGGCTATGCTCGTATTAAATACAAAAACGAAGTATTACGTATTGACCAAGCCCCTGAAGATATTGGCAAATCCTTTGACCTAGTAATTGATAGAATTATCACTAAAGATGATGAGGATTTTTACAATCGACTAGCAAATGCAATAGATACGGCATTTTTTGAAGGTAAGGGGAATTGTATCGTTGAAGAATTAAGCAATGGCAATCAAACGCCATTCAGTAATAAATTTGAGCTTGATGGAATAACCTTTCTTGAGCCAAATGTGCATTTGTTCAGTTTTAATAATCCTTATGGTGCTTGTCCCAAATGTGAAGGTTATGGTGATGTAATAGGGATTGACCAAGATTTAGTAGTGCCGAACACCGCGCTATCTGTTTATGAAAATGCAATTTTTCCGTGGCGTGGTGAAAGTATGAGTTGGTACCGTGATCAACTGGTAAACTCCGCTTATAAATATGATTTCCCTATTCACAAACCTTGGTATGAGCTATCGGAAGAACAACAACAACTTGTATGGAAAGGTAATGCTCATTTTATAGGCTTACATAAGTTCTTCGGAATGTTGGAGGAGAAAAGTTATAAGATACAGAATAGGGTAATGCTATCTAGATATCGTGGTAAAACCAAATGCGATGTTTGTAATGGGAAGCGATTACGGCCCGAAACCGATTACGTAAAAGTTGGTGGAGCTTCAATTTCATCGTTAGTAGGGTTGTCCATAGAAAAACTGATTGTTTTCTTTCACGAACTGAAACTAAATGAAAATGATGCTACAATTGCCGCTAGGTTATTGATAGAAATAAATACTCGACTTGGTTTTTTAGAAAAAGTCGGCTTAGATTATCTTACCATTAACCGTAAATCGAACACGCTTTCAGGTGGCGAAAGTCAACGAATTAACCTTGCGACATCATTAGGAAGTAGCTTGGTAGGATCTATGTACATATTAGATGAGCCAAGTATAGGGCTACACCCTAAAGACACTGAGAATCTAATTGAGGTTCTTATATCTCTACGGAATTTAGGCAATACCGTTATCGTTGTAGAACATGATGAAGATATCATGAAGGCTGCAGATATGGTAATTGATATAGGTCCAGAGGCTGGCACACATGGTGGAAAAGTGGTCGCCCAAGGAACGCTAAGTGAGATACTAAAATCTAAATCCCTCACTGCTCAGTATCTAAATGGAAAAATGGAAATTAAGGTTCCTAAAGAACGAAGAACTTCCAAAAATCATATTACTATAAAAGGGGTTAGGGAACATAACCTCAAAAATATAGATGTAACCTTTCCACTTGATATGCTTACCGTAGTAACGGGAGTTTCAGGAAGTGGAAAAAGTACGTTGGTAAAAAAATTGCTTTATCCAATTATATTAAAAGAAGTAGGTGGCTATGGTGAAAAAGCAGGCCAATTTACTTCTGTAGAAGGCAAATACAAACATATCAAGCATGTAGAGTTTGTAGATCAAAACCCAATTGGTAGGTCTTCACGTTCTAATCCCGTCACCTATATTAAAGCATACGATGATATTCGAAATTTATATGCTAGTCAAAAATTAAGCAAAATCAGGAATTATCAGGCCAAACATTTTTCTTTTAATGTTGATGGTGGGCGTTGTGAAAAATGCAAGGGCGAAGGTGAGATTACTGTAGAGATGCAGTTTATGGCCGATGTTCATTTAGAATGTGAAACATGTGGCGGTAAACGCTTTAAGAAAGAAGTGTTAGAAGTTACTTTCAACAATGCCAACATCGATGATGTTTTAAATATGACCATCGACGATGCAATTCTATTTTTTGAAACAGGAGAACAAACTAAAATTGTAACCAAACTTAAACCATTACAAGATGTAGGACTAGGTTATGTAACATTGGGGCAATCATCCTCTACTCTTTCAGGTGGTGAAGCTCAACGTATTAAATTAGCATCTTTCCTTATTAAGGGAAGCACCAAAGATAAAGCGCTATTCATTTTCGATGAACCTACAACAGGCTTACACTTTCATGATATTCAAAAATTATTAAAATCATTTAATGCTCTTATTAAAAAAGGACATTCAATTGTGGTGATAGAGCATAATATCGAATTAATAAAATGTGCCGATTATATCATTGACCTTGGTCCAGGTGGTGGTGAAAATGGCGGACATTTATTGACAGAAGGCACACCAGAAGAGGTAGTTAAAAGTAAAAAATCTTTTACTGCCGGGTACTTAATGGAGAAATTACATTAGTTCTTCAAACACCAAAACAAAATATAATAAACTGATTATCAATACAATAATTAGTTTCTTGTATTTTTGGCACGTTGTTTGTAATATGATAATCGGGTATGAATATTTATACTCAGAATTTAAAACCTTATATCATGAAGAACTTAGTACTCCTTTTTACAGCGATGATTTTTGGCACCACAGGTGTTTTCGCTACAGGTATTAACGAAAATAAGGTTGCTTCGAGCAATGCTTATAGATACGACAACTCATTTATTTTTGTAGAAAATGGAATTACATTTTCTGTATATCCTGACGGGGAATTTGATTTTTATATAGAGAATCAAGTATCCGGTAGAAGAAATGGCATAACCTTTAACTCTGGTTATGATTACAGCCCATATGCTCAGTATGATGATTACGGAGCGGTAATACAGGTTGAAAATGTTCCAATTTACTATGACTATTATGGTCGTGTAAATCAAATTGGAGATGTAGATATCAATTACTTAAACAATCGTGTACGTAGAGTCGGTGGTATGAATGTTTACTATAATAATCGTGGTTTTTACGATTACCACACGGGTTATATCAATATTTACAATAGAAACTATGTGTACCAACCATTTCACAGATGGTTTGTAAGACCAGCATTAGGTTTTAGCTTTGTATTCAATAGTCCTTATAGAAGATATTATACACCTATTAGATATTCTTACTACAGTCCTTATAGAAATAATCATAGAAGAGCTTATGTTAATGTTGGTAAGCAGTATAGATATAACAAGGTAAGAAATGAAAGAGCTACTGTTTACAGAAACGACAAGCGAGTTGCTGTTAGAGATAATTCTTATAGGAGCAATAGAACTGTAGCAAAAAGAGATTATGGTTTAAGAACTAGCAGAACATTAGCTTCTAATAATAAAACTAGATCTAATAGAGATGCTGTTTCAACTAGATCTGCTACATCACGTAGCAATCAAGGTAGAACAGTTAGCAAAAGAGAGGATACAAGAACTAGTAGAAACAATGGTGCGGTGAACAGAGCAAATAATTCTGTGGCACGTAGCGGTCAAGGTAGAACAGTTACTAAGAGAGAGGTGACAAGTACGCCTAGAAGTACAACTTTAAAAAGAAGTACTACTACGTATAAAAAACCTGTAGCTAGAAGTACAGATACAAGAACTCAACGTGGAAGCACAGCTTCTAGAACAGTTACCAAAAGCCCTGCTAGAACTCAAAGAACTGTAAGTAGAAGTAAAACATCAAGATCAGTAAGTAAAGCTCCTTCAAGAAGCACAACTTCAAGATCAGCTACAACTAGAAGTAGTAGAAGTAATTAAGATAGTTTTTAGGTTGGTTAGTTGTTTAGCGCCGTAATGAATACGTTCATTACGGCGCTTTCTATATTAACCTTTTGTTTCAGAAATATAATTTGGAAATAGCTTTATAATTTTTTTAGGGCTTAAGGCTGTTATAAACATTTCTTCTTCAGAAATAGGATGAATAAACTCCAAAGAATGCGCATGTAGATATAGTCCCTTTCCTTTTAAAAGTAAATCCTCTAAAAAATAAGTTGCATCACCTAAGATAGGATTTCCAATTGCTAACATATGCTTTCTTAACTGATGCCGACGACCTGTTTTAGGGCTTAATTTTACCAAATTCAAAAATTTAAATCTTTGAGAAGTAATCGTTTTTATAACTTTATAGGTTGAAATAGCTCTTTTACCATCTATAGGTATATCTATAGTACCTAATGGTTTCAAACTTCCAATAGTGACCGCATGGTAAATTTTATGTATTTTCTTGTTATCAAATAATTGATTCAATGCAATTATTGCAGTATTCGTTTTACCTACCAAAAGACAACCAGTAGTTGCATAATCCAAACGATGAACAGGTTGTGGTTGTACAGCATCGAAAATAGGGCTTGTCTTTAAGTTTTGGCTTAAAGCATTCGCGACTGTCTTAAAGCTGTTTCCACTTACCAAAATACCAGCTGGCTTATTGATTACCGCTAAGTAATCATCCTCATAAATAACCCCTAGGTTTAATTTGAGTCGCTTGTTCAAATTATTATCTGCGTAATAATAATATTCAATTCTTTCCCCTCCCTTAATAAAAGTAGCGGTAGAAGCAACTTTACCGTCAACAAAAACCATTTCCTTTTTAATAGCTTTTTTTAATGCAGACTTTGATGTAATTCTTTTAAACACCCCTACCCCATATTCTTGCAATCTTTTTGCTTCTAAATTAATTTCTGCGATATGGGTTTCTACGAATTGCATATAAGATTGTCTGTACTGTAATTATTTTTGCTATTTAGGCTATCAAGTAATTTTTGAATCACAAAATTAAGGATGTGAGTTAATTAAAATAGCATTATACATATACCTTTCACCCAATTTTAAATTCTCTAGAAAAGCCCCAAATATGAAAAGGATAAATCACAAGATTATTAGACAGCTTATAATTCTGTTGCTTATCATATTTCTAGGAGGATTAATTATAAAATATATGCTTCCTTATATCTCTGGGGTTCTTGGGGCACTTACTCTATATGTAATTCTAAGAAAGTGGATGTTAAAGCTAATCAATAAAGGTTTGAAAAGAACATGGGCGGCCTTACTACTTATTATTGCTGCGATTATCGGTATTTTTTTACCCTTATCAGGTGCAGTTTTCATGTTAAGTTCAGAACTAGGAAATTTAGCCGATAAATCTGAACAAGTAACAATGGCACTTAAAGAACAAATATTTCAACTTGAAAAATATGTACAGTATGATGTATCCTCTACAATAGATCCTGAACAAGCATCAGGTTGGCTAACTGAAAATCTTCAAGGTTTCGCGAGCGGAACTTTCAATATGTTCATTTCATTTGGCATACTTCTATTTTTACTGTACTACATGTTAAAAAGTCCGAAGCAATTAAAGGATTCACTATTGGAATATCTTCCTTTGAGCAATAACACATTGGTGATATTGGGTAAGGAAATAGAAAGTGTTGTACGATCAAATGCAATAGCAATTCCTCTAGTTGCATTGGCACAAGGTGTAATTGCTCTTATTGGCTTTTTCATTTTCGGAATTGAAAATCCTTTATTCTGGTTCGTTATCGTAACCATAGGATCTATGATTCCATTTATTGGAACGTTCATTGGTATATTTCCGGTATTTGTTTTAAGTATGGCTAGCGGAAACGATTTTCAAGCTTGGGGAATATTGCTATACGGAATTTTAGTAGTTGGTATGACAGATAACCTTATTCGACTATTTGTATTAAAAAAACTAGATAGTATTCATCCACTAATTACATTAATCGGGGTATTAATTGGTATTCCTCTGTTCGGATTTGTAGGTCTTATATTTGGTCCACTAATCATAAGTCTTTTCTTAATTATAGTTAAAATCTATAAACAACAATACGGTATACAAACCTCCCGTAAAAAGGTAGAAACTAAAATGTAATTATCTACTTAAGTATTTACTCAAAAAACCAAATACATCTTCAGATATCTTAAATCTGTACAGAACACCTACATACATAATTATCATCAATATGCTCTTAACTGCAATATTTATGATAGGTTGAAAAGGAAAAGAGAATGTAGAAAATAATACGCCGACAACAATCAATAAGGCAAAAACTTTCCAAGTTTCATGGGTGAAGGGAACAATTTCAAACTTTGCCTTCACATAAACTAATTTCAACGTATTGTATATAAAAAACGCAGTAAAACTGGCTATAGCAGCACCATCTATTCCATAAGTCGGTATAAGCCATAAGTTGAATAATACTGCCAAGGCAGCCAATAAAACTCCAAAAAACAATATTGACCTGTAGTAGTCTGAATTGAATAATATGGAATTATTATTACCCAAAAGAGCGTCGTAAACTTTTGCCAATCCTATCCAAAAAACAATCATAAAACCTCCAGAATATTTTTCAGGAAGCAATTCATATAATTCGCTTAGGTTAACAAGAATTAATAGAAAAAGTAGACCTGAAATAATGAAAAGAGTCAATGAACTTTTTTGATATAGACCTTTCAATGCTGACTTGTTTTTATCATTTAAATATGTTGCCGTTAACGGATAAGTTATTTGATGCATCGCTCTAGATGGTACCGCAATGGTAGAAGCAATGAACCCGGCAACAGCGTAGTAAGCTACATTCTCAATTTTTAGAAAATTATTCAACATAACCTTATCAAGTTCCATAAGAACAATGGCGGTAGAACCTCCTAAAATTATTAAAGCACTATATCTTACAATGTTCTGCCAGTTATCTGGAAAACTAAAATTAAGTTTAGGTTTACGTAATTGGTAAGCATAGATTTTCATTATTACCGTTCTTATCACATAACAGCCAACCAAACCATTAATAAAGAACTCAATTTCAATAATCTTAAGCCATAATAGCAGCAACAATATAGTTTGAGCAATTCTACAAAAAATTTCTTTCATAAAATTACCGAACATAGATTTCATTCGAATTCTTGCCCAAGCATAAAACACTTCAAAATAGGCCATGGCCATACCTACAATAAAGATATGCCATATGTAATCTCTAACGATATCATTTTCTTTTGAAAGCAGGTTACCAATAGCTTCATTTGTAAAATAGCTAAGTATACCTATAGGAATTATGAGTGCTAAAGGAAGTAATAACATTAAGGTCAAAAATCCGTCTTGAGAACTATCATTTTTAAAATTAGAGTAGAATTTCACTAAACTATTAGGTACCCCAAATGCAAGAATCGGCATCAGTACAGCAGAAACAGATAAAATAACTTGAATAAGTCCGTAATTTTCGGGCCGCATAAAATTGGTGTACAAAAACAAGGTATTTACCGCTCCTATCGCAAAACCAATATAGGTGACGATAGTATTATTCAATGATTGTTTTAGTACGATTCCCATTAAATATATTCGGCCAATTTTCGAGTGAGTTCTCTTCTACTATATTGCTCAATATCTTTGGAGGATACTGATAATTCCCCTTTCTGAAATTGAGCAAACCAATCTAAAATTACGTTTTTAAGGGCAATGTCATCTGAATATTCAAATATGTAACCTGATTTGGTATCGGTAATAATATCTGCAACTTCCCAATTTTTCGGTCCTACCCCTAAAATAGGTCGTTTGGCCGCCATATATTCAAATAATTTCCCAGGAATAATTCCAATAGTTTCTTGCGAATCAATTTCTACAAGAAGTAAAATTTGTGAAGCTTTTTGAAATTCAATAGCTTTTTCATGCGAAACGTATCCAACAACTTCAAAGTGGGCCTGTAAACCCAAATCATTCAACGACTGTAATACATCATTACTGATTACACCTATAAATTGTAAATGCAGGGCATTTTTAAAATCAACATTATTCTTCAATAAGTCGGATAAAACTTGCCATAATTTAACTGGATTACGCCCTGTAAGCATAGATCCTATATGGGAAATAGTAAATTTTTTATCAAGCTTTTGAGTACTTGATATCTCACTATCGAATCCGTTTGTAATTACTTTTATGGGCTGCTCGGTAATTTGTTCAAACTCTTTTTTGGTCGTGGCACTGGTAACAATAATTTTATCGGCAGATTTTAGAACTTTGGATTCTAACAGTTTATGCTTCCGTTTCGCAGAAGAAGTGAGCTTTAATTTTTTATGATAGCCAATAGTTGTCCAAGGATCTCTGAAATCTGCAATCCAACTTACAGGTTTTATTTGCTTTAAATAGTACCCTATAAGATGAACACTATGCGGTGGGCCAGTAGTAATTATTGTATCTATTCCTTCTTTTTCTAACACACCCTTTAAATAATTCACCGATGGTTTTACCCAAAACTTTCTAGCATCGGGAATAAAGAGATTACCTCTGATCCATAAAAATATTTTTTCAATAAACGACTGATTTTTAGACTGAATGATACCTGAACTAATACGTTTTGTCTTCTTATTAGAAAATAAGGAAGCCAATCGATATGGTTCCTTTATAGGATGCTTGTAAATAATTAAATCGCTCGGAATATCCTTTAAAAATGTGCTGTCAGTAAGTGGATAATGTGGATTCTCAGGAATATACAATACCGGTTCAACATCAAAATCTCTAAGATACTTTACAAACTTGAGCCAACGTTGTACGCCTGGTCCTCCAGCGGGTGGCCAATAATACGTAATGACCAGAACTTTTCTCATTAATTCTCTTCTTCTTTTTTAGACTTCCAAAAAGAAAAACCTAATCCGCCAACGATTACAAGACCTAGTAAAATAGTACTTGCAAGGGTTATTTTACTACCCTGAACAACAACTTCAGGTTCAAACTTAAATTCTATTTTATGCGCTCCTGAAGGAACATTTAAAGCCCTTAGCACATAATCAACTTTAAAATAATCACTCTCTACACCATCTATATAAGCATTCCATCCATTCTTATAATACATCTCTGAAAAAACAGCAACGCCTTCATTACTATTCTTTGATGCATAGGTAAGATGATTGGGCTCATAATCAATTAAAGAAATCGATGCTATAGAATCAACTTGAAATTGTAATTGAATAACATCTTTAAATGTAGATGTATTTACAACTGCAACATTCTTGGTATCTAAACTGTCTAACGCCATAATCTCTGCGTTCGCATTTTCAACAAGTTCAAGCTGTTTTATAAACCAAGCATTGCCATTTGCATTCGGATTTTCGATTGGAAATGAATTACCTTCCTGATCTTGCCTAATTACATACTTTACATTCAACATATTTAAGACCGACAAATTCCCATTGTATACATGAAAATCGAATAAATCTTGCATGCCTGCAGGTTTGGCTGCATGGTAGCCAGTTATACTCTGATGAAAATATGCTGTTTTCGCTGAATCAAAACCATCGGTTTGGTCAAAAACACGAAATACTCCATCATCTTTAGCAATCAACTTGTTGGCACCAGATTCTTGAAAAGGCTCTAACATTTTACGTTTAGAAACAAAGTTATCATTGTTGACATAGCGTAAATCGACTCCGACCAAATCAACCACGACTAGTACACCGATGGCAATAATTACGGTATTTATCTTCAATTTCTCCTTCAAATAAAACCATATCAATAATGTGGTAACCAAAACATAACCTAGCGAACGTAATAAATCACTAGTATAAACACTTTTACGATCTAAACGTAACATCTCAGGAAGCTCTTCTAACCCGGTCATTCGAAGATTATCATCGGTAGCACCCACAAAATTAAAAGCTCCCTTAAATACAAATAATAATATACCTAAGCCAAAAACAGTTCCAGCAGCTAAAGTCAAAGATTTAATTTTATCGGCTTGCGGAACTTTATCCATAAACAACTTTTTCAAAGCTAACATTGCCAATATAGGCACACAAAGCTCTAATACAATTTGAATGGAAGAAACCGCCCTAAACTTATCATATAACGGAAAATAGTCGATCATGAAATCGGTAAGCGTGCTAAAATTTTTACCCCATGATAAAACCAGCGAAACCAAAGAACCAATCAAAAGCCACCATTTATGTTTTCCTTTTACCAAGAATAATCCTAAAACAAAAAGAAAAAATAGTACAGCACCTAAATAAGCCGGACCTGATGTACCTGGTTGATCCCCCCAATACAATGGCAATCCACTAACAAAATTTAAGGCACTTGATCTTGGCAAGCCTTTGTCAATTAAATAATTGAAAGATTTCGAATCTTCGCCTAAGTTTTCTTGACTTGCTCCACCAAAAAGACGAGGCACAAACAAATTCAATGATTCTGTAATGCCGTAACTCCAATTCGTTATATATCCTTTACTTAAACCACCTGAATCTTCTTTTGCAGAACCATCTGGGTTTATGGTCAATTCACTTTTACCACGTGTACTCCAATCCGCATATTCTTTAGTAGCCATTAAGCCCGTAGCATTTGCCGCGATACCAAGAGTAACTGCCAGCAATAAGATTCCCACAGAAATAAAAAAATGTTTGATTTGCTTTTCCTTAATTGCATAAACTAAATACACCATACCCAAAACAAGCACAAGTAGCATAAAGTAATAGGTCATTTGATAATGATTAGCAGTGATTTCTAAAGCCATTGCCAAAGCCGTTAAAACAAAACCCCAAAGATATTTTTTCCTAAAAACAAGAATAATACCAGACAAAAGAACTGGCAAATAGGCAATAGCATGAGCTTTTGCGTTGTGCCCAGCACCTAAAATAATTATAAGGTAAGTTGAAAAACCAAAAGCTAAAGCTCCTACTATAGCTAAACGATAATCGACTTTCAAACAACAAAGAAGAATATAAAATCCTATAAAATATAAAAATAGATAATCGGCAGGTCTTGGTAAAAATCGAATTAATCGATCTAATTGTTTAATATAATTATGAGGATAATTTGCGCCTAATTGATAAGTGGGCATACCACCGAATGCGCTATTTGTCCAATATGGTTCTTGGTCTTTAGATTTTCTAAAATCGTTCTGTTCCTTTGCCATCCCAATGTATTGGGCAATATCATGCTGGTACATTACTTTACCTTGAAGCACCGGGCTGAAGTATGCCAAAGCAGCAATGATAAAAAATACAGTAACAAAAAAATGGATGAAAAAGAATTTTAAGCCTTGCTTCATGTGCTAAATAAGTAGTGTTTTAGCAAAGATAACTAGTCTAGCTCTTCAAAATCAATGTATTCGCCTACTTTTTCTGAATCGGCTTTCTTCTTTGAAGTTTTTTTATTTATAATAACGTCTCCAATGTTTTCATTATCTGAAGCAGGTTCATTATCAAAAGCTTGCTTAAAATGCGATTCAGTTTTCTTTACTGCGTAGCTTAAAATTTTTGGAGCAAATAACTTTACTAAAAATTTTAGTAAGTAATACACCAAAAGAATTATCAATATAGTTTTTAAAAAAGCCATTTTATTACTGTCTATGTATATCAAAAATACAATTATCACGTTGTATAAATAGAATCATAATATTAAAATAATTATAAAATCGTGTTCATGAATAGTCTATTTGTCTACTCAAAATCCTATCAATACGTATTAAGCATTCTACTATTACTACCCTTAGCTGGTATTTCACAATACACAGATGTTATAAATTCTAACAGACCAGGCCTTTCGGTTAGTGCTTATGCCGTAGGAAAAAATGTGGTCCAAGCAGAATTAGGTGTATTCTATGAACAGCGCGACCACTCTTTACTAAACACCCAATCTGATATTTGGGCGAGTGACATATCATTACGTTACGGCTTATTATTTGAACGATTAGAAATTAATTTTGAAGGTACTTTTCAAGATCAAGATATCACCTACTCAAATTTTAATCTCTTAGCAAAGCGTAGAGATTTTTCAAGAAACCGATTGGGTCTAAAATATTTAATTTATGATCCGTTCAAAAATCCAGAGGCGAATAAACCAAATTTATATAGCTGGCGAGCAAATAATAAATTTCAGTTTAAAAATTTAATCCCGGCTGTTTCATTATATGGTGGAGCCAATTTCGTTATTGGTGACAATCCTTTTTATGTTGGTGAACCAACACTGTCCTACCGAGGTATGATCGCTACTCAAAGTCGTATAACTCCAAGATTTGTATTGATTACTAATACTGCTTATGACCGTATTAGCTCTGATGACCCTGAATTAAGTTACTTAATTTCCTTGTCTCACGCTTTTAGAAACCCAAAGTGGAGTGTATTTATTGAACACCAGGGTATACAAAGTGATAGATATGCCGATTTATTGATTAGAGGAGGAATTGCACATTTACTGAAAGAAAACTTACAGTTAGATTTTAATATGGGGGCTAGTTTAAAAAACACACCTTCCCGAATTTTCATAGGACTAGGAGGTTCATATAGAATGGATTTTCATAAAGATAGCTTAATTGCAATTGAAGATCAAGATGCTGATCAAAATGGTGGGGCCATTGATAAGGATGCGATGAAAAAAGAAAAAAACAAAAAGAAGAAAGGCAAAGGCAGCGGAGCTGAAGACATTGACCTTGGACCTTCTAAAAAACAGCTTAAAAAATTAAAGAAGGCAGAGAAGAAGAAAGAGAGTAACGAAATAGACTTTTAATACTTAAATATCTAAATTATTTTCATTCTATACCCCTTTTCAGTTCTAATTAATATTCCTAATATTGATACTTCTAAAGAAGTTCAATGATTACACTACATGAAGCTAAATCAAAGCAAGACTTAAAACGCTTTGTAACCTTTCCTTTTTCGTTATACAAAAATAATAAATATTGGGTACCACCCATAATCAATGATGAATTGGAAAGTTTTGACAAGAATAAAAATCCTGTTTTTAAAGATGCTGAAGCTTGGTTTTTTCTTGCCTATGATGGGGATAAATTAGTAGGTCGTGTTGCCGCAGTAATTAATCAATTAGAAGTTAATCAACAGAATGTAAAAAAAATGCGTTTTGGATGGTTCGATTTTATTGATGATCCCGCAGTGTCAAAAGCACTTTTAGACAAGGTGGCTGAAATTGGTAATCAACACAACCTAGAATACATGGAAGGCCCTGTCGGTTTTTCTAATTTAGACAAAGTAGGTGTTTTAGTTGAAGGTTTCGACCATATAGGTACGATGATTACTTGGTACAACCACCCTTATTACAAAGACCATTATGAAAATTTAGGTTTTGTAAAGGAGAAGGAATACATGGAAAATAAGTTTCCGGCTAAAAATGCTGATCCAAAACTTTTTTCAAAACTGAATGACTTAATAAAAAGACGCTACGGATTAAAAGAGATAAATTTCACAAAAACTAAAGAGGTTATGCCTTTGGCCGACGAAATGTTCGACTTATTCAATGAAACCTATGCTAGTCTTTCTTCATTCGTTCCTATTACCGAAATACAAAAAGCTTATTTCAAGAAAAAATATATAAGTTTCATAAATCCTGAATATATAAAATTCATAAAAGACAAGGAAGATAAATTAATTGCTTTTGCCATTGTAATGCCTTCATTTTCTGAAGCCCTACAGAAAGCGAACGGTAAATTATTTCCCTTTGGTCTATACCACCTTTTAAAAGCTAAAAAGAATAGTAAAGATGTTATCTTTTATCTAGTAGGCATTCACCCTGAATATCAAAACAAAGGGGTAACTGCTGTAATTTTTAATGAGTACTATAAAACATTTACTGAGAAAGGTATCGATATGTGCTATAGAACTCCCGAATTAGAAGAGAATCTTGCCATCAAACAAATGTGGAAACATTTCGACCCAGTGATTTATAAACGCAGAAGAACCTATAAAAAATCACTAAGCTAAGCACAAATTAAAAGGCCAGATTCAAATTTGAATCTGGCCTTTTAAATTATAATAACCGGAGATTACTCTCCCATTGCCGCTGCAACTGCAGCAGAAAGTCTTTTGTACGTTCCATTTTGCAAACGCTCACGAATAGATGAAAAAGCTGTTAAAGTTTCTTCAACGTCTTGTAAAGTATGTGTAGCTGTTGGAATTAAACGAAGCAAGATAAGTCCTTTTGGAATTACCGGATACACCACTATTGAACAGAAAATACCATGATTTTCACGTAAGTCTTTAACTAATGCCATTGCCTCAGGAATACTACCATTTAAGTAAACAGGAGTAACACAACTTGTTGTGGTACCTATATCGAAACCGTTCTCTTTTAAACCGTTTTGAAGTGCATTAACATTCTCCCATAACTTAGCTTTAAGCTCTGGTTGAGTACGTAACATATCTAATCGTTTTAATGCCCCCTTCACATAAACCATAGGTAATGATTTAGCGAACATTTGTGAACGAAGATTATATTTTAAGTAATCAATAATTCCTTGATCTGCAGCAACGAAAGCACCTATACTAGCCATTGATTTGGCAAAAGTTGCCAAATAAACGTCAATGCCATCTTGCACACCTTGCTCCTGCCCTGCTCCAGCACCAGTCTTTCCTAAAGTTCCAAAACCATGAGCATCATCAACTAACAAACGGAAATTATATTTATCCTTTAAAGCAACAATCTCTTTAAGAATACCTTGTTCTCCACGCATTCCAAAAACTCCTTCAGATATAACCAAAATACCTCCTCCAGTTTGATCTGCCATTTTGGTGGCGCGCTCTAAGTTCTTTTCAAGACTTTCAGGATTGTTGTGAACAAATGTGAATCGTTTACCCATGTGCAAACGCACACCATCAATAATACAAGCATGACAATCAACATCGTATACAATAATATCATCTTTTGTTACAAGTGCATCTATTACAGACATAAAGCCTTGGTAACCAAAATTCAATAAATAAGCTGCTTCTTTTTCGACAAAGGCCGCACATTCTTGCTCTAATTGCTCATGAAATTCAGTATGACCACTCATCATTCTTGCGCCCATTGGATAAGCTGCACCATATTCTGCCGCAGCTTCGCCATCAACCTTTTTAATTTCAGGAAGATTTGCCAAGCCCAAATAATCGTTGATACTCCAGGTAATAACATCTTTACCTTGAAATTTCATTCTATTAGAAATAGGGCCTTCTAATTTAGGGAAAACGAAATATCCTTCAGCTTGTGAAGCCCATTTACCCAAAGGACCTTTATTCTCTATAATTCTATCAAATAAGTCTCTCATTGCTTAATTCAGTTCTGTCTACAAAAGTAAATAATTTTGATTAGGTAACATAAATTATTTACAACGCAAAAAAGTGGGCTATAAACCCACTTTTTTAAAATTATTTACTTTGTATTATTTTATAAATTGAATCTCTTGTGTTTCCTCTACAGTATTTGTATTTAAGAACCCTTGATCTTCCATCCATTGATCACTATATATTTTACTCATATATCTAGAACCATGATCAGGAAAAATAGCAACAACATTACTATTCTTATCGAATGTATTCAATTCATTTAATTGTTTAATTGCCTGCATTACCGCACCACTTGTGTAACCGACAAAAATACCTTCTGTTCTAGAAATTTCTCTAGCCGTATGTGCACTTTCAGCATCGGCAACCTTTATAAACTCATCTATAATTGAAAAATCGGTCGCTCCTGGAATCAAATTCTTACCTAAACCTTCAATACGGTAAGGATAAATTTCATTTGTATCTAATTTTCCAGTTTCATGATATTTCTTCAATACAGAACCAAAAGCATCAACACCAATAACTTTAACATTAGGATTTTGTTCTTTCAGGTAACGTGCCGTGCCAGAAATAGTACCACCTGTTCCACTACACGCAATTAAATGTGTTATTTGTCCACCTGTTTGTTCCCAAATTTCAGGACCGGTAGATTTATAATGCGCCTCCATATTCAATTTGTTGAAATATTGATTGATATAGATAGAGCCTTTTGTCTCTTTATGTAATCTTTTAGCTACTTCGTAGTAAGATCTAGGATCATCTGCACTTACGTGCGCAGGACAAACATATACTTTTGCGCCCATAGAGCGAAGCATATCAATTTTATCTGGAGATGATTTTGAACTTACCGCCAAAATGCAATCGTAACCTTTAATGATACTGGCCATAGCTATGCTAAAACCAGTATTACCAGAAGTTGTCTCAATTATAGTACTACCTTCTGTAAGTAAACCTGCTTTTTCCGCTTGCTCAATAATATGAATCGCAATTCTATCTTTAGAAGAATGACCTGGATTAAAAGCCTCGACCTTTGCGTAAAAATTACCGGTTAGACCTTCAGCAATTTTATTCAACTTAACTAGCGGTGTATTACCTACTAATTCCAATATATTGTTGTAAGCCCTGATCTCATTTTTCATAAGGGGGTTCAAAGTTTAGTTGTTTCTATAAACGAAATTTGTTAAAATTTCTGATGCAAATCTACTATTTTTTTTCAACTATGCGATTTTCCCTTCTAAATCTAAAAGAAAGGCATATTCTTTAGAGACTTCACGCAAAGATTCGAACCTTCCGGAAGCACCTCCATGGCCAGCTTCCATATTGGTATTAAGAAGTAATTGATGACTATCTGTTTTTAAATCCCTTAATTTAGCTACCCATTTAGCAGGTTCAAAATATTGCACTTGAGAATCATGCAAACCAGTAGTCACCAACATATTTGGATATTCTTGTGCAACAACATTATCATATGGCGAATAAGACTTCATATAATCGTAATATTCCTTTTCATTCGGATTTCCCCATTCATCATACTCACCAGTTGTTAGAGGTATAGAATCATCTAACATTGTGGTTACTACATCAACGAAGGGTACAGCTGCAATTATGCCCTTATAAATTTCAGGTTGCATATTGATAATAGCACCCATTAGCAAGCCACCTGCAGACCCTCCCATAGCATATAAATGCTGAGCACTGGTCATTTTTTGTTCGATTAAAAATTTAGAACAATCTATAAAATCGGTAAAGGTGTTTTTCTTTTGCAGAAGTTTACCATTTTCATACCATCTTCGCCCTAAATACTCCCCTCCCCTTATATGTGCAATGGCGTAAACAAAACCACGATCCAATAAACTTAAACGAACAGTAGAAAAATAAGGGTCTATAGTAGCGCCATAAGATCCATATGCATATTGCAATAATGGTGTATTTTCATCTAAGACCGTATCTTTTCTATAGACTAATGACATAGGTATCTTTTCGCCATCACGAGCTTTAGCCCACAAACGAAGTTCTTTATAATTTTCCTTGTCAAACTTACCACCAAGCACTTCCTGTTCTTTCTTGACATCTTTCGCTTTTGTTCGCATATTAAAATCAATAACCGAACTTGGAGTAGACATTGAATTATAAGAATACCTTAAAATCTCGGTATCAAAATCAGGATTACTACCAACGTAGGCAGTATATGTTTCACTTTGAAATGGTAAAAAATATTCCTCGGTACCGTCCCATTTAATTATTCGAATCTTATTAAGTCCGTTTTCCCGCTCAGAAAGCACATAGTATTCTTTAAAAATATCGATATCTTCTAATAACACTTCTTCACGATGGGTAATAAACTCTTGCCAATGTTCAGATGCAGTCTCTTCTTCCGAAGTCCGCATTAACTTAAAATTCTCTGCCTTATCCTTATTCGTTAAAATGTAGAAGTAATTCTCATAATGAAAGATGGTATACTCTAGACCTCTTTTTCGTGGAGAAAAAACTACAAACTCACCATCAGGATTATCGGTAGGTAAAATTTGAAATTCAGAAGTCAATGTACTAAATGAACCTATTACCAAATACTTTTTCGATTTGGTACGATAAATAAATGTGCTAAATGTATCATCATCCTCATGAAAAATAAGAACATCTTCAGAAGTTGGCGTCCCCAACATATGCTTGTAAATTTTATCAGAACGAAGTGTTACCGGATCTTTTCTTGTATAAAACAAGGTCTTATTATCATTAGCCCATACACCACCACCTGTAGTATTCTCTATTTTATCTTCTAAAATAACTCCAGTTTCTAGATTTTTAACCTGTAAAGTATATTGCCTTCTTGAAACAGTATCGACACCAAATGCAGCCAATTTATTATCAGGGCTGATAGCAATGCCACCAAGACTAAAATAATCATGCCCTTTTGCCATATCATTCCCGTTGAACATTATTTCTTCTTCAGCGTTTAAATGCTGCTTAAATCTTGAGTACAAGGGGTACTCGCCCCCTATTATATATCGCGTACTATACCAATAATCATTCAATTTATAAGGCACGGAAGAATCATCTTCTTTAATTCTACCTTTCATTTCTTGAAATAAATTTTCTTGAAACTCTTTGGTATGTGCCGTTAGCGTTTCGTAATATGAATTTTCAGCTTCTAGGTATGAAATAACTTCTTTATCTTCCTTGTCATTAAGCCAGTAATAATTATCAAACCGAACATCATCATGAATGATTAATTTCTTTTCTACTTTTTTCGCTATTGGCGGATACTTAAGACTCATATTAAGTTCATTATTTGATAAGCATGTAAAAATAAGACTAATTCACAGATCCTCTTTTAGAATACTTAAAAACAAAAATGGCTCCCAATTTCATTATTTTTACATTTTAAATCTAAATATTAAATTATGTTCGGAGATATGATGGGAATGATGGGTAAACTTAAAGAAACCCAACAAAAAGTAGAAGCCACTAAAAAAAGATTGGATACGGTTACACTTGAAGAAAAATCAAATGACAACTTATTATCAGTAACTATAACTGCCAATAGACAGATAAAGAAAATAGCAATAGATGATAGTCTTTTGAAAGACAAAGAACAATTGGAAGACTACCTCATCATGACTTTAAACAAAGCCATACAAAACGCTACAAACGTTAATGAAGCAGAATTAGCGGCTGTAGCAAAAGAAGGAATGCCCAATATTCCTGGTATGGATTCGTTATTCAAGTAACATTGGTATGCTTTTTATAATTAACCAATAAAATATGTTATCCGTTTATTTATACTACACCTATTTATAACCACCCAGGCAGATTATGCTAGCTTAGATGATACAAAATGGTTAAAGGATTACGGATTCTGTTATTTCAAAAGCGAAGAAACAAAAGAAAAATGTACTAGTCTTCATTAACGTTAAAGACGGTTGCCCCCATGTAAAATGCTGAAAACTGATTTGATCGACACAAGCCAATTACAAGAATTAAATACTTCTCTATGTCAATATATCTAAAAATCAAAGATTTATTATCAGAAAAGCAGCTACTTCAAAATAAAGAATTGCTTATCAAATTAAATAAAAAGGAAGGTTTTCCCGCTATTAAAAGTTTTGGATTCTAAAGGAAAGGAAATTAAAGAAGTATCTGGTTATAGTATGAATATAGTGGTAAATTAACACCTCCGACTTCTGAAAAAAATATTTAAGAAATTGTCTTTCAAGTACAAAAAAGGCTTATACAATTGTGTAAGCCTTTTTTACTTTGTCTAAAAACAATGTTAGTTCTTAATTAATCCAAAAAATTAAAATCCAATTTTAAACCAACTGCACAAACACCGCAACTATTAAGACACACTATTATTCAGAGAGTCACTTAAATTCAGAGAAATTATTATATATCTTTAAGGATATGATAAAGATTAATAAAAAAAAAGACGGCAAATTTGAGTTTAAATTAAAATCAACCAATGGCAAAACCTTGCTTAAAAGTATTTCATTTTCGAGTAAAGAAGAATTAGATAAGACCTTAAAAGATTTTAAGGATTTAAAAGATACTAGAACGATTTTTTTTGAAAGGAAGACAAATACCGAAGGTAAATTTCTTGTAGAGTTAAAAAACCAAAATGGGCAGACTTTAGGATCTAGCGGACTTTATACTTCGGAGGCAGGAATGGAGAACGGTATTTTAAATATTTCTAATAGTCTTGAGCTAAATCTTCAATAAGCTTAGAACGCAGCCAGTTGATTTAATAATTCATCGTGCATTGCGTCCGTGTAGTCTAAATGAGTGACCATACGCAATTTGCCTTGTCCCATACCAATTATCAAGATACCCTTTTCCTTAAGTTTATTAACAAATTTATCGCTAGTCATAAATGACTCATCTATTTCAAATATGACAATATTAGTCTCTATCGGCTCCACCTTTTTTATAAATGGCTTTGCTAACAAAGCTTTCCCAATCTCTTGGGCTTTTTTATGATCTTCCGCTAATCGTTCAATATGATTATCTAAGGCATAAATAGCCGCAGCCGCTAAAAATCCTGATTGTCGCATTCCACCACCAAAAATTTTACGAATTCGAATTGCCTTATCTATTTGATCTTTTGTTCCCAATAACAATGACCCAACTGGGCAGCCAAGCCCTTTACTTAAACATACGCTAATAGTGTCGAACAGTTGACCGTACTGAAGAGCAGTCTCATTCTTTTCAACCATAGCATTCCACAAACGAGCACCATCTAAGTGAAATCCTAAATGGTGTTCGTTACAAACTTTCCTTATTTTTTGAAGTTCTTGAAAATCCCAACATGTACCACCGCCTTTATTTGCAGTATTTTCAACACAAACTAAGGTAGTCAGCGGACTATGATAAAAATCTGGTGGGTTAATAACTGATTCTACTTGAGCAGCTGTCATTGTACCTCTAGTACCATCGACCAGTCTACAAGATACTCCACTGTTAAAACTTACTCCACCTCCTTCATAATTGTAGATATGGGCATATTTATCACAAATAAGCTGTTCACCAGGCTGTGTATGTAATTTTATAGCCGTCTGGTTTGTCATAGTACCACTTGGAAAAAATAAAGCAGATTCCATACCAAAAAGATTTGCTACTTTTTCTTCTAAAGCATTAACCGTCGGGTCTTCTTTAAACACATCATCACCTACAACTGCTGCCATCATAGCATCTAACATACCAGGTGTCGGTTTTGTTACGGTATCACTTATAAGATTTATTTGCATTGTAACCTTGTGTTTTTATATTAGTGAAAACAACCCATTCCTATAGGAGAACCATCAGGAATTTTAGGTGAAGGTATCACTTTGAACAATTCTGGATGATCATTAAATTCTTTTATTCTTTTAATCATTTCAGCATGAATTGCATTGCTTCCTGAATCTTTAGCTAATTGAAAATTCAATTCTTTTAATTTCTGTGATGCAATTGCATTAACCTGAGGATGTACTTCTGTATGACCTGCCAAGTTCATGATATGAAACAGTACTCTGAAATTAATCGTAGTTTGGGCTTCACTTAAATAGGCATCTTTATTCTTTTTATTAATTGTAGTTGAAATCAACTCAATGATAACCTCTTCTAATCCCAAATTATTTCCATCAATTGCTTTTTGCTGAATTAGTCTAGAAGCTCGCTCTGGGTGTAATAAAAACGATAATGTCATATCAGATGCTGTTTCTACCGCCGACAAGGCATCAAAAGAAACACCTGTTTTTCCATTTATCGATTCGCGAGTTCTTGGCGTTCCAAAAGCACGTGGAGGAAACAAACTCAATTTATCTTTTGGTATCGCAATTTCAGCAGCGTCTAAAGTCTTTAAAACGCTTTTTAAAGCTTCTTGCTGCAAAGCCTTATCTGCAATAGCAACCGTTTGTTGTCCGTCGCCTTTTACTGCATAATTATATTCTAATCCACCAATAATTTTTGATACACCTTCTGTTTGATATCTATGAAAGAAATAAAGGGGCACAAATACATCTTCTAAAACTGAATACGGAGTACCCTCTTGTATATTATCCACTGAAAAATTCTCAATAGCCTTTTTACGAACTTTCAACATCGCATCTAATTCTTTACTAACATTGGTTCCGTTATCCCACAAATGTGCCAACACATGAGCGCTACCTTGAGGTCGAGCATCTTGATCGGTAATATATCGAAGCCCATCTACCTTGGCCTTGTCCAAAATAGCATTCAAACCTTTCTTCTCTTCATCCTTGGAAAAATTCTGATAAGAATAAGCTACAGTAACCTTATCCCAATCACCTATTCCTGTTTCATAAGCTTTAGAAAAATCTATTTCACCATTAACCAATGAAAACTGGGGATGAGGGTAATCCATAACGGATGATTTATCTGTAGTACTCGCCGCATAATTATGAGCAAAGCCAAGCGTGTGACCTATTTCGTGGGCAGACAATTGACGAATTCGGGCTATCGCCATATCTAACATCGGCTGGTAATTATCATCACGTTCAGCGAATGGTTTATTCAATAAAGCCTGCGCTATTAAAAAATCTTGTCGAATACGTAAGCTACCAAGACTAACATGACCTTTAATTATTTCACCCGTTCTAGGGTCGGTAATACTACTACCATAGCTCCACCCTCTTGTAGACCGGTGTACCCATTGAATTACATTGTAACGTACATCTAAAGGATCTGCATCATCTGGTAACATAATCAATTGAAAAGCATCTTTATACCCTATTGCCTCGAATGCTTGGTTCCACCATCGACCACCTTCTAAAAGAGCAGACCTTACCGGTTCTGGTGTTCCATTATCCAAATAATAAATTATGGGTTTTACCGCTTCACTAATTTCCTGATCAGGATTCTTTTTTGATAATCGATGTCTTGTAATAAATTGCTTAAGAATTGGAGATTCAACTGGTGTGGCATAATCATAATAAGAAAATGGGTATGAACCACTTCTTGGGTCGAACGCTCGTTTTTCAAATTTATCATCCGGTAATTCTATAAAAGAATGATGTTCGGCCACTGTTACTAAACTTGCATTTGGCGTAACGCTTTTAATATACTCACCTGCAGTTTCTCCTTTAAATGTCAATGTAACATCGAATTCTATATTTTTCGGAAAAGCTTTTGTTCTATCTAAAGCAAATGCACTTTTTGATTTATCTAAACTATATGAACCTTGCTTGGCTCGTTTTAACCTCTCAGAAACCCCATGGGCATCTTGCATTAAGAAATCGGTAATATCAATAATATAAACGCCACTTTTCTCCTCTTCAATAGGAAAACCAAATAAAATCGATTTAGCAAATGCCTGTTCTACAGATTTACGTTCCAAATCATTATCAGTAATTGCTCTGTATTTTAAATTTGGTTGCACAAGCAATAATTTGTTGCCTGCTTTTTTAAAGAAAACCACTTGTTCATTACCTAATTGACCACGATCTAAACCTATATCATTACTACCTATTCCACTACTTAAAGAGTATACATATAAAAATTCTTTATTTAAATCATTAACTTCTAGGTAGATTTTATCTTGGCTTTCATCGTAATAAAAGTTATAAAGTCCTTCATATTTCACAAAGTCTTTTTTCTTCTCGGTGAACTGGGCGGATATCATATTAAAGGATAGCAAGGCAAATGCTACGAGAAGCACATAATATTTTTTCATTCTATTTTAATTTCTCCTAAAAGTATATAAAAACTAAGTAACGATAAAACCAACTTACAATCAAGATAATAAATATCATTTTTGTTAAAAAAGCTATCGAATTATTACGGAATAGGGGAAAAAATTAAAGATTAATATTAATATGATAGTAATAATATACAATTTATCATGTACCTTTTAAGAAAACTATGTCTATGGCCAACATTGAAAATCAAATCTTTTCTTCTTATCAAAAAAACCCAGAATTATACGATGAAATATATGATGGTGAAGGAAAAATTAAAGAGGTATATCAAAAATTATTTGATATGTATGGTGAACATTCTATAAGTGATTATGTAAACCTAAATTCGAAAGCAAAATCCTCTTTTTTCAATCAGGGAATTACTTTTCAAGTTTATGGCGACAACGATGTTCAAGAGAAAATTTTTCCTTTTGATTTGTTTCCGCGAATTATAGATCCCGATGAATGGGATATTATAGAACGAGGTTCTATTCAAAGAAGTAAAGCTTTAAATTTATTTCTATGGGATATTTATCACGATAAAAAAATATTGAAAGATAAAGTGGTACCCATAGATTTAATCACCTCTTCTGCCAATTATTTGGATCAAATGAACGGAGTTAATCCTCCTGGTGGAATATATAATCATATATCAGGCACTGATGTAATTAAACATAAAGATGGTAAGTATTATGTTTTAGAAGATAATATTAGATGTCCGTCTGGGGTGAGCTATGTAATCTGTAATCGTACTGCCCTCAAAAAAGCATTATTCGGCGTTTTTAATCATTACCAAACTCATACCGTAACCAATTATGCTGAAAATCTTTTAGAGCTTTTAGAATCGGTAAAACCTAAAGGGGTTGATGTTCCCAACGTTGTGGTTATAACCCCAGGTATGTTCAACTCTGCCTTTTACGAGCATTCATACCTTGCTAAAACAATGGGTGTAGAGTTAGTAGAGGGTCGTGATCTTTTTGTTGAAAACGATTTTGTTTATATGAAAACAATAAAAGGTCCTGAGAAGGTAGATGTTATCTATAGAAGAATAGACGACCAATTTATCGACCCTTTAGAATTTAGACCCGATTCTGCACTAGGTGTACCAGGTTTATTCGCTGCATACAAAAAAGGTAATGTAACATTGGCAAATGCACCTGGTACTGGCGTAGCAGATGACAAGGCAGTATATACCTACATGCCTCAGATTATAAAATACTATCTAAACGAAGAACCTATATTAAACAATGTACATACCTATCACTGTAGCAGACCAGATGAATTAAAGTATGTTTTAGAACACATTCACGAGCTTGTAATTAAACCGGTAGATGAGGCTGGCGGCTACGGAATTTCAATTGGAAATACCTTGACCAAAGCAGAAATAGAAAAGGTTAAACTAGAAATCAAGGAAAGTCCTAGAAAATATGTAGCACAACCAATAATGTCTCTTAGTGTTCATCCTACATATATAGATGAAACAGAATCTTTTGAACAGCGACATGTAGACTTAAGAACATTCACTATTCTAGGAAAAGACAAAGAATTTGTACTAAAAGGCGGGCTCACGCGAGTGGCGTTGAAAAGAGGAAATTTAATTGTAAATTCCTCACAAGGGGGTGGTTCTAAAGATACCTGGGTACTAAAAAAACAATAAAAAATCATATGCTAGCAAGAGTAGCCAATAATTTATTCTGGATGGGACGTTATATTGAACGTTCTGAACACATTGCACGTTATTTGAACGTGAATTATTTTTCATCTTTAGATGCGCCAAACGTAAAATCACAAGATAGACAGTTCGTTTTGAGATCGATGTTATTTATGCTTGGGGATCCCGAAAAAGATGATGAGAAAATATTGATAGAAGAAGAAGTTCTATTTAGTATTGGATTAGATACAAACAACCCTTTTTCTATAATTAGTACCGTAAAGCTTGCTAGGGAAAACGCTAATAGTGCACGAGATTTAATATCGACCGAATTATACGAAGCTATAAACAAGTTTTATCATTTTGTTCTTAATTACCCTAAGGATGTCTTTGTTAAAAACGGACTTCATGATTTCACAAGTAATATTGCTGAAATGACCGCAATTTTACGAGGAAAAATAAGAGGGACCTTGCTCCATGATTCAGTATATGCTATTATAATGATGGGGATAAATATTGAAAGAGCAACACAGATAACCCGGATGATCAACTCCAAGTATAACGATGCATTATTATCACAAGGTAGTTATGGAGATAAATTCAGTAAAAGTTTTGAATGGACAACCTTATTGAAATGCGCAGAATCTTATGATATGATGCGTAGGTTTTACAAAAAAACCCCTACAAGTATTTCTACCTTAGAGTTTTTAATTCTGAATCCAAATTGCCCAAGATCAGTTATGAATTCTTTAAATCAGGTAAATGAACATGTACGCATACTAAATCCTGAAAAGAGATATAATAAGGAATCTACAGGTTTTTTAATAGGAAGGGTACGCGCCGAATACGAATTTAAATATATAGAAGAAATAGAAGAGGACATTAAAGCTTTTATTGAAAATATTCTGGACAGTCTCGTAAAAATAAGCGACAAAGTTGACGAAGAATTTTTTAACTATTAAAACCTTTAATTAAGGTATCTTTGGCTACTATGTCAAATGAATACAAAATCACCTATAAGACTGAAAATACCTATGATAATTGGGTAAATAATGCCTATTGGCAATTCTTGATCATACCAATGGAAAATAATACTCAACATGATGTCAATGTTGAGTTTTCCAATTCATTATTTGCTGATAATGAATACTCTATAAATGGCTTTGGATTCAAAACTATTCGAGTTCATCCCAAAATCAAATTCAAGCAAATAAATTTTGAGGCACAATTCAGTTTTAGAAAGGATGATATAGATCCTTTTGATTTTCCCTTAGATTTAGACGATACCTTAGCGAATGAAAAAATAAAAGAATTTGATTTCAAAATAGACTTTGAGTCCTTTTTAAAAAGAACACCGCTAACAACATTACCTGATGGAACATCTTCTATTTTTATATTTGACCCTTCAAACTCCATATTTAAAAATTTACAGAATTTAAATCATTGGACTTTTAATCATATTCAATTTAAAGCAGGTGTCACTCAAGTAGACACAGAATTAAAAGATGTTATTGCTACACGCCAAGGGGTATGTCAAGATTTTACACATCTTTTTTGCGCAATGTCAAGAAAGAATGGTATACCTGCACGCTATGTTTCAGGGTATTTAAATCAAGAACATGGACTCATTGGGGATTCGCAAATGCATGCATGGGCAGAAGTCTACATTCCCCTAGTAGGCTGGAAAGGATTTGACCCAACCAATAATATCATGGCGAACACTAACCATATAAAGGTATGCCATGGTAAAGACTATAAAGATTGTTCTCCTCTAAAAGGTATCATTTATTCCCAAGGGCAAAACAAAACTAAATACAGCGTAAAAGTGCAAAGTCAACAGTAGTAAAATAACTTTCCAGTTTACTCAAAAGAGTATTATTTTTACCAAAATTTAAATATATGAACATAAGTACAGACCACTACAAAGGTCTTTTAGATCGCCTTGGTGCGTTGAGGAGGTATCTTTGACATTGATGCCAAATTAATAGAAATAGAGAACGAACAAGAAAAAACCTTGTCACCTGATTTTTGGAACAATCCGCAGGAAGCACAGGCGCATATGAAATTCATCCAATCGAAAAAGCAATGGGTAGATGATTATAATGCGGCAGAAACGCTTGTTTCCGAATTGGAAGTATTAATAGAATTTCAACAAGAGGGAGAAGTTACAGAAGAAGAAGTCGAACAACAATATGAGAAAGCTTTGAATACCATTGAAAAGATGGAATTTAAGAATATGCTTTCTGAGGAAGGTGATGAACTGCCAGCAGTATTACAAATTACCGCAGGTGCTGGCGGTACAGAAAGTTGTGATTGGGCTGCAATGCTTATGCGCATGTATATGATGTGGGCAGAAAAAAATGGTTATAAAATTAAAGAACTAAATTACCAAGAAGGTGATGTAGCGGGTATTAAAACAGTTACGTTAGAAATTGATGGCGAATTTGCTTTTGGATGGTTAAAAGGAGAAAATGGCGTACACAGATTGGTGCGAATTTCCCCGTTTGACAGTAATGCAAAAAGACATACATCTTTTGTATCTGTATATGTATATCCATTAGTAGATGATAGTATTGAAGTTGATATAAATCCTGCTGATATTACTATTACTACAGCAAGGTCTAGCGGTGCAGGTGGCCAAAATGTAAATAAGGTCGAAACCAAGGTTCAATTGACGCACCACCCCACAGGTATACAAATTTCATGTTCAGATAGTAGAAGTCAGCATGATAATAGAGCTACGGCAATGAAAATGCTTAAATCTCAATTATATGAGATTGAACTTCGCAAGAAAATGGAAGCAAGACAAGAAATTGAATCTTCTAAGATGAAAATTGAATGGGGTTCTCAAATTAGGAACTATGTAATGCATCCATATAAACTTGTAAAAGATGTAAGAACTGGTGAAGAAACAGGAAACGTTGATAATGTTATGGACGGAGATATAGACCAGTTTCTAAAAGCATTTCTAATGATGATGGGCCAAAAAGAAGAAGAATAGCATTAGCTTTTCCTACTTCTTAATTCGAGAATTAGGAAAAGTTATATATTTAAATTACACCGTGTATTATTATGATTAAAATATACCATAATTCAAGATGTAGAAAATCTAGGGAGGGTCTTGCTTTTTTAGAAAATTCTGGCAAGAAATTTGAAGTTGTAAATTATTTGGAAGATATACCTACTAAAGATGAACTTAAAAATATAATAAGCTGTTTAAATATAGAACCCATAAATCTGATAAGAAAATCTGAAGCTATTTGGAAAGAAAAATTCAAAAGCGAACAATTATCAGATGAAGAAGTTATAGACGCCATGATAGCCTATCCAAAATTAATAGAACGACCTATTGTAATCAATGGGAATAGTGCGGTAATAGGTAGGCCATCTTCAAATATAGATTCTTTAATAAATTAAAATGTTTAATCAAAATTAAAATAAATTAAACATATTAACAAAGAATTAACCAATCGCAGTTAAACCAAAGTTTAAATTTACAATCAAAGCATATGAAAAAAGGATTAAAAGGCAGTAGTATCAAATTTTTCATAGTACTGTCAATACTTTTAGGAGGTTCTGAAATTTACGCGCAATATGGCTACGGCGGTCGTGGCTATGGAGGAAGAGGAAACTATGGGTATGGTAGCCAAAGAAGTTCTATACCGCAAGCTCAGGAAACTCAAAAAGAGCCTGAACCTAAAACTGCTGAGCAATTAGTTGATGGTGAAATGCCTAGAATTACTGAGGCCCTAGCTTTAAATGATTTTGAACAAGCTGTTTTAAGTTCGGTATTAAAAAAGTATGTGCAAGAACGTATTGAAGCTCGAATATTAAAATTACCTCCCGAAAAAATGCTTGAGGTTTATGACAATATTACAAAAAGGCAAGATGAAGAATTAAAAGCTGGTTTGCCTATAGAAAAATATGATGCATTTGTTGCATTGCAAAAAGAAGGTGTTGCGAAAACACTAAAAAAGTCGAAAAAAAAGAAAAAAGAAAAACGAAAGAAATCTAAAAACTAACTTAATGAAAAAACTTTTCCCATTACTCTTACTCCTAGTACTATCTATCAATTACACATATAGTCAAAGACCGGGAGGAGACCGGGAAAAGAGCTCAATTGTAATAACAGGAAAGGTTTTAGACCAAGAAACTAACGAACCATTAGAATATGCAACGCTAGTTTTACAAAGTGTAAAAAATCCTGAAATAATTACAGGGGGCATTACTGATATAGATGGTAATTATAGTGTAGAAACCAACCCAGGTAACTATAATGTGAGTATTGAATATATTTCTTACAAAACTTATAAAAAAGCAAATCAATTACTTTCCGAAAATACCAACTTAGGTATCACAAAATTATCTTTAGATGTTGCACAATTAGACGCTGTTGAAGTAGTCGGCGAAAAGACCACGGTAGAAGTTCGCTTAGATAAAAAAATCTATAATATTGGTAAAGATTTAACTACTAGTGGCGCCAATATAAGTGACGCTCTAAATAATATACCTTCTGTAACCGTAGATATTGATGGTGCAATCGCTTTACGCGGAAATGATAATGTCAGAATTTTAATTAATGGTAAACCTTCTGCAATGGCAGGTTTTGGTTCTACTGACGCACTTAGATCATTACCCGCCGATGCCATTGAGAAAGTAGAAGTAATTACAAGTCCTTCCGCTCGTTATGATGCTGAAGGTACTGCAGGTATACTCAACATAATTCTTAAAAAAGAAAAGACTTTAGGTATTAACGGAACTATAAATACTACTGTTGGTTATCCTACCTCAAGTTCTATAACCGCTAATCTTAATTTAAGAACAGATAAATTCAACATCTTTAACACCCTTGGCTACTTTTATAGAGCCGCCCCAGGAAATGGTTATTTTGATAATAATTATTTTGACACCATTCCAGACAATTTTGATAGAATTATAGAGGATAGAAAGATCAAAAGAAACGATAAAGGTTTCAATATTAATTTAGGAATGGAATATTTTTTAACCGACAAATCTTCTATTACAGGTAGTGTATTTGGTCGCTTTACTGATGAACAAGATATTACAGAAAACAATACTACAAGGTATAACCAAACGGTTATTAACAGTAATACCTTTAGAAATGAGGAGGAAAACCAAGATGACCAAAGCTATCAAGTCTCATTAAACTACACCAATAGTTTTAACGAGGCTGGTCAAAAATTAACTGCAGATTTTCAATATTCTTACGACAAAGAAATTCAACCCACTATTATTTCAGAGAACAATACTTTTCCAGATACTGAATTACTGGCCCGTGAAAATATTTATGAAACACAGTTACAAAATGAATTTTTACTTCAAGCAGATTACGTACTCCCTATTGGTGACGCACAGTTTGAAGCAGGTTATCGTGGTAATTTTGAGGAAAGTTCAAATGATTATCAATTAGACCAATTAAATCTAAATACAGGAGAATTTGAAACCAATTTAGGACTTACAAATATTTTCACTTATACTCAAAATATAAATGCCCTTTACACGCAGTATGGTAACAAATACGGAAAATTTTCATATCTACTAGGATTACGATTAGAAAACACCCAATTAAAAGGAGTCGTTGATGCTACAGTTGATTTAACAGAGCTTCAAGAATTACTTGGCAGCGAAATCGAACTTGATTTTGATAAAAATTATTTAGGCTTATTCCCAACCTTAAATTTGATTTATGAATTAAGCGAAAAGGAAAATTTCAGCATAGGATACAATAGAAGAATAAATAGACCACGTGGTTTCTTCATAAATCCATTTCCGTCAAGATCAAGCCGAACAAATATTTTTCAAGGTAATCCAGATTTAGACCCTGCATTTGCTAATGCCTATGACTTGGGTTATTTAAAAAGATGGGAAAAACTAACCTTAACCTCATCGGTGTATTTACAAAAAGAAACCAATTCTTTTGAACGTATTCAAGAAGAAACCGGGCAAGTAACATCGGATGGAATTAATATTATACGAACATTACCTATTAATTTATCTACAAATCAAAGAATTGGTGCAGAATTAGGTTTAATGTATAGCCCTGAGAAATGGTTGCGATTAAATGGTAGTTTCAACTTCTTTCAATTTGAAACCGAGGGTACTTTTAATGGTATCGACTATGGTGCAAAAAATACTAGCTGGTTTTCTAGATTCAGTTCTAAAGTCACGCTACCAGGCAAAATTGATTGGCAAACAAATGGATTCTATAGAGGTCCGTCTCAAAATTCTCAAACTGAAAGTAAAGGAATATTCTCATTAGACCTAGCCTTTAGTAAAGATGTGTTTAAAGACAACGGGACAATATCGTTTAATGTAAGCGACCTTTTAAATTCAAGAAAAAGAAGATCCTTTACAGATACTATGGATGGTTTAAACGACGATTCTTATTTCACATCAGATAGCGAATTTCAATGGAGACAAAGACAGTTTACCTTAGCCTTCATTTACAGAATTAATGAGAAAAAGAAAAATGAAAGAAGAGGAAATAATGGCGGTGGAGACGATGAAGAGTTCTAAGCTCTAAAATATATTAGACATAAAAAAAGAAGCCAATTGGCTTCTTTTTTTATTTATCTTCTCTTGCGGCTTTCTTTTTGTCGCGTCTTTCTTTCAACAATTCAATTATGTTTCCTCCTAACCAGTAAGGAACAACAAATAATAACAAAAACATCATTAGCCAAAAACCTATTGTTAAAATGGTCAAGAAAGCTAAAAATCCTAAATATTGGTCAAAATCAAACATATCCTTATACTTATATATTGCAAAGATACCATAAACGAATTATTTTTTGCAAACGATATGCAAAATTAATTTCAATATTCTAAACAATCTTGTCGCCATAAAAATAAATGTAAACCTTATTTTTGAAGCTATTTAATAAGTTAACTTAAGATTCATTAAAATATAAAACCATGAAATATAGAATCGAAAAAGATACTATGGGGAATGTAGAGGTTCCCCAAGATAAATATTGGGGTGCGCAAACTGAGCGTTCTCGTAACAATTTTAAAATTGGTCCGGTTGCATCAATGCCTTTAGATATCGTATACGGATTCGCCTATTTAAAAAAATCGGCGGCATATGCTAATTGTGAACTTGGTGTATTGGCAGAAGAGAAAAGAAATTTAATTTCACAGGTATGTGATGAAATTTTAGAAGGTAAGCATGATGACCAGTTTCCTTTAGTTATATGGCAGACAGGTTCTGGTACGCAAAGTAACATGAACGTAAATGAAGTTGTTGCCAATAGAGCGCATGAACTTGCAGGTAACGTTATTGGTGAAGGTGAAAAAACAATCCAACCAAATGATGATGTAAACAAATCACAATCATCAAACGATACTTTCCCCACAGGTATGCATATCGCTGCTTACAAAAAGATTGTAGAAGTCACTATACCAGGCGTCACTCAATTAAGAGACACTTTAAACAAGAAGAGCAAAGAATTTAAAAACGTGGTTAAAATAGGACGTACACACCTTATGGATGCCACTCCCCTAACCTTAGGTCAAGAATTCTCAGGGTATGTATCTCAATTAGACCATGGTTTAAAAGCATTAAGAAATACTTTAGAACATCTCAGTGAATTAGCACTTGGAGGCACTGCTGTCGGTACGGGATTGAATACACCTGAAGGTTATGATGTACTAGTTGCAAAATATATTGCAGATTTTACAGGATTACCTTTCATCACTGCCGAAAATAAATTCGAGGCATTGGCTGCACATGACGCTATCGTTGAAACCCATGGTGCTTTAAAACAACTAGCTGTTTCATTAAATAAAATTGCTAATGATATTAGAATGATGGCCTCTGGTCCACGTTCAGGAATTGGAGAGATTATCATTCCTGCAAACGAGCCAGGAAGCTCTATTATGCCCGGTAAAGTAAACCCAACACAGTCTGAAGCATTGACAATGGTATGTGCTCAAGTAATGGGTAATGATGTAGCTATTAGTGTTGGTGGTACTCAAGGTCATTATGAATTGAATGTATTTAAGCCAATGATGGCGGCTAACATTTTACAATCAGCCCAATTGATTGGGGATGCTTGCGTGAGTTTTGAAGAAAATTGTGCTGCAGGTATAGAACCTAACCATGAAGTAATTAAACAACTTTTAAATAATTCTTTGATGCTAGTAACCGCGTTAAACACTAAAATCGGTTATTATAAAGCTGCAGAGATTGCAAACACGGCACATAAGAATGGTACAACCTTAAAAGAAGAAGCTGTTAATTTAGGATATGTTACCGCTGAAGATTATGATGACTGGGTAAAACCAGAAAATATGGTCGGTAGTTTAAAAGACTAAATTCTATAAAATAAAAAATGGCGGCCAAATTGGCCGCCATTTTTATATTAATTCTAGAACTTCTATTTCAATTCGAATTTAGAAGTACCCAATAACTTTAATTGGTCATCGTAAACGTTTACCATATAGTTGCCATCTTTAAAATCACTAGATGGCTTATTGATATAATCACATACGTCTAATGATTTGTTTTCAAAATAGAAGCTAGTCTCTTTACTATAAGTAATAGAGGCACCATTTTCATTAGTTTTAGAATTACTTCCGCCTAGAATATTTCCTTGTGGATCTAAAACTTCTAAATAAAATTGTCTATCTCCAGCTTGAGCTATTACATTATCTGCAACCGTAAAACAAATTTTAAATTTGTCTGTAGCTTTAGCTCTTTGAGTAGAAACCAATTTACCACTGCTACGTTCTTTAACAGCATCCACGTTGAATTTAGATAAATTCAACGCCGAACCTTTTTCAACTACTTGAGCTAAGTTCGTATTCTGCACCACCAATGAATCGTTAAAAACAGTTTGCTTTTCTAATTCAACATACGTACTATCACGTTGCATAGCAATCATAGTATTAGAACGAGTCAAAGAATCTACTTGTTTTAATAATTGCTCTCTTTCAGCCTTAAGAACACCAACTTGTCTTCTATATCTTGACAAAGTTCCTATATCTGCTTTCATTGTTTTTACAGAATCAATATATTTCGCAATATTGTCTCTAGCGCTAACTAATTCTTCGTTAGTAGCATTACTCTCTAATATAGCTTTATCATACTCTGATTTTAAGCTATTTAAATCTTCAACTACTAATTCTTTTTCTTTGGTAAGTACAACTTCAGTCTTCTTCTTATCTTGATAAAGACTAACGGTGTAAATGATAGTACCTAAAAGTACAACCCCTAAAAGTGCGGTCAAAACCTTTAAACCATTGTTATTTTTTGTTTCAGTCATAATGTAAAATTTAATAAAGTGTCTGTTTGTTCAGTGTATATACGTTAAGTTTTAACTTTTAGATTTTTTACTGTTAAATTAATTTTAACATCGATTTTTCATTATTCAGAATAGTATAACTTAGAACCATCAATTGTTTAAAAATTGACCATGCTAACTATAGTTCCTTACCAGCCTAAATATGCCCAAAACTTTAAGGAGCTTAACCTAGCTTGGATTACCGAATATTTTTTCGTAGAAGAAAAAGACAGAGAACTATTAGACAATTGTGAATCTTCAATAATCGAAAAAGGCGGATATATTTTTATAGGTTTATGGAACAATGTGCCCGTTGGATGCTTTGCTCTCCTGAAAATATCTGAATTTAATTTTGAGCTAGGGAAAATGGCCGTAAGCCAATCGCACCAAGGTCTTAAAATCGGACAAGAATTATTAGTTTTTGCCATTGATTTTGCAAGAAATGAAAATTGGAAGAAAATTATATTGTATTCAAGCACTAAACTAGAAACGGCGCTGCATATATATAAGAAATTAGGATTTAAAGAGGTATCATTAGAGAATAATAATTTCTATCTTAGATCGGATATTAAAATGGAATTAACACTTTAAAAAAAAGATGATGAAAAAGAAAAAATTATTCGTATTGTTATTGACATTTTCGCTTTCGATTGCGTGTAAGGATACAAAGGAATCTGAAAAAAAAATAGATTCAGCTTCTGAGAATGTTGAAGAAATAGCCGATGCCAATAAAATTTTAAAAACGAAAGGCGATGAAATAAAAATCATACCAATTGAACATGCCACCGCAGTAATTGAATGGGGTGATATTACCATTTACATTGACCCAACAGGTGGACCAACCGCCTTTAAAAATCAGAAAAAACCAGATTTAGTTTTGATTACCGATATTCATGGAGACCATTTCAATAAAGAAACATTAGAAGCCCTTGATGTTTCTAAAGCTAAGTTTGTAGTACCGAAAGCAGTAGCTGACGAAATGCCAGATGAATTTGCTGGGAAATTAGAAATTCTAAGCAATGGATCAAGTAAAGAACTTAATGGAATTCTAATTGAGGCAATACCTATGTACAATTTAAGGGAAGAAGCTAAAGATTTTCATGTAAAAGGTCGTGGCAATGGCTATATATTAACAATTGATAATCAACGCATCTATTTTTCTGGTGATACTGAAGATATACCAGAAATGCGTTCTTTAAAAAATATTGATAAGGCATTTATTTGCATGAACCTACCCTATACAATGACTGTTGAAAGTGCTGCATCTGCAGTTTTAGATTTTAAGCCTAAAAAAGTATATCCATATCACTATAGAGGCCGACCAGATGTAAGTGATGTTGAAATGTTTAAAAAATTGGTCGATGCAGGTAATCAAGATATTGAAGTAGTTCAATTAGATTGGTACCCAAATGAAGAGTACTAAATAGTAATTAACATAAAATTAAAAAGCCCGCAATTGCGGGCTTTTTATTATCTAATAAGTTTTTTATACTTAATTCGCTTTGGCATTAAATCTCCGCCAAGTCGTTTCTTTTTATTTTCCTCATATTCTGAGAACGAACCTTCAAAGAAATAAACTTCTGAATTTCCTTCAAAAGCTAATATATGTGTACAAACACGATCTAAGAACCATCTATCGTGAGAAATTACCACAGCACAACCTGCAAAATTCTCTAAACCTTCTTCTAATGCTCTTAACGTATTTACATCTAAATCGTTGGTAGGCTCATCCAATAAAAGTACGTTACCCTCTTCTTTTAAGGTCATGGCCAAATGCAAACGGTTTCGTTCACCACCAGATAACATACTAACTTTTTTATTTTGCTCACTGCCTGAGAAATTAAATCTACTCAAATAAGCTCTAGAATTCACTTGCCTACCTCCCATCATGATGAGTTCTTGCTCATCACTGAAATTCTGCCATATCGTTTTCTCCAAATCGATATTTGAATGCGTTTGATCCACGTAAGCTATTTTAGCTGTTTCACCAATTTCAAATTCCCCTTTATCAGGAGTTTCTTCTCCCATAATCATTCTAAATATAGTTGTCTTACCAGCACCGTTCGGTCCTATAATACCAACAATACCAGCTTGCGGAAGTTTAAAATTTAAATTTTCATAAAGCAACTTATCACCATATGCTTTACTAACACCTCTGGCTTCTATTACATTAGTACCCAAACGTGGCCCGTTAGGTATGTAAATTTCAAGTTTTTCATCAAGTTGCTTTTGGTCTTGACTCATTAACTTATCATAATTATTAAGACGAGCTTTTTGCTTCGCCTGTCTGCCTTTGGCACCCTGACGCACCCATTCTAATTCTCGTTCTAATGTTTTTTGTCTTTTAGAAGCCGTTTTATTTTCTTGGGCCAAACGTTTAGATTTCTGATCTAGCCAAGAAGAATAGTTCCCTTTCCAAGGTATACCCTCACCCCTATCTAATTCTAAAATCCAGCCGGCAACATTATCCAAGAAATATCTATCGTGCGTTACCGCTATTACAGTTCCTTTATATTGCGCTAAATGATGTTCTAACCAATGTACAGATTCAGCGTCTAAGTGGTTGGTTGGCTCATCTAACAAAAGAATTTCAGGTTCTTGCAGCAACAATCTACACAATGCAACCCTTCTTCTTTCACCACCTGATAGTACACCAATTTTCTTATCTGGTTCTGGTGTTCGCAAAGCATCCATTGCTATTTCTAACTTGGTATCCAATTCCCAAGCATTTGCTGCATCAATCTTATCTTGTAATACAGCTTGTTGATCCATTAACTTCTGCATTTTATCGGCATCCTCATAGACCTCAGGAAGACCGAACATATCGTTTATCTTATTGTATTCATCTAGAATAGCAACTGTTTCAGCCACCCCTTCTTTTACAATTTCTAAAACCGTTTTGTTTTCATCTAATTTTGGCTCTTGTTCTAAATAGCCAACATTATAGCCTGGAGAAAAAACTACATCACCTTGAAAATCCTTATCAACCCCGGCAATAATCTTTAATAAGGTAGATTTACCCGAACCATTTAATCCTAAGATTCCGATTTTTGCACCGTAAAAAAAACTAAGATAAATATTCTTTAAAACAGGCGTATTAGCATTTTTATAGGTTTTCGTAACTCCTGACATGGAGAAGATTACCTTCTTATCATCTGACATATAATTATAATATTAAATAAAAAATAATAATTAAACCTAAGTGCAGAATTCGTTTTAGGTTTTTGTTCTGAGTTATTTAGACCCTTCCTTTTAGCGCATTGAAAACCCATGCAATTGCAAAGAAACCAACACCTACAGAGGCAAAACCCCATCCGGCAACATCATCATAACGAAAAGCACCTAAAGCAATTAGTGCAAGACCTACAAAAATCATAATAAAAGTGGCCCATGCGAGCACTGTGTTCTTGTTCATTTTCGAATCAATTAAAATTTTAGCGAATTTCAAATATCGGAAATTTTAAAACATTTGTCCAACTTTAATACGGCTATTATTCAAAGGGAAACACAATTCCGACCTTATTTCGCACAGTATCCATAATTTCAATTAAATCCCTACTATTTTGATGGCTCCATAAATCACTTTCTGTTTTCCCTGCATTTATACATTTATGCACTTCTTCAATTTCATAGGTATAGCCCTTACCAAGTTTACCAACCTCAACGACACTAGAATCACCTTCTATCTCCAAAGTGTAGCCTGAAGTTTCATGCCATCTAGGATGCACAAAAATTGAACCCTTACTGCCCGCTATTTCAGCTTTCATTTCTGAATTAGAATTTAAACCACTATACAAAATTGCCTGTGCCTTTTCATAATTGAAAATCATACTTATCTGCAACTCAACTCCTGTCTTATGAAAATTTGCAGTTGCCTTAATATCTTTTGGCATACCCAACATTAAATAGGATAAGAATATAGGATAGATACCGATATCTAACAATGAACCACCTGCAAGAGCGGGATTTAAAAGTCTTCCACTTTCGTCACGATCTAAAGCATAAAAAGCAAAATCTGCATGTAAATAACCTATATCGCCGATAGTACCATTATCTACAAGTTCTTTCACCTTTTTAATTGTCGGGTTAAAACGCGTCCATAAGGCTTCCATAAAAAAAACATTGTTTTCTTTGGCCACCTTAATCATCGCTTCTACCTCACCCTTATTGACTCCCACTGGTTTTTCACAAAGTACTTTTTTACCTGCCTTCATTGCAGCAATACTCAACTCTGCATGAGTGGTATGTGGTGTAGCAATATAAATTACATCGACAGCATCACTCGCAAACAATTCTTCATAACTACCGAATGCAATTGGCGCATCATACTCATTAGCAAAAGACCGTGCCTTTTCTAAATCTCTAGACGCTACAGCGGTTAATTTACCGCCAGTTACTAAGGACAAATCTTTTGAAAAACTATGGGCAATGTTACCTGCCCCTACTATACCCCACTTAATCATACTTTTTATTTTTGTTGCACGAACACCAAAATTAACTTCTTATCTTTATCCGTAGATAAGAAAATAGAAGGAATGGATTTGAAATTCAATCAAAACGAAGATAGGAATAAGTTATTATTATCAGACCTTAGGCGCAAACTTACCGAGGTTTCTTTAGGTGGCGGTAAAGCAAAAATTGCTAAGCAGCATGACCAAGGTAAAATGACCGCAAGAGAACGTATTGATTACCTTTTGGATACAAATTCAGAACGAATAGAAGTAGGCGCATTTGTAGGTGACGGTATGTATGAAGAACATGGTGGGTGCCCATCTGGAGGTGTTGTCATTAAAATAGGCTATGTACAAGGGAAACAATGCATTGTTGTTGCTAATGATGCTACAGTTAAAGCCGGAGCTTGGTTTCCTATCACTGCAAAGAAAAATTTAAGAGCCCAAGAAATTGCCATTGAAAACAAATTACCGATTATCTATTTAGTGGATAGTGCCGGAGTTTATTTGCCGCTACAGGATGAAATTTTTCCGGACAAAGAGCATTTCGGACGCATATTTAGAAACAATGCCATAATGAGCAGCATGGGAATTACACAAATATCTGCTGTTATGGGTAGCTGTGTTGCAGGTGGAGCTTATCTACCCATTATGAGCGATGAAGCATTAATCGTTGATAAAACCGGAAGTATATTTTTAGCAGGCAGTTATTTAGTAAAAGCTGCTATTGGTGAAAGTATTGATAACGAAACCTTAGGCGGGGCAACTACGCACTGCGAAATTAGTGGTGTTACCGATTACAAAGCAAAAGACGATGCTGCAGCTTTGGATACCATTAAGACCATTATGGACAAGATCGGTAATTTCCCTAAAGCGGGATTCAATCGCAAGAAAAGCATTAAACCGAAAGAAAATCCTGAGGATATCTATGGTATACTTCCCGGAAGTAGATCGGAGCAATATGATATGATGGAAATTATTAAACGATTGGTAGATGATTCTGAATTTGAGGAATACAAGGCCGGTTACGGACAAACCATACTAACTGGATATGCCCGAATTGACGGTTGGGCGGTTGGTATCGTTGCCAATCAAAGAAAAGTAGTGAAGACTGCGAAAGGTGAAATGCAATTTGGGGGGGTTATCTATTCCGATTCAGCTGATAAAGCCACCCGATTTATAGCCAATTGCAACCAAAAAAAGATACCGTTAGTCTTTTTACAAGATGTTACCGGCTTTATGGTTGGCAGTAAAAGTGAACACGGTGGTATTATAAAAGATGGTGCCAAAATGGTAAATGCAGTTAGTAACTCAGTTGTACCAAAATTCACTATCATAATCGGTAATAGTTATGGTGCAGGAAATTATGCTATGTGCGGAAAGGCTTACGACCCAAGATTAATCGTTGCTTGGCCAAGTGCAGAACTTGCAGTAATGAGTGGTAATTCTGCAGCAAAAGTGCTTTTACAAATTGAAAAATCATCTCTTAAAAAGAAAGGCGAAACCATTACCGATAAAAAGGAAAAGGAAATGTTCGATAAGATAAAGCAACGATACGATAACCAAGTATCTCCTTATTATGCCGCTTCACGCTTATGGACCGATGCTATTATAGACCCAAAAGATACCCGTAAATGGATTTCAATAGGTATAGAGGCTGCGAACCATGCTCCTATTGAGAAACAGTTCAATATGGGGATTTTGCAAGTTTAGAATTTAAGTTTTTAAGGCACTTGAATAAGTTTTCTATTCACATTCTTAACATCCATTCGAAATAGTTCTATACTGTCCTTTTGCTTTTCAGAACCGTAATCTGTACTAATGGTCACTTTTAAATAGGTGGCCAAACCAGACTTATTCCCTTTATAATCTGCATTTATTTGCCAAGTACCTTGGTTGTCATAAATGAAAAAATCTTTACTGGTAACACCTTTAGAAATAAGACTCTCCTTCAACTCGCTATCTTGACTGTTAGACCAACTGTTTACAGTTTTGTCCGGTGAGATGAACTGAAAATTTAATTCTGCCGCATCATCGCTCCATTCCAATAAAATTCTAGTCTTTACATTATCTTCAGAAATGAAATTCGATAAAGAACTATCTAGTTCATTTTCTGAAATATCAAGTAAGGTTTTCACTTCTGAATTTATTACATTTTGAAGCGCTTCAGGTTGTTTTGAAAAGAAACCTTCTTTCAATAAATTGAAATATCTAGCATATAGATTCTCCCCTCGGTCGCTCTTTCCATTCTTTACGTAGGCATTCGCAAGATCTCTATAAGATTCTACAGAATTCGATTTCAATAGTAGTATTTGCTTATATAAATCTACAGATTGGTCGTATTTTTTATTTTTATCCAGTACAAAAGCCAATGCCTTTAGATATTCTACATTGCTATTGAAACGATTTAAATTCTTAGATATCAACTCTTTTGTAAACGATTCATTGGCCCAAAACTCAAGAAAATAATTACTGGCATCGATATTAAAATTAGGGTTTGTACCGTATTTTGGTTCGTAAGTATTATATATTGTCTGAGCGGCCACTAAATTTTTACTAACATATAGTTCCTGTAAAAAATCTGGCCAATTACGACGAGCCTCTTCTTCCGTTATCACTCCCTTATCCATTTCTTGGGTATACGCCATCCCCTTCTTAGATGAACCTGAAATTTTTCCTGAAAAATTAGCTGGTTTAGTGTTAATAATGATAACACCACCAGCACCAATTGTACCATATTTTGCAACAGATGCCAAACCCGAGAGAACGGCAATACGTTTAATTTGGGAAACGTCTAGAAAAGTCGGAAAACCTGATACAATAAGTCCATCAACCTCAAAAGTAGCGGGAATAGGGTTTCTGGTGCCTTGTTGTCTCAAAAAGACCGTCGTTGAACCATCAGTATTATCTGTGGACAACATACTTAAACCAGGCATCTTACCGCGCAACAAATTCCCTAATGAAGACGCCCCACTCCCAAATTCCGATTCATCAAGAATCTTTAAAGAAATGCCAGATGTTTCCTTGTCATAAATGCCAAATGACGTTTTTATAATCCCCTTATCCTCATTATACTGTTCATAAAGTTCTTCTTGTGTTCTTTTTTTCTTTCCTAGACTTGTTACGGTAACTTCCTCTAATTCAACAACTTTTTCTACTAGCGCTACATTAATGGCAAACGTAGTTTCCAATACGGTTCTCACTTCAGTGTCCAAATTTGAATAACTAAATTCTAATTCATCATTCACTGTAGCTTTTATACTATATCTACCACTATCATCGCTTGTGTTAACTTCTCCAGTAGTTAAATTTTGAACTTGAACACCTTGTACCCTTTCTCCTTCCTTAAATACAAAACCGCTAACTACCCCAATATTTCTGCCCATGCTTTGCAACAATTGCTCGTTAGTATAATGGGTAATTAGTTTTTCATCTAACAAAACAACATCTTCTTCATCCTCTTCCTCCAACAAAGTGGTGCTCACAAAATAGGTCAAGGCATCTTTTGAGTATCTTTTCCATTCCCCTTGACTTACATATCTACGGTAAGATACCCCTGGGGTATCGTCTCCTGCTACAACAAGATCTATTTGGTCTCCGTATACTTTCAATAATTCTATACCTATACTAAAATCATCCTCTACTGTAATATTAAAAGGTGCTAAATCAATACCGACCTTACCTATCTTGGTCTTAAGAGTATACTTTATATTCTTGCTCGTTAATTTTTTCTCAGGAAACTTGGTAGTTCCGTCATAAATGTTCACACGTAGCAAGAGACTATCCGATGTATTCTTTAACACATAAAAGTAAAATGCGTTGAGCTGCCTTTTTTTCTTGCTAACATTTATCTTAGTAACCAACTCACCACCTAATGCACCATCGCCTTCCCAAGAACCGTTCTTCAACTGGCCCACAAAAGAATACCCGACCATTTTTTCGGTCTTGCTTTTCCTCTTTCTTTTACTACTGGTCAAGACAACTTCATTTAAGCTTACAATTTCGGGTTCTAACATAATCTCAATAGATCTTGGACCTTGATCTAAAACGTTAGAAAATGACATTTTAAATTCTTTATAACCTATTGAAGAAACTTTTAACGTATCTAAAGAAGATAATCTAGCAGTATCAAATGAAAAATTAAAGACCCCATTTTCTTCTGAAACTGTACCGAGACCCTTATCTATAAAACCGATATTGACATAAGGCAATGAGAGGCCCGTATCTGCATCTAATACTACCCCTTTAAAGATTGTTTGAGAAAACACACTTTTTGACAAAAACAGCAAACCAACCCATACAATTATTAATAGGCTTCTATTCAAAAGAAAATTTAAATTTATTGTCATAAAGCTGGTTTACATCTATGTTATTAAAGCACCGATAATAGCTAAGAATTTAATTACCCTGATGACCTTTGACCCTGGGTATCAATAAAAGTTCTGTTTGGCGACCATTTACATATCTAAAGCCATCTTCACCATAAAAACCAGCTTCTTCAAGCATAATACGAATATCTCTGTTCCATTCAGGAATATTGACTGTGGTATTCAATTCTATAGCATAAACTGTATTGGGGTTTAACAAATAGTTTTCACCATCATCGCGCATAACACCACCTTGAGAATCCCACATACCAATTGTGGTACCTGCAGAATGCCCATACATACCTAAAGGATGAGTGTAGATTGAAGGTTTTAAACCAGCTGCCTTTGCTTCACTTAATGACTTCGCCAAAATATCATTTCCACTCTTGCCTTTTTTCATATTTGTCGTTAAAAAATCTTGAACCCTATTACCGTCTTTAAGTCCGTCGATTAAAAAATCAGGTGCTGAAGTTTCCTCAGGTTTTAAAACATATGCTAATTCTTGGCAGTCTGTATTTAGACGCAAATAAGTAATTCCGAAATCGCAATGCATTAAGTCACCGGGAAGAATTACCATGTCATCTGGTTTATCTGCAAAGGAGTAGAATTTACTAGCATTATCCTTTTCACTTCTTTGAACATCAACCGTGGGGTGAAACCAAGTATCCAACCCCAAATCGGTTACCTTTTGGCGCATCCACCAAACAACATCTGATGTTCTTGTTACTCCCGGAGTAATTACTTTTTCAGAAAAAGCTTCTGCGATAATATCATGGGTAATATCTACTAGTTGGTCATAGATAACCATTTCACGCTCTGATCTAGTCTCAATCCATCGAACAGCAAGTTGCTGCGCAGAAACTACTTTAGATGTGTATTTTTTTGGAAGATTCTCCATGAATTCCTCATAATCGGTTTTTACCAAGCCATCAGCAATGTTGTGATCTTTAGAAAAGTTAAGTCCTATTTTATTCGGATTTCTTTCTGATATCAATTGCACTAAACGCTTCCACTGATCTGGCTCTTGTTCCTTATCCCAAGCAGACACTATATTTTTACCCACATTGTAACGGGCAACTGCTAGTTTCTCTATAGTGTTTTTCTCCTTATTTCTATAAAACAGCAGAATTGTTCGTCTTCTAGCATTTAGCCAAGTAGCAGGTAACATTGTCTTAATAACTGGATCTTCATTATACTCTCTTGAAATAATCACCCACATATCTAAACCAGCTGAATCCATAAGGTCAGGTAAAAGATTATTAAATCGGTCATCTAAGATTTCATCGATTACAATGGCACGTTCTTTTTCTGAAAGAATTTGCTGTGCATATGTTTTACCAATAAATAGCAAGCACACTAAAAGGAATAGTTTTCTCATGAGTGTTAAATTATATTGCTTGAAAATACAAAATAACCAACATTTGAAATAACCTATTCCTTAAAAAAAACTACAATTTGAAGTCTATATTTATTTAATATCTAACTGTTACTAATTTCTCATTCGCACTTTTAACCAATCGTATAAATTCTGCCCTATAACCATTATCATCTTCACCTCTACCCTTTTCTGCCAATACAATGACATCAATAAAGGAAGTTTTATTTGTAAAAGCTGATTTTCTTAATTGTTGGCCAAATAACGCAGCTGCAGAAGCAAACTGAAAATCTACTGACATTTCTTTAGTAACATTTTTTTGAACATGAACCAATTCGATACTTTTAGAACCATCAGGTTTTTTATATCTGAATTTTACTGTAAATAATTCATCAGAAAACCCAACCTTTGCTTCACTATTCGTGTATTTCAAATCAGCCACTTCTTTTTCGTATTCTGAGTCTACACCAACTTCTATAATCTCATATAACGCGGTAACTTTATGTCCGCTACCTAATTCACCGGCATCTTTTGTATCATCAATAAAATCCTCATCTGCCAACAATCTATTTTCATATCCAATTAATCTATAAGACTTTACTTTATTAGGATTAAATTCAATCTGTATTTTAACGTCTTTTGCTATGGTAAATAATGTACCACCGAATTCCTCACCAAATAATTTCTGCGCTTCTTGCATGGTATCGATGTAACCATGGTTACCATTGCCTTTATCTGCTAAAGTTTCCAATTTTGAGTCCTTATAATTACCCATGCCAAAACCTAAGACGGAAAGAAAAACACCAGACTCTTTTTTTTCAGTTATAAGATCTTCCATGTCTTTATCATTAGATAACCCTACATTAAAATCCCCATCGGTTGCAAGTACAACCCTGTTATTACCATTCTTTCTAAAGTGTTTCTCAGCCAATTTATAGGCCAATTCAATACCTTGACCACCTGCCGTTGAACCACCTGCCTCTAACTTGTTCAACGCATTCATAATTTTCATTTTATTATTACCTGAAGTGGGCTCTAACACTACACCTGCCGCACCGGCATAAACGACTATCGACACCTTATCCTTTTCTCGTAATTGATTTACCAAAAGTTTAAAAGCAGACTTCAGTAAGGGCAATTTATTGCTGTCTGACATTGACCCGGAAACATCGATTAAAAAAGTAAGATTGGAGGCTGGTAGTTCTTCATTTTTATATTCTTTGCCCTGTAAACCTATTCGAACCAATTTGGTGTCAGTATTCCAAGGTGTTTGAGCAACTTCCGTATTTACAGAAAAGGGATGATCACCTGTTGGTTGAGGGTAGTCATAGTCAAAATAATTAATCATTTCTTCTATTTTGACCGCATCTACTGGAACTTCCTGCCCATTGTTTATGAATTTTCTAATATTACTATACGCCGCTTTATCTACATCGATAGAAAAAGTAGATAATGGATTAATTTCAACTTTTTGAAATTGATTTTCAGTGATTCTTGCATAGTTTTCATCTTTCGAAACAGTATAATTACCGTTTACCGTCGTAATGACAACACAACCGTGTTGAGCTACATTGCCGTATATATTTTTAGCTTTGCCACCTTTAAATATTTTTTTATCTGCAATATCATCGCTATCCAAGCTCTCGACAATTGTGTTATATTCCTTTTCAATAGGAATTCCATCAACAATATATAGAGGCCTTTCAACTTTAGTTTCGTTATTTTTTTTATCTATTACTCCTATAGCTACACCACTCACTTTGCCTTGTAATTGTCTACTAATACCGAGTTGTAAATTGTTTTTTTGAGATTCTCTTTTATTAAGCCTAGACACTGTCCCAACTGCATATGCACTTGAGCTAATACCATAACCCATTACAACAATTTCCTCTAAGGCTTCATAATCTTCCTCTAGAGATACATGTATAATTGCCAAATCTTGAATTTCAATTTCTTTGGTTTTAAAACCAATGTAATTATATACCAATTTGGCTCCTTTATAAGCCATGATAGAATAGTTACCATCAAAATCGGTTTGCGTGCCATTCGAAGTACCTTTTATTAAAACATTAGCGCCTGGTAATGGAAAACCATCGGGATCTGTAACCGTACCGTTTATCATCATTTGTTGGGCGGATAAAAAGAAACTACTGAAAAGAAGAAATAGAAATGTTGCATTTTTCATAACTGTCGGTTTTAAGTTTGAGTGATAAACCTAAAAAAGAAGTAGTATGAAAAAAATGAGGAATTAGGGAAACTTACGTTTTGGTTAGGGAAACTATGATTTTAATAAGTCTATAGTTTCTTTTCTTTTTATCTTACCGCTATCTGTCCGTAAGAACTCTGGAATAGCTTTTATAAGTCGGGGCAGCTCATACTTTTTCATGGCATTACTTGAGATAAGTTGTTTCATTATATTCCCCTTATCAACCTCACCTTCTAAAATCAACACAACTTGCTCGCCTAGTTTCGGGTCTGGTAAGGAACCAATAAAAAAACTTTCATGTAGTATATCTGAAAGTTTGGATTCTATTAGCTCTGGGTTTAATTTAATACCACCGGAATTTATCATATTATCATATCGCCCCAACCATCTAAATTCATTGTCAGAAACTAACTCAATAACATCATTGGTTATTACGATTTCCTCAGATATTTTTGGGGAATTAATCACTAAACAATCCCTATCATCTTTTGATATTTCAACATCTGGTAAGGTTTTAAAAGGAACATTTGACGTATTCAGCTTATTCAATGGTTTAACCGCAATATGAGTTATCGTCTCGGTCATACCATAAGTTTCAAAACTATTATTGTCAATAGCTTTCAATTTATCTATTAAATCGCTCGAAATGGAAGCTCCACCTATAATTAAGATTTTAACTTGATGTAAAGATGATAAGGAGTTCAAAGCCTGAAGAGGCACCATGGCACCAAAATCAAATGTTCTATTGATGCCTTTTAATTGAGTTGAAGTTGGCGGAACAATATAAAGGTCAAGCCCTAACACCATAGCCCTTACCAGCATCATCTTACCTGCAATATATGTTGTAGGTAAACAAAGTAATGCAGAATCTCCAGAGGAAATATTAAAATAGCTCCCTGTTGCCATGGCACTATTCACCATCAGTTCTTTTTTTAGTGTAATCGTTTTAGGAGTACCAGTCGATCCAGAAGTATGTACAGTAACTGTTGACGAATTATCAATCCAATCTAAAATGAATTCCCCTATGTATTTTTCAAACTCCTCACCTTCCTTAATATAGCTGTAACCGAATTCTAAAAGGTCATCCACTAAAAGTCCTTTCCCATTAATACAAAAGCTTGGATGTATATTGACTTTATTCAATTTCTTCTTTTTGGGTAGCCAAGAACTCTTCTTTACTTAACACCTTACCCGTTAGCTTGTCTTTCCAATTGGTCCAACCATATTTTTTTGAGAATACAATTAATAGGATTGGAAACACAACAAAAATAGGCACCAAAACATCCCATCCAAGAACAGGTCGTGAAACATCCCTATATAAAGATTCTACACTAAATGCTTGCCAATCTGCAGTAACTAATAAAGCTCCAAATAAATTATTAGCAGCATGAAATCCTAGAGCTAACTCAAGACCTTCATCCATTAAAGTTAAAATACCTAAGAAAAAACCAGTACCTATATAATATACCATTATACCATGCCCTAGTTTTTCAACTTCAGGGTTACCCAAATGCATCAATCCAAATAATACAGAAGTTACCAATAAAGGAAACCACCTATTCTTCGCAAAAATACCTAGGCCTTGCATCATATATCCTCTAAATAAATATTCTTCGAAACTTGTTTGCAAAGGAATAAGCAAAATCCCAATAACCGCTAATGATAGAAATGGTATTAACTTAAAATTAAATTTAAAATCTTCTGGTGAAAAGTAAATACTAACAAAAGTTAAGACTACAGTAACAAGTCCCCAAATAAAGAACGCAAAAAACACTCTTTTCCAATCTATTTTTTTTCGAGAGGTCGTCAAAGATGTTATAGATTGAGAATGAACTAATTTGGTCCAACCAAGTACCATAAACAGCCCTGCAGCAAGTGGGGCAAGTAATATTATCAGTACCACATTAGACCCTAAGGCCTTAACCATTTGCGCCATCGTATCTTCTACACTTACTGGTGAATAAAGTATTGCTATATAATTAACAATCATTAAACCAATAAAACATCCGGGGATAATCAAATATTTCCATAAACCTAAATCTCCTTTATACCCTTGTTCTATATACATAAACTTTCAATTAAATTATTTTTCCATTTTTTTGACTTGCCATAAAATAAGCCGCCTTTAGCCACTTCTAATGGACTTTCAATATTATTGGCAAACAATGAACCAGTGCCCAAGCCTTGAGGCATTTTACTACCTAAGGTGGCAGTCCATTGCGCTATGGCATTCAACCCTATGTTGCTTTCTAATGCGCTGGTAATCCACCATCCTATTCCATTCGTATCCGCTAAACCAATCCACTGCATACTTCCTGCAAAGCCACCTACTAAGCTTGGTTTCAAGATAATATATTGTGGTTGTATAGTTTGTAGTAATTCTTTCTTTTTCGTTACATCTACTATACCTATTAATTCTTCATCAAGGGCAATTGGCAAAGGTGTATTTCGACATAGCTTATACATTTCTGTCGTTTGACCTGGCTTAATTGGTTGTTCAATAGAATGTAAATCTAATTTTGAAAGTCGTTCTAATTTATCCAGAGCTTCACTTGGTGCAAAAGCACCGTTGGCATCGACACGCAATTCAATTTCATTCTTTGAATACCGTTTACGAATCGATTTTAACAGTTCTATTTCGGTGTCGAAATCTATAGCCCCAATTTTCATTTTAATACAAGTGAAGTCATCGTTAAGCTTGTCCTCTATTTGACGGTGCATAAAATCCTTATCTCCCATCCAAACCAAACCATTAATTGAAATGGGTTGGTGTTCATTTAAAAATGAAGACCCAATAAGTTCGAAAGGATGATGAGAGCGAAGCGATAAAAATGCCTGTTCCAATCCGAATTGGATACTAGGATAATCCGTTAACTGGTTCAATAATTCCAATTCCCCTAAATCTATATGCCTAGCAACCCAAGAACACTTTTCCTCATATTCAGGAACATCATCATAACTTAATCCTCTAAAAAGTCCGCACTCGCCAATTCCCCACTTCCCTTCATCCTCTAAAATCAAAAACCAAGTCTCTTTGGTTCGTAGAATTCCTCTAGACGTACCACTGGGATTTTTAAAATTGAGTAGATACTTTTTAAAAGTTGCTTTCATATAATCCTTCAAATTTAGTTATATTTTCACTTTAATATGAACGGATTAGAAAGTATGGGAAATAGAGTGATTTGGATTACGGGAGCATCATCAGGTATTGGTGAAGCATTAGCATACCAATTGAATGCACAAGGTGATAAAGTAATACTCTCAGCTCGTCGAAAAGAGGCACTAACAAAAGTCAAAAACAAATGTGAATTTTCAGAAAATGCGCTGGTTCTTCCATTAAATTTAACTGATTTCGAATCATTGGAAAGTATTACCAAAAATGCCATATCCTTATATGGTAAAATCGATATTTTAATCAATAATGGTGGGCTCAGCCAACGTTCATTGATAATCGACACCAAGTTTGAAGTTTACCAACAAATGATTGATGTTAATTATCTGGGCACTATAAAATTAACCAAACACTTACTCCCTTTTTTTATTGCTCAAAAAAGCGGCCATTTTGTCACTATCACTAGTTTAATGGGGAAATTTTCATCACCTTATCGTTCTGGATATTGTGGGGCAAAACATGCGCTACATGGCTTCTTCGATGCCCTACGAATGGAGCATGAAAAAGATAATATTGATGTCTCATTAATTTGCCCCGGGTTTATTCAAACCAACGTAGCTAAAAATGCATTAACAGGAGATGGCAGTGCGTTAATGAAAGAAGATAATGCTACCGAAAATGGTATGCCAGTAAACCAATGTTCTGAGAAAATTATTACTGCTATTAAAAAGAAAAAATTAGAAACTTATATTGGCGGAAAAGAAAAATATGGAATTTATATAAAACGATTTTTTCCGAAATTATTACATAAAATTGTTCTTAAAAGTAAGGTTAGGTAGACTATTTAAAATTAAACCAAAAACGTACCCCTTCAGTAGTTCTATCTGTATTCAAAGAAGTCTGCAATTGATTTGCCAATCTATTCATAAGGCGAATTCCCATAGAAGAATTTGCCCGTTCTTCTGAATCTTCAGGTAAACCAATGCCATTATCAGTATATTCAAAAAATCCTTCTTGACCAGCTATTTTACGCAAATGAATATAAATTTTACCATTACCATCATCTTGTGGAAATGCATATTTAAAGGAATTAGAAACCAATTCGTTTAATATTAATCCGAAAGGTATCGCTCTGTCAATATCTAATTCAACGCCTTCGGCATCAATTGTAATCGTAATATTATGCCCCCCTTTTTTGTAAACAGACTGTATACTATTAATTAAGCTCTCTATATAACTTTGCATTTCAATAACCGACAAATCATCGTTCTGATACAATTTTTGATGAATTAAAGCCATTGCTTTCACCCTACTCTTACCTTCCTCTAAAGCCTCTATTGCGGCTTTACTACGTGTGTTTTTAGTTTGAAGACTTAATAGGCTAGAAACCATCTGAAGATTATTCTTAACCCTATGATGTATTTCTTTTAGCAAAGAATCTTTTTCGACCAATGAGTTTTCAATGATAAACTTCTGTTCTGCAATAAGCCTCTGGTTCTTTATACTCTTTAAATAAGCATAAACCAAACCAGCGAATCCCATTAATGTAAATATTAACGATATAAACACCAAACTAATCTTATCATCTCTAGCTTTAATATCTTTTCTAGACTCTTCTAATTGAGCCTTCTGCTTCTCCATCATTTTTCTGGAATTCTCCAAATCTTGAGTAACAACAGAAGTCAATTGTTGATTTTTAATATTCGATGCTTGAGCATCTATAGAATCTCTTATTTTTATATTCTTCTTTAAATACGCGGTAGAGTTTTTGAAATCTCCTGTTTTATAATAGTAATCTGCATAAATCCTATTACGTTTTAGAATATTATCAGGCTTGATCGGGTTTAAATCATCGCTCAAATAATCGGTCGCCTTTTTATAATTATCCAATTTTAGATAACACTCTGCAAGCGCTAACGTGTTTTCTATCAAATCTGATGAAAACTTACTTTTATTGTATTTCTTAATGAGATCTCTACTCTCTTCAAGAAAGGGAATGGCCTTTTGATATTCATTTAATTGAACATGGCATTTACCAATATTACCTATGATAATTCCGTTTAAAATTCTACCATCAGCTATTTCTTTATCCGTTCTCTGATTGGTAACGTCACTTAAAAACACCTTTATTAGGCCTTCGGCCTTTTTAAAATAACTAAGTGCAGTTGGTGTCGATTTATCAAGTCTTAAATAATCACCAATAGTATTGTTATATATGGCCTGACCATAATAATCGTCATCCTTTAATTCTTTCTTTTCTTCGGTCATATAATCACGCATAGCCTTTCGATATTGACCTAGACTTGCATAAATATCATAGAAAGCTACGTTTTGATTAAAACCTAATTCACGTTTAACCCTTCTTATCTCTATTTGCTTATCATACAATTGTAGCATTGCGTAATTAACATCCATCAACTCTAAAATGGTCTTTTTTACATCTTTATCCAATGTGTCCATATAATCATAGACAGACCTAGATATAGCCAAACTCTTTTCGTAGTTGCCTAAATCATAATAAATTTGAGCCTGAATTAATTGATAATTTCTTATGGAGGTTGAATCTTTTGTCTTCTCAGAACTATTTAAATAAACGTTGACGGTATCTAACCAATCGTAAGGAGAGTTCTGATTGTATCGGTTAGGAGTATTGAAAAAGAAGAAAGAACGAAGTTCTCCGTTCTCTAAATCTTGAAACTGCTTATAATAATCTTCATCTTGAGATGGCAAACTGTCCTGTGCAACAAGAAGGCATGAAAATGCACCTATGAAGAAAAAACATATGAATCTCAAAACAACTATTTTTTTCATAACATATTTAAAAACAGAATCAAACTTAGAACTAAAAACCGATTCTACTAAACTTTTGTTGCGAGCTAGGTAAGTTAAGATCATCAAATACCTTGAAACTCTAAAAGCGTGTTCTACGCACTTTTTATAAAACAATTAGAAAACGTACTCTATTTCGTATTCATAGAACACTCTATCACTTAGAATAGTATAAATTTCTAATTAAACAAATTTAAAAATTAGCCATACGGCTTCGCATAAATTGTTGTGTAAACCCCAATAGTTGTTGTGAAAGCATTTCTAAAACCTAAACAGTGTATTACATCGAAAACACCATTCACTTTATCGATTAATATTTACCTTTCATCTAGGCTTAAATCAAAAAAAACACCTTAAAAAAAGGTGTTCTTAATTTTTGAAGCATTGAATTATGAATTCATAGCTGAAATTATAAAATCTTTGAAATCTTTAGATATCGGTATTAGGGTATTATTAATCATTATATCTTTTGAATTTATAGCATCGATATGATCTACATTCACAATATAAGATTTATGAGCCCTATAAAACTTGTTCTGAGGTAATTTCTCTAAATAATCTTTTAAAGGCGAACGAACCAAAAACTTCTTATCGATTGTGTTCACTTCTAAATAAACGTTATCCGCTTTTATAAATTGAATATCACCAAACTGTATTCTATAATATAAATGTTGTTTTTTAACAAATATCGAATCCTTTAAAATTGAATTTGACAATGGCACATCTTCATTTACATCTTCGCTAGAAATACCTTTAGCAACATTTTGCTTTCCGTAAATGAAATTTGAAAGTGCAATTTCTATAGATGTGTATAAATCTTGTTGTTCAAATGGCTTAACCAAATAACCGTTTGGCTTTACCGTTTTTGCATTTTCAACAGTTGCACGATCCGAGTTGGAAGTAACAAAAATGAAAGGAATATCGTAATTCTCTCTTATGTGCTTCCCTAAATCTATTCCAGTCTTATCAGACGCTAAAATAATATCGATAAGAACTAAATCAACTTGTTGTGTTTTTAGCACTTCAACTGCCTGTTCATAGACAATAACATTATCAACAATTTCATATCCTATTTCCTCTAACATAGACTGCATGTCATCAGCGATAATCACGTTGTCCTCTACAATAAGAATTTTAATGGGTTGTTCCAAGATGTAAAATGGTTTAGAAGGTTACATTCAAAATTACAAAAAATAATAATAACTAATAAAAAACACAAGAGCAGTAAAAAAGGTACTTAAGGCCAATTTTTTTAGCTCAGGATCAAGTTCTGCCTCATTGATCGTCACTGCCACTTTACGTATATGAATAAATACAGGCACGAACCCAATAAGACTTACATAACGAATTAGTGATCCATTTGTTGTAGACAAGTAATAAAACAAGCATAGAAATGAAATTGATAGTAAGGTGTAATGATACATCTTAGCTTTTTGTAGTCCTAATTTAACGACCAAAGTATTTTTACCTACCGATTTATCTGATTTAATATCTCGCATATTATTCAGGTTAAGAACGCCAACACTTAACAACCCAATTGTTATAGCCGGTAGAAAAGTGATAAAATATATAGCCTTCAGATACAAAAACATTGAACCAAGAACACTAACCAATCCAAAGAAAATAAAAACGAAAATATCACCAAACCCATTATACCCATAAGCTGATTTACCTATGGTATATTTGATAGCTGCCCAAATAGCGAAGGCTCCCAAAATTAAAAATACTACTGGAAATAGAATTTCTTTTAATCCAAAGGAGGTTATTATTAATAATACGATTAGAACACTATTAATACCAATGCTAATATAGATTCCCCGCTTTAACTCTTTTGCTGTTAGAATTCCGCTTTGTAAAGCTCTTTTCGGGCCTAATCTTGAATCATTATCCGTTCCTTTTACGCCGTCACCATAATCATTGGCGAAATTAGAAGTAATTTGAAGCCCTACGGTAGTACATAACGCTAATATAAAAATCAGTGTATTTGTTACTCCATAAAAGGACGCAATTGCTGTGCCTACAAGTATGCCGGAAATAGATAGGGGAAGTGTTCTAAGCCTTGCTGCATTTAGCCATGCATTAACTTTAGTCACTAATAAGGATCTTCTATTTGAATTCTTTTACCATCTTGGTAAGATGCGACGAAAGCATCTCCAAAACCGATATCTACCAATTGCTTTCTAAACGACTGAGCTTCTTGTAAGGTCTCAAAATTGCCTAGAGAATATGAGTAAAATGGGTTTGTTTTAACAAAAAGTGTGTTCGTAAGTGCTTCAGAAGCCAAGGTTACATTATTATCTACGAACGACTTTACTTGAACGGAATAAATCTTCTCTTTCTGCAAGAACTCTTTGGCCAAGTAAAACTCTTTTACAAGACTTAATTCTTCATTCTGTTCTTTTAAACTTTCCAATCGGGTTCTTATAGCATCTACACTATCAATAGAAGTCAAGACTAAATCATTTGATGCCTTTCTATTGAATCCGCCTGAACTTGATAAACCTGCCGTAAATGAAGTAAAAGCTAAACCACCTATTAAAAATAGGGTTGTTATACCAGCAAATATGTTTCGCTGAATCTTACTTTTTTTTAATTCCTTGTTTTTATATTTTATCTGATCCAGAAGACGCTCATTAATAATCTGAGCTTTATCTACATCTTTATGTAATTCTAATAAATCACTCTCTTCTATAAAAGGCATACTTAAATATAATTATGATGCTTAAAATCTAAATGTAAGATAAAAAATATTAATAACTTTTTATTTCATACAAAAATAGAATTAATTGAGTAGGGCTCCAAAAATACGCCTCTTAAATTGAGATATAATTCTGCAAATCAATATTTTAAGAATTTTCTGACATTACCGCCTTATTCTTCTATTAAAGTGATTCCGTCTGTTTCAATTTTTATTTTTCTCTCTTTGTATAATGTCCCTAATCCTTTCTTGAACGTTTTCTTGCTCATTTGAAAAACATCTCTAATTTCTTCAGGTGCAGATTTATCATGCAGTCCTAAAAATCCGCTATTTTCCTTTAGCACTTCATAAATCTTTTTAGCAGCTGGTTCCAACACTTTCGCTCCTAACGGTTGAAGAGAAATATCAAGTTTGTTATCTTTTCTTATTGTTTTAATACAACCAGGTATTACATCACCAATATTTATTGGCTTAAAAACTTCATTAAAATATACCAGGCCTTTATGTCTTTCATTCACAATTACTTCCCATCCCAAATCGGTTTGTCTAGTGACTACTAACTGGACTTGCTCCCATTCTTTAAGTTCTACACTATCATTACTTAAAAACTTATCTATTTTATTCGAAGCGACCAATCTACCAGAACGCTCATCTAAATAACAATGTACCACATACCATTGGCCTTCTTTCATTTTGTCACGCTGCTCCCTAAATGGAACTAATAGGTGTTTTTCAAGACCCCATTGCATAAACGCCCCAAATTCATTTACTTCAGCTACCTGCAATAATCTAAACTCTCCTAACATGATGTCTGGCTCTAAGGTAGTTGCCACAGGTCGCTCATCATAATCCAAATAACAAAAAACCTTTACACTCTCACCAATTTCATAATTGGCAGGCACATATTTATTAGGTAACAACACGTCATTGCCTTCGTCATCACCCAAAAATAGCCCAACACTGGTATCTCTTAAAATTTCTAAATTGTTTATACGTCCCAATTCTATCATGCTACAAAATTACATTTAAAATTTAGAAAATGAGGGTAAAAAAAAAGACCGTTACCAAATTGGTAACGGTCTATACTATAAGTTCGAAAATGTTTATTTATTATAAACGGATTCTTTCTTGAAATGTTGACATAGCTTATAATAGATTACGGCTCTATACTTATTTCTGTTAGATGAACCATACTTGTCCATTACAGTTTTAATAGCATCGTCTAATTTAGAATCATCTGCAAGACCTAATTTTTTGATTAGGTAATTGTTCTTAACAGTATCCAATTCTTTCTGATCAGTACCTGATACTTTTGAAGCATCGATATTGTAAATAGAAGGTCCTAAACCAACAGTTACTTTTTTAAGTAAATCCATATCTGCACTTTCACCAAATTTATCTTTGATGTCTTCAGCATACTTTTCAATTAAATCGTCTCTTTTACTCATCTTAAATGTGTTATAATTAATGGTTAATACACCTCTAAGATATAAAACGAAAATAATCAATCAAAATTTTATCGTTTATTAATGCAGGTGTAGCAATTTCCAGTAATATGGGACGAATCGATTCTCTATAAAAGTCACTTAATACCTCTTCAAGAACCTTTGTGGAGTTAGCCGTTCTATATTCAAAACCAAACATTTTGCAAAGGTGTTCTGCACTTAAATTATGACGTGTCTCAAAATAAGTTTCAAAAACATCTGTATTTTCTTTACCAGGTAGAATTCTAAATATGCCACCGCCTTTATTGTTGATTATAATGATTCTAAAATTATTTTTAATTGAATTATTCCACAAGGCATTACTATCATAGAAAAAACTAAGATCTCCTGTGATTAACAAAGTAGGAGTTTCACTAACTATAGAAGCACCGATAGCTGTCGAAGTACTACCATCAATTCCACTAGTTCCTCTATTGCAATACACGCTTAGCGTAGGGTTCATGTCGAACAATTGAGTATATCTTATCGTAGAACTATTAGCAAGTTGTAAAAGATAATTATTTGGTATCGATTGCATCAGTTGACCAAAGACTGAAAAATCCGAAAAAGGTATTTTAGCTAAATAAGCAGACCTTTTTAAAACATATTCCTTCTTTACTTGATGCCAAAAACTAAAATAGTCGCTTTCTACAGTTTTAGCATCCGAGTACATTTCTTGAAAAAATCTATTTACTGGAACTTTAATATGTTTTTCTAAACAAAAAAAAGTATCATTTGCTTTCACGCCTCCAATATGCCAATGATGTTCAGGAGAAAAAGTTCTTAGAAAAGCTTTTACTTTTTTTGAGACAATAAGTCCACCGAAAGTCACTAGTACCTCTGGCTTTAAATTTTCAAACAACATATCTCTATCAACATTCATTTCAATAGGTGCGATAATTGAATCTATACTATTGAAAAAAACAGGATGATTTAAGTTTGAAGTAGTTTCAGTCAAAACCAATACACTAGGGTCATTGGCTAAACTCTGAAGTACTTTTTCTTGAATACTATTTGGTTTGTTAACTCCAACTAAAACTATTTTACGTTTTGATCTGTTCCAAATATCCTTCTCTCTTTGAAATGAAGATGGATTCGTTTCTTGACTAGAAATCGATCCTATTCTAGCTTTTACAACAATTTCTGTTGTTGTATTATATAGCGGCTCCTCGAAAGGCGCATTTATATGAACAGGGCTCTGAGAAGAAAAGGCTATATTAAAAGCTGCATTTAATTCGGCATCGTTATATGCTTGAACTTCATTTTGAATCTTATCTACATTTCCACCCTTAATCCATTCTTTCTTGTAATGCAGAATTTTATCGGTAGCATGACTCACATCTTGCCTGAGATTAACCGAATACCCTATTTGATTTTCAAATACGTTTTTCTGATTAATAGTTTGCCCATCCCCTATTCCAACTTTATAAATCGGTCTATCAGCAGAAATAACTATTAATGGAATATTACTATAATAAGCCTCTGCTACTGCAGGATAATAATTTAAAAGTGCACTACCCGATGTACAAATCACTACTACCGGTTTCTGTAATTGCTGTGCCATACCTAATGCAAAAAAAGCCGCACAACGCTCATCGACTATGCTAAAACAAGAAAAAAAAGGATTCTCTGCAAAGGAAATGGTTAAAGGAGCATTTCTAGAACCAGGGGAAATTACAATATTATTAATATCGTTTGCCTGACAATGCTGAACGATAGTTTGTGCAGTAGGTATGAGAGAGTAATTCATGTACTTCAAAAATACAACCTAAGCAGCTTATTACCCAAATGTCTTAAAGCTATTTATGATTCAGAACACGAAACATGGTATTGCTTTTCAATACAGTTTCATTCCATTCACTTTCAGGTATTGAATCACTAGTAATACCGCCACCAACATAAATGCTAATAACGGTTTTACATATTTGCATACACCTTAAGTTCACAAAAAGTTCAGATTTTTTAACTACACTTCTATAGGCACTATTTTCTTGATTTCGCCTATTCTTATTTCTCGCCAACTCAGTAGAAAAGTTCAACTCCCCTAAAAAACCAGTATAAAAAGACCGGTCATAATTTTCATTTTCAACAATGAATCTTTTAGCATTTGACAAAGGCGTTCCACATACTGCTGGTGTTGGATGTAATGCTCTTAATACTTCACCAAATTTACCAGGTTTAAATACTCCTTTAATTTCTGTTCGTAAATGCCAAAGTTGACCTGCTTCAACAGATACTACTCCAGAAGCCTTTAATGAAACCACCTGGTTTTTTAAGGTTTCAAGTATGTAATTGGTAACTACCTGTTGTTCATTTAATTCTTTCGTAGTCCATTTTGGTTTTGAAAATTCTTTCGAACTTTGCGTTCCCGCTAAGGACATCGTAGTAAACTGTGTTCCTCTACTTTTTACTAATATTTCAGGTGTTGCTCCTGTCCAAGTACCTACTTTTGGGTGGTACCATAGATAACAAAATACTTTTGAATAAGTATCTAGAAGGTTTCGAAACAGGTTTACTGGTGAAACCTTATCTTTAATTTCAATTTTTCTAGATAAAACTACCTTATCTAATTCACCATCATTAATTACTTTTAAGGCCTTTGCTATTAACTTAATATAATACGCCTTCTCCATTTCATTCGAAAAAGCGTTTTCATCTTTAATCGATGACGAAATATCGTTATGTTCTATTGGGGCTTTAAGTATATCATCTGTTTTTAATAGAATAGGATGAGAATCTAAATCGAATGGAGCAAAGACAAATCCGGTTTCTGAAAAATCAACTACCGAATACACTTGATTATCCTTTTGAAAAACACCATTTAATATAGTTTCATTGGGCTTTCTGTATAAAACAAAAGGCAATTCATTATTTAAACTAGCAGAAGCCCTATCAAAAAGTTCTTGAACCATACTAGCTTCTAGGTAAAGCGATTGTAGTCAATTTACAAAGTGAAATCAGCTGACCAGCTTCGTTTGTAATCTTAATTTCCCATAACTGGGTTGTTCTTCCCTTATGTAAAATTATGGCCCTGGCGTAAACAAAACCCTCCTTAACACTTTTTACATGGTTTGCCGAAATTTCTATACCTCTAACAAAGTATTTACTGCCATCTAAAAATATATATGATGCTGCGCTACCCACACTTTCAGCTAATGCTGCAGTTGCTCCACCATGAAGTACACCGTCAGGTTGATGAACTTTTGGCGTAACAGGCATTTTAGCCAACAAAAAATCTTCGCCTACATCTATGTATTCAATATCCAAGGTTTCCATTAAGGTATTCTTAGAGGTATCATTACAAATCTTCAGAATTTTTTCTTTGTGGTCGTTCATACCATTTTTTTTGTAAAATTAAGCATTACATTACCAACTGAAAAGCTTAAAAGAATTGCACCTTATATGAATAATCAAATAAAAAATATCACCTATAAATCGTCTAATACTTATGAAACATTAAATGTTTTGAATAAAGACACGAAAAGAATTTGGATAGTTTTTCATGGAATCGGTTTTTTAAGTCGGTTTTTTCTAAAATATTTTAATGAACTACCAGAAAATGAGAATTACATAATAGCTCCTCAAGCCCCTTCAAAATATTATTTAAACGGAGAATACAAACATGTAGGCGCAAGCTGGTTGACAAAGGAAAATACCGAGCAAGAAAAAATTAATCTCTTCAATTATTTAGATGCTGTTTTGGCCAATGAAGATATTCCTAAGAGTTGCGAATTGATCATGTTCGGGTTTTCTCAAGGAGTTTCAATTGCTATGCGGTACTTGGCACACTCAAAATTAAAGTGCAAAAAATTAGTGCTGTATGCTGGCGGAATTCCTGCCGAACTTAAAAAGAACGATTTCGAATATTTAAATAATACCAAAATCATATCAATATTAGGTAATAGTGATGAATATTTAACTCCAAAAAGAATCATTGAAGAAAAGAATAAATTAATAGAATTATTTGATAAAAACGTTCGCTACATAAATTTTAATGGCGGACATGAAGTCAAAAAAGAAATCATTAATAACTTAGCAAAATGAATAAGTCATTTGTTTTAGAAAATGATAGAGTGCTATTACAGCCCCTAACACTTGATAATTTTGAAGAACTAATTTCAATTGCTTCACAAAATAATTTAGTGCAATATTCACCTTCAAATATTTCAACACCTATTTCATTAAAAAATTATGTAGAAACAGCCATAAAACAATTTAATAATGGCACTAGTATTCCGTTTATAATCTATGATAAACAGAAAAAAGCATATGCCGGTAGTACCAGGTATATGAACATAAATTTTAAAAATAAAGTTCTACATATAGGTTCTACATGGATTGGTAGAGAATTTCATGGCAGCGGATTAAATGGCCGAATGAAATCTTTAATGTTGGAGCATGCCTTTATAAAAATGAATTTTGAAAAAGTTGAGTTTCGAGTAGACGAACGAAACATTAAATCAAGAAAAGCATTAGAAAAACTAGGATGCGCCTTAGAAGGTATTTTAAGAAAAGATGTATACCTGCTCGATGGGTTTAAGAGAAATACCTGTTGTTATGGACTACTTCGCGAAGAATGGCTCGAGCTTAAATCGTAAAACAATTATTTATTCTTCTACCTTTGGCTCAGTAACGTAATACGTGATTTTTCTTGTAGTATATGTATTATCAGGCGTTACGATTTGCTTTATCCAATTACCTTTATCGGCTTTATCGTATTGATATATATATTCCTTTTTAGTAGTTTCTGCTCCCGATTTAGCAACTTCGGTGATTAACATACCATTTTCATCATAAGTATAAGTTGTTCTAACCATTGGCTCGAACTTTTTAGCAGATAAGTTATACTCAAACTCTTGCTGTGCCATTAAATGACCATCTAAGCTAAAAACTTCTTCAAAAGCATAATCAGCCTCCCCTTTTATGAACTCTTTAGTTAAAACAATTTTTTGTTCAGGTCTATTTTTAGGTTTCTGCGTTGAAGTACGAACAGTCTTTAATGGAACTCCATTAAGTAAATACGTTACCGTATATTCTCCTTTAAATTTTTTATGTTCAACTTGAGTTACGTCAGTACCGTCATTGTTTGTTCTTCTAATACTAGATAAATCTCCAGATTCATCATATTCATAAACATATTCGTCTAAAAATTCTTTGTCGTACGAGAAAATTCGTTCTTGTATTTTAATATTATCGGTAGAATCTATTTGATAGAAATGAGCAATTGACGTACTGGGATCAAAGTTATTATTACGGTAAGATTCTGAACGCTTCTCAACTAATTCACCAGCCTTATATTTATAATAAACAACATCGTAATCGGTGTCATTGTATCTAGTTACCGCTTTGGTCAATAAACCTTTTTTATTGAAATCATATTCTTCTTTACCATAATCGGTACTTACCAAACAAAATTTCACATTCTCTTTTAAATCAAAATCCGCAAGGGTGAAAATTTGAATTTCTTGCCCTTGTGCATTGCAAAAGAAAGTGTACGCAACAAGAATAAATGTTTGGAGATATCTATTGATCATACAACAAAATTACTTTATTAATAATTGGCAAAAAAAATAAAGTGTAAAATTAAAAAGGGACGGCATTAACCGTCCCTTTTCTATAATATCTAAATGTTATATTACTTAACCTCTTCGAAATCTACGTCTTCAACATTATCACTTTCTGAACCTGCATCGCTAGCAGTTGGTTCTCCTTGAGGAGCACCACCACCTTGCGCATCAGCCTGTGCTTTGTACATTTCTTCAGATGCTACTTTCCAAGCTTCATTGATTTTATCTAAAGCAGGTGTAATCAATGCTACATCTTTAGTTTCATAAGCCGCTTTCAACTCTGTCAAGGCATCTTCAATTGGTTTTTTCTTATCATCAGATAATTTATCTCCAAATTCAGCTAATTGAGATTCAGTTTGAAAAATCATTCCATCTGCTTCATTCAACTTATCTGCAGTTTCTTTCGCTTTTTTGTCCGACTCTGCATTAGCTTCTGCTTCTGCTTTCATCTTCTTGATTTCCTCTTCTGTTAATCCTGAAGAAGCTTCAATACGAATATCCTGAGTTTTATTTGTAGCCTTATCTGTTGCAGATACCTTAATTATACCATTTGCATCTATATCAAAAGTAACTTCGATTTGAGGTGTTCCCCTTTTCGCAGGTGGAATACCATCTAAATGGAATCTACCAATAGTCTTGTTATCATTTGCCATTGGTCTTTCTCCTTGCAATACGTGAATTTCAACAGAAGGTTGATTATCAGCTGCAGTAGAGAAAACTTGAGACTTTTTAGTTGGTATCGTTGTATTAGACTCAATCAATTTAGTCATTACACTACCCATAGTTTCTATACCTAAAGAAAGTGGAGTAACATCTAACAGCAATACATCTTTTACATCACCTGTTAAAACACCACCTTGTATAGCTGCACCGATTGCAACTACCTCATCTGGGTTTACACCTTTAGAAGGTTTTTTACCGAAGAATTTTTCAACCGCTTCTTGTACAGCTGGTATTCTAGTAGAACCACCAACTAAGATAATCTCATCGATATCGCTCTTAGAAAGTCCTGCTGCTTTCATTGCAGTTTCACATGGCTCAATTGTTCTTTTTACCAAATCAGCAATTAATTGTTCGAATTTTGATCTTGTCAAAGTTCTAACTAAGTGCTTTGGTCCTGAAGCTGTTGCTGTAACATAAGGTAAATTAATCTCTGTCTGTGCAGAAGAAGACAACTCTATCTTAGCTTTTTCAGCTGCTTCACGTAAACGTTGTAAAGCCATAGAATCTTTTCTTAAGTCCATATCTTCTTCAGACTTGAACTCCTCAGCTAACCAATCAATAATTTTTTGATCTACATCATCACCACCTAAGTGAGTATCACCATCTGTAGCTAGTACTTCAAATACTCCATCACCCAATTCTAATATAGAAACATCATGTGTACCACCACCAAAGTCAAAAACAACTATTTTCTGGTCAACATTTTTTTTATCCATACCGTAAGCCAAAGATGCAGCTGTTGGTTCGTTGATAATACGTTCTACAGTTAATCCCGCAATTTCACCAGCTTCTTTCGTAGCTTGTCTTTGCGCATCATTAAAGTATGCAGGCACAGTAATTACTGCACGTGTCACTTCTTGACCCAAATAGTCTTCTGCTGTTTTCTTCATTTTTTGAAGAATCATAGCAGATAATTCTTGTGGAGAATATAAACGTCCGTCTATATCAACTCTCGGTGTATCATTATCACCTTTTACAACTTTATAAGGTACTCTTCCAGCTTCTTTACTAGATTCTGAAAATTTATTACCCATAAACCTTTTAATAGAATAAATGGTTTTGTTAGGGTTGGTTACTGCCTGTCTTTTAGCCGGATCACCAACTTTAATTTCACCACCTTCAACAAAAGCGATAACAGACGGTGTTGTTCTTTTTCCTTCTGCATTCGGTATTACTACGGCTTCATTTCCTTCCATTACGGATACACAGGAGTTGGTAGTACCCAAATCTATTCCTATAATCTTACTCATTTTATATGTTTTAAATTAAGTGCTTTATTTTACAATCGTTTACTAAAGGACAAACAATATGCCAAGCAAGAAAAACTGACACGATGTCATTAATTCAATTTATTAAATAATAATTATGCCATTTTTGTATACCTAAAAGGTTTAGGAAACATTGTACCTTAGCCTATATAATTAGTACGTTTTGGAAATAGAAAGCATAAGTGTTTTTGACATGTTAAAAATTGGTGTTGGCCCTTCTAGCTCCCATACACTTGGGCCTTGGCGTGCAGCCGAACGATGGCTGGCCCGTCTTGATTCAAGAGGCAATATTGAAAAGGTTAAAGAAGTCGAAGTTCACCTATATGGCTCACTGTCATTAACAGGAAAGGGCCATGCCACTGACTATGCTATAATGCTAGGTTTACTTGGCAAAGATCCCGAAACGATACCTATTGAAGATATTCACCTTTTAATAGAAGGTATTAAAAAGGAAAATGTATTACTACTTAATGGCATTCAAAAAATTCCATTCGACCCAAAACAACATATAATATTCAACAAAAAGTTTCTACCCTTTCATGCCAATGGATTAAAATTTAAAGCAACACTAAACTCGGGAAAGATAATATCTAAAACGTATTATTCCATTGGTGGAGGCTTTGTAATTAGTGAAGAAAGGAAAAATGCCAAACTGAAGGTTGATATGTTCAATAAATTCCCATTTCCGGTTCAAAAAGGGACAGAACTACTTGAATTTTGCAAAAATGAAAGGTTAAAAATTTCAGATCTTGTTCTAGAAAACGAGCGTTCGTTGCGCAACGATGAAGAAATTGACCATCAATTGCATCGAATTTGGGATACCATGTTAGAGTGTATGTATATTGGATGTCATACGGAAGGAATTTTGCCTGGTGGACTAAATGTTAAACGAAGGGCCTATGAGATGCATAAAAAACTCAAAAGCGACCTACCCTACAATAACCCTGAAGAATGGTTGCAAACTTTACGCCAAACTGAAGTGAAATTTAGACAGATATTACAATGGGTCAGTTGCTTCGCACTTAGCGTAAATGAGGTCAATGCTTCCCTTGGTCGTGTGGTTACAGCGCCTACGAATGGTAGTGCCGGTGTAATCCCTTCTGTATTAATGTATTATATGATTATTGAAAACCACGCAGGTAATTACGAACATATTAAACAGTTTCTTTTGGTTGCAGGAGAAATTGGAAGCATTTTCAAAAAAGGAGCAACTATATCTGCGGCCATGGGTGGTTGTCAAGCAGAAATCGGAGTTTCTTCGGCAATGGCCGCAGGTGCTCTTACTGAATTATTAGGAGGTAGCCCTGAACAAGTGTTAATGGCAGCCGAAATAGCTATGGAACACCATTTAGGTCTTACTTGTGACCCAATAGGCGGCTTGGTTCAAATACCATGTATTGAAAGAAATTCAATGGGAGCAATAAAAGCGATTAACGCAGCAGAACTTGCCTTAGGCTCAGACCCTTCTGCTGCAAAAGTACCATTGGACAAAGTAGTACAGACCATGTGGGAAACTGCCAAGGATATGAGCTCAAAATATAAAGAAACATCAGAAGGTGGTTTAGCAGTTGGGGTATTCCTTAGTGATTGCTAAAAATAGTTCTACATTTTACATCAAATTCTTATTTGAATGGATGGATTTTTTTTTTGCTGTTAAACAAAATTAATTCTACTAACTTTAATTTATGAAAAATCTAATTTCAGAAAGAGTTGCTGATTTCATTAAAAATTTCCCACCTTTTAATATCCTGGATACCAAGTCACTTTATCTACTGGCAGAACAGGTTCTTATTGTGTATAAAGAAAAAAATAGTATCATTTTTACGGTTGATGAAAATCCACATTCATACTTTTATTTAGTTCATAAAGGTGCTGTAACGCTCAATAATCTTACCACCAATACTATTATTGACTATTGTGACGAAGGAGATGTATTCGGACTTAGACCGCTTATTGCAAACGAAAACTACAAATTAGAAGCTAGAGCTCACGAAGAAAGTATTCTTTACGGAATACCTATTGATGTTTTTAGACCTATGGCTAAAAAGAACGAAGAAGTTTCTGTTTTTCTGATGGAAAGTTTTGCTTCGAATACAAGAAATCCATATTCAAAAAATCAAAAAGGCCAACTTTATGGCATTGAAGGTGAAGACGAATTAAAAAAGGAAATAAAAATTCCGGATTTACAATTGGCAAGTTATTCCAAAAAGCTAATTACCTGTTCCCCGAGAACAACAATACAGAAGGCAGCCGAATTAATGACTGAAAGGCACATAGGTTCCATTCTGGTAATCAGTAAGGGTTTAGCTGTAGGTATCATTACCGATAAAGATTTACGAAACAAGGTAATATCAGGCAAGCAACCCATAACGGCTACGGTTAAATCTATAATGACCACACCTGTAATTACCTACCCTAAAAAGCTGACAATTACACAAGCCCAAATGGCCATGATGAAAAGTAACATAAGCCACTTGGTCATCACAGAAGACGGTACTACCAATACAAAACCGCTCGGAATTTTATCTAAGCATGATGTTATGGTCTCCTTAGGTGACAATCCTGCTGTCTTGGTCAAAGCGATAAAGCGTACGCATAAAATCAAAAAGATAAAGCAGCTCAGAAAAAGTGTAACGGTACTTTTAAATGGATATTTAGAACAAAATATTCCCTTAGGTTTAATTGCTAAAATAATCTCTGAACTTAATGATACGTGCATTAAACAAGTTGTTGAAATTTCATTGGAAAAAATGAAGAGTCCACCGCCAGTTAGATTTGCCTGGCTTGCGTTAGGTAGTCAAGGTAGAAGTGAACAATTATTACACACCGATCAAGATAATGCATTGGTTTTTGAAGATGTGCCTGAAGAAGATTTACCAAAAACAACCACATACTTTCTAAATTTATCTAAAAAAATTACTAAAGGTTTACATACGATTGGATACGAATACTGCCCTGCAGATATGATGGCCTCTAACCCTAAGTGGTGTTTAAGTTTACAGGAGTGGAAAAATAAATTATCATATTGGATCGGTAATCCTGGTCCGAACGAAGTACTGATGTCATCCATATTTTTCGATTATAGCCTAGCATTTGGCGAGCGAAGTTTGTTAGACAACATGTCGGAGCATATATTTAGAACTGTTGAAAAATATCCGATTTTCTTGGTACATTTAGCAAATGGTGCATTACAAAGTCCTTCCCCAACAGGCTTTTTTAGACAGTTTGTAGTAGAACAAGATGGCCAACACAAAGATTTCTTCGACCTTAAGAGCAGAGCCTTGAGACCGTTAATAGATGCGGCAAGGGTCCTTATTTTATCACATTCAGTAAAAGGCATTAGCAATACTTGGGAGCGTTATGAAAAATTGGCTGAACTAGAGCCCAATAACCACGAGCTGTATTTAGCCTGCTCTTATGCAACAAAAGCCCTTTTAAAATTTAGAACACGACAAGGTTTGTTGCACCACGATTCTGGTAGGTTTATTGAATTAGAGCAATTGACCAAACAAGAAAAGATGAAATTAAAACGCACTTTTAAAGCGATTAAAGAAATTCAAGAATTGATTACGTTACGTTTTAAGGTCACTAACATTTTGGGATAATGGGACTATTCAAAAAATCAAATATCAATTTACCAGAATTTTGGAATACCTACGAAAGTCAATTTAAGAAACCAACTTCAAAAGATTTTAATGAATTAACATTTGTTGTTTTAGACACCGAAACAACAGGATTCAGTTTTGATGAAGACCGTATCTTATCAATTGGTGCGGTAAAAATAAAAAACGAGACCATTTCGGTGCAAGAGGTTTTTGAAATCTATCTAGAACAGGAAAAGTTTAATAAAGACAGTGTACATGTACACGGACTTTTAAAGCATGGCCGACGGGTTTGTATAAGTGAAATTTCAGCATTAGAAAAGTTCTTAGATTATGTTGAAAATTCAATAATCGTGGCACATCATGCAGGATTTGATTTAGGCATGCTAAATAACGCCTTACGACGAAATGGGTTACCTAAATTAAAAAATAAAGTTATAGATACAGGTGTTATTTACAGAAAAACCCTTATAAAATCATACTTAGTACAACCAAAAACAAACTATACCCTTGATGAACTAGCCGAAAAATTTTCAATCTCAAAAAAGGATAGGCACACTGCACTTGGCGATGCATACATAACTGCATTGGCGTTTTTAAAAATCATTTCTCGATTAAAGGAAAAGAAAAATTTCTCGCTTAAAATGCTAATAACTTAGACCTAAAGACTTTCTAGATATTTAAGAACATTTCTATTAATACGGTCATGAATATTAGTTGTATCGGCCTTCACAAAAGGTTCTCCGGTTATATGCTCATATAGCTCAATATATCGGTCAGATACTGATTCAATATATTCATCGGTCATTTCAGGAACAGTTTGACCCTCTAAACCTTGAAAGTTATTGGCAATCAACCATTGACGTACAAATTCTTTAGAAAGCTGCTTTTGAGGTTCATTATTGTCCTGTCTTTCCTGGTATCCTTCCGAATAAAAATATCTTGAAGAATCAGGTGTATGAATTTCATCAATTAAAATTATTTCACCCTCTTTAGTTTTTCCAAATTCATATTTGGTATCCACTAATATCAATCCTCGTTCTGCAGCAATTTCAACACCTCTTTCAAAAAGAGCGTAAGTATACTTTTCAAGCAGTGCATAATCAGCTGATGATACTATCCCCTTACTAAGAATATCTTCTTTCGAAATATCTTCATCATGATCACCCATTTCAGCTTTTGTAGCAGGGGTAATAATTGGGGTGGGGAATTTATCATTCTCCTTCATCCCTTCAGGCATATCAACTCCGCATATTTTTCTTTTACCAGCTTTGTATTCTCTAGCAGCGTGACCTGATAAGTATCCTCGTATAACCATTTCAATCTTAAAAGGTTCACAAACGACACCCACTGCCACATTAGGGTCAGGGGTTGCTGTGAGCCAATTAGGCACAATATCTTTAGTTGCCATCATCATTTGGGTCGCAATCTGATTTAAAATCTGACCCTTATAAGGAATTCCTTTTGGCATTACTACATCAAATGCAGACAACCTATCGGTTGCGACCATTACCAATATATCGTCTTCGAGCGTGTAAACAGATCTTACCTTGCCCTTGTAGACTTTCTTTTGACCTGGAAAATGGAAATTGGTTTCGTAAATAGTATTATTTGACATGTGTTATTTTAATTGTGGTGTTCAATAGTTTTATAGGCAGCAATAACTTCCTTAACAAGCTTATGACGAATTACATCTTTATCATCTAAATAAATTACCTCTATACCCTCTACATTCTGTAAAATCAAAAGAGCCTCTTTTAGACCCGAAATTGTTCTTCTTGGTAAATCTATTTGTCCAGGATCTCCTGTAATTAAAAATTTGGCATTTCTACCCATACGGGTAAGAAACATTTTCATTTGTGCGTGGGTAGTATTCTGTGCTTCATCTAAAATCACAAATGCATTATCTAGAGTTCTACCACGCATAAAAGCCATTGGTGCAATCTGTATGGTTCCATTTTCAATATAATGCACCAATTTCTCCGCAGGTATCATATCTCTAAGCGCATCATACAATGGTTGCATATAAGGATCAAGCTTTTCCTTTAAATCGCCAGGCAAAAACCCTAAATTCTCACCAGCTTCAACAGCAGGTCTAGTTAAGATTATTTTTCTTACCTGTTTTTCTTTTAACGCTTTTACCGCAATAGCAACACCTGTATAGGTTTTACCTGTACCTGCCGGCCCAATGGCAAAAACCATATCATTCTTTTTCGAGGCGTCTACCAATCTTCTTTGATTGGCCGTTTGGGCTTTTATTAAACGCCCACTTACACCGTGAACCAAAGTTTCACCACTAATCTTAGAAGATTTAATTTGATCATCCTCAGAACTAGTTAGAATTCTTTCGATACTATTTTCATCCAACTTATTGTATTTAACAAAATGCTGGGTGAGCATATCAAAACGTTTTTCAAATTCTTCTAGAAGTTCTTCATCACCGAAAACCTTAATTTTATTGCCTCGAGCAACAATCTTAAGCTTTGGAAAATACTTTTTCAATAAATCTATGTGTTCATTTTGCTGCCCAAAAAACTCTCTTGGGCTTATTTCGGTAAGTTCTAGAATTATTTCGTTCAAACAGTCAGTTTTAATAAGATTTATAGATAGCGAAGATTAGTTTCTTATCGCTAATTTTTTGTTTAATTTTGTATATCAAATTTAAGCAAATTTTAAGTTTGGCTAACCAAAAACATATCAACATTGCTGTATGGCAATTATCACCCTAACTACAGATTTTGGACTGAAAGATCACTTCGTAGCCGTATTGAAAGGCTCTATTTATAGTGAACTACCTGATGCTAAAATTGTTGATATTTCACATGACATCATGCCATTTAACATTCAAGAATGTGCATATATCCTTTCAAATTCATATAAAAGTTTTCCAAAAGGCACTATACATATTGTTGGGGTAGACTCTGAAGAGACTCCAGACAATAAACATATTGTTGCCTTGGTCAATGGCCATTATTTTATAAGTGCAAATACCGGTGTAATTGGTCTCATTACTTCTGAAATGACTCCAGAAAAAGTGGTTGAAATTAATTTACCGGATTCTATCGCTAATTCATTTCCTGTTCTAAATGTTTTCATTCAAGTTGCTTGCCATATTGCCCGTGGTGGAACTCTTGAAATTGTAGGTAAGCCTTTTACCGAATTAAACGACCTTAGAGAATTCTCTCCAAGAATTGTTGAGGATGGAAAGAAAATTATTGGTAGCGTTATATATATTGACAACTATGGTAATGTAATTACCAATATTCGCAAAAATCTTTTCGATGCTTACCGTAACGGAAGAGACTATAAAGTTTTGGTGCGAAATCATAAAATCAGTAAAATTCACAAAGCTTACAATGATTTCATAGATTATAACATTGATAAAAACCAAAGAAAAAGTGCTGGTGATTTACTGGCAATTTTCAATTCTTCTGATTATATCGAATTAGCTATTTACAAAAGTAACCTTACAACCGTTGGAGGCGCCTCTACCCTTTTAGGCCTTGAATACAGAGACACAATAATGGTAGATTTTGAATAATATTTCAAGGAAGGATTAAAACACAATTGAATCGATTTAATCTAATCTTCGACCAATTCAAAAGTTAATAACTATTTTACATATCTTGAATTTACAGGCTTTATCTAGCAATAACAAGTGATGCAGTTCAACCTTAAGTGATATAAAGTGTTAATAAGTTTGTTTCCTTAAAAAGACCAATTAAAATATCTTTGTTGGTATATAAAACCACCAATACTAAGGAGTTTAACCCTACTGTTATAAATTACTTTAGGAATAATATCAATAAAAATTAAAGAATGAAATTTATTGTTTCAAGTACCTATTTGCTAAAGCAACTTCAAATTTTAGGAGGCGTAATCAACAACAGTAATACGTTACCCATATTAGATAATTTTTTGTTCGATTTAAAAAAGGACAAACTAACTGTTTCTGCTTCTGACCTAGAAACAACCATGAGTTCAATTATTAAAGTAGATTCAGATAATGAAGGCACTATTGCTGTACCAGCAAGACTACTTCTAGAAATGTTGAAAACTTTCCCTGAGCAACCACTTACTTTTGTGGTTGAAGATAACAATACTGTAGAAATTAGTTCTAACCACGGTAAATATGCTTTAGCATATGCTGATGGAGCTGAATTTCCAAAAGCGGTAGAATTATCAAGTCCTAGTTCAACAACCTTACTTGGAGATATATTGGCAACTGCGATAAATAAAACAATTTTCGCAGCAGGTAATGATGATTTAAGACCTGTAATGAGCGGTGTGTTTTTTCAATTTTCTACTGAAAATCTAACTTTCGTTGCTACTGACGCACATAAATTGGTGAAATATCAACGTACAGATGTAACTGCAACCCAAGTAGCAGAATTTATTATGCCTAAAAAACCATTAACCTTATTAAAAGGAATATTGGCGGGTAGCGAATCTGATGTATTGATTGAATATAATGATAGTAATGCAAAATTCAGTTTCGAAGAAACAGAATTAATCTGTAGGTTAATTGATGGTAAATATCCAAATTATGAAGCGGTAATACCAAAAGAGAACCCAAATAAACTTACGATTGCTAGAAATCAATTTTTAAGTTCGGTAAAAAGGGTTTCAATTTTCTCTAATAAGACAACCCATCAAATTCGTTTAAAAATAGCTGGTGCAGAATTAAATATATCTGCAGAAGACATTGATTACTCTAATAAGGCTGAGGAAAGATTAACGTGTTCATACCAAGGTGATGATATGCAAATTGGCTTTAACTCAAGGTTCCTGACCGAGATGTTAAATAATTTGAATTCTGATGAAGTTTCTTTAGAAATGAGCTTACCAAATCGTGCTGGTATTCTTACGCCATCTGATGGTTTAGATGAAGGTGAATATGTTACTATGTTGGTAATGCCAGTTATGCTTAATAACTAATTATAAAATTTCAAGAAATAAAAAAGGTGCATTTGATTAATCAACTGCACCTTTTTTTATATTACTCTTTGAACTATTATGAGATAAATCTTATGGTACCAAAATAACTTGGTGACTCACCATTACTTGCCTTTACCGCATTTACAACTGGCATTACTACAGATAATACTCCTGCGAAAATTAATAATAAGATGCCAAGTCCGAACAACAATATACCAGGAATACCGATTATTAAATATAAGATTAAAGTTAGTTGAAAGTTAATGACAGACTTACCGTGCTCTTCCATGCCAATAACAGAATCTTTAGTGGTTAACCAGATTACCAAAGGCACTAACAAACCGCCAAACCCTGTAATAAAATCTAAGTATTGTGAGAGATGTGTAATAACTAAAAGATTACGATCCTCACGTAATGCTACACTATTATTTACTAGTTCCATTTTTGATTGATTTTAGATGAATACTATAAATATGACGCGTAAAAGTCAAATTTGTTACAAATTATATACTACTACATTTTTCGTTTAAGCTTTTTAAGTTTCTCTTGCTCCTTCATTACCTTCATTTGAATTCTAACGATTTTATCATCCATTTTCTGAATATCTACAGGTGATAAAGTACCTTTTAATTTTCCTTTTTCAAGTTGGTTTTGTAATTTATCTATTTGCCTTTCTTGTTTATCAATAGCCTTAGATTTCGAATTAACCTGCTTTTCTATCTTCTCTTTATTTTTTAAATCTTTCGCTTGTTTTTTTTCTTTCTTAGCTTTAGCCTCAGATTTATCTATCTTTCTTTTAACTAGTTCTATTTCCTTTTGTTGTTCTACTGTATTTTCAATAGTTGATTCATTAGAATCATCTTGGGCATACCCGAAAGAATATGTAAAAGCAAATACTAACAACACAATAATTTTCTTCATCTTATTTTTAAATATATACCAAACAAAATTACCATTTAATTGAATACAGCAATCAATTTGGATTCATAATAAGACTATAACACCTGTTATTAATTGATTATTTTTGCAACATGATTAAAGCAGATACTATAATAGCGTTAGCAACTCCTTCAGGTTCTGGAGCTATTGCCATTATTAGACTTTCTGGCCCAAATGCAATTTCAATTGCATCACGACATTTTGAATCTATTTCTGGTAAAGTACTAGGGAAACAAAAAAGTCATACCATACATTTAGGTTATATAAAAGACAGCTCAGCTGTTTTAGACCAAGTACTGATTTCTATCTTCAAAAATCCACATTCGTATACAGGTGAAGATATTATCGAAATTTCGTGTCATGGATCCCCTTATATTCAACAGCAGATTATTCAATTATTTCTCAGAAATGGTTGCAGAACTGCAGATGCTGGTGAGTTCACTTTAAGAGCGTTTTTGAATGGTAAAATGGATTTAAGTCAGGCCGAAGCCGTTGCCGATCTTATTTCTAGTGATAATGCAGCAAGCCACCAGATTGCCGTGCAACAAATGCGTGGCGGATTCAGTAATGAAATTAAAAATTTACGAGCAGAACTACTCAACTTTGCCTCTCTCATTGAACTTGAACTCGATTTTTCTGAAGAGGATGTAGAATTTGCAGATCGTACACAGTTTAAAGAATTGCTATCACGAATTCAAAAAGTATTGAAAAGCCTAATTGATTCCTTTGCTGTAGGAAATGTGATAAAAAACGGAATTCCGGTTGCTATAGTAGGTGAACCTAATGTAGGTAAATCTACGCTACTCAATGCATTTCTGAATGAAGAACGAGCTTTAGTATCAGACATTGCTGGTACCACTCGTGATACTATTGAAGATGAAATAGCAATTGGAGGAATTGGTTTTAGATTCATAGATACTGCAGGAATACGTGAAACAGAAGATGTTATAGAAGGCATGGGTATTAAAAGAACATTTGAAAAAATAGAGCAAGCCCAAGTTATCTTATTATTAGTTGATGGTTCAAAGCTTTTAACAGACGACCAAAAATTAAAAAACATTGTATTGGAGTACGAAAAGATTAAGAATCAAAATCCTCAAAAACCGTTAGTTCTGCTAATAAACAAAGCTGATACGCTTTCAGAAGCGGATAAAGAAATTATAGGTCAGTATTTGAACAATATTAATTACCTCTCTGCCAAAACTGGTGAAGGAGTAGAAGAATTAAAAAATAGCCTCTTAGAATTTGTTAATACCGGTGCCCTACGCAACAATGAAACGATAGTTACTAATACGCGTCACTATAATTCCTTACTTAAAGCTTTAGAAGAAATTGAAAAAGTACAAATTGGCATGAAAGAAGATCTTTCAAGTGATCTCATGGCTATTGATGTGCGTGAAGCGCTTTTTCACTTAGGAGAAATTACTGGTCAAGTAACCAATGATGAATTATTAGGCAATATCTTTGCTAATTTTTGTATCGGGAAATAAATAAGTATTTTATTTGGTCTCATATGGTTTTAAATGGTTTCATTTATCTGTATATCAAACAGTTGTTGAAAAGTATTTTTATTTTCTCTTTCTCTTAATCTCCTATTTTCATACATTTATTTCATCTAATTTTCACCTCAACGTAATTCTCAATAGTCGAGGTGAAAAAATTTCACCTCCATTATGAAAATAAATCTCAGAAGCAAAAAGATTAAAAACGAAAAGCTTAGTTTATTTATTGAATTTTATAAAGGGCATCACATCGATAAAAATGGTGTAAATAAATATGACCGTGAGTTTGAATACTTAAAACTTTATCCCTTAGAAAATCCCAACACATCTGAGGAAAAGAAAAATAATAAGGAAATCTACGAACTGGCAGATAAGATTCTTGCAATACGCCAAGCAGAATTCTATCAAGGTAAGTTCAAATTAAGGAATGATAAAAAAGGTCAAATAACCTTTTTAGAGTACTATGAGCAACTTAAAGAAGACCGCTTTGAAACCAAAGCGAATTATGGGAATTGGGATGCAGCCCTAAAACATATCGAAAAATATTGTCCTACCAATAAACAATTAAAGGATATTGACACCGATTTTGTTAAAGGCTTTAAGCGATATTTGAACACGAAAGCCAAAACTAAGAGTGGTACTCCCCTATCCCAAAATTCCAAGTACACTTATTTCAATAAGTTTAAAGCAGCCTTACGAGAAGCCTATACCGAAAACTATTTGGAACAAAATGTATTGCGGTCAGTTAAAGGTTTTGAGCAAGGTGAGTCTACAAGGGAATACCTTACCTATTCCGAATTACAGGCAATGTCAAAAGCAGAATGTAAGTATCCTGTACTAAAAAATGCTTTTATTTTTAGTTGTCTTACAGGTTTACGATGGAGTGATATTGATAAATTAAAATGGTCGGAGGTTCGCGATGAAGATACGGGGTCTAGAATTATATTTAGACAGAAAAAAACAGATGGACTCGAATACCTCTATGTTTCAGAGCAATCCAGAAAATTACTAGGAAAACGAGCCAACGAAATTGATAGGGTTTTTAGAGGCTTGAAATATGGTGCCGTATATAATACAGAAATTCTTAGATGGTGCATGAAGGCTGGTATTACCAAACATATAACTTTTCATAGTGCTCGACATACCAATGCGGTACTACTTCTAGAAAACGGTGCAGATATTTATACTGTATCGAAACGTTTAGGACATAAAGAAATCCGAACAACAGAAATCTACACTAAGATAATCGATGAAAAAATGAAGGAAGCGGCAAATCTGATTCCTGAATTAGATTTAGTTATTTAATAGAATCAACTACACTACCACAAGTCAACATTGCATCACCATAATAGGGATTGCGAATGTCTTTATCCGTGCTTAACCACACCGCACCCTTATTATTATTCGCCATAGGACATTTTTGCACGTATAATATCGGGGCAGAACCCTCAATGTTCATTGCTATGGGAATTATATTTTCATTAAGGCTTACAAAATGGTCACGTTGATTTTCTAGAATGTCATTTTCTACAATGGCATCTAGCATTTCAATAGTTTTATTTAGGTGTGCTTGCTCCATCTTTCCTAAACCACTAATATCTATTGATTGTAAGGACTCAGATGTCTCTTTCCCAAAAGCAGAAACTTGGATTACATCGCTTGCTACAAATGCATCTTTCATCTGAAGATAAGATTTGATTACCTTTTTAAAGTCCATCTGAAAACTTTTTGGTAATTCAATCTTCATTTGAGCCAATGGCTTTTGAGTTGTTTCTTTTTTACCTTTGTTCATCATTGATTTTTTGCCTTGTAATTGTGCTGCAGCATCGACTGAGAACGTGCCATTGATTACAATTTCGTCGCCATTTTCTATTCCTTCTTTTATAGTGTAGTTTTCTCCATTACGGTTCGCAATCACGATTTCACGCATTTCAAAAACGGGTTCGTTTAGATTCGTTTTTACATAAATTAACGAGCGTTCTCCAGTCCATAGTACAGCAGTTGCAGGGATAGAGACCAGCTTGTTATTTGTATTGGCTAATCCTTTGAGCTTTCCATTCACAAACATTCCAGGCTTAAATAAACCTTCCGAATTTTTTAGTGTTGCTCTTACCGTCACGGTTCTGGTTGCATTGTTTAATATAGGATCAATGAATGAAACCGTGGCATCGAACTCTTTGTTAGGGTAGGCATTGGTTACTATCTTGATTTTTTGCCCTTCGTTTACATTTGAAATCTGATTTTCATAAGCATCAAATTCTGCCCAAACCGAATTCAGATTACTTACGCTGAGAATAGACTGACCTTGTTTTACGTAATCGCCTTCTTTCGCAATAACTACTGCTACAGTTCCTGAAACGGTAGCATAAACTAGAAAATTATCTCGCACACTTCCTGATGCTTCAATAGCGTCGATTTGTTTGTCTGATAGTTTCCAGTTTTTCAATTTATTACGTACCGCTTTATACAAAGCTGGTTGTGATTCTTTTAAAGAGGCAGCTGTAATTAATTCTTGTTGTGCCGCTACAAGACTGGGTGCATAAATCGTGGCCAACAATTGCCCTTTATTTACTTTTTGACCTTCATAATTCACGTTCAATTTTTCAATACGACCATCAAAATAACTTGCTTGAACTGCTTTATTTTCTTCATTTTCGGCAATCTTTCCAGATAGTGAAATTATTCCATCTTCATCGGAGGCCTGAGTACTTCCCACAATAGTTGTTTGAATATTTGCAAGCGCCATTGCGTTCTCCGTCATTTTGATTTCATTTAAGGCAAGGCCTTCGGCACTAGTCTCAGCAGGAATCAAATCCATTCCACATATAGGGCAGTCGCCTGGCTCTGGCTGCATTATTTGTGGGTGCATTGAGCACGTCCACATCTGATTCTCAGTTGTTTCTAAATGATTATGGACGTCAGATATTTCTTCATTAGAAGTATTAGCGCCGTTTCCGAATATTAAATAACCACCCAATAGTCCTATCAGGACTGCGATACCGATATATAGGATATTTTTATTCATAGTTTCTATTTTTTAATTTTACTTTAATGGGATTCATATAATACATAAAACTTAACATGGTCAGAAAATAAATAATCGCAAACGCTGTAAATGTAGGGACACCTCCTTTGGTTGGTGAGACTGACAATGTATTTAAAGTCATGTTTACCATAAATTGCATTATCAAAATAACAACACCACTTCTAACCTGTCCATAAACGACAGCACACATACCTGCAATACCCATCAGAAATATGGATAAAGGCAATATTGGAATGCCAGGTAAAATGCCTTCGCCATGATGAATTACCGGAATCCACCATAAGGTCCAAAAAAAACCAACAATTAGACTTGCATAAAATGGTTTTGTAATTTTTGATAATTCTCGAAGACAATAACTAATCCATACCACTTCACCAAGAAAGGCCCACACCAATAAAATAAGACTAGTCTTTAAGTTTATAACCGCAATATCTAGTTTTAAAAACCTTGTAATTTCACCTCCATAATAAAGGCCTTTTAATAACACTGTAAAAGTGCCTACTATAAATGCGAACAGTAAACCAAACAAATACCACTTAGGATCGACTTTCCAATTTAACATTGGTCTGAATATATCTTTTACTCCCTCAATGCCTCTAGTGAATTTTACTATACAAAGTAATACTAACAAAAGAACACAAAAACGACCATGGATATATAGAAACCTGGGAACCAAGCCTTGGATTCTAGCGTAAACGTAAAATACATTAACCACTGGGCCAAGTACTAAAAATATCCAAATTTCATTTTTTTTTATAAACTCACTCATAGTGATTTATATTTTAAAAAATATTTATTTATTAATAATATCATTAGGTAACGGGGCTAAGAAAATTCATTCATAATTAGTAATATTCTTGCTATTAGAAACGGAAGTAAAATCGTAAATTAATTTTCTTGCAAACGCTTTATCATTGCCTTCATTTCTTCTATTTCCTTCTTTTGTGCTTTGATAATATTGTCGGCAAGTTGTTTCACTTCTGGGTCTTGAATGTCCGCTCGTTCACTTGTTAGAATGGCAATAGAGTGGTGCGGTATCATAGCCTTCATCCATAATATATCGCCTACCGTAGACTTCTGATCGCGTACCAATCCTAATGCACCTACAAATAGTACAATACTTCCAAGAACTATTGCTATGTTTTTCTTTTTATTTTGATACATATTTCGCATGGCTACAAACATTATAATAGCCATTGCTGCTATACCCAAACAGCTCATATAGAAACGTGTTAAGCTAAAGTAAACGTGGTCTATGGCGTACGTGTTCAAGTACATCGTAATATACATTGCAATGAAGGATGCTAATAGCATACCAACAAATTTTGTATAGTTATTCTTTCCTTTCATCTGGTTTTTATCATTTTCTGAATCCATCTTTTCTATTTTTAAAAAGTTATTAATTTATTGATTTTGTTCTAAGCCTCAGCGCATTTGCGATTACCGAAACCGAGCTGAAACTCATTGCCAACGCGGCAATCATTGGGGATAATAATATTCCAAAAAATGGGAATAACACTCCTGCTGCAATGGGTACACCGAGGGTATTGTATATCAAGGCAAAAAATAGATTTTGCTTGATGTTCTTCATTACGGCGTGGCTTAAATTCTTTGCTTTTACAATGCCGTGTAAATCTCCTTTTACAAGCGTAATCATGGCACTTTCAATTGCCACATCTGTTCCTGTTCCCATTGCGATACCTACATCACTCTTGGCAAGTGCAGGTGCATCGTTGATACCATCGCCAGCCATTGCGACTACTTTGCCTTGTTCCTGCAATTTTGTTACTTCTTTGAGTTTGTCTTCTGGCAACATACCTGCTTTGAAATCGGCAAGATTGAGTTCGCTCGCTACAGCTTGGGCAGTATCGTTATTATCGCCTGTTAGCATTATCACAGCGATGCCTTTATCTTGTAATTCCTTTATAGCTTGGGCACTTGTTTGTTTAATTTTATCGCCGATTACCACATAGCCGGACACCTCGCCGTCTATGGTCAGATAAGAAACGGTTTTACCTTGTTTTTGAAACGATTGCGCTTCGGCTTCCATTTTTGATGAAATGGTGGCCTTGGCATATTCCATCATTTTATCATTTCCTAAGGCTAACTTTTTGCCATCCACAGTTCCTTCTACACCTTTTCCAGTTACTGCGCTGAAGTTTTCAGTTTTTGACATTTCGGTTTTATGCTCCTTACCATATTTTACAGTAGCTTCGGCAAGGGGATGTTCGCTGGAACTGTTTAGTGATGCAATAAAATGTAGAATCTCGCTTTCGCGAAAGTGGTCTCCAAAAACTCCTATTCTCTCAACGGTTGGTTTCCCCTCTGTAATGGTACCTGTTTTATCGACTATCAAAGTGTCTACCTTGTCCATTTTCTCTAAAGCTTCAGCATTTTTAATTAATACGCCGTTTTGCGCTCCTTTACCAACACCTACCATTACGGACATAGGCGTAGCCAATCCTAAAGCACAAGGACAAGCAATTATCAATACCGCAATAGCATTTACTAGCGCATATACGTAAGCCGGTTCTGGACCCCAAATTGCCCATACTGCAAATGTGATTAATGAAATGATGACCACCACAGGTACAAAATATCCTGAAACGGTGTCCGCTAGCTTTTGAATAGGCGCACGACTGCGACTGGCATCGTTTACCATATGTATGATTTGAGAAAGTAAGGTGTCGCTACCCACTTTTTCTGCTTTCATTAAAAAGGACTGATTCCCGTTAATAGTTCCACTACTTACTTTGTCATTTTCAATCTTATCCACAGGTATCGGCTCTCCCGAAATCATTGATTCATCTACCGTTGTTTTGCCCTCTGTAATGCTACCATCCACAGGAATTTTATCGCCCGGTTTCACACGTAGAATATCTCCTTTTTCAATGGTATCAATAGAAACTTCTTCTTCGTTTCCATTTACTACTTTAATCGCTTTGTTAGGTGCGAGCTTCAACAATTCCTTAACTGCGGAATTGGTTTTACTGTGTGCACGGACTTCTAAAACCTGACCCATTAGTACTAGCGTCAATATGACCGTTGCAGCTTCAAAATAAACGTGTACTGCTCCAAAATCAGTTTTAAACTGCTCAGGAAAAAAATCAGGAAACAACATACCGAAAACACTAAATAACCAGGCCACGCCTGCGCCGATGCCTATCAGTGTGAACATATTTAGATTCCACGTTTTGATACTACGATACGCACGTTCAAAGAACATCCACGTAGCATAAAACACCACAGGAATGGATAACGCAAACTGAATCCAGTTCCACGATTTTTGTTCCATTACATCGTATAATGGATTAACGGGAATCATCTCGCTCATTGCTATTAAGAAAATGGGCAAAGTAAAAGCGACGGCAATCCAGAACTTCTTTAGTAACTTTTTATACGTCTTTTCTTCGGCGGAATTATTTACTTCCATTGGTACTAAATCCATCCCACAAATAGGACAAGCTCCAGGTCCATCTTTAATTATTTCTGGATGCATTGGGCACGTCCATTGTTCTGATGTTTTTGCGGACAGATTTTGTTCTTCCACTAAATCCATTCCGCAGACAGGACAATCGCCGGGTTTGTCATAGGTCTTGTCGCCTTCGCAATGCATCGGGCAGTAGAACGTGCCTGTTTCTTTGCCTTTAGGTTTTTCCTTTTTGGTTTCTTCGATTTTATGATGCTCTCCAAGTTTGTGAATACTGTAAGAGCCAGCATCATCCTGCATCGCTTTCTGAAACGTTTCAATAGGAATATGTGATTCCATTTCAATAGTTGCTTCTGCTTTCTCTAAATCTACGGAAGCCGTTGTCACGCCTTCTACTTTGGAAAGTATTTGCTCTACGTGATTGCGACAACCGTTGCAGGTCATTCCGTGTATGTGATAGGTGTGTTTCATTCTGCTTTTTGATTTAAATTTTCCTTAAGCTCAAGATAATCCTCAATAGAAATATCGCCCTTAGCATAACTTTTTTCAAGAATTTCAAGAGTACTTTCGATTTCGGTTTCTTCAAAATCAGTTCTAGTAGTAAACCAGAATAGTAAAACCGCGCTGACTACTAATACAAAAACGATTAACCAATTATTTATCTCCATTATTTTTAAACTAAATTGAAATTTCTAAACTTTTACAGCTATCAATCTTTTTCCTTTTCGATATTTATTTGTGCCTGATTAAGGAAGTGACTCAACACTAACCATTAATAAAAGAAATCCACTTCCTATATCAGGGCTTTATTTTATACCATCTTTTAAACTCATCATGTAATTAATTATCATCATTTTATCCTTTTCCGAAAAAATGGCATCACTATGGGTAAGCGTATAGCTAAAGAGTGGCATTTCAACATTCTCAACCTGTTTTATTATAGATTGAAGCTTACTAATCTTTCTTCGGTTAGAATAGGAATCCCACTCGTTAAAATTCAATTCTTCCTTACCATACTTAACATGGTCTTCCAAAAACCAGGCAACCGGTTGTACCTTATTGTACCATGGATATTGAGAATTATTACTGTGACAATCTTAACAGGAAATTTGCAACTTTTCTTTAATTTTTATCGGCACAAAATTCACCAACATAAAATCAGTTTCTGGTGTTATATCGCTTTGGTTGATTTCCTTGGGTAAAAATTGTATCGCCACAAGAAAAGACCAATGCAATTATTGCAATGATTATCAAAAACTTCAATTAATTGATTTCTCGATTTACCTTGCCACAGGTTAACATTTTGCTACCATAGTATGGGTTTCTTATTTCTTCTTTAGTACTCAACCAAGCTGTACCACCATCATACATAGGACAAAATTGCTCGTAAAGTTTTATTTCTGTTCCTATAATGGCGACCATATCAGTAACATCCTTGCTCAATAGCTTAAAGTGCTCTCTCTGGTGTTTGATATCACTCTCGCCAATATGTTCTGCATGTTCCTTGACATTCTCAATAAAGTCCTTCAATTCCTCATGCTGTGCAGTGGGAAAAGAACCAACGTTAAAATCCTTTAAAGCCGAAACCATCCTTACACCTGCTTTCGCTGCGGCATCTTTATCATCGGCCACTAGCGCATCTTTCAGTTTTAAATAATCTCCTATAATTTGGGAGGACATCATCGAATACTGGTCCGTGGACATCATACTTTCAGAGGATTGCATGTTGTCTTGGTCCATTTTTAAATGACCCTCCATTTCATCGTCCATGTGCCCATTGTCATCCATATATTCGGATTGGTGCCCATCTTCAGTATTTGCATCCTTTTGAATGTTCTTACATGATGTAGCACTAAGAACAGCCACTGTCATTGCCAATATTCCAGTTGATATATTCAGTTTTCTCATTTTATTTAATTTTTGAATTTATATTTATACTTATTACTATTAGTCCTTGTTATTTGATATAAGTTGAATTCCTAAAGTCTTTCAATTACCTTTTCTAATTTTGCGGTTATTTCATGAGCTATTTTCTTCAATGATTCGTTTTCGACCGATTTCATGGATGCCATAGGGTTAACGGCTGCAACTTCAACAACTCCTTTTGAAATTTCTTGTACGATTACATTACACGGCAACATGGTTCCAATTTTATCCTCGGCTTTCAATGCTTTATGGGCATAGGGTGCATTACAGGCACCCAGTATCCTATATTTCTTGAAATCCACATCCAGTTTCTTTTTCAAGGTTTCCTTTATATCTATTTCGGTCAAAATCCCAAATCCTTCCTTTTTTAATTCTTCGGTAACCCTTTCGATTACACTATCAAAATCCTCGTTCAGCGTTTTATTGAAATAATATTTCATCTTCTTAGTTTTTAGAATTAATAGCTCGTTTTTGTTCTTCGTATTCGTCTTTCGATATTTCGCCCTTTGCGAAACGATTGTCAAGGATATCCAAAGGATTTTCCTTTCTTCTATCGTTTCGAATGCCACCCCCTCTAAAAAGGAATGCCAATATCAAGATAACCGGTATTAGTATCCACCACCACATCATCATATCTGTATCATTTTGATTGTTAAATTAAGTGTTCACATTGCCAATGAAATTCTTGAATTTACTGCTCTTTATTCTTCATTTTTTCTTTCATTTTCTGCATCATTTCTTTCATCATTTCGGGGTTTTCATCCATCATTTGAGACATTCTTTTCATCATTTCACTTTTCATTTCATCATTGTGGTGGATTTTATCCATCAATAGCTTTCGGCCTTTTTTGCTCTCTATCATTTTATTGAGCATCTTATCCTGCATTTTCTCCATCATTTCAGGATTTTTTTCCATCATTTGCTGCATATGGGATTGCATTTTTTCTTTCATTTCAGGATTTTTCTGCATCATCATTTTCATATTTCCCGATTCCATCTGTTCCATATGGGTTTTCATCAATATCTTTATGGCAGCTTCATTCTTTCGTGCCGCACTAATGAAATTCGTCAACTGAACAGGGTTTGAAATGATTTCCTGATATATGGCATTTCTATTTTCTTCAACTTGCAAGGTCTCCGTGGCATTGAAAGTTGATTTGCATCCCGTAATCGTTCCTAAGAATCCGATTACCATTAAAATTTTTACTGTTGTTTTCATGTTTTTTAATTTTTAGTTAAATAAATTATTCATACTGAGTCCAATCTTTTCTTTCACATTAATCTTTATTTTTCAAAAACCATTTTTCCCCTGTAAATATGAGTACCATCAATACTGCCGCCACAATAACCACTAGTATATCGCTAGATGCCTTGATCCACAAGAAGGCTCCTAGTACAATAAGGTCGAGAAAAATAGCGGTTCCAATTACCCAGGACTTTACCTTTATATCCTTTTTAAGATTTTTTAATATGCCAAAATGGATTCCGATATCCATAACTAAATAAAGGATTGCTCCCAAAGAAGCGATTCTCGACAAGTCGAACAAAACAGTCAACGTAATCGCCAAAACTATGGTGTACACTAGCATATGCCTTTGTAAATCGCCTGACATACCAAAATGATTATGTGGTATAAGGCCCATATCCGTGAGCATGGCCGTCATTCTGGAAACCGCAAAAACGCTTGCCACGACTCCAGAAATTGTAGCGACAATGGCAATGCCTACCGTAAACCAAAGACCATATTTACCAAATGCAGGTTTAGAGGCCTCAGCTAAGGAGTAATCTTTAGCCTGTATGATTTCAGTTATCGACAGGTTCGAGGATACTGCAAAAGCAACCAAAAGATATATCAACGTGCAAATAGCCAACGAAATGATAATTGCCCTGCCCACATTCTTTTTCGGATTTACAATCTCGCCCCCACTATTGGTTATAGTGGTAAAACCTTTGTACGCCAATATGGATAATGCCAAAGCCCCAAAACAACTTGTGATGGGATATTCGCTCAAATCGCTGGATGGAATTACTTCCCCAAAAGAAAATCCCGCGGCCCAAAGTCCGCCTATGGCGAAAATGGAGATTCCACCAATCTTCAGTATCGCCATAACCAATGACGATTTGCCGATAACATTGTTACCCGATATATTTATTAGGAATGCAACAATCAAGAGTAAAACCCCTAATACCGGAACCCATATGCTATTGTCTCCCACATCGAACAATTGTAATGTGTACGAGCCAAAAGTACGTGCCACGAGGCTTTCGTTGATGACCATTGAAAACGCCATCAATAGTGCTCCAGAAGCAGTTAATGCACTCTTGCCATAGATTTTTTTCAAATAATTTGTAATTCCACCGGCCGAAGGATAGGCATTAGACATTTTAACATAGGAATAGGCACTAAAACCCGAGATAATTGCACCGACCAAAAATGCGATGGGAAACCATTGCCCGGATAGCTCGGCCACTTGGCCCAACAGCGCAAAAATTCCTGCACCGATCATTACACCTGTACCCAAGGATACGGCTCCGGTCAAGCTCAGGCTATTTTTTTTGTATTGTGCCATATATTAAAATCGAATTAAAAGTCCGCCTCCCCAGCCATACTTATTATTATAGTTTCCTTGTATAGAAAAATTACGTGAAAGGATGTATGAGAGACCAACTAGCCATTGGGTTTCTCCTTGATAAGAATTATTATTATCCAATTCATTTACCCATCCAAAATCAGCTCTATACTCATATTCGCCTTCCAGAAAAATTCTAGGAAAAATCAATAGTTCTCTGTCAAGGCGTATTCTTGGACGCAGTTGATGATCCATACTCACATCTACATTAAATCTATAAGGGGTAAAATATTTAACACCAACCAATCCTACCGTATTGAATGTATCATAAGAATCTGGTGTTGAAGATTCGGTATTTATCCCTGCATAAACACGTACCCAATCATTCAGATATCGATTATAATTCACTTCTATTTCGGCATTTTGATTGTAGTCAAATTCAGCACGAAAACTATATTCGTTTCTGATATTGCTCGAGGTTAAAAAAAGTTCATTAAAATTTGAACTTGCACGAGCCAATCCCCAAGAGAAATAATGGTCTGTTTCATCTACAAGTTTTTGAACTGGAAAATTAGCCATCCTTTCATCTCTTGGTGTATCATAACTAAACACCCTTGCCATACCACCCATCATATGGTACAAAATGTGACAATGAAAGAACCAATCGCCATACTCTTCATTATAAAATTCGATGACCACTTTTTGCATAGGTGGTACATTCACGGTATGTTTTAGTGGTGAACGCTCCCCATTTTCGTTAATAACTCTAAAGTAGTGGCCGTGCAAATGCATAGGGTGGTGCATCATGGTTAGGTTATTCAAAGTAATTCTTGTTACTTCTCCACCTTTTATTTTAATCTTATCGGTTTCTGACAAAGGCACTCCATTCATACTCCAGATATAGCGCTGCATATTCCCAGTCAGGTTGAGCAAGATTTCATTTACTGGCAAATCTGCCTTATAAGTGGTGTTTTCCTTAGCCTTTAAAAAATCATAATTGAAATAAGTTTTACGCGTAGCATAATCAAATGAAATTGTGTCTTTTTGCATCATGGGCATATCGTGATTCATGTTAGTTGATGCTCCATTATAGTTCATTGGCATCGAGTCCTTTTTCATTTGCATCGCATTGCCCATATTCATATTGCCATCATTCATCGACTGTTTCTTATCCATCGTCATATTCATTTTCTCTTTCACCGGCATCTTATTGGGCATTTTCATACTCATCTGTCCATCTTTCATATCCATCTTCATTCCGTATTTCTGCATTAATACTTCTGGAGTATTTTTCTGTTGATTTCCAACAAGCGCAGGCGCACCCATCTTCATATCCATTGATGCCATTTGCTTCATCATTGCAACTTTATCTGGTCTGTCTATAATGTTTGCTGGATAAAGTTTTCCACTTCCCAAATGAATTGATGTGTTTCCAGAGCCATCTTGGGCTGTAGCGGTAACTTCTAGAGTCCCTACTGGTAGGGTTACAATAACATCATAGGTCTCGGCAATTGCAAAAAGAAATCGATTTTTATTCACAGGTGTAACATCAACACCATCACTTGAAACTACCATTGGGTTACCTCCTCCAAAATCTATCCAATAATAGGATGATGCAGATGCATTGATAAAACGAAGCCTTACTTTTTCGCCGGGTATAAATTCTGGATATTTTGCAAGGTTTTTACCATTGGACAAAAACGCAGGATAATAGATGTCTGCAATGTCTGCACCTTCCATTCTATCACGCCAAAACTTAAATTGCGCACCCAACGCTCCTTCTTTTAAAACTCTACTTAATGGTACTGCCGTACCTTTTTTAACTTGATACCATTCGTTTCCTCTTTTAAGGTTACGTAATACATTCATTGGTTTTTCATTAGTCCAATCAGAAAGAACTACGACTAAATCCTTATCATATTCCAATGTTCTTTCTTTTGGTTGAATGACTATGGAACCATAAACTCCTTTTTGCTCTTGGAGCATAGTATGCGAATGATACCAATACGTACCTGATTGGTTGATAGGAATTCTATACTGAAATGTAGTGCCAGGTTTTATTGGTGGTGTGGTTAAATATGGAACGCCATCGTAAAAGTTAGGAAGTATTAAACCGTGCCAATGTACTGAGGTTTCTTCATCCATTTTATTGGTAACATTAATGATAGCAAGGTCACCTTCTGTAAGCTCTATTGTAGGTCCTGGAATACTGCCATTTATAGTCATTGCGTTGGCGGTTACACCACCTAGGGTTATTTCATTTTTTTCTATGGTAAGATTATACTCCTTAACAGGTCGTCCCTCTTCTTTTCTGTCCTCACCATTTGTTCCGACTTGAGCAAATATGAATGAGGTAAATAATAATAGAAGTATTGTGTTAAGTGTTTTCTTTGTCTTCATTTTAAGTTTTATCTATGATTTATAAAATTAGTACTGATTATCAACAACTTGTTTTATAATTATGGATGATATTTATAAAATTCCGTCTAATGGTCTCCTAAAGTTTCTGTTATTCGCCTTATAATTTGACAAACTCATACCCGTCTCCGTTTTAAATTGATTGCTTAAATGTGTCAAACTACTATAACCTAACAATTGTCCAATCTCAGTAAAGTTTTGTTTATTAGTTTGAACTAATTCTTTTGCCTTTTCAATTTTTAGCTTGATAAAGTATTTCTCAATGGTGATATGTTCGTTGAGTGAGAACAACTTGCTTATTTTCGAATAGTCGATATTTAGTTTTTCTTCAAGATAAGTTGACAGATTTCGCTGCATATTTAGAGGAAGTTCTTTCAACAGTTTTATCAATTCGATTTTTATCTGTTCCACTAATTGTTTTTCAGGACTTTTAATAAGGGAAAAGCCATTGTCTTCGAGAATAGGTATCAATACATTCTTTTCTAAGGCATCATCGATATCTAGTTTCAACCTGCCCAATTCTATTTCAAGCAACACTATATTTTTATCGCCCAGTTCGTCACTAATGACTTTAATACATCGGTCACAGACCATATTTTTTACATAATAATTCTTGACCATAATTAGTTGATTAAGTAATTGATTATAGCCGATTGCACGTAATACATTTTGACTGACTCAATCTGGTTGGTCTGAAATTTTAATTGTAATTCCTGAATATCAAGTACATCATTAAAATCGATGGTTCCCGTCTCGTAATTTTTGATAAGAATTTCTTCGGCATTGTCTGCCTGCTTCAAGTTTTTCTCTTGTGTTTTGTATTTAATCCTAGCTTGATTGCGTTGTGATATCGCTCTCGCGAAAGCGGACACTAAAACATTCAATCGATTTTCTTTTTGAGCATTGATTTCTAACTGTTTAAGTTCGTTTTGCTTGCTTCTCGAATCGTATTTATTATTGAAAATTGGAATTGAGGCCGAAACCATCGGCATTAGAATATCTTTTCCGTTATCACTAAAATTCATATCGGGACGGTCAGATACTGGCAAATAATCCAGTCCAAAACCAATCATAGGATTGCTTTCAGCTTGATTCAGTAATTCTGATTGTGCTATGGATTCATAGAGTTTGTCATATTTAAGCAACTCTGGATTAAGCGATAAGTTATTTTCATCGTAAAAGATGTCTTCGCTGGGCAACATCAATGCTTCGAGAATGGTTATACTAGTATTTCCATCTCTATTCAGCAACTTGTTGAAAGCGGTTTGCTCTCCCAAATAGGTTTCCTCTAGCACCTCTTTTTGTTGCTGCAATTCGTTTTGTCTAATCTGTAATCGCAACACATCTACTGCGGAAGCTTTGCCAACTTCCACCGAGGTTAATGCTAGTTTTTCATAGGTTTTTAGTAGCTCTATATTCTCGTCAAGCACTTTTTGTCTTGCCTTAATTGTATATAAGCTGTAGTACGATTGAGATACGGAAAGTGCTACTTTACTCTTGGCGATAACGATTTCTACATATTCGGCATCCGCTATTGAACTTGCGTAGTTTTCTCTAGCTGTGATGGTGCCAAACCAAGGCAACATTTGTTTTGCTGAAAAACGTGCTCGTTGAGCTCCCGTTCTAGTTTCTGGCTCGCTTACAAAATAGCCAGCGCTAAATTCGGTATTCGGAAGCCAATTAGCTTCGTTCACTTTTTCTTCAGCAATGTTATGGCGAAGATTGTAGGCTTGTATCTCTGGGCTGTTACTTTCAGCTTCCTGTATAAAGGATTGCAATTGTTGCGCTTTCGCGAAAGCCGATACAAGCAAAATGCAGATTGTCAATTTTATATTTTTCATTTGCTTGCTCTTTTTAGTTTAAATTCTTCTCTCCAACTATATAGTACAGGAACAATAAAATAGGATGTAACGTCGATGACCATTCCGCCAAAAATTGGGATGGCCATAGGTATCATAATATCGCTACCTTTTCCTGTGGATGTCAGTACTGGTAGCAATGCTAGAATTGTGGTTACTGTGGTCATTAAACACGGACGTATTCTTTTACCTGCTGCACTCAGAGCTGTGAGCCTAATTTCCTTTTTGTTGATTGGTTTTTCACGGTCAAAAGATTGTGTGAGGTAGGTTGCCATTACAACGCCATCATCCGTAGCAATACCAAATAGAGCAATGAACCCAACCCAAACAGCGACACTCAAATTAATGGTTTTCATATTGAAAAGGTCTCGCATATTTTCCCCGAAAAAGCTGAAGTTGAAGAACCAATCTTGACCATATAACCATATCATAATAAAACCACCTGCAAAGGCAACTGTGATTCCTGTAAACACCATAAGCGAGGTTGAAACCGATTTGAACTGGAAGTACAGTATCAGGAAAATGATAACTAAAGCCAAAGGCACAACAACCGAAAGTGTTTTCTCGGCTCGTAACTGATTTTCATACGTACCCGTAAATTGATAGCTGATTCCTTTTGGAACACTTAGTTCTCCCGTATCTATTTTTTCTTTGATTAAAGCCTGTGTATTTTCAACCACCTCTACTTCGGCAAATCCATCGAGTTTATCGAATAGTACATAGCCTATAAGGAATGTATCTTCACTTTTAATCACTTGTGGACCTTGCTCGTAACGTATCTCTACTAACTCGCCTAAGGGAACTGGACTGCCTTTTTCAACCGGAACATAAATCTTTTTCAGGTCATCCGGATTGGCTCGTAATTCTCTTGGATAGCGTACACGCACTCCATAACGCTCTCGACCTTCCACCGTTTGGGTAAGTTGCATACCGCCCACAGCTACTTGAAGTATTTCTTGAACATCCATAATCGAAATCCCATATCGGGCTAATTGTTCACGCTTGATATCAATTAACAGATAAGGTTTACCCACTATTCGGTCGGCAAATACGGCTTGCTCTTTAACACCTTCCGCTTGCTTTAAAATAGTTTCAAGGGCTAAGCCAAAGGCTTCGATTTGTTTCAAATCTTGACCTTTTACCTTGATTCCCATTGGTGCACGCATACCCGTTTGTAGCATCACTAATCGAGTTTCGATAGGTTGCAGTTTTGGTGCGGACGTAACTCCAGGTAGCTTCGTTACTTTTACAATTTCATTCCAGATATCGTCAGGACTATTAATGTCGGGTCGCCAATTTCTAAAAAACTCTCCGTCATCATCTTCAACTAATAGCTCCCGATGAACGTAGAACGGGTCTTTTAGTTGTGAAGCATCATAATTTAAATTTTTCGTGTCTATTTCAGAATTTGGGTTAATGGTAAGCTTACCATCTTTCAACACAAAAAGGCCATCATCATTAACTTGATAGCGTTGCTTTTTTCCATTTGCATTGTGCATATATTCAGATTTGTACTGAATCATATTTTCATACATTGATAAAGGGGCTGGGTCGAGTGCAGATTCTGTTCTACCGGATTTTCCAACCACCGTTTCTATTTCTGGAATGGTGGCAACCGCCATATCCAATTGCTGTAGCACTCTTTTATTTTCTTCAACACCAGCGTGTGGAAGTGATGTAGGCATCAAAAGAAATGAACCTTCGTTTAGCGATGGCATAAATTCCTTTCCTGTGTTGTTCATTATCCACGCACCAGAAATCAGTACCGTGGCGGGAATGATTAGAAACAATAGTTTGTTTGCCAATGCCCAAGTTAAAATCTGGTCGTAGTATTTTCTTAGAACAGAGAATATTCCTAAAACCCCAAAGCAAATAACTGCAACAAAAATTAAGTTGATAAAGACACTTCTATCGAAACCTAACGGTCTCCAATACGCTGCGAGTAGGAAAACAATCGCAGTCGATGATATGATGATGTTTATTAGGTTGACTTTCTTTTTATCAAGAATGTCCCTTAAATTTAAGAGTCCGGTTATCCCAAAAGCAATTAAGACAATCCCTAGCCAATAGCCTGAAATCATAGCGATTGTTCCCAGTACTAAAAGCGAGATTTGAAGTACATAGTTAAAGGAAGATTTTATATTTTTCTTTCTGAAGAGATATGCCGCTAATGGCGGAATTATAAATAAAGCGATAACCAATGATGCTGAAAGTGCCATCGTTTTGGTAAAAGCTAGTGGACGGAATAGTTTTCCCTCAGCACCGACCATAGTAAATACAGGTACAAAACTTATAATCGTTGTTAAAACAGCCGTTAATATTGCTCCAGAAACTTCAGCGGTAGCATTGTAGATAATTTCATTTGAAGTGTATTCTTTTCCACTTTCGCTAAAGCGTAATTCTGAATCATCCATATGCCGTATCATATTTTCGGCTAGTATGACACCTACATCTACCATTGTACCAATAGCAATAGCAATACCTGAAAGTGCAACAATATTTGCATCAACATTGAATAGCTTCATTGTGATAAAAACCATTAATACGGCAACAGGTAATAATCCAGATATTAGGATGGAAGCCCTTAAATTGAAGACCATTATAATGATGACCAAAATGGTTATCAAGATTTCCAGCGTTAATGCTTCGTTAAGGGTATCTAGTGTTTCTTCAATAAGTTCTGTACGGTCATAGAATGGAACTACGGTCAATTGAGAAGTGCGACCATCAGCCAATACTTTTGAAGGTAGTCCACCTTTAAGTTCATCAATCTTCGCTTTTACATTATTGATGACTTCCATAGGATTTGCACCATAACGAGCTACAACCACACCGCCAACCACTTCGGCACCTTCTTTGTCAAGAATACCACGTCTCGTTGCTGGTCCGAGTGTAACATTTGCTATATCCTTAATCCGTAGCGACGTGAAATTTTCAGAAGAGACTACGGCATTTTCCAAATCGGATATAGATTTCACATAACCCAAACCACGTACCAAATACTCAGCTTGATTGATTTCCAACGTCTGTGCACCAATATCTTGATTGCTTTCTTTTACAGCTTGTACAACTTGGCCAAGATTGATATTGTACTGACGCATTTTTTCTGGGTCAACATCTACCTGATATTCTTGAACAAATCCACCAATGGAAGCAACTTCTGAAACACCACTTGCACCAGACAAGGCATATTTCACATAGTAATCTTGAATACTGCGTAATTCCTGCAAATCCCAACCTCCAGTGACATTACCTTTTTCATCACGACCTTCTAAGGTGTACCAATATATTTGTCCTAATCCCGTGGCATCTGGACCCAAAGCAGGATTCACCCCTTGGGGTAACAAATTAGCAGGAAGTGAATTGAGTTTTTCCAGAATACGACTTCGTGACCAGTAGAATTCGATGTCTTCTTCAAAAATGATATAAATACTAGAAAAGCCAAACATCGATGAACTACGAATAGTTTTTACACCAGGAATACCTAACAAGGAAGTTGTTAACGGATAGGTAATTTGGTCTTCAATATCTTGCGGCGAACGTCCATCCCATTTAGTAAATACGATTTGTTGGTTCTCGCCAATATCCGGAATAGCGTCAACCGCTACAGGATTAGAAGGCAGAAAACCCGTATCCCAACCAAATGGTGCATTTACGATACCCCAACCTACAAACAGGACTAACATTAGAACTGCAACGAGCTTGTTCTCGATAAGAAATTTGATAGCTTTATTAAGCATATAGTTTGATAATTAAACATTTATGAATGTTTTGGAATTCTGAAATACAGAAAAGCAAATACAACAAATTGAGCCCTGGTCGATAGTTATCGAAGGGCGAATCACGAATGTTTAATAAATCAAATTAAGAAGGTCTGGTGCAAGACTTGCACATCCCGTTTGACAAACGGCGGTGGATAATCTTTATATGAAACTTCTTTAGATGCAATTGCTTCAAAAAGATTGATGTACGAATAAACAAATGATGCAACAAAAACTTGTTGGTCAAATGTGAGTGTAGTGAAGTTATTTTTTAAATCTTCTTGTCCTTCAACGATGATTTGCTCATCTGAACAACAAGATTTCTTTTTCATTTCTGGATTTTCACAAGTTGATGCTACCTGCTCTTTTTCCATTCCACAAGTTTCTGCCTTATGAAAGAAAGAGTAATCTACCATAGTATCTCCACAATAATGCATATCCACTGAAAATGACATTGTGGATAATAACACGATTAGTGCCATTGCTGAAGATACTATTTTGCGAAAAGTCTCTTTCATTTGTAACACAAATGTACAAAATTTAAAGACCGGTTTTCTGCATTAAAGAAAGTTTGGTTAACTCAATCGAAAGAATCGGAATATTTTAGAATCGTCAAAATATGGTTATTAAAATAAGCTCAATGCTTTTTAGTGCTACAAAATCAGGCTTTGTAAAAACATATCGTCGATGAACCCATACCTGCGGAAGTCAGGCAAACCTTCCTCTCCAACCCTCTCCTATCGCACACTCTACGCCGGTGCGCCAGTAAAGTCTTTCCGTTCCAGTTTTCCCAGACATCCTCAGAGCCGCACGAAAGCACAAGCGGCGAAAAGGCCGCTTGACCTTTCCTCCCCCTACCCACAAATAGTTGTAGTAAACTAAATGGAATCTTCAATGACTTTTCAAATTGTCTTCAATACCTCGCAATGAAATATCTCGATAATAATTAATCATCTACAATATCGCTTCTACCCCAAAAAACCATCAGTATATCTATGATTCATGTTATTACCCTCATAAAATAGTAACTTAGAAGTATGCCTGATTTCATTAAATATCTACTATTGGCATCTTTCGCATATGTTTATGTGCGATTGCTAATTCCGTATGTCGGTTTCTTTGCTCGTTATATGTTCAATGAATCTACACTATGGGATAAATACATTGAAAAACCAAGATTGGTTTTTTATGGCATTGGACTCCTATTGATGCATTCAAGTTATTCGGCTATACTGGAATATTCGGAACCATTACGAGGGTTTTTCTTTTATGCCAATTGCCTTATGTTTATGGGTGGTATTGCAATGAGCCAGATAACTTGGTCAAAAAGATTTAAAAAAGTCTTTATCCCAAAAATTCAGGAGAAACTAAAAAAGAAGAACAACTTTAGCCTCTCAGCCACAAACGACCAATTGAAAGAACTATACCGTGGACTGGTTAACTACGATATGATTATTATCGAGCAAACGGATAAAGATGATTTTATCAGGGTTTTTAAAGAAGATTGGTATACCCACAAATCTAAAATATATTTCAAACTTGATGCCCCAAGTTGTCGAGAATTCTACGAATTGTTTAAAGTTGCTTTCCCGAAAAACACGATGAGTGTCATTGACTTTTTCAAAAGGTCGGACACTATCCGAAGGGAAGATGGTAAACCTTATAAATACTCTACGGTAAAAGATGCCAAATCAAGAACTCCCATTTCTAAAAAAAGTGAAGAACTCAAAACCATCTTTTCTCGCCTTTAATTTCGTTTGCTTGCATTTTTCCTAATTCCGCGTGCATTGCATGAATTGCACACATTTCCCTTTACTTCCTATGCTAGTTTAGCACCAGAATTCTATTAATAAGAACAAAAGCTTTTGTCTCTTGTTTAATCCAAAATTAGAAAGAAATGGACTATCTGGAATTAGAAGAACGGCTCGACCGTATCGAACGCTTATTGGTGGCAAATAAAGAAGTACTCACATTTGAGGAAGCTTGCGAATACACGAGTATATCAAGGAGCTACCTCTATAAGTTAACGGCAGCAAGGGAAATCCCCCACTCCAAACCCAACGGTAAAATGTTGTTTTTTGAAAAGGCAAAACTGAATATTTGGTTGCTGCAAAATCGTAGAAAATCAAAAGCTGAAATTGAGAAAGAAGCGTTGGAATACACCTTTAAAAATAAACAGGTTTAGATTAGTAAATGACTTTCTAAATCATAATGTAATACTCTTCAAAACTAAATATTTTGATGAAAATACGTGATTAAATTTTTATGGATAGGGAGAAGTAAGAAAGATGAAAACAGTACTGATAATTACATCTGAGTAAGAATTCAAGATGTGTCATTGTCATGACAAATCTTGCTTTTGCTCCCGAAGGTCGCAAAAGGATAGGAACTGGTAATTGAATTTTCGATGTGTGATTTAGCAAAAAGTATTTTGATGAATAAAGATTTTAAAACCTAAATTGAAAAAGGAGTTTATACAATTTCGATGTTCTATTTATGAAAAGAAGCTCTTAAAAATAAAGGCAAAAAAGAGCGGACTTTCCATAAGTGAATATTGTCGTCGTGCCGCTTTTGGCCATAGGATTGTTGAACGGTTTTCCGATGAACAAATCAATGTTTACAAATTACTGGTTCAGTATCAGGTCAATTTTAAACGTATTGGAAATATGTACAAAAAACGGAATCCAAAATTATCAGAAGAGGTGGTACAGTTGGCTAATGAAATACGGAAACATCTTTACAATTTTAAGAAATGATAGGAATGGGAAAATCCATATCGCATACAGGTGCTTCTATGGGTTATGGTTGGGATGAGGAAAAGGAGGCCAAAGTAGTTTATCGAGAACATCTGGCGGGCGACAATCCTAAAGAGATTACCGAAGAGTTTAAAATAATTCAATCACAGAACCAAAGATGTAAAAAGAACACTATGAGTTTTGTGCTGAGTCCCACCATAAAAGACGGACAAGAATTGAAGGACAAACAACTTACAGAAATCACACAACGGTTCGTAAAGGAAATGAAACTACAAGAACTACAGGCGATTGCATTTGTGCATCGGAATAAAAATCATTTGCACATTCATTTATACGTGAACCGTATCGGTTTTGATGGCAAGGCTTATAAAGACAACTTTATAGGTAAAAGAAGCCAACAAGCCGCAGAAAAAGTGGCACAGCAAATGGGATTGACAACAGTTCGGGAGGTGCAGCAAGAAAGGTTGAATCAAATTCAAAACGTGCGACAAGAACTAAGACAAATTCACGAAAAGGTTCTAACCGAAATGAAACCCAAAGATTTTGACCAGTATATACGGTACATGAAACAAAAAGATATTGAAGTTATTCCAAGCATCAACAAAGCAAATCAGTTGCAAGGCTTTCGCATTGCATACAAAGGTCAAAATCTAAAGGGAAGTGAAGTACACCGCTCCATGTCCATGGGAAGAATCGCTGAACACATTGATTTTGCTAAAATCGCTTCCCAAAAGATAGTGAAGGATAATAGCTTAGAATTGTTAGGCAAGACTGTTGGGATATCGCCGAACATCGCAGCCACAATTGCTAAAAGGGTTATTAAAATAGGTTTTAAGAAAACAATTGGTTTGGGAATGGAAATTTAAGATTATGGCAAAGTTAGATGAAATAGCAGAATTACTGACGGAAGAAATCAAAGGCTTCGAAAACTCGGTCAATCGAATGGAAGAATTGAAAACCTTTTTAATGACCTATAAAGTACAAACAGATACCTCGGATATCGACTTTATTTTAAAACGATATAATGACCATCAAAAGAAAGCCATTGAAGACCAACATAAGCTAATGGCAAATGTGGTCTACTACATTAAAAAATCCATTACATTTCCGAAATGGGCGATTAAGCTATTCTGGGGGCTATTGGTTTGCATCATTTTAGTTCTGGGCTTCTCTGTTTATAAAGTTTCCCAAATCTCAAATCTAGAGCAAACAGCTTATGGGCAGGGAGAAGAAAAAGCAGTTGCACATTTTAGAGCATTCTTTGAGGCCAGCCCAAAGGCAAGCGAGCTTTATCAAGAATGGCGCGAACCCAAAAGCAAAAAGTAAGATGCGCCCTATCCGGTTTTTGCTTAACGCTTATCTGCCGGAACACTACAAAAACCGGACAGGATCCACGCGCAAAGTTTTTGGGTAAGATTTGGGAGGGTCCAAGATCAAATTATTCCATTTTATGGAAACATATTACCATATATGTTATTTTTTAATTATCTTTACGTTCTAATAAACACCATCCGTCAAGTGCACGTCATATCATTTAAAAAATTAAGTGAGTATTTTTCGAAAGAAACCAATGCGCAGACTGCTTTGCGAGATTGGTATAAAACAACTAAGAAAGCAGAATGGGAAAATTTTGGGGATTTAAGAAACACTTTCAATTCAGCCGATAGTGTCGGCAATGACAGATTTGTATTTAATATAAAAGGAAACCATTATAGAATCGTGGCCATAGTCCTTTTCCAAGTAGGCAGGGTTTATATAAGGTGGGTAGGAAACCATAAAGATTACAATAGAATTAAAAATATCGATACATTATAATATTATGAAAACAGCAACTCATACAGCATACGTTAAAGCCAATCTTCGGTTAGAAGAACTTCTTAAAGTGGTAAGCAATGATACTCCTGAAGATTCTCCGCAAATGATAGAACTTTTGGAGGTAAGCGACATCATCGAACAGTACGAAGAAATCCATTTTCCCATCGGTTTACCAACCTTACAGGAAATGATTGAGCTACGTATGTTTGAAATGGGGCTAAAGCGAAAAGATTTGGCTGCACTATTAAATACAAGTGCCTCAAGAATTAGCGATTATTTGAACGGAAAAAGGGAAATCACCTTGAATGTTGCTAAAGCTTTACATCAAAAATTAAATATTGATAGCGATATTATACTGCAATAGATTCTAAAACAATGGAAGATAGAAAAGCTGCAAATACTGAAAAAAAGGCACTTCAAAAACTAAGAGAAGAAATTGAAAAAGGCTGGACTAGTGGAGTTAGCAAACGTTCTGTAAAGGATATTATAGCATCGAAACAGCGTACTCAAAACAATATCAAATAATGATGGAAATCATTATCCTACCAAAAGAAAGCAAAAGTGTTCACCTATTTTCCACCTCGAACGCCCCTACCCCTATGAATACGGGGAAAAGAAAATACTGTATCGGGAAGTAGCAAATTACAAAATAACGCTTACTACTTAAACCTAATAAAAGATAGAATATAAATGGATTTTTAAATTTATAAATCCTTTGGTCTATGGGTACGTCAAATTAATCTTTACTAAAAAGCATCCAACTTTCCACTCAACAATTATTTCAATTCTAAAGTTTCTGTATTAGAATTCACAGTTCCTCTTATGGTTTTATAAATTTTAATCATCTCAAGTAATTTTTCAGGTTCTGTATTGGCAAGATTTGTAGTTTGCCCAATATCATCGGAAAGATTATAAAGTTGGTAATTTAAACTATTCCCCAATTCTATATTAACCTGTTCGGCTATAGGAGCGCCTTTATATGGCGGAATAAACATCCAATCATTAGAGCGTAATGCCGTTCTTGAGGTAGCTTCCAGCATTAGATTTTCCCTACCGATATTCTTTTTGCCTAAAAAGACATCCATGAAATTTTCACTGTCCTCACCCTTATAATCATCACCTACTAATGATGCTATAGAACTTAAAAAATCTAATTGTGAAACTAATGCTTCACTAATCTTTGGCGTTATAGTTCCCTTCCAGTAGGTAGCAAAAGGCACCCTTGTCCCAGCTTCAAAAAGACTGTATTTACCACCTCTTAAAGGTCCCGATGGTGTGTGATTTCCAATTTTCTCTACGGCATCATCGTAGTATCCGTCATTTAATACCGGACCATTATCACTTGTAAAAATGATTAGTGTATTTTTTAGAAGACCTTGTTCCTCTAACGTAGCATAAAGTTGACCAATACACCAATCCGCTTCTAAAATTACGTCACCTCTTGGCCCCATTCCAGACTTCCCGAAAAACTCTGGTGCTGGCGTTCGTGGCACATGAGGCTGTTGTAAAGCATAATATAAAAAGAAGGGCTGGTCTTTATTGGTGGTTACAAAATTTTTGGCCTTTTCTAAAAATTGTGGCGCCATTTCCTCATCTATCCATTTGGCTGAATCTCCACCTTTCATAAAACCTATACGGGGAATACCATTTACAATTGTATTGTTATGCCCATGATGCCAATTCATCCTTAAAAGTTCAGGACTGTCCTTACCAGTTGGTTGTCCATCATAATTTTCATCATAATTAACTTCAATTGAGTCATTGGGATCAAGATTCTCAACTCTCCCATTCTGAATATATACTGTGGGTACACGATCCTGTGTAGCAGCCATAATATAGCTGTAGTCAAATCCTACTTCATTAGGGCCGGGTGTTATATGACCGTTCCAATCTACTTGACCATTACCTAGGCCTAAATGCCACTTACCAACAATACCTGTTTTGTAGCCATTTTGCTTTAATAATTTAGCTACCGTCATCTGGGTCGTGTCTATTAATAACGGGGCAGTACCCGGAAGGATTTTAGCATTTTTGTTCCTCCAAGGATAGACACCTGTTAGAAGAGCATATCTGCTTGGAGTGCAAGTAGCAGACGATGCATATCCATTAGTAAACTTTATTCCTTCATTTACCAGTTTATCCATATTTGGAGTGCTAATTTCAGTAGCACCGTAGGAACTCAAATCACCATAGCCTAAATCATCCGCGTAGATTATAATGATATTTGGTCTTTTCATTTCTAATGATGCCCCTTCCTTTTTATCTGTTTTTTTACAACCTATTACCATAACTAAAAGTATCAGTAGTATAGGAGTTACGAAAAATCTAAAATGCAAACATATTCGCTTCATATCTTTATATAAGTATGGTAAATGTATAGCTCTAATAATTGGTTCCAATACAAAGAACTAATCTTTGGTAGTTTTACTACCCCACCAATTTTTATTGGGTTCGTAATCTTTTTCTAAAAATTTTAATCGTTCTTTTTCCAGTTTAGGCAAAAGTCCGTTTTTTATTTTATTATCGTACTCCTTGCGTTTTTCAGCATTAAATTTTTCATCCTTTTCTGGGTATTGAGCTCCAACTTCCATAAGCCAGTTCTTCAATTCTAGATATAGAATTTCCGTTAATTCAGAATTACTATCTACCAGATTTTGGCTTTCATATGGGTCTGTTATCAAATTATATAATTCATTCATATCTTCTTCATAATAATGAATCAATTTCCAATCTCCTTTCCTAATAACCGAGGAAGGATCTCCGCCTTGATTTCCATAATGTGGGTAATGCCAAAATAAAGGTCGTTCCGGTAGTTGCGTTCCTTCATTTATCAAAGATTTTAAACTGATTCCATCTTGGTGTTGCCCAGGCTTTAATTCAATATTCGCATAGTCTAAAATTGTTGGATAAAAATCTGCGCCAGTTACAGGATATTCACTTGTTTTACCATTGGATGTTTGGTTGGGAACATAAATTAGGTAAGGTTCACGAATACCACCTTCCCAATGATATCCTTTTCCACCTCTGTAAGGTAAGTTGGAAGTCGAAAAGGCATCGCCTGAAGAAACACCACCATTATCCGATGTAAATATGATAATTGTATTTTTATCCAATCCAAGATTTTCAAGGTTATCTAATACCAACCCTATGGCATCATCCATAGTTTCAACCAATCCTGCATATACAGGGTTATCTTGTGTAACTCGAATTGGTAATTTCTTTTCCATGGTAAATCCATCATTGGCAATACCGTTAACTATGGCTTTTTGCCGATACTTATTCCATTTTTCTTGCGTGGTCTCTATGGGTCCGTGAACTGCATAAAAAGATAAAAATGCAAAAAAAGGAGTATCCTTATGAGTTGTTATAAAATCATTAGTTTCTTTTGACAGGCGCATAGAAAGATTTTCGCCATCGTACTTGTCTTCTAATTTTGGATTATTAAACGGAGAATAATAGCCCCCCATTGGACTACCTTTATCCCATCCTCCTTTGTTGAATTGAAACCCATGATCCTCTGGATAAGAACCTTCATCACCTAAATGCCATTTGCCCGCAAAGAAAGTTGTGTACCCATTATCTTTAAGTGCCTCTGCAAGCGTAATGTCTTCCTTTGATAAATTATGTACATAATCTGCAGGCAATAATTTATCATGCCTTCCCATAGTACGCCAATCTTCTCCAACCTTCTCTCCAATCCAATTAGTAATACCATGACGGGCCGTAAATTTACCGGTCATAATAGTTGCTCTAGAAGGACTACATACCCTACTTCCTGCATAGCCCTGGGTAAATACCATACTTCTAGAGGCTAACTTATCAATATTCGGCGTTTCATAATATGGACTACCCACAAAGCTCATATCCTCTAAGCCGAAATCATCTGCTAGAATGAATACGATATTTGGTATTTGTTTTTGTTCTGTTTTAGAATCTTCCTCTTTTTTAGTTTGGCAAGATGAAAAAATAAGAAAAACTGTAATTAAAAAGATATAGGACAATTTCATACTTTATGATTTTGATGATAATATGTACAGATTTGGCTAGGAAAAAAATTCTAGTATTCAATTAAAATTTGCATATTTCCTTTCCTAACCTTACCTGCCCGATTAGCCAACCGAACCTATTCAGTTACCAATTAAATAATAACTATCAAATAACAATACTAAATTCTTTAAGGAATGCATAATCGTTATAAACTTACGGATTATAAAAGCACTTTATTTTCAACCGTGTATGGTTACTTCTTTCCCATAATTTTTAATCACTTCAGCCTCAAATTCCACCAATTCTTGCCAGCGTTTTTCTACATCTATATGTTGACCGTATTTACGAGCAAAACCAATAAAGGTTGTATAATGCCCCGCTTCGCTAATCATTAAATCATTGTAAAATTTAGAAAGCTCTGGGTCTTTAATTTCTTTTGAAAGTAGCTTAAAACGTTCGCAGCTTCTTGCCTCGATCATAGCAGAAAATAAGAGCCTATCTACCATCGATTGCAGCCTGTTGCCACCTTTGCTCATAAACTTGTAAAGCTCGTTAACGTAGCTGTCTCTGCGCTCTCTACCTAAAGTGTAACCACGCTTTTTAATAATATCATGAACCATTTGAAAGTGTACCAATTCTTCTTGAGCTAAAAGAAGCAAATCCGTCACCAAATCGGGGTATTCAGAATTAAGTGTAATAATAGTAATCGCATTGGTAGCAGCCTTTTGTTCACACCATGCATGATCCGTTAGTATTTCTTCTATGTTTTTTTCAACAATAGTAACCCAACGTGGATCTGTAGCTAATTTTAAATGCAGCATGGCTATTTTATTAATAAGTCAGAGTTACAACCATGTAAAACCTTAATCTTGTAGTTTATTATCAAGAGCCCATGTATCTAAATAAACCCTATAAATTAAAGTCACATAATCTATAAAAAGTATAATGAATATATTCTATTATTAACAGAAAACAATTATGATGATAATATTTAGTTATATCTATGAGAAATTACCGTCTAATAGTTAATTTCATAAATCATTATTAATGTATCGCTTATTTCCGTTCACTTTCCGGGACTTTTTTTTACCTCAAATCAGGGTAGCTACTTATTTATATAGGATTAAAATTCCTGTATCGTTACAAATAAAACTAAACTCGAACGATGCGTATCCCTTGCTTCGGTTTTATTCTTTTTTAGGTCGGAAGGTAAATTTTTGTCCCCCTAATGAAGCCTCATACATTAGGCCAGCCTTAGTCATGGTAACTACTGCAACACCGTTTTGGTAGGCCACATCTGCGGAGGCACCTAAAGTTATCGCTACGGCGGAGACCTGCCCGGCAAATTTGAATTTTCCACGCTTAAACCGTTTCATTGCCTTTTCATCCTCAAAAAATATAAGCTCGCTATAGGCTTGTCCGCCAAACTGAAACCCAACCGTAATCTGGGTCATAGTAGCCTTTCCGATAGGCTCGCCCGACTCAAAAACCACCCCTGAGCCATGTGCACCACCAAAACCTACTGCACCTTTTCCCACCCCAGGAAAAACAGCATACCCATAGGCTTCCTCAAAAAAACGCACCAATCCAGGATCTTTTTCCTTGAACAGGATTATGGTTTCCAATGCCTTTGTCTCAAGCTCTGGGTCCCAGCCCCCAATCTGTTCTTGGGCATAACTACCGGTGTATAAAAGGAATACGGCGAGACCCAAATATTTTAAAATAAGTCTCTTAGCTTTTTTAGTTTTCATAATGGTATTTTTATAAGTGGTCCTATAATGCATTTGTTAGGTTCCCCCCTTTTCTGGTCGGTTATGTCTAATCAAAGCAATGTGTGGACATCTTGGCAAATACACAATGATACAAATCATGCGGAAAGTCGAGCACTGTAACCAATTCTTCAGGTCCAGCCTAAAAAGAAAGAACCATTGTCCACTAAATTCACCTGGGCACCAAACTGCTTACACTCCCTCTTCAAGACCTTTTGCATCCAACGGCGGTCTTTTTTATTGGGCCATTTTAAATGAAGCTTTTTTATTTCCGTAGGTACCAGTTGCAAGCTAGTGAGCTCCCCAGTAGTGGTAACTTCCACAAAATATAGGAACCCCAGTTGGGCCTTGTAGGATTCGTGTCCGCTAATGCCCTCATAGTCGTTCAATAGGTCGCCACAACCAAAGAGTATAGGTTTTTGTTTATACACCTCAATGCCCAAAAAGTGATGGGAAGAATGTCCGTGGATAATATCAATCTGTGCCTGGTCGATCAGGTGATATGCAAAATACCGATGTGTAAGCGGAATTTCATACCCCCAGTTACCGCCCCAGTGGATGGAGGCAACGACCACATCATTTGGTTGTTTGTAGGTAGTGACCAATTGGTTGATGCGCTCCACGGTTTCCATGGAAAAATCATCGAGTACATTGACCCCAGAGCTGTTCTCTGTTGCCTTCCAGTACTGTAGAATACCACTGGAGGTACAACCGAAGGAAAACACCAACACGCGGCCATTGCCTCCCATTTCAATAATTGCAGGTGCGCTGGCTTCCGTACGGTCCCTACCTGCTCCAGAATACCCGATTCCGACCATTTTTAAGGTTTCAAGAGTCTCCAATAATCCCGCTGTACCCCAATCCATAACATGGTTGTTCGCCAATACACAACAATCGATATCTGCTTCGGTAAGGCAAGGGATGTTTTTGGGGTGCATACGATAGTTAATCCCCTTGTCCACATACGCTTCACTATAGGTGATACTTGTTTCCAGGTTTATAATACGCACATCCGCATCTTTCATATGCTTTAGCGTATCTCCCCAGGGGTAGTCGTACGTTACGGGGCGTGGTATGGGTCCGTTCACTTTTTCGGCCAGTTCCACATAGTGGCGTGCATCTTTTACATAGGATTCATACAGTACGGGACTGCTCGGATGCGGCAGTATCTGATCAACACCACGCCCCGTCATTACATCGCCAGAGAAACATAAGGTGATTTTTTGTGCCATTATCTATTCTTAAAGTTTCTCACTGTTGTGAACCAATGGTAAGCGTAACACTCCCATCCCCCACCATAACCATCACGGTGAGTTTCCCTTTTTCACAGGTGGGATGGCCGCCGGTTCCGGCAGTGGCCGTGTACTTGATTTCAAAACCTTTGCTCTCCAGCTGCTCCTTATATTGCTTCAGGGCAGTTTGGGGCACCTCTTCAAAAATGAGTACCCGGTTCTTGTCTCCTTCCATTTCTTGCGTAGTAACCGCCGTTATTTCACCGTATGTAAATTTGGGTACTTCCCCAGAAATTTTCTTGGGCCAACTATGTACCGTTGCATTTGTGGTAAAGGTACCTTCATCGGTTTCAATAACTATTTTCTCATCTTCTATAGCTACTTTGTCTTCATCACCCATGGACTCTTCAATGTTTTTTCACCGGTCTTTTCCGCAACCCTTTTACGGGAGAAAAGTACAAGCGCTATGCCCATGCCCAAAAATAATGTCAGTACATATTTAAAATTAAATGTATTGGAGTGTGCCATAATACCCTGTTTTAAATTGACTTTTTTTGTGCATGTACCGTGTTTTACCATCCTACCACGATGTCAATAAAATTATAAGGCCTATTCCCCTTTTACAATGATGTAGATCATCGATTGCGGCTGACTAATATCATTGTATTGTGTTTTTGTTTTTTTCAATTTCACGGAAAACATGGCTACTACATCAAATAAAATCTAATGAACACTACCAAAAACCTGATTTTTGCATTGGAACCCAGTAAAGCTTTTGGCAGTATGGTCGCAGAAGCTATAGGGGGCACTTTGAGCGCCCACGAGGAGCGGGACTTTTCGGAAGGGGAACATAAGATACGGTCATTGGTAGATGTGAGGAACAAGGACATCTTTATCATATACAGCCTCTATGGAGACCCCCAACTAACGGTCAATGACAAACTGTGCCGGGTATTGTTTTTTATCGGTTCGTTAAAAGATGCGGGGGCAACCACGGTTACGGTAATCGCTCCATATTTGTGCTATTCCCGAAAAGATAAAAAAACCAAGAGCCATGACCCGATTACCACCCAATATATTGCCCGTTTATTCGAGGCCCTAGGAACGGATAGGTTGGTGACCCTAGATGTACATAATGTACAGGCCTTTGAAAATGCGTTCCGGATACCTACAACCCACCTAGAAGCCAAGGGTTTTATTGCGACCTATTTTACACCATTGCTTAAAAAAACCGAAACCGTGGTATTATCCCCAGATAGCGGAGGTATAAAACGTGCCATGGCATTTGCGAAAACCCTCGAAAAAGAACAAAAAATACCAATTCCTGTGGCCGTAATGCACAAAACCCGTAGTGAAGGCGTCGTTGGGGGAACAGCACAGATCTTTGGAGAGGTCCGTGCCAAAACCGTCATCATTATAGATGACCTCATTAGTACTGGAACTACCCTGCTAAGGGCCGCCAAGGCATGTAAACAAGCCGGGGCTAAAAAAGTCTATGCGGTGGCCACACATGGCATTTTTTCAGTTGCAGCTAATGAAACGCTGAAAAATCCAGCCTTGGATAATATTGTGATAACGAACAGTATTCCTCCGCAACGACTGAGTAAAGAACTCATGGAAAAGAAGGTCGATATCATCAATGTCACCCCCTTGGTCGCAGAAGCTATCAGTGACCTGATGGAGGATAATGCCCTTTAAATGTCATGAGCCTTAAATAAAAAATAAAGTTCAATAAGGAACGAATGAATCATATTAAAAAGGTATTTAATCGTTTAATACAAATGATACCGTCAACAGATTCATATTTTTATAATATCTATAGCTAACTGTTTAGTTTCAAGTAATCTTCCTTTCAAGTGGTTCAGGTTTAAAAATGTTGAACATTAGCGAATTATTTAATATTCTTCTAGAAATCAATAATTAAGCTAAAGCGTTATTTTGTAATAAAATCTTAATAATCGATAGGTTAAGATTCCTTAGGTATCCTATTTCGGCTATGACCAATTACATAGATATTTTTAGAATGTATGGTCAGAGTTAGGATAGATGCAGGGCGGAATTGAAAATAAAAAAACGTTAGCTTAAAGCACGGATTCAAAATTATTTGAAGTGCAGATTAAGTTCAGATTCATTTGATAGCCATAAAAATTAACCCATAGCTATACACTATATTTGCATAAATATTAGGTACTGATAATTTCCGTGCACTTTCCGGGACTTATTGTACCTCAAATCACGGTAGCTACTTATTTATATAGGATTAAAATTCCTGTATCGGCAAATAATAAAAATCACATCAACTTTATGTTCAGCTTTTTTAGTAAAAAACATTTTTTAATTGACCATCTTGACGGTTTCATTGATATTCATAATCATATATTACCCGGTATAGATGATGGTGCAAAAACTGTAGATGAGTCTATCGAACTTATAAAATGTTTTGGTGAATTTGGAGTTGCTGATTTTATATGTACGCCGCATATAATGGAAAATTATTATCCTAATAATCCTACAACAATAAATAGTTCTCTTATTTTACTTAAAAACGGGCTGAAAATGAATGATTTAGACCATGTAAACATTGATGTTGCAGCCGAGCATATGATAGATTCTGGGTTCGAAAAACTTCTTGAAGACCATAAATTTATGCCGCTTTCAAAAAGCTACCTCCTTATAGAAATGTCTTATTTACAAGCTTCGATTAATTTTAACGAGTCCGTAAAATTAATTTCAGACATTGGTCTATTCCCTATTTTTGCTCATCCTGAAAGGTATGCGTATTTGCATAATCACGTAAAGCAATATAAGAAACTAAAAGGAAAAGGATTACTATTTCAATTAAACATGTTGTCCTTGAGTGATTATTATGGTAAAGAAGTAAATCAGGCAGCCAATTGGTTATTAAAGAATAATTTAATAGATTTTATGGCTAGTGATGTTCACAAAATTTCTCAGCTGAATTCTTTAAAAAAAATAAGCATCAATGAAAAAACACTGATGCTTATTAAACCTATAATTGAAAAAACTATTTATAATTTCAAATAAAATGGCTTAAAACTTCCACCATTTTTGACTGGTTTTGCTGTAACCATAACCATATTTTCCTCCGTAACCTAAATCAGAATCTTTTACCCCATTTACAATAAAAGCCAGACCATTTATTTTCCCTTCTTCTTTTAATTGCATAGGAAATTCTAAAACTTTTTTCTCAGTACTACCTGCTCTAACAACATAAAGCAGATGATGTGAATACTTTGTCAGTAATAAAGTATCTGTAACAACCATTAAAGGGGCTGTATCCACTACTACATAATCATAATCTAGAGAAACTTCTTCAATTAATTTCCCAAATCTATCATTCATCAAAAGTTCTGAAGGATTAGGTGGTATTTTACCTGAATAAATCAAATCAATTGTATTCGTATGTACTAATAAAGTATTAATTATACTTTTAGTATCGATTGAATCATCAATTAAATATTCTGTCAGACCTATGTCTATATTCCTCTTAGACTTTCCTAATTGATCAACATTCTTACCCGTAAAAAAAGTATAAAGCTTTGGGTTTCTAACATCTGCACCTATAAGTAACACTTTTTTATCAGTGCTAGAAAGAATCATTGATAAGTTTGATGCAACAAATGTTTTACCTTCGCCTGGCACACTAGAACTTACAAAAATTACGTTATTTTTACTACCTTTTTTAGATTTCATAATGTAATCTAAATTAGTTCTCAAAATTCGCATTGATTCGCTAAGAACAGACCTATCATCCTTCATTACCAACTTTTCTTCATTTTTACCAACTTGTGGTAATTCCGCTAAAACTGGCACATTACTTATTATTTTTTCTAATTCTGTCTTACTAGAAATAGTATTATCCAAAACCTGCCTTCCATAGATAACTGAAAAAGGTAACAAAAACCCAAGTATTATAGAAGCTAAATATATTAAGGGTTTTTTAGGGCTAATTGGATTTAACTGAACTAAGTGCGCATTATCTATAACCTTAGATTTAGCAGTACTAGATGCTAAAGTAATTTGAGACTCTTCTCTTTTTTGTAATAGATAAAGATACAATGATTCGGTAGTCTCTTGTTTTCGAGTTATATCTCTTAAAGCCCTAGAATTCTTTGGAGCAGAATATATTTTAGAATTGATCCTAGCCATTTGACTTGATAGATTATTAACCTGCATACCAAGATTTCTTTCTACACCAGTTAAACTAGATTTAATGGTAGATTTAAGACCAGTCAATTGTTGGTCCAAATTAACTATCATCGGATTTTGTTCATCTGCACTCTTTAAAAGTCGCTGTCTCTCTAGAACTAATTCATTGTATTTTGCAGTAGTACTAGCTATAGTGCCATCAGTTAATCCAACATTAGAAGGTAATACTTCGTAACCATTCTCTTCCGACAAATAACTGTTCATACCTGCCGCAATATTCATTTGGGTTCTGGCATTTTCCAATTCTTGCCTATTCGCCGCACCAACATTAAGGGCTATGTTTGACTCGCTTGCTATATCGGTTAAACCCTTTTCAGTTTTAAATTCCTCGGCTGATTGATCAACAGAAGTCAAATTAGATGAAATTTCGTCAATCCTATCATCTATAAAATTAGAAGTACGATCTGCAATTATTTTTTTATCATTAATCGCGTTTTGATTATATACAAAAATTAATTCATTCAGAATATCAATACCTTTTTGCTTAATAGCCGTATTCAAAGATAAATTTATAATATTTGAAAATTCCATAGCTGGAATAGCTACAACTTTTTTCTGATATGTTTCCGCAACTGCAACGATAGGTCTTAAGCTAACTTGAAATTTTTGGTTAGTATAATTTTTAAGATACTTTAAATTTGGTGTAATCACTATATCCCCCGCTTCTGTAGGTATATTTTCACCAAAAGAAAACATTTTAACAGCCCCATCCGATTCAAGACTGTAACCAAAAGTGCTTTCCGAATTTAAATCAATAAAAAAATCAAGTGTTGCTCTATTTATAATAGAATCGCTCTCTAAAAAACTAATATTAATTGGTCTATTAGAATAAACCTCGCTATTTTTAACATTACCCAATTCAGTAATAGTCAAATTAAGCTTTAATTTTTCTGATATCTCAATAAAATTTGCCCGTGAATTGAAAATTTCAATTTCATCTTCTACATTATTTTTACCACCGCCTAAAAGACCCAAATCACTAAAAGCAGAAAGTTCCGAACCTGAATTTTTATCTTCTAAAATATGTATTTTGGCCTTAACAGCATATTCTGGTGTAGCGTATCTAATATATATAAATGCAGTTATTATGGCAATAATTACAGAAATAACAAACCATTTAGTATGTCGTGTATAAGACTTAATAATATCATTTAAGTCAATATTTGTATTAAGGGATTCTTGTGATTTCATAGCTCACTTAAAATTTATATTCTATTAGTATATGCAATAATGAAAACTAACAAAAATTACATTTATTATCTAGTAAGAATTAAAACAGTGGAAGTTATTAAAAGTGATGCAATGGAAACTAATATTGACGCTCTATTATCTAATGCAGATGCTGTGATAGCAGATTTATTAGGCTCAACATAAACCACATCATTTTGTGTTAAATAATACACAGGTGAATTTAAAGACTCTTTTTTTGTTAAATCTATTCGTGTATACACCTTTGTACCGTTAAAATCTCTTATAACTAAAACATTGTCTCTCTTCCCTTTTATAGTAAGATCGTTTGCTAGGCCTAATGCTTCTAAAACTGTAATTTGTTCACCATTAACAAAATAGGTTCCCGGTCTACTTACTTCCCCTAATACAGTAACAGAAAAATTCCTCAATCTAATATTGATTATAGGATCCTTTAAGTATGGCACCAATTTCTCTACTAACAAGGATTTAGTTTCCTCTGGTGACAATCCTACTAATTTAATATTACCAATAACAGGAAAATCAATTTCACCGTTCTTATCAATTATGTAATCTATCTGTTCAGGTCTTATTCCACCTTCGGTGGCCCCGCTATATAGGTTAAAAGGAATACTAGGTTCTGGATCAAGAGTTGAAACATGAATTCCTATTACATCGTCAATTTTAAATTTATTATTATGGGAGTTATCACTGACAATAGTTTCATAATCCGAAGCATTTTGAAAATAAACTACTTCTTTTTTCGAACCACATGACGAAATAACCACTATACCTATTAAAGCTAGTACTATTGATTTAAGTCTTTTAAGTTTAAACATATTTAAAATTATTTGATGTACTCATTTTTAAGATTCAACGACTTTTAATTTTATTTTTTCTTGTTCTCCATCAGGCGATTTCTTATCAAATTCACATAACTCTGAATTTTTAGAAACATATTCTGGCACTATGAATTTCATTAATTTTACAGTATTTCCATTAAAAAACATATTGGTAATACATAACTCATCTATTTTAGAACGAACTAAAGAATATTCTAAATCTCTCACTTTACTTATTTTTATTTTCTTATGATAAGTAGGAAGTGTATTTTCACCATTAGCTAATAATTCTTCATATAATTTTTCCCCTGGTCTTAGTCCTGTAATTTTAATATCAATATCCTCTGGATATCTAAGACCTGATAATTTAATCATATTCTTTGCTAAGTCAAATATCTTAACCGATTCACCCATGTCAAAAATGAATATTTCACCCCCTTTACCCATCGCTCCTGCTTCCAACACCAGTTGAGATGCTTCAGGTATAGTCATAAAATATCTTGTAATATCCTTATGAGTTAACGTCAAAGGTCCTCCGTTCTCAATTTGTTTTCTGAATAAAGGAATTACAGAACCATTTGAACCCAAAACATTTCCAAAACGAGTAATTATAAATTTAGTTTTATTTTCCTGCTGCATACAACTAATATACATTTCGGCAATCCGCTTACTTGCCCCCATAACATTGGTAGGGTTTACAGCTTTATCGGTAGACACAAAAACAAATTTCTCAACTTTATGCACAAGTGATAAATCAGCTACAGTTTTAGTACCTGCAATATTTACCTTGATTGCTTCATAAGAGTTATATTCCATTAATGGCACATGCTTATAAGCCGCTGCATGAAAAACTATATTTGGCTTATGTTCCTCAAATATGGCATTCAATCTATTTTTATCTCTCACATCGCCTACTATAGGAATAAAATTATGAAAGCCATTTCTTTTTAAATCTTGTTGCAAATCATATAAAGCTGACTCTGCTTGGTCAATAATAATTAAAGATTTATAAGAATAGGAGCATATTTGACGTACAATTTCACTACCGATAGAACCAGCCCCACCAGTAACCATAATTACCTTATCAGTCAATTCAGAAGAAATCTTACTATTCTTTATAGAAATTGGAGCTCTATCCAAAAGATCTTCAATTTGCACCTGTTTTATTTGAGAAGCCTTCAATTCTCCATTAATCCAATCTTCAACTGGTGGAACGATTTTTACTTTAACATCCAATTCCACAAAGCTTTCAACTAAATTTTTTAATTTTTTTTGCTCAATATTTTGAATTGAAAAAATAATTTCATCCAAACCATTTCTAGAAATAAAGGTTTTATCTAAAGTTGCCTTACTAAATACCTTTACACCATTTATGTTCTTACCTGCTTTTTGAATATCATCATCAATGTAGCCAAGAACCCTAACTTTACTTTTTGTATGATTTGTTATTGCATTATAAGTTAATATACCAGCATCACCTGCTCCATATATCATTATGTTCTTAGTGGTTTTAAAATTACGATTAGTAAGATTATTATATAGAGACTTAAAAACGTATCTAGCTGCTATTAATTGAATAAAACTCAATAAACTATAAATGATGATTATTGATATAGGAATTGTTAAATTACTAACAAAGTTCAATTCTTTATTAAGCAGAATTGTAGAAATCACCAATATACTCGAAAGGCAAACGGCGTTAAAAATATTATAAACGTCTCTTATACCTGTATGTCTTATTACACCTTTATATGAACCTGTCAATAAAAATGAAATAATAGAAATAACTAGGACTAAAGGTATCTGATATTTCAACCGTGACACGTCAAAATTGAATGACAAATTAAAACGTATACAATAGGCAATTAAAAAAGCTATACAAGACAGAATAACATCAATAGTTAAAATAAACCATTTAGATGCAAATCTTTGTGAACTGCTATTTAGATAGTTTTGTATCATTTTACTATTTTTTTAATTATATCGGAAGTTCTTAACAATTCCTCCTTGGGAATATTAGTTCCACTAGGTAAACATAAACCTCTATTAAATAAATCTTCTGAAACACCATTAACATAATTCAATTCTTCAGCAAAAACAGGCTGCATATGCATTGGTTTCCATAATGGGCGTGATTCAATATTTTCATCTTCCAACGCTTTTCGAATACCTTCTCTTACTTCAAAAGATTTAGTTAAGATACACGTTAGCCATCTGTTAGAAAAATATCCTTTTGGTTCAGATAAAAATTCAATATTAGTCAATGATGATAATTGTTCGGTATATGTAGAGTAGTTTTTTCTTCGTCCTTCAACCCTGTCCTTAAGTACTTTCATTTGCCCTCTACCAATACCTGCCAGTACATTGCTCATTCTGTAATTATAACCAATTTGAGAATGCTGATAATGAGGAGCATTATCTCGCGCTTGAGTTGCTAAATAGACCGCTTTTGATTTAATATCTACATTTTTTGTAACCAAAGCTCCACCTCCAGAGGTCGTTATAATTTTATTGCCATTGAATGAAAGAATTGAAATATCTGCAAAAGTCCCACAATTCTGACCATTAAACATGCTTCCTAAGGCTTCTGCACTATCTTCTAAAATTGGTATGTTATACTTTTGTGATATCGAGTTAATCAAATCCACTTTATAGGGCATTCCATATAAATGAACCGCTATAATTGCCTTTGGTTTTTTTCCAAAAGCGATTCTTTCCAAAATACATTTCTCCAATAAACTTGGGCAAATATTCCAGGTATCTTTTTCACTATCTACAAAAATAGGGTTTGCACCTAAATATTGGATTGGATTAGCTGATGCAGAAAACGTAAAACTTTGACAGATTACATCATCACCTCTTTCAACCCCTAGTAATTTCAATCCCAAGTGAATTGCTGCTGTTCCTGAACTCAAGAGCGCTACTTTAGATTCACTACCTAGGTATGATTCTAAATCATGCTCAAACGAATCTACATTAGGTCCTAAAGGAGCTATCCAATTTTGCTCAAATGCTTCTGCAACAAAGGATTGTTCCTCACCTCCCATGTGAGGAGAGGATAGCCAAACTTTATTTTTATGAATAATTTCTACGCCCAAAATATTATATAAAGTTAAATTGTTACGGCTAAACTAGCCATAGATTATTGATTGTTATTCCTAACAAGAGTTTAATTCGTTTAATCATTAAAAAACTCGTTTAACTACAAATAATTGCACATTCAAAAAATTTATAATCATTGAAATCCTAATGGCCTTTTACATTAAACGATGTGTAATCAAAAATAAGGTCAATAATCTAATTTTTGAAATTTATCTATTTACGCCAAGTAAAGATAATGTAATAGGAGAATTAAAAAATCAAATTCTTGATTCTTCTTACGTGTTCAAATGAATTTTATGTTTAGCATAGAAAAAAATACAACTTATCTTTTACATAAAGTTCTATTTCTAGTTTTTTTAAGTTGAAACCACTCAAAAACAAATAGTTTTATTAGAAGAGCGTACAATGGTAACCATAAAAATGAACTCAAATTCAATTCTACCTATAGATATCAAACCTCTTCAACTTTTAAAGAAAGTAGCCTTAAGAAATTTGAACAAAACTTAATGAATAGTTTTCAATATTCATTATACACATATTTAACCAACCTATTAACACTTGTAAACGAAGTAATTAAATCCTTCCCTTGTAAAATATAAAAAGGTTGGATGAAATTTTTATGCTTTAAATCCAAAAATAATTATACATTTAATTTATACAGTACAGTTAGAATTGAAGCCAAATACCCTAAATAAAAAAATTCTCAAGTAATTGATTTACAATTACTTGCTTAAAAAAAGTTAATCTAACGAACTATGTTGGGTGCTATCATGCAAATACACTAAAAAAGTCCAACCCATAATTTTTATAAGTTTTTGCCGTCAAGGTAGATTTGATGATGTAAAGTTATAAAAACCCAAGTAATCATGTAAAAAATATGTACTGACAAACAAGCAGTATATCAATCAAAAAATATCGATTAAATATTGAATTTCAATAACTGAACAGGTCAAAACTATAGCTTTTGATAATAGTAAAGAATTTTCCTGCTAGTTAAAGAAAAAATGAATATTTTTTTCCACAAGATCATACACTTTCAATACAATGAAAATAATAGAAAATCTATGCTATTTAGATTTTTATTTAGAAGACTGATCAGAAAAAAATGCAATAAAAACAGTATACCTATAGCTTAAAAAGGCTATTGAATAAATAGCCTTTTTAAAATAATTAAATCTCTCAATCAAATTCAACTACTATTTAACATATTTATGAATTCAGCATCACAACAACACGATTTTCATGATTTTCTACTGATTATCCTAATAAATTAAGATTTCCACAAAACACCTTAAATAATGACATTTTAAATATTAAAATTGTTGGAAAATTGCTAAATCCTAAATATGAAAGCCTCCAATTTCTGCTACAATAAACCAAATATTTCTTCAATGCTATAGAACGACTAATTGTCTAATTTCAACGTAATATTTTATAATTAAAATGCTTTTCAAGTTACCTTTGTTATTAAATATTTGAAAATGAAAACGTTTACCCCTTCATCTTATTTTATAACGATACTTATAACGGCTTTTACAACTTTAGTTTTCGCCCAAACTCCATCTACCGATGGCGAATGGAGCCCTGTTCTTAAT
>NZ_CAXBBZ010000007.1:0-148785 GCF_963974015.1 uncultured Maribacter sp. | reverse complement strand
TAGGACGCCAGGTTTTCATCCTGGTAACAGGGGTTCGATTCCCCTACGGACTACTAGTAAAACATTTTCAGGATTTTAATAAATCCTATAAACAAATTAAGAGATAAAATGGCAAATCACAAGTCAGCGTTAAAGAGAATCAGAAGAAACGAAGCAGTGCGTTTACGTAACAAATACCAACATAAAACAATGCGTAATGCATTAAGAAAGTTGCGTGCTGAAGAAGATAAAAAATCTGCTGAAACATTATACCCTACAGTTGTTAGTATGATAGACCGTTTAGCAAAACGTAACATTATACATAATAATAAAGCTGCTAACTTAAAAAGTAAATTAGCGAAGCACGTAGCTGCACTATAATTTAGCTTTACTTATAATATTTAAAGCCTTCCTCTCTTAGGAAGGTTTTTTTGTTGTACCGACCTTCTTTAAATTCAATACTATTGAGTTTGAGAAGGTCTTGTGTTTTAATGGTAGAACTAATTTAGTTGAATCCTAAATTGTTAGGAATTACACACAGTCGCTTCATCAAAATGAAACCTCTTATGGCTTTTGTTTTATCTAAAGGCTAGTTTTCTTCCTTTTAGGAATCCAATAATGAACAGGGTGTACATAATTACTATAAGTACTCTCAGAACAGATCTTAATTCGTATTTCATCCAAGTCTCATAATCTGTATATCCTATCATATAAATTACAGGGAATATGGTATAAAATATCAATAAAGCAAGACTTACCCAAAACATTAGGTTGTGTATTTGAAATAAATCTTCTTGTTGTTGTACTTTATCTCTAAAATATAGAATAATGCAAAACACTAATAACCAAGAGCTTATTGCAAGGGCGTAATAAAGATTAGTTTCAATTGGGTTTTGAAATATAGTACTAATTAAATATGCCGAAAGTGAGATTATTGTGCTAACGATTATCCATTTTTTATAGCAACTATTATGTATTAATTGCTTATAAACAAAGTAGAAAAAGCAAAAGAAAATAATTGCATATATATTGTAAATTATATCATTGAAGTTGCTGTATTTAACATTCTGGAAAAAGGAAATTTCGTCATACGTTCTAACTAGATATCCTAAAACTTCATTGAAAAAAGTATAAGCTATAATAATTGGGAAGTACTTTAATTCTGTATCATAATATTTTCTATACGTGGTCAGTGATATAAATAGCGTCACTGCATAGAATATCATATAATAATTTTCTGTGATAAAAGACAGTGAAAGCATCGGGTACTTGTTTTAAAAATCTGTTTTTGGTGGTGGACCACCTTGACCAAAATTAAAAGCCAAGCTTTTACTATCCTGTAAACTAGTGTTTAAGGAAAATTTCGGAACGAATCCTGCTAATGCTTCTTGTTTTTTATCGTAAGAAAATCCCATACCTTCATTAGAAGATTTTTTCCAATCTTTTATCAATTCGGCCTTACCATTACTACCGATAAAGAATCCATAATTAATTCCCTCTTTTTCTAAAGTGGGAACCATAAAAATCGAATTTTGTCTTTTATGAATTACCTTTTTTCCGTTTGGGAATTTTTCTTCATTAGGGTAATTGGCGAAATACAATCTTAATTTGGTAACTTTTTTAACACCGCCCGCATGGGCTTCTTGGTCTATATAAGCGATGTATTGCTTAAGGGAATCGTAATCAAAATCTACAAATCTAGATGCTTCAAATTTTTCATCTGGTTGTCGTTGTTTTGTTTCGTAAGGTTGAATTAAGCTAACCCTATGTTCTGAATAATTGTCATAAATAGCATTTGCTTCGTTTAAGGAAATAATGTTTGCAGGGGCAACAACGATTGGTGGATTTTTTGGATTTGGTTCGTTTTCTTTCTGTTGTTGATTGCAACTAAAAATACTAGTGAGTACAAGAACACATAAGATTTTGGAGGTAATTGAAGTTGGTCTTTTCATTTTCTGTGAATTAGGGTTTGTAATAAGAAAACTGAAAAAAGATTGGGGGAGAATCTTTCTCTAAAAAGCTAAAGATATTAAAAAATATATAGGAGTATTAAAAGTTGTCCTAAGGTTTTAATAGAGACTATTTTTGGGCTTAATTAAAAACAAAAAATCTCGACTTCATATAGAAATCGAGATTTTTTTATAAAACTTAATTATTTTAATTATTCATCGTCAGCAAGAATTCTTCATTGTTCTTCGTCTGTTTGAAACGCTGCTCAATAAACTCCATTGCTTCTACAGGATTCATATCTGCAAGATACTTTCGCATAATCCACATACGTTGTAAGGTTGTTTCATCTAATAACATGTCGTCTCTACGTGTGCTAGAAGAAGTAAGGTCAATGGCCGGGAATATTCTTCTATTCGCAATTTTACGATCTAGTTGAAGTTCCATGTTGCCAGTACCTTTAAATTCTTCAAAAATAACTTCATCCATTTTTGAACCGGTCTCTGTTAATGCTGTAGCAATAATTGTTAGAGAACCACCGCCTTCAATGTTACGTGCAGCACCAAAGAATCTTTTTGGCTTGTGTAGTGCGTTAGCATCAACACCACCACTTAATACTTTACCTGATGCAGGTTGTACCGTGTTATATGCACGTGCTAAACGGGTAATAGAATCTAATAGAATAACTACATCATGACCACATTCTACCAAACGCTTGGCTTTCTCCAAAACAATGTTCGCTACTCGAACATGTTCTGTAGGTTCTTTATCGAATGTAGAGGCAACAACTTCACCGCGTACATTACGTTGCATGTCGGTAACCTCTTCAGGGCGTTCATCAATTAATAATATAATTTGATAAACCTCAGGGTGATTCGCGGCGATACCGTTTGCAATATCTTTTAAAAGCATGGTTTTACCAGACTTTGGTTGAGATACGATCATACCTCTTTGTCCTTTTCCTATCGGAGAAAACAAGTCGATGATACGAGTTGATATAGTGCTTTGGCGTTCTGCCAAGTTAAATTTTTCTTGGGGGAATAACGGAGTTAAATGCTCGAATGAAACACGATCACGAACAATCTGCGGATCAATACCGTTAATTTTATTAACTTTAATTAAAGGAAAATACTTTTCACCTTCTTTTGGGGGCCTTACATTACCTAAAACGGTATCTCCTGTTTTTAAACCGAAAAGTCTAATCTGTGATTGTGATACATAAATATCATCTGGTGATGATAGGTAATTGTAATCTGATGAACGTAAAAACCCGTAACCATCTTGCATAATATCCAATACACCTTCACTCGCTATAATAGAGTCAAATTCGTATTCTGGCTCCTTGTACCTGTTTTTTAGGTCCTTGTCAAAATTACTTTTGTCGTGAGGAGTTCTCGGGTTTGGCTTTTTGCTATTCGGATTATTATTTTGGGGAGAATTCTTCTGAAAATCTTTTTTAGAATTTGGTGTATTCGGAGCTTTTGGCCTTGGTCGTGGTCTTGGCTTTGGTGTTTCTGCGATTTCCTTCGTGTCTTTTTCTGGAGAGTCTACTTTTTCAGTAGCCCTAGGTTCCTTTGTCTCATTAGAGGCTACCCTAGGTCTTGGCCTTGGTTTTGGCTTCGGTTTTGGTTTTTCCTCAACCGGTTTGCTAACTTCTACTGCTTCCGTTTTAACGGGTGCAATAGCAGCAGTAACTTTAGGGTTTGCAGCTTGTAAGTCTAATATCTGGTAGACTAAATCTAATTTTTTTAAGGTTTTGAATTTAGGAACCTTTAGTCCTTTAGCAATTTCCTGAAGCTCAGGTAGCTTTTTTGATTTTAAATCTGAAATCTCAAACATTAAGTAGTCGAATAAATTATGAGTATAATATTTTGTAAGAAGTATATTTTTTTGGGTAAACTCAAGGAATGTTTTCCTTATTGGTAGGCGTTATAACATGATAACGAAGCAATATTACAAATTATTTTGAATAAAAGAGTTATAATTTTTGAAAAGACCTGTATTTTTGCGCAATAAAGTGATGATAAATTTATGATTCAAAGGATACAGAGCTTTTATTTACTAATCGTAGCCATTCTTGCGGGCGTATTACCATTCTTCTTCAATTTATGGATAAACATAGATGGTGTTGAAGTTTTTGCTGATAATGAAATGCTTATTTCCATTGCCTTTTACATAATTACGGTATTGGCTATATGGTCTATAGTACAATTTAAAAATAGAAAAACTCAGTTTGTAATTAACAGGCTGAACATGATATTAAATTTTTTTTTACTTGGATTTTTCGTTTTTCGATCACTAAACTTATCCGGAGAGATTTCGGTTTCTGAGAAGGGTATTGGGATGCTGATTCCAGTATTTTCTATCATTTTTTTGGTCCTTGCAAATAGGGCTATAAAAAAGGATGAAGATCTTGTAAAATCTGTTGATCGCTTGCGTTAAACCTAACATCTTAGTAGTATTAGTGCGTTAAACCCGGGGTAGTTTCCGGGTTTTTTTGTTTTAAGATGTTTTCATTGCTTAGTCTGCAATGAGACGCGTCATCTACTATATTATTTTTGCCTTAAATTAATTAAATAGTTAAAAAGGTGAAACAGATAAAACCGCTAACGCTTCCCCAATTCTACAACCACTAAATCTTTAATATCTTCCCCGTCTATTACAAAACGTAACATTGTACGTACTTGGTGAAAACCGTGTTTACCACAGGCACCTGGGTTCATATGTAAAACGGCCAGTTTTTTATCCATCATAACTTTAAGAATATGAGAGTGTCCGCTTATGAACAGTTTTGGTGGATTTTCTTTTATCATATCTCGTGTTCTTGTATTGTATTTGGGGGGGTAGCCACCAATATGAGTTATCCAAACATCGACACTTTCGCAGAAAAATCTATTATTTTCTGGAAATTCTTTTTGAATAATATGGTCGTCAATATTACCATGTACACCTTTTAAGGGTTTCAATTTTTCAATTGCATCGGTAACCTCTAAAGAGCCAATATCGCCAGCATGCCAAACTTCATCTGCCCAGCCAACATGCTTTAATATTGCATCGTCAATATGAGAATGTGTATCAGAAAGCAATAGAATTTTGGTCATAATCTGTCTTCAATTTTGGTGTAGGATAGGAATCTTAAATCGGAATCCTTTTTAATATCTTTACATAATACAAAACTAGCACATCCCTTTGAGATTCTTTATTCAATTTTCATACTTCGGTAAAGCTTATCATGGTTGGCAGAATCAACCAAATGCCATAACCGTTCAAGAGGTATTGGAAAATGCCATGTCTAAACTTTTGAATAGTCCTATTTCCGTAATGGGAGCAGGGCGTACCGATACTGGAGTGCATGCCAAAGAAATGTATGCTCATTTTGATATCGATCAATTAACAAAAATTCCTGAATTACTTTTTAGGCTTAATTCTTATCTGCCCAATGATATAGCAGTACAACGTATTTTTGAGGTAAAAGATGATGCGCATGCACGTTTTAATGCTACTGCTCGTACGTATGAATACCATATTTCAAAGACTAAAGACCCATTTATAATGGATATGGTTCATTTTATATGGAAAGATTTAGACTTAGTCAAAATGAATAATGCTGCAGGGTTTTTAATAGGTAAAAAGGATTTTGAGTGTTTTTCAAAATCGAATACAGATGTGTTTACGAATATTTGCGATATACGGGAAGCAAAATGGGTGGTAGAAAATGATACGCTTATTTTTACGATTACAGCAGATAGGTTTTTAAGAAACATGGTAAGAGCTATTGTAGGAACGCTATTAAATGTTGGTGTTGGCAAATATTCGGCGCACTATGTTAATACCATATTAAAAAGCAAGGATAGGACAATGGCGGGAGCATCCGTTCCTGCAAAAGGTTTATATTTGACCTCTATTGTTTACCCCAATACTATTTTAAAGAATGGATAAGGATTCTGGCAAAGCATTTGACACTCGTCTTTTTAAACGCTTAATGGCCTACACCAAACCGTACAAACTAACTTTCTATGGGGTTGCGCTTGCAGCTATTTTATTGTCTGGTTTTGCCATTCTAACGCCTCTTATAGTTAAAAAAATCATTGATGATGCCATTAAGCAAAGCAATGAGGAAATGTTATTATATCTAACAATTGCCATGTTAGTTGTTTTGATAGGGCAAGTTGTAAGTCAATTAGCATTTAACTATTATGCCAACTGGTTGGGCGAGTCTGTTATAAAGGATATCCGTATCGATTTATTTAAAAAAATGCTCAGTTTCAAAATGAAGTATTTTGACAATTCTTCATTAGGTGTATTGGTTACTAGAGCAGTTGCCGATATGCAGCGTATTGGAGAAATTTTTAGTCAAGGCTTTTTTGTTATAGTAGCGGACTTGTTAAAAATGGTAGTTGCTGCAGTAGTAATGCTATTCATTAATTGGAAACTTTCATTAATTGTTTTCTCATTATTACCGATAATTATTTACGCAACCAGATTATTTCAGAAGGCAATGAAAATTGCCTTTACCGAAGTAAGGGCAGAAGTTTCAAATTTAAATTCCTTTGTTCAAGAGCGTATTACCGGTATGAAAATAGTGCAACTATTTACGCGAGAAAAAATTGAGAGCGATAAGTTTAGGTTAATAAATGAAAAGCATAAAAAAGCTTGGTTAAAAACAGTGTGGTACAATTCTATTTTCTTTCCTATTGCAGAAATTGTTTCATCTATAACGGTTGGATTAATTGTTTGGTACGGAGGATTGCAGAACGTAGCGAATATAACTACGGATATCGCAGGTACTATTTTCGCATTTATTATGTTAATCGACTTGTTGTTTAGACCGCTTCGTCAGATTGCCGATAAATTTAATACGCTACAAATGGGAATGGTGGCTGCAAATCGAGTTTTTAAAATATTAGATACAGATAGTCATATACAGAATGTCGGTTCTTATGAGCAAGAAGTAATTAAAGGAGATATTAAGTTTAATAATGTTCGTTTTGGATATTTGGAAGATGAGGAAGTTCTACATGGTATTTCTTTTGAGGTGAAAGCTGGCGAAACGGTTGCTATCGTTGGTTCTACAGGCGCAGGTAAGAGTACTATAATTAATTTATTGAATCGTTTTTATGAAATTAATTCAGGTGAAATAACCATTGATGGAGTTGATATTAAGGAATATAAATTGTCATCTTTACGTTCTCATATAGCGGTAGTTTTACAAGATGTATTTTTATTTGCTGATACGATTGCAAATAACATTTCATTGAAAAGCACATCGATTAGCGTTGATGATATTGAGAATGCCGCTAAAGCTATTGGCGTCGACGAATTCATATCTAGTCTTCCTGGTGGTTATAAGTATAATGTAAAAGAACGAGGTACCATGCTTTCAAGTGGTCAGCGTCAATTAATAGCCTTTCTAAGAGCATATGTTAGTAACCCAAGTATATTAATTCTTGATGAAGCTACATCATCCGTAGATACCTATTCAGAGCAATTGATACAATTAGCTACAGATAAAATAACACAGGGTAGAACTTCAATAGTTATAGCTCATCGTTTGGCAACAATTAAAAAAGCGGATAAGATTATAGTGATGGATGCCGGTAAAATTGTAGAATCTGGTACTCATAAACAACTTCTTAAAAAAGGTGGATACTACAGAAATCTTTATGAAGCCCAATTCTTAGCTGAAGAGGTTACTTAACTTTTTAGATTAAATCTTGTTTAATCATATTGCCTAATTGTGTGATGGAATCATACAAAATGAATTCTCCATTTTTTATATAGGATATAAGACCAGTTTCTTCACTAACTACAATACTTAATGCATCTGTTTTTTCGCTGATGCCTACTGCTGCTCTGTGTCGTAATCCAAAACGAAGAGGAATATTTCGCTCGTTAGATACAGGTAATATAACTCTAGTAGCGACTATATAATTTCCTACTATAACGGCAGCACCATCATGTAACGGGCTGTTTTTATAAAATATACTTTCAAGTATAGGTTGGTTGATTTCAATATTCATTCGATCACCGGTAGATTTAATAAAATCTAAGGAGTTATTACGCTCAATAACCAAAATAGCGCCTGTCTTGGTACTAGCCATTTTTTCGCAAGCTTTAAGAATTGAATCAACATCGGTGTCCGTTGAAATGCCTTCTTGCTTTAAAAATTTAAAGTGTTTTACAAAGTTTCTTTTATTGGCAAAATTAGTTGACCCTATCATCAATAGAAATTTTCGAATCTCCTGTTGAAAAACAATGATTAGGGCAATTAAGCCTACTTGCATAAATGCACCTACCATACTACTGATCATTTGCATGTCTAGAAGTTCGGTAAGCTTCCAAAAGGCCCAAACAATTACTATTCCGATAAAAATATTGATAGCGACCGATCCACGAACTAACTTGTAGATATAGTATAGGAGTACGGCAACAAAAATGATGTCTAATACATCGGTAATTCTAAAGTCAATAAAATTTAAAAAATCCAATCAGTAACTTTTTAGTAAAATTAGGAAAATTGATAACAAGAATTAAGTATAAACTTAGGCATTTAATTGATTATGTAATTTTATGCATTCCATGGCCTCTTTTACATCATGTACTCGTAATATTTTGGCACCTTTTTGTAAGCAGACCATGTGTAATGCCGTTGTACCATTTAAAGCTTGGTCTGCAGTGGTATTTAATGTTTTATAAATCATAGATTTTCTACTAATGCCCACTAATAAGGGATGCTCAATGAAACTCATCAATTCTAATTGTCTTAAGAGTTCGTAGTTCTGGTCTACGTTCTTGGCAAAACCAAAACCGGGGTCTATAAGAATATCTTTAATCCCTAATGATTTGGCCAATGAAAGTCTTTTAGAAAAAAACAGAAGTACTTCTTTAAAAATATCTTCGTAATTTGATTTTTGCCGCATATTTTGGGGAGTTCCTCTCATATGCATCATAATATACGGTACGTTCAGACTTGCAACTGTGCTTAACATTTGCTCATCTTGCAGTCCTGCTGAGATATCGTTTATAATTGCTGCGCCGTTACCTATACCCTCAATCGCTACATTACTTCTAAAAGTATCAATGGATAACAAGGCCTCGGGAAACTCCTTTGAAATTATTGAAATAATAGGAGCCATACGTTTTAATTCGGTATGTTCATCTATCTCAAGCGCACCTGGTCTTGTGCTGTATGCCCCAATATCGATAAACGTGGCACCTTCGTTTATCATTTTTTCGACTTGACTTAAAATACTTGACTCATCTTTGTACTTTCCACCATCAAAAAATGAATCAGGGGTAACATTTAAAATACCCATTACCTTAGGCTGGTCTAGTGATATAAGTTTACCGTTGCAATTTATGGTCATTATCAAGAATTAATTGGAATTTGTGGCATTTTCCAAGTTTAAACCATCAATCTTGATGGTTACAATTTTTTAAGCGAAATTTACACAAAATACATAGAATTACATGCTAGATACGGCACAGGAATACGATCAGGTGATTCAGGTTTGTTTGAATCTGTTCCAGAAAAAAATGTCAGATTATGGTAGTGCATGGCGAATCTTAAGGTTACCGTCATTAACTGACCAAATATTTATTAAAGCACAACGTATAAGAAGTCTTCAAGAAAATGAAGTGCGTAAGGTTGATGAAGGCGAACGTTCGGAGTTTATAGGTATCATAAACTATTCGGTTATGGCATTGATTCAACTAGAGCTTGGTGTTGCTGAACAACCTGATTTAAATACCGAAAAAGCAGTAGAGCTATATACCAAGCATATTAAGATTACTAAAGAACTTATGCTGAACAAGAACCATGATTATGGTGAAGCTTGGCGAGAAATGAGAGTTAGTTCACTTACTGATCTCATCTTACAAAAATTACTTCGTGTAAAGCAAATAGAGGATAATAAAGGTAAAACGTTAGTAAGTGAAGGAATTGATGCCAATTATCAGGATATGATTAATTATGCAGTTTTTGCCTTGATACATTTAAGTTCAGAATCAGAAAAATAATAGTAAGAATGAAATATTTAGTTGGGGTCGTTAGAATTTTTGTGGGTATCCTTTTTATTATCAGCGGATTTATTAAACTGAATGACCCAGTTGGTTTTTCTTTTAAATTGGAGGAATATTTTAGTCAGGGTGTATTAGATCTGCCATTTTTGACACCTTATGCATTAGTAATTTCAATTTTTGTAGTTGTTGTTGAGGTTATGGTTGGGGTAATGCTTATTCTGGGTTATAAGCGTAAGATTACAGTATGGACCTTACTTGCCATGATTGTTTTCTTTACATTTCTAACCTTTTATTCTGCATATTTTAATAAAGTTACCGATTGTGGTTGTTTTGGCGATGCGATTAAATTGACTCCCTGGGAATCGTTTACAAAAGATGTTGTTCTTTTAATATTAATTCTAATTATATACGCAGGTAGAGAGTATATTACTCCATTAGTAAAACCACAGATCGTTAAATATTCTTTAATTGCTTCATTATTAGCTTGTTTAGGATATGTGTATTATGTTCTTAACCATTTACCGGTTATTGATTTTAGGCCTTATGAAATAGGGAAGAACATAGAAGAAGGGATGAGTTTTCCAGAAAATGCTCCTAAAGCGATATTTGAATACAAGTGGAAGTTCAATGTGAACGGCAATGAAGAAATTTATATAACTAATGGAGATTACCCTACAGTCGATGGAGAATTTATTGATGTAGAAACAAAAGAGATACAAGCAGGCTATGAGCCACCGGTGCATGACTTTACCATAGAACAAGAAGGGCAAGACTTTGCAGGATCGTTATTGCAAGAGCCAAAATTGGTCATGGTCATTGCCTATGATTTAAGAAAGTCTAATCTAGAAGTATTTAAAGAAATCAAAACGATTGCTGATAGAGCCTCAAAGGCAGGATATAAGGTTATTGCTATGTCTGCATCTGGTCCTGATCAAACTACGTCGTTGAAGAAAGAATATGAATTGGGGTTTGATTTTTACTTTACGGACGAAACGACCTTAAAGACTATTGTTCGTTCTAATCCAGGGGTATTAGTTTTAGAAAAAGGAACAATAAAACAGAAAGTACATTACAACGATTTAGAGGATTTAAAATTTGACTAAAATTTTAAACAAAATAAAAATAATTAGAAATATAATTGAAATGAGAGCAAAAATAGTAGCAGGAAATTGGAAGATGAATAAGAATTTGGCAGAAACTGAAACTCTTTTAGCAGAGTTATCGGCTAAATTGCCAGACACCACTGCAGAAGTAATGGTAGCGCCAACTTATGTAAATTTAGCTAGTGCAGTTCGTACTTTAGATAATTCTAAAATTGAAGTAATTGCACAGAATATGCATTATGCGGAAAGTGGAGCATTTACAGGGGAGATTTCTGCGGATATGCTTTTGAATATAGGTATAGATACAGTTATTATCGGACATTCTGAGAGAAGAGCATATTTTGCTGAAGGTGACGAAATTCTTTCTAAAAAGGTAGTTACCGCTTTGAAAAATGGAATGCGGGTATTGTTCTGTTTTGGAGAAGAATTAGAAGATCGTAAATCTGGCAATCATTTTAAATTGGTCGAAAGTCAGTTAAGAAATGTTCTTTTTAGTTTAGAGCCATCTGCTTGGTCAAAAATTGTATTGGCATACGAGCCAGTCTGGGCTATTGGAACAGGGGAAACTGCTTCACCAGAACAAGCGCAAGAAATGCATGCATTTATTCGTAAAACCATTGCCGATGCTTTTGATGAATCTATAGCTAATAATGTGACCATTTTATATGGCGGTAGCGTTAAACCGGGTAACGCTGAAGAAATTTTTTCAAAACCAGATGTTGATGGTGGTTTAATCGGTGGTGCAGCCTTAGTTGCAGATGATTTTATAGCTATCATAAAAGCGATTTAATTAAAAAAACTCTGCTTTTAAAAATGAGTAATAACATTTATATTGAATACCGTTTTACGGTGGAACCTAAAGAACCGGCTTCAGATATTTTGATAGCAGAATTGGGAGAAGCCGGTTTTGAAAGTTTTGTTGAAGAAGAAGATGAGGTTTTAGCATATATCCAAAAGACCGATTGGTCCTTAGATATCTTAAATGAAATTCAAATTCTCAATAACAAAAATTTTGAAATTAAATATGGTTATAAAGAAATTGAGCAAGAAAATTGGAATGCCACTTGGGAACAAAATTTTCAGCCTATTATAGTAGATGATGTATGTATGATAAGGGCTCCTTTTCACGAGCCGATAGGTGTTGAGTATGATATCATAATTGAGCCTAAAATGAGCTTTGGCACAGGGCACCATGAAACTACGCATATGATGTTACAACATATTTTACAGTTAAATGTAAAAGATAAAACTGTATTGGATATGGGAAGCGGCACTGGTGTATTGGCAATTTTGACTGCGATGAGAGGTGCTACAGATATTGATGCAATCGATATAGATAATTGGTGTTTTTTGAATGCACGAGAGAATGTAATTAGAAATAAAATGGATTTTATTTCTGTATATGAAGGTGATGTAGCATTATTGAATGATAAAAAGTATGATATAGTTATAGCAAACATCAATAGAAATATTCTATTACAAGATTTACCTGCATATGTAAGGTCTTTAAATAAAAAGGGAATATTATTATTAAGCGGCTTTTATACGGAAGACTTAGATATGATTAATCAAAAATGTGAAGAATTAGAGTTAAAATTCGAAGAAAATCTTGAACGAAATAATTGGGTTGCCGCAAAATATGTAAATTAGATGGTATTAATTGGAATAGAATGAGCACAAGAGAAGAAATTTCCGAAGAACTACTTTTAGAGGAAGAGACGGTTCAGCAAAATGAAATCGTTCTTTTTAATGATGAGGTCAATACTTTCGACCATGTAATAAATACCTTAATGTCTGTTTGTGAACATTCTCCAGAACAGGCCGAACAATGTTCTTTAATTGTACATTATAAAGGAAAATGTACAGTTAAGACGGGGGAATATGAAGAATTAAAACCGCAATGTTCTAAACTGTTGCAAGCTGGTTTAAGTGCTGAAATAACTTAATAATATTATTGAAAAGAACGATTTTGGTTTTACTGTAGAAATTGGAATTAACTATTTTATTTAAAATTTTGAAATGTAAAAAAGCCCCTTTTTATAAGGGGCTTTTTTATTTGATAATTCAAAAAAATAATGTATTAGATAAAACGAGTTATACTAATGGTACACCATTTAATCGTTTTTCAATCTTTTTCTTCTTTACCGTAACATCTTTCATTACGTCCATTAAACTAGGGTCTTTAGTTTCCTTATATATTTCATTAATGCTCAATATAAGGGCTTTTGCTTCTCTAGATGCTTCTACTCGGTCACTAGTAGACATATTACTCATTTTACGACCTATAAATTCCTGAGCTTTTTCAAGTAACTCCATGTGCTGCTTTTTTTTCAAAGTTAACATAATATTCAAATTACGCAATTCTTTGTCAATTGTATATACTTATAGGGCAATTAGATAATAGTATTTATGAACAATTTAACTAAAAAGGTCTAAAAAGGAGTTTAATTGGATTGTAAATGGTTCATAATATGAGATTAAATCGAAGTCTTTATTAGAATTTAAATGCTTACTCTTGTTCTTTAGATTATTCTCCTTTATAATTTATAACAACTATAAAGGAGAATAATTGTAGACTTTTAATACATACTCAATTTTCTTGGGTCTTAAATAAAAATCGATATATTTATGTAATCGATTGCATAAAATTACAATATGACAAATTATGAATTTAGATATGCTGCTCATCCTGTAGATAGCAGAGTGTATGGAACAGAAGAACTGAGAAAGGAATTTTTAATACCTAAGTTGTTCGTGGAAAATAGTGTACAGTTAACATATTCCATGTACGATAGGTATATTGTTGGTGGTGTTATGCCAGTTGATAAGATTGTTAAGTTGGAAACTGTTCCTTATTTAAAATCAGATAATTTTCTGGATAGAAGAGAATTAGGTCTTGTCAATGTTGGTGGAAAAGGTAAAATAACTGTAGATGGATCAACGTATGAGTTAAGTAAAAAGGAAGCTCTATATGTAGGTAAAGGTGCAAAAGAAGTGATTTTTGAATCTGTTTCTGGAGAAAAACCTCTTTTTTACATCAATTCTGCTCCCGCACATAAAAGCTTTCCAACAAAAAAAGTAGGTGCAAATGAAGCTGAAGTAATTCAATTAGGAGATGAAAAATATGCAAATAAGCGTATACTTAATAAATTAATAGTTAATAGTATTGTTGAAACCTGTCAATTGCAAATGGGACTGACCGATTTATTACCTGGCAATGTTTGGAATACAATGCCGGCTCATACTCATAATAGAAGAATGGAAGCATATTTTTATTTTGACGTTGAAGAAGGTCAATCAGTTTGCCATTTTATGGGAGAACCACAGCATACACGTCATATTTTTATGGAGAACAATCAAGCAGTTTTGTCACCTGAATGGTCTATACATTCTGGGTCAGGAACTTGTGCATATTCTTTTGTATGGGGTATGGCTGGTGAGAATTTAGATTATAGTGATATGGATGTTTGTGCTCCTAATGAATTAAGATAACTTATGAAATTGTTCGATTTATCAGGTAAGCGTGCTTTAATTACAGGCGGAACCCATGGTTTAGGTATGGCTATGGCCGAAGGGTTGGCAAATGCAGGTGCAGAACTAATTATTACCGGTACAACGCCATCTAAAATGGATAAAGCTTTGTCTCATTACAATACTAAAGGATATAAGGTTTCTGGTTATATTTTTGATATAACAGACGATAAACTTGCAGCAACTAAGATTTCTGAAATGGTTAGTGATGGTGGGCAAATAGATATACTAGTTAATAATGCAGGTATTATAAAAAGAGAATTGGCAACCACCATGCCAGTTGATGATTTTAGAAGGGTAATAGAAGTTGATCTTGTCGGTGCTTTTATAATTTCTCAGTTGCTAGGGAATAGAATGATTAAAAATGGAGGTGGTAAAATCATCAATATTTGTTCTATGATGAGCGAGCTAGGAAGAAATAGTGTTTCTGCATATGCCGCTGCCAAAGGTGGACTTAAAATGTTAACGCGTAGTTTGGCTACCGAATGGGCGAAACATAATATTCAGGTCAATGGTATTGGCCCAGGTTATTTTGCAACTTCTCAAACAGAACCTATTCGTGTAGATGGTCATCCATTTAATGAGTTTATAATTAATAGAACACCATCGGCCAGATGGGGTGATCCTGAAGATTTAGCGGGTACCGCAATATTTCTTGCTTCAAAAGCAAGCGATTTTGTTAATGGGCAAATTGTTTATGTAGATGGCGGCATATTGGCTACTATCGGAAAACCTTCAAATGAAATTTAATGAGTGATTCTATACTGACAAGCAAAACATTTATAAAAAATGATTTCCTTTTAGAGAACAAGTTTTCTCAAAGGCTTTTTTATGATTATGCATCTCAAATGCCAATCATAGATTATCATTGTCATCTTCCTCCAAATGAGATAGCAAATAATCGCACTTTCGAGAACCTAACAAAAATTTGGATTAACGGGGATCATTATAAATGGAGAGCAATGCGAACTTTTGGTATCGAAGAAAAGTATATAACTGGTGATGCTTCAGATAAGGAAAAGTTTGCTCAATGGGCGAAAACAGTACCCTATATATTAAGAAATCCATTATATCATTGGACGCATTTAGAGTTGCAAAGATACTTTGATATTGATATTTTATTGAATTCAAATTCAGCCGACGAAATTTATGATGAGGCAACCGCTAAACTGCAAACAGCGGACTTTAATTGCCAAAGCCTAATAAAAAATATGAATGTAGAGGTCGTTTGTACAACCGAGGATCCAATCGATAGTTTAGATTATCATGTTAAAATTAAAAACAGTGATTTTAGCGTGAAGGTCAGCACCGCATTTAGGCCAGATAAGGCTATTATGATTTCAAGTGATACGTATCTCGAATATTTAGATAAATTATCGGAAATAAGTAATGTAACCATTGACTCTTATAAGTCTTTATGTGATGCCCTGAATTTAAGATTAGACTATTTTGAGGAAAATGGATGTACACTATCTGACCATGGGTTAAGTTATGTTCCTTTTAGAACATTTACAGATTCGGAAATTGAAATAATTTTTCAAAAAAGAAGATCGAAAAATGAATTGTCGTTAGAGGAAGATGAGAAATTTCAAACTTCCATATTATTGTTCTTATGTGAGCAATACCATAAACGCGATTGGATTCAACAATTTCATTTAGGAGCTTTAAGAAATAATAATGCAAGAATGAATAGAATACTTGGGCCTGATACTGGATGGGATTCTATTGGGGATTATTCTCAAGCATCAACGTTATCAAGTTTTTTAAATGCGTTAGATTCTAGAGATAAACTTACCAAAACCATTTTATATAATCTAAATCCGGCTGATAATGAAATAATGGCCACCATGATAGGTAATTATAATGATGGTAAGATAAAAGGAAAGATGCAGTTTGGTTCTGGTTGGTGGTTTTTAGATCAGAAAGATGGTATGACCAAACAGCTAAATGCGCTTTCGAATATGGGCCTTATTAGTTGTTTCATAGGTATGTTAACTGATTCTAGAAGTTTTCTTTCTTATCCTAGGCATGAGTATTTTAGAAGGGTATTGTGCAACCTTTTCGGACAAGAAATGGAGCGAGGTGAATTGCCACAAGATTTTGAATTGGTGGGTAAAATCATTCAAGATATTTGTTACAATAATGCTAAAGAATATTTCAATTTTTAAATTTTACAAATACCTATTTCTATAGCATAATATGGTAATATCAAACGAACAATATGAAAAGTAAAGCAATTCTATCCATTTTTATTTTAGCCTTAACTTTCTTTGGTTGTAAAATAGAAAATAAATCTAAAACAATACGATTAGGCCATGGGTTAGATGTAAGTCATTCGGTTCACAAGGCTATGGTGAAAATGGGAGAGGATTTATTTGAGCGTTCTGGTGGTAAACTTAAATTAGAAATATACCCTAGTCAGCAACTAGGTACCGAACGTGAATGTCTAGAGCTTTTGCAGATCGGCAGTTTAGATATGACTAAAGTTTCTGTAGGTGTTTTGGAGAATTTCGCTCCAAAAATGAAAGTGCTTGGTTTTCCTTTTTTGTTTCGAGATCGCCAACATTCATTTGATGTTCTTGATGGTCCTATCGGTAAAATGTTATTGAATGATGGAGAGAAATATTGGCTGAAGGGTCTTGGTTATTATGATGCAGGTAGTCGCAGCTTTTATACGATGAATAAACCGATTGAAAAACCATCTGATTTAGAGGGTGAAAAAATACGGGTGATGGAAAGTGTTACAGCGGTCAATATGGTTAAGGCCTTGGGTGGTTCACCAACCCCTATTTCATGGGGTGAATTATATACGTCATTGCAACAAGGTGTGGTTGACGGTGCTGAGAATAATCCGCCAAGTTTTTATTTATCAAGACATTATGAAGTTTGTAAATACTATACTTTAGATGAGCATACCGTACTGCCAGATGTGCTACTTATCGGAACATATGTTTGGGATAAATTAAATGAACAAGAACAAAACTGGTTAAACGAATCTGTTGAAGAATCGGTTAAATACCAGCGTATACTTTGGGCGGAAGCAGAGGAAGAAGCGCTTCGGGAAGTTCAAAAGGCCGGCGTTAAAATTTTTAGACCAGATAAATCGCTTTTTGCGGAAAAAGTACAAGGTATTTATGAAGGCTATAAAGGTGATCCTGAAATATATCCACTGATAAAAAAAATTCAAGAAACACATTAAGTCCTATGCGAAGTAAAATAGATGCAGTTTTAAGCAAGACATTGGTGCTTATTATGTCAATAATGGTAATCAATGTTTTATGGCAAGTATTTACGAGATACGTAACGGGAAATCCTAGTTCATTTACCGATGAATTAGCTCGATATCTTATGATTTGGATCGGTGTTTTAGGGGCAGCGTATGTTTCTGGTCGCAATCTTCATGTTGCTATTGATATTTTACCGAAACGTCAGAGTAAGAAAATTCAAAAAAATCTGAAGATTATAGTAACTATTTTGATTATCCTATTTGTTTTTTTTGCTTTTGTAATAGGCGGTTCTAGATTGGTATATATCTCGTATGTGTTGGGGCAGCAATCCCCTGCCTTGCAATTACCATTGGCGGTTGTCTATATAATTATTCCTATAAGCGGTTTGTTGATTATGTTTTATAAAGCATCTGACTTAAAAAATTTAAAATCATGATGGAACATATTCCAATTTTAGTACTGGTAATTAGTTTTATCTGTCTGTTAGCGATAGGCACTCCTGTAGCATGGAGTATTGCAATTTCTTCATTGTTAACAATGTTAGTGAGTATACCTGCAATGCCTGCATTTACAACAGTATCTCAACGTATGGCAACTGGCCTCGATAGTTTTGCATTACTCGCAATACCTTTCTTTATATTATCTGGCGAACTTATGAATAAAGGTGGTATTGCTCATCGACTTATCGCTTTCGCAAAAACTTTAGTAGGTTCATTGCCTGGTGGTTTGGCTTTAATAAATGTTATTGCTGCCATGCTAATGGGTGCAATAGCTGGTTCAGCGATGGCATCCGCATCTGCTATGGGAAGTATTTTGGGACCTGAGATGGAAAAGGAAGGGTACTCTAAAGAATTTGGTGCAGCGGTAAATATTACATCGGCAACCACTGGATTAATTATTCCTCCAAGTAACGTATTGATCGTTTATTCATTGGCCAGTGGTGGTGCTTCAATTGCGGCACTCTTTCTGGCAGGTTATATACCCGGTATTATGACCGGACTGTTCTTAATGATAGTAGCTGCATTGTGGGCAAAGAAGAAAAAATATAAGGTTGGTAAACGCAGTTCTTTCAAAGAAATAGTAAAAACTTTTATTGATGCATTGCCAAGTCTCTTTATGTTGGTTGTTGTTATTGGCGGTATCGTTACTGGCATATTTACCGCAACAGAAGCATCTGCAATAGCGGTTTTATATAGCTTGATCCTAGGCTTTATATATAAGGAAATAACATTTCCTAAGCTTCCACAAATATTATTGGACTCATCAGCAACTACGGCAATTGTTATGTTATTGATAGGGTCTTCTATGTGTATGTCATGGGCATTGTCTTATGAGAATATTCCTCAAGATATCAGTACTGGTCTATTAAGCCTTAGCGATAATAAAATTGTGATTCTTCTTATCATAAATTTACTGTTACTGTTCGTTGGTATTTTTATGGATATGACACCTGCGGTATTGATATTCACTCCAATATTTTTGCCAGTAGTAACAAAGTTGGGGTTAGATCCAGTACACTTTGGTATTATCATGGTATTGAATCTCTGTATCGGTCTTTGTACACCTCCTGTAGGTTCGGTATTGTTTGTTGGGGTTGGTGTGGCTAAAACAACCATTGAGAAAGTCTTTAAACCTCTTTTGCCCTTGTTTATTGCAATGGTTGTTGCGTTATTCTTGGTGACCTACATTCCACAATTAAGTTTATGGCTACCTAGCTTATTTGATTTATAAAATAGGCATCTTTTTTAATAGAATTCATGCAGAAATTAAATAGAAAAAATAGAGGGGTTTCAACTACTTTACCCATCAAAATAATCCAGTTTGGAGAAGGTAATTTTTTACGTGCCTTTGTTGAATATGCATTTCAAACCTTGAATAATGAAGTAGGGTTTAATGGTGGTATAGCTGTTGTTCAGCCTATTGATAGGGGTATGGTATCAATGTTGAATGATCAAGATGGATTATATACCTTGTTTACAAAAGGTATTAAAAATAGCAAAGAGGTTGAAGAAAAAGTGCTCATCACCAATATTGTAAAAGGGATTGATCCTTATATTGATTATGATGCTTATTTGAACTTGGCTAATGAGGAAGAATTAGAATTTATTGTTTCCAATACCACCGAGGCTGGTATTTCTTATGTTGCATCAGATACAATGGAAATGGTGCCACCAAGTTCTTTTCCGGCGAAATTGACAAGACTTTTATTTGAACGATTTTCCCATTTTAATGGGGCAAAAGATAAAGGATTGACTATAATTCCATGTGAATTAATTAATTATAACTCAGACACTTTAAAACAAATTATCTTGGATTATGTTTCATTATGGAAATTATCCGTGGGTTTTAAAACCTGGATATTGGATTCTTGTTCTTTTCATAATACTTTGGTAGATAGAATTGTGCCTGGATATCCAAGTGACCAAATTGAAGCTTATAATAAGCAATTAGCGTATCAAGACAATCTTATTGTAAGTGCCGAAACATTCTTTTTATGGGTTATTGAAGGTGATGCTGCTTTAAAGGAAAAATTGCCATTTCATAAGACCAATTTAGATGTTAAGATTGTAGATGACGTGCAACCTTTTCGAACTAGAAAGGTTAGGATTTTGAATGGTGCACATACTGCCATGGTGCCTTTTTCTATACTTTACGGTAATGAAACAGTTAAAGAAACCATTGATGAAGAATTTACAGGACCATTTATACGGTCATTAGTTTTTGATGAAATTATTCCAACCCTTGATATGGAAACGGAGGAATTAGAAATCTTTGCAGAAGCAGTTTTTGACCGATTTAGAAATCCATTCATAAAACATCAATTGGCCAGTATTGCTTTGAATTCTATTGCTAAGTTCAAGGTAAGGGTACTACCTAGTCTACTAGAATATGTTAGGCGAACAGACGGTTTGCCAATGCGAACAGTGTTTACTTTTGCGTGTTTAATTCGCTTTTATAAGGGTACTTGGAACGGAAAAGAATTACCTATTAATGATGATAAGGAAATTGTGGCAGAAATGGCTGCCATCTGGAAATTAGATTCATTGGAAAAAATAGTATCTCAAGTGTTGGGTAAGACAGCATATTGGGATGAAGATTTGAATAAAATTGAAGGATTAACTCAAGCTATCGCTACATATTTACAAAGGATTGATGAATATGGAATCAAAGAAGCGTTCTTAAAATTAAGTTAGTTTTTAAATTGAAGCCATGCAGAAAAAGTTGATTAAAGTTCAGGCTGAAGATAATGTAGCAATTGCCTTGGTAGATTTAATGCAAGGTGATTGTATACAATATGAAGGTGAAGAGATAAACATCCTATCCGATACCAAAGCAAAACATAAAATTGCATTTGTTGATTTGGATAAGGAGGACCAAATTTTTATGTATGGCGTTTTGGTAGGTAAGGCCATGTTTCCAATTAAAAAGGGTGATGTGCTAACGACCGAGAATGTAAAACACCAAAGTGATTTGGTGACCAAAAAGACAAGGTCAGTAAGTTGGAACGCACCCGATATTTCTAAGTGGAAAGACCGTACATTTATGGGGTACCATAGGCCAGACGGGCAAGTAGGTACTCTAAATGTGTGGCTTTTTTTTCCTCTGGTTTTCTGTGAGAATCGAAATATAGAAGTGCTTAAAGAAGTTTTTGAAAAAGAATTATCTATGGGTAAAGAGCGTAAACAACGACAATTGTTACGTAATCTTATTAATGGAAATGACGCGGACTTCAATGATGGAAAAGCAGAAACGAGCAGTGAAACTTTCGACAATGTTAACGTTAAATTTATTACACACCAAGGTGGCTGTGGTGGTATTCGCCAAGATTCACAAACCTTGGCTAAATTGTTGGCAGGGTATGTAAAAAACCCTAATGTTGCTGGTGCTACTGTTTTAAGTTTAGGATGTCAAAATTTACAAATCGATTTATTGAAAAATGCCTTGAATGACATTGACCCCAATTTAAAAAAACCGGTACTTATTTATGAGCAACAACAGATGGGTACCGTCGATGAAATGTTAAATACAATTATTAAAGATTCTTTTGCAGGAATAAAAGCTGCGAATGCTATTGAACGTAAACCCGCTTCTATTTCTAAATTGAAAATGGGATTGGAATGCGGAGGGTCTGATGGTTTTTCTGGAATTTCTGCTAATCCTGCATTGGGTTATGCTTCAGATATTCTTGCAGCTGTTGGTGGATCTCCTATACTTTCTGAATTTCCAGAACTTTGTGGGGTAGAGCAGGAGCTAGTTAATCGATGTGTCAATGATGAAGATGCCGTTCGATTCATGAAATTGATGAAAGCTTATGAAGCATCGGCCGAGGCAGCTGGTTCAGGCTTTGATATGAATCCTTCTCCAGGAAATATAAAAGATGGTTTAATCACCGATGCAATGAAATCTGCGGGTGCTGCTAAAAAAGGGGGCACTTCCCCTATTGAAGCTATTTTAGACTATGGTGAATATGTAACCAAGCCAGGTTTGAACCTGCTTTGCACACCAGGGAATGATGTTGAAAGTACCACTGGTATGGTAGGTTCTGGTGCCAATATAGTTGTATTTACAACTGGTTTAGGTACACCAACGGGTAATCCTATTACACCTGTTTTAAAAGTGTCTTCAAATACTATATTAGCAGAACGTATGCCTGATATTATTGATATTGATACAGGTGCTGTCATCCGTGGTGAGAAAACGATACAACAAATGGGTGAAGAGATCTTAGAGTATGTTGTTAAGGTAGCCAGTGGTGAAATAAAGGCAAAAGCAGATGTATTGGGTCAAGATGATTTCATCCCTTGGAAAAGGGGAGTTTCTCTTTAAATTTTATAAAAAAACATTCCTACTGAATTTTACTGGAAGACTTTCTGATAACCAATTTAGCAGGAAGTATAACTTTTTTGTGAATTTTCACTGTTTGTTCACTTGCCATTTGCTCTAAAAATACTTTGGCGGCCATTCTTCCCATTTCTAGAGGTGATTGGTCTACAGAGCTTATTGATGGTTCCATGAATTGTGTGAATGGATCATTACTGAAGCCAACAACACAGAAATCATCGGGAATGTTGACGGACAAACTTTGTAAATACTTTATTGCCCCTAGAAGACCCTTGTCAGTTGATGAGAAAATCGCATCTGGTGGTAAAGGAAGTTTCATTAGTTTTTCGGCAGCTTTTATGCCTGCTTCCATATCATTTTTTAAGGGAATAATATATTCTGGAACAACTTCTAATCCGTTCTGTAATAGCGCATTCTTATAACCAAGCAATCTGTTTTTATAAAGTTCAAGACCATTGTTCACATAAAAGTGAGCTATTCTTTTACATCCTTGGTCTATGAGATGTTTAGTAGCATCATAAGCCCCTTGGTAGTCATCTATAGTAACTGAACTTATGTCAGGAAAATCTAATTTTCTATCAAAGAAAATAAACGGTGTAGATTTTTTTAGGGCAGGTTCTAATTTGTCTTTTTCTTCATTTGTATAGGATGTAGATATTAAAATGCCATCTACTTGGGCATTAAGTAAGTTCTGAATAATTTTCAACTCCCGGTCCTTATCTTCATGTGTTTGAGAAATAATTACATGATAGCCTTTAGGATAAAGTTCGTCTTCAACGCCTCTTATAACTGATGAAAAGAAATTTCTATTAATGTAGGGTACAACAACACCAATATTATTACTCTTTCCACTTTTCAGTGCCAAAGCCAGCCTATTCTGCTTATAATTCATTCGTGCCGCTGTTTCAAGTACAAGTTCACGTGTGTTCTTACTGATTCTAGGATTGTTGTTTAGGGCCCTTGATACAGTAGCGGCTGTGATTTGTAGCTCTTTGGCAATATCGTAAATGGTGGTTTTCTTACTCATTTTAAATAGAATAATAAATATACGATAAACGTTAATAAATGGGGTAAGTTTATCTATTTCGTATAATAACTGAAATTGATTCAAAAATTTATTTTGAGAGAGTTAGTTGTATTAAAAAGTCTATTCGTTGTTAATTTGAAATGATTTATTGCTAAATATTTTACTTTATTAATTTTAATCTTTTCGTAAACGAATAAAGTAGATTTCCTTGAAGATATTAGATACTCTTAATTCAAAAGTTTTCTATATAATTGTAGGTTTATTTTAATTAGTAGTTGAAAATTTTCAGATTAAATAAGTTTGAATTGGACCTTTAATTAAAAATACAAAAACCTAATTTTGGGAAAATAATTTTTGGTAATGAGCGTATTATGCCAACTTCGGTCAAGTAAATAAAATGTATGAAATTTAAGATTTTGACGTATGCTATTTCGTTCATAATGGTAATGATGTTTAATTACGTTGCATCCCAAAACCTTGATGGAATTACAGGAGTACGTGATACCTCATATACTACTACTTCGGCATTTGCCAAGGATATTAAAACACATCCATACATTAAGATTGTTAAAGAATTTGATTTCGACACAGTTCAAGAGGAAAAGGATATTACCTATTGTTCATTTGGCGAAAGAGCTTTGAAGCTTGATGTTTTTCAGCCTAAAATTCAATCCAATGCATTAAGAACAGCCATTATTATCATTCATGGTGGTGGTTGGCGTTCAGGTAACAGAGCTCAGCATTATCCGTTAGCACAACAATTGGCAAATAAAGGCTATGTTAGCATCACACCAGAATATCGATTGTCTACCGAAGCTTTGTTCCCTTCAGCAGTTTACGATTTAAAAGCAGTAATACGTTGGGTGCGTAAAAATGCTGTTAAGTACAATATTGATCCTGAGAAAATTGTAGTTTCTGGTTTTTCAGCAGGTGGTGAATTGGCTGCCTTTTTAGGAACCACGGCAAATAAACTTCTATTCGAGAATGGTGTTTGTAATTCAGAAATATCATCGCATGTTAATGCTATTATTGACTTAGATGGCACACTGTCTTTTGTACATCCAGAAAGTGGAGAAGGAGATGATAGTAAGGGGACTTCTGCTGCCACACATTGGTTTGGGTATAGTAAAGCAGAGAATCCTGGTTTATGGAAGATGGCATCTCCATTAACTTATGTAAATTCTAAAACTCCTCCAACCTTATTTATGAATAGTTCGGTAGCTCGAATGCATGCGGGTAGGGAAGACTACATTAATATTTTACGTAGTAATAGTATTTATTCTGAGGTAATTTCTTTCGAGACAGCACCACATTCCTTTGTTCTTTACAACCCTTGGTTTGAACCTACGGTTAAAGGAATTGATGATTTTCTTAAAACGGTTTTTCATTAATCTTTAAATTTTAAAGTTGAAACCGTCTTCTACTTTTCGGTTGTATTTTTCTTGATCGAACTTAAAAAGATAAGCACCTTTTTTAGAAGAAGTCATATCCTTTTCATCCAGTTTTATTAAAATATCTTGAGAAATGACCTTATTAATGAAGTTCCTTTTATCAAGTTTAGTTTCAAGAATGGCTTCATATAATTTTTGCAACTGGCGCATTGTAAATTTTTCAGGTAAAAGTTCAAAGCCTATAGGTTTGCCTAACGCTCTTCTACGTAGCCTTGCAATAGCTTTTTCAACCATCAGACTGTGGTCAAAAATAAGTTTTGGAGCATCTTTTAGGTTAAACCACTGTATAGGGTTTTGTTTTAAAATCTTCTCATCATGGGTTGCAATATCAATTAAAGCATAGTAAGTAACAGATATAGTTCTTTCAGCAGGGTCTCTATCTACTTTAGAAAAGATATACACCTGTTCCATATAAATATTATTAAGGCCAGTTAAATGATGAAGTATTCGAATTGCTGCTTTATCCAAATTTTCCTCCTTTTTAAGAAATCCACCAATTAATGACCATTTTCCTTTTTCAGGTTCAAAGTCTCTTTGTACTAATAGAATTTTTAATTCTTCATTATCAAAACCAAAAATGATACAGTCTACTGCAAGCAGTACTTTATCTTCTTTACTATAATTATTTAATACCATTACTTAATTTTTGCGATGGCAATTTAATAAGATATAAATTAAGGTATAACACTTATTTGGTAAATAGTCAATTATGGAATTTTCAATCTTAGATACCATATACTACATACAATAGAAATTTTTAGTGTTAAAATTACATTTATTTTAACTTTTCATTTGCAAATGTAATTTTTCTTTATTTAATTTACATGTGTAATAAATACACTTAATAAAACTTAAACCACTCAAACTATGGTAACAAACAAAAAAATTATTAAAAAGGCACGATGGTTTCCTAACTACATTGGTGAAATAACATGTGTATTCTTATTGTTTATAACAGTGGGATTTTCACAATCAAAAACCATAACCGGTACAATTAGTTCTGAAGATTCATCACCATTACCTGGTGTCAATATTATAGTTAAAGGTACTTCTAACGGTGTAGTTTCTGATTTTGATGGTTTTTACTCAATAAATGCCACAGCCGATGATACTTTAGTTTATACGTATATAGGCTTTGCAACCTATGAAGTGTTAGTAGGAAACAAAACTACACTGAATGTTTCTTTGCAAGAAGATACGGAAACGCTAGATGAAGTGGTTGTTGTAGGGTATGGTACACAGCGAAAAGAAGATTTAACAGGGGCGGTTAGTCTAGTAGATACCGAAGAAATGGTTAAACAAGCCACTAATGATGTAACTCAAATGATGCAAGGTCGTGTCGCCGGTGTCTCGATTACCTCTGACGGTCAACCAGGTGCAAGTCCCAATGTACGCATAAGAGGGGTTGCAACCTTTGGCGCTGGAACAAGTGCTGAACCTTTATATGTTGTTGACGGGTTTCCAATCACTGGTGGGATAAGAGATGTTAATCCAAATGATATTGAATCGGTACAAGTCTTAAAAGATGCAACAGCAGGTGCTATTTATGGTAACAGAGCGGCAAACGGTGTTGTAATTATTACTACTAAGAATGGTAAAAAAGGACAAAAAATGTCTGTTGAACTAAGTACTTATTTTGGTATTCAACAGATTACGCAAAGTTTACCAGTTTTAGATAGAGCAGGTTATCAAATGATTAATGCAGAATTGTTAACCAATGCAGGTGAAGCTATTGTTCCTGGTAATGATCCTAATTCACCATTGTTTATAGATAATATAGATACGAATTGGCAAAAAGAAGGTTATAAAACTGGTTATATTCAAAACCATAATTTAAATGTATCAGGTGGAACAGAAAATACTAGTTATTATGTTTCATTAGATTTCTTGGGTAATGAAGGTACTTTAGTTGGTACTGGACCAGATTATAATAGAACTTCTTTAAGGGCTAATACAGAAGCCACTTTGGGAAAACTTACTATAGGTGAAAACTTGTACTTTGTACATTCTGACGAAAATCCATTATTCGATACTAGGAGTATCCAATTACCGGGAGGAAGACCTTCTTTAGTAAACGATTTGTTGCAGGCTGCCCCAACTATTCCCGTATTTGATGAAAATAGAGAAGGTGGCTACGGTGGTGCAGATTCAGCGATTCATCAATCTATAACACTAAACGTACCAGGAATTAATAACTTAATTGAAAATGAAACTGAAGTGAACCGTATTTTGGCAAATATTTATGGTAAATATGAGTTGTTTGAAGGTTTAGATTTAAAGACGAGCTTACAATATGATAATTCATCAATTCAAGAGCAAGTTTTTGTTCCGCAATATGATTTAGGGTATTTTTTCCCTAATCCTTCGGCACAATTGGCATTTGTTTCAAGAAACTCTAGTTCTTTTTTAATTGAGAATACAATTAATTGGACGAAGGAATTTGGAAAACATAATCTTTCTGTGTTAGTAGGTCAAACTTTCCAAAAAAACAAATTTAGAAGAGTACGCGTCGTAGGTTCAGGCTTAGAAAAGCCATATGTTAAAAGTTTAGAAAGTGCTCCAGATGCTAGTGCTTTTGATACTAGGGAAGATAATGCTATAAGTTCGTACTTAAGTAGATTAAATTATTCTTATAATGATAAGTATTTGCTTACCGCAAATTTAAGAAGTGATTCTTCTTCTAAATTCAGTAAGGAATTGCGCCAAGAATATTTTCCATCAGTTGGTTTGGCTTGGAAGTTACATAACGAGTTTAAGCTACCAGATTTTATTACCGCCCTTAAGTTAAGAGGAGGATGGGGAGAAGTTGGTAACCAAGAAATTTTTGCTAACTATGGCTACCAAGCTACTATTAACAGAGGTATACCTTACGAATTTGCTTTTGGTGGTCGCCCGCTTGGAGCTGCGGTAACAACTGCAGTAGACCCTAGTTTAAAATGGGAAACAAGAATTACTAGAAGCGTTGGTTTAGATGCTACATTATGGAATGGAGCATTGGATTTAACCGCTGAATACTATACAAATACCTCGGAAGATGTATTGTTAAATCAACCAATTCCTTTGTCTAATGCTTCTGTTGGTAATGTAATTTTAACTAATGCAGGGTCTATTCAAAATTCAGGTATAGAATTATCAGCTGTATGGAACCAGCAGTTTGGAGAATTCAATTTGCAAGTAGCACCTAATTTTTATACCGTTAAGAATGAAGTGTTGAGTTTAGGTGATATTGTTGAAGATATTACAGACGGTGGGGCAAGGACCGTAGTTGGTCGTTCAATTGGAGAACATTATGGTTGGGTTTACGATGGTATTTTTCAATCACAGACCGAAGTTGATGCTGCTGCAACACAACAGCCAGGCACTGCAGCCGGTGACATCAGATTCAAAGACCTAGACGGTGATAACGTAATAACTGATGCAGATAGGACATTTTTAGGTAAAGGGTTACCGACCTATTATTATGGTCTAAATATAACGGCAGGTTATAAAAATTTCGATTTTACCATCTTTGGTCAAGGAAGTGGCGGTAATTTAATAAACAGTAATTTGTATCGTGGTTTAATGCCATCTTCTGGTTATACAAACTGGCACGAAGATATTTTAAATCGTTGGACACCTACCAATACAAATACCGATGTGCCTAGAGTTATTTTCTTAGATCCCAATAATAATGGACGTAATTCTGATAGACCAGGTTGGTTGCAAAGTGGAGATTATTTTAGAATTAATACTATTTCATTGGGCTATTCTTTACCTCACGCTGTTATCGATAAAATTAGTTTGGCTAAAGCTAGGTTCTATGTGACCTTACAGAATGTTGCTGTATTTTCTAATTACAAAGGATATAACCCAGATTTTCAGGCCGGTGTGCTAGGTCCGGGATTTGATTACGGTACTTACCCAAGACCACTAACAACTATGTTGGGTGCTCAATTTAAATTTTAAAAAAATAGAAAATGAAGACATATACATTAAAAGTATTACTACTTGCGATTAGTGCAACCATTTTTATAGGTTGTGAGGATGAGCTAGATATAATTAACCCAAATAGGTCTGGTGTAGATAGTTATTATTCTAATCAAGCTGAAGCAATTGCAGCGGTTGATGCAGTTTATAACCCATTGATTATTGATGGTCTATATAATAGAATGACACCAGTTTTGGGGGATGGTAGAGGAGATGAAGCCAAGTCAAGAAGCCCATGGGCATTTTTATCTCAAACCAGTAATTTTACCATTCCTGCTACCGATGATGCTGTTGGTTGGTGTTATGAAGGTTACTATATATTAATCAGCAGAGCGAACCAAGCTATTGAAAGAGTGCCAGAGGTACCAGAAGTCGAGGAAAACTTAAGAGCAAGGTTGTTAGGACAAGCACATTTTTTAAGGGCTTTAGCGTATTTCAATGCAACTAATATATTTGACAACGTACCATTGGTGTTGGAAGTTCCTAAAAGTCAAGAAGATTTTTATCCTTCTAACCAAGGTGTTACTCAGGCAACAATCTATGCCCAAGTAGAAGCAGATTTAAATGTTGCTATTGCTTCTTTACCAGTAAATTATGATTTGGTTAGTGGACCAGACGCTGGTCAAGTTGGCAGAGCTACCAAAGGTGCCGCTCAGGCCTTGATGGGTAAATTAAAACTATATCAAGGTGATTATAGCGCAGCCATACCATTTTTTGATGCCGTTATTAATTCTGGGGAATATAGCTTACATTCAAATTATCAAGATTTATTCACGCAAGACCCTACTAGAGAAAATGCCAATACAGGTAGAATATTTTGGGCAGAATTTACCCAAAGCCAAAATGCAGATTTTAACTGGGGAGGCGACCCTACCGTAAACTGGAGACAGTTTTCTGCTGTAGCACCAACCTATTCTGGAGCAGATTTTTACGATTTCTTCCCAACAGAATTTTTATTTAATGAGTTAAGAGAAGAGCGTACTATAGATGGTCAACTCGACCCAAGATTTGCAGCAACTATTTTATCCTTTGAACCGGAAGAAGGCTTAACACAATCCTATGGAACAGATTTCTTTTTAGACCCATCAAACTATTATATTGCAAAATATACCTTGGCCAACGAAGGTGGTGATCCTTTTACAAGTGGTATAAATTACCATATACTACGTTATGCAGATGTTCTTTTAATGCAAGCAGAGAATTTGGCAAATACTGGGAACATGCCAGGTGCTGCAAGTTTAGTTCAGCAAGTTAGAGATCGAGCAAATTTACCCGATAGAGAAGCGGAATTTGCCGCATTAAACCTTACTCAGTTCATGGATCAATTGGCGCATGAGCGTATTACAGAACTTGCAATTGAAGGTCTTAGATATTATGATATTAAAAGATGGGGATGGTTAAATGATGCTACTAAATTAGCGGAGTTAAAAGCTAATGATGATGAGTTTAATACTTTTGTTCCTGGTAGAGAATATCAACCAATTGTTCAAGGAGAATTAGACCGTAATCCTAATTTAGTTGGTAATTCAGCAAATCAGTAAATAGTTGTTGTTATCGGTAGATGTGTTTTAAAATATGTCTACCGATTTTTTATATTCAACAAGGATAAAAAAATAATTAATTACCAATTTGTTTTGGGTTTAAAGAACATCTTTCTCTTTTGGCTAATACTGCTTATTTTTTCTTGTGATAAGAAAAGAAGAGAAAATACATTGTTCGAACTTCTTGAATCTAAAAACACAGGGGTTTATTTTAATAATACTATTACTACTAACGATTCTATTAATTTAATGAACTACGAATATCTTTATAATGGTGGGGGTGTTGGTATAGGACATTTCAATAATGACTCATTGCCAGATTTTATACTTACCAGTAATATGGGAACTAGTAGTATTTATTTAAATAACGGAAGTTTTAAATTCAAAGATATAACCACATCTTCAGGGATAAATACAAACAAAAAATGGTGTACGGGTGTTTCGGTTGTTGATATAAATAACGACCGTTTAGATGATATTTATATCAGTGTTGGTGGTATGGGTAACAAAGACTCGTTCCCAAATTTATTATATATAAACCAAGGAGATAATACATTTATAGAAGCAGCAACTTCTTATGGGTTAGCCGACCAAGGTGAGTCCATTCAATCAATATTTTTTGATTATGATCTTGATGGTGATTTAGATATGTACCTTCTAACTGGTGGAGGTTTTGAAAATTCTGCTATAAATGCAAAACCAATTAAGACCAATGGGCAGAGTAGAAATACGGACAGACTTTATCGTAATGATTTTAGTACAATCCTTAATCATCCAGTCTTTACCAATGTTTCAAAAGAAGCGGGTATTACAATTGAAGGTTTTGGCCTAGGTGTTTCAGTTTTTGATGCAAACAATGATTCTTGGCCAGATGTGTATGTGTCAAATGATTATTTGTCTAGAGACCTATTATATGTAAATAATCAAAATGGCACTTTTTCTGAAAAAGGTCTTGATTATTTTGGTCATACAAGTCACTTTTCTATGGGTAATGATGTGGGGGATATTGATAATGATGGTTTTTTAGATGTTGTAACTATGGATATGTTGCCTGACAATTATAAAAGAAGAAAGTTAATGTCTGGGGCTAGTTCATATGATTTTTTTCAAATGGCAAACCGAATAGGGTATGGCAACCAACATATGCGTAATATGTTACAAAAGAATAATGGAAATGGCACTTTTAGTGAAATTGGCCAATTATCAGGTATTTCTAGAACAGATTGGAGTTGGGCTCCATTAATTGCTGATTTTGATAATGATGGGTTTAATGATCTATTTGTTACCAATGGATATGGTAAGGATATTACCGATTTAGATTTTGTGAAGTACCGTGAAAGCAATGCATCGGTATTTTCTAATACGCAAGATCTTAGACAATCTGTGGTAGATTGTTTAGCGTATAGACCCGCAATTTCTTTACCCAATTATATTTTTAAAAACGCTACTAAATTAACTTTCGACAATAAAAGTATACCCTGGGGCTTTGCTGAAAACTCCATTTCTAATGGTGCAGCCTATGCAGATTTAGACTTAGATGGTGATTTAGATTTGATTGTAAATAATATTGACCAACCAGCTTTTATATATAAGAATCGTTTACGTGAACAATATCCGCAGAAATCTAATTTTTTAAATATTGATTTAATTGGTGACTTTTTGAATGTAAAAGGCATTGGCGCAAAAGTTACGCTCTATGCTGGATCAGCCATTCAAGTTAAAGAAAATCAACCAGTAAGAGGTTTTCAAAGTACTGTTGAAACTACCATGCACTTTGGCCTTGAAGGCTTAAAAAACTTAGATAGTGTAACTGTTGTTTGGCCAGACTCAAAAACTTCTACTATTAAAAATATTGTCTCAAATCAAACGATTCAATTTTCTTATGCTACAGCTTCATCTAAAACAAAGAATAAAATAAGGCAAGAATTATATCTTCAAAAAGATACTATTGTCAATTTTCAACACAAAGAGAGTACCTATAATGACTATGGTGTACAGCCTCTTTTACAGCATGGCTTTTCAAACCAAGGTCCTGGTTTGGCAGTTGGTGATTTAAATGCAGATGGCTTAGATGATGTTTTTATGGGAGGTGCTTATGGTTTTAAATCAAGTTTTATACTTCAAGATAAAAACGGAAACTTTAATGCACATGAATTACCGGCAACTGACGTATATGAAGATTTAGGGGCATTAATTTTTGATTCTAATGGAGATGGATTGGCTGATATTTATGTGGTTAGTGGTGGATCAGAACGTTACGAAGGGCATGTAGGCTATCAAGATAGACTCTATTTGAATAATCCAGAAAATGTAGGGACCTTCATAGAAGGTAGTTTACCAGAGATGAAAACAAGTACGACTACTGTAGTTGGTGGTGATTATGATAACGATGGCGATATTGACCTTTTTGTGGGCGGTCGGGTACAAGTTGGTAAATATCCTAATAACCCTAGAAGCTATATTTTGGAAAATGTAGATGGTAACTTTGTAGATGTCACGGATAAATTTTCTCCCTCATTACTGAAAATAGGTATGGTAACCTCGGCAATTTGGACGGATACAAATAATGACCATTATTTAGATTTAGTCGTGGTAGGAGAGTTTATGCCAATCACTATTTTAATGGGCAATGGTAAAGAACTAGAAGTTTCTACTATTAATGGGCTGCAAAATACACATGGACTTTGGAACAGTATATTGGCCGACGATTTTGATAATGATGGAGATATTGATTTTATTGTTGGTAATCGAGGGTTAAATTCAACTTTGAAAGGAACTCTAGAAAAGCCCTTGCAGTTGCATTATGCAGATTTTGATTCTAATGGTTATGTAGATCCAATTTTATCTAGTTTTGAAGAGGGTTTTTATAGGCCTGTGGCTTCACTTGACCAATTAACGAGTCAACTACCGATAGCAAAGAAGAAGGTTTTATTTTACCATAGCTATGCCAAGGCTACTACTAATGATATCTTGAAAATGTTAGATATTACAGCATATGAAAACTTGGAGAGCAAAGAAATGAATTCATCATATCTAGAAAATGTTGGAGAGGGCAAATTTGAAATTTCACCATTACCAATAACCACGCAGTTTGCACCAGTCTACGGAATTATTTCAGAAGATTTAGATGGTGATGGCTTACAAGATGTAATTTTAGTAGGAAATGAATATAATACAGAAGTAGTAAATGGTAGGTATGATGCCTCTTTTGGCACAATTTTAATCAATCATGGCAGCGGTGAATTTAAGACATCACCTAACTTAGAATCAGGTTTTTCTGTAAAAGGAAATGCAAAAAGTTTGATCCGGTTAGAGGTGGGTGAAACTTCAGTTTTAATGGTTGGTAAAAACGATGATACAGTTGAAACGTTCAAGTTTAAAGGAACATCGACTACTACTATCAAACCTATCACATCAGAACAATATGCCTTAATCCATTTTAAGGATGGAACACAGCGAAAAGTAGAATTTTATTGGGGTCAAGGTTATCTTTCTCAAAGTTCTAGAAATATTCGATGCACTAAAAATATGAGTTCAATAACAATGTATACTCAATCTGGTGAAATATCAAGGCAGATAAACTTAGAAGTAATTAAATAAGAATACTTAAATCTTTAAAATGAAACAAAAACGATCAAACAATCTATCCTTCTTTTTTATGGTACTATGTACTATAGTTGGTTTTTCGCAAACTAAAGAAGCCATAATTACAATTGAAAACAATGAAGATGCACCGATAATTAGCAAGCATATTTATGGTCATTTTGCTGAACATTTAGGTAGATCTATTTATGATGGTCTTTATGTTGGTGAAGACAGTAAAATTCCGAATACAAACGGTGTTCGAAACGATTTAATAGAAGCGTTAAAAGGAATTCAAATACCAAATCTTAGGTGGCCAGGAGGTTGTTTTGCGGATACTTATCATTGGAAAGATGGTATAGGGCCAAAAGAAGATAGACCCAGTATGGTTAATAGATGGTGGGGCGGTGTAGTTGAAGATAATAGTTTTGGTACACATGATTTTTTAAATTTATGTGAAAAGCTAGGTGCAGAACCTTATTTGGCTGCAAATGTTGGTAGTAGTACTGTTCAAGAATTTACAGAATATGTTGAATATGTAATGCACAAAGGAGGCAGTCCAATGGCCGACCTTAGAAAAGAGCATGGTCGTGAAAAACCATGGAATGTAAAATATTGGGGTGTTGGTAATGAAATGTGGGGCTGTGGCGGTAATATGACACCTGAGTATTATGCTAATATTTATAGACAGTACGCTACTTTTATGACAGACTGGTCTAATAGTGATGGTATCTATAGAATAGCTTCTGGGGCTAATGTAGATGACTACCATTGGACGGAAGTTTTGATGCGCGATATTCCAAAAAGTTTGATAGAAGGTGTTGCCTTGCATTCTTACTCGGTTATTGATTGGAATGATAAAGGGCCAGCAGTTGATTTTACTGAAGACCTTTATTTTAAAACAATGAAATCTGCATTGTTTATGGAAGAATTGGTAACTAAACACACAGCTATTATGGATAAATATGATCCAGAAGGTCAGATAGATTTAATTGTAGATGAATGGGGTGGCTGGTATGATGTTGAAGAAGGTACGAATCCGGGTTTTCTATATCAACAAAATACAATGCGTGATGCTATGATAGCTGGTACGAGCTTAAACATTTTTAATAACCATAGTAAGCGAGTAAAAATGGCAAATTTAGCACAGACGGTAAATGTATTACAGGCTGTAGCATTAACTGAAGGGGAAAAAATGTTGTTGACCCCAACCTATTTTGTTCTTAAAATGTACAACGTACATCACGATGCGCAGTTAATTCCTTTAAAACTTAATACTCCTAATTATAGCTTTAATGGTGAAAATTTACCAGCAATTTCAGCATCTGCCTCTAAAAATAAGGAAGGTGTTATACATATTTCTTTGGTTAATATTGATGCTAATAAGGAAAATACAGTACGTATTAATGTTGCTGATTCTAATCTAAAAAAGGTTTCTGCTACCATTTTGTCTTCTAAAGCATTACAAGATCATAATTCATTTGAATCACCTAAAAATATTGTGCCTAAAGAGTTTACTAATTTTAAACTAAAAAAAGGCACTTTGGAAATTACAATCCCTGCTTTTTCTGTAGTTGTATTAGAAGGAAAAAAATAAAATAAAAAAATGAAAAACTTCAATGCTCTTTACGTATGGTTATTGCTTTTGTTTATAGAAATAGGTTGTTCTAGCGATACTAGCGATGATGTTGTGTTAAAAGAGGTTATTGAAGAGCCTAATCCAGAACCTACACCTGTGCCTGATCCAGTACCATCAATGGTTTATACGGTAGATAATATTTCTGATACTTATTTTGAGGTTGCAGGGGAAGAAAATGCTTCACAATGGGGCCCTTATAACGTGCACGATCCATCAATAATTAAAGTTGATAATATATATTATTGCTTTAATACCGATGTGTCTTTTGGGTCAGATGTCCGTCCGGGAATACAAATTAGAAAATCGGAAGATTTAATCAATTGGGAGTTTTTAGGTTGGGCTTTTAACGGCTTACCATCAAAAGGAAGCGCATATATTCAAGGTGAAGGTACCGCTCCTTTTAACTCGCTTTGGGCACCTTTTGTAATGCAGGTTGGCGATGAATATCGTTTGTATTATTCTTTATCATCTAGTACGGGTAGATTAAGTGTTATCGGCTTGGCAACCTCTACAAGTCCTGAAGGTCCTTGGGTCGAGAAAGATTTAGTTGTTACTTCTAAAGGAGATGGTACGGTACAGACTAATGCAATTGACCCCTCTGTGGTTGTAAGTCCATCTGGTGAACACTGGTTTTATTATGGTTCTGCTTATGACGGTATTTATAAACTAAAATTAAATCCAACTACAGGTTTAGCGTTGGTTAATGGCGATAAAGGGCTTCGGGTTGCACAACGGGGTTTTACAAATGGTATAGTGAATGGGAATATTGAAGGACCAGAAGTTATTTATAATGAGAAACAAGGAAAATATTACATGTTCATTTCTTACGACTGGTTACAAACAAAATATAATGTAAGGGTTGGGCGAAGCGATAATCCTGCGGGTCCATTTTATGACTTTAATGGTTTAGATATAAATACTGAAGTAGATAATGGACCTATGATTTTAGCTCCTTATAAATTTAATGATCACCCTGGTTGGCAAGGGGTTTCTCATCCAGCCGTATTTTCTGATGATTTAGGGCAATACTTTATGGCACATCAAGGTAGACCAGGTGAAAACAGTTTTTTTATGGTATTGCATGTTCGTAAAATTTATTGGACTGAAGATGGATGGCCAATTGTTTCACCAGAACGCTTTGCCAATATTCAACAAACTGCTCTTACTGCAGAAAATATAGCTGGTGATTACGAAGAAATTAAACTAGGGTATAGAATTGTGCCTGGGTATGCAGATGAACAAAAAACGGCAGATTTCCAATTTTCTACGAGCCTTCAATTAAATATTGACGGTAGTATTAACGCTGATAATACTAACTCATGGTCTTATGATGCACCTTGGCTTACGCTTAATTACAATTCAGGCGAAACCATAGTAAAATTGCATGTTGAACAAGGTAGAGATTGGGAAAATAAAGTAGCGACCACTATTTTGCTATCTGGTTTAGATAATGAAGGAACTGCTATTTGGGGAAAAAAAATAAATGACTAATGAAAAAATCAAATAACAACATTTTTACGGTTGGTTTTTTACTAACAATATTTTTTACACTGAATGCCCAAGATGTAGGTCGGGGTAAAGAATTATATAAAAACTTAGAATCAACTTTCAATAATCCTGTTATTAAAGATGAATTTACAGCAGATCCTGCAGCTATTGTATACCAAGACTCTGTTTATTTATATGCTGGACATGATGAAGCACCAGACGATTTTCATTTTTATAAAATGAACGAATGGTTGGTATATTCATCTGCAGATATGGTACAATGGAAAAAACATCCAGTACCCTTAAAAGTATCCGATTTTAAATGGGCAAAATCAGATGCTTGGGCAGCTCAGGTAATCGAGAGAGATGGAAAGTTTTATTGGTACATCACTACTGAACATAGTACTATTAAAGGAAAAGCTATTGGTGTAGCAGTTTCAGACAGTCCTACAGGTCCTTTTAAAGACACTTTAGGTAAAGCATTAATCACCAATGATATGACTACGAACACAACCATTGACTGGGATGATATTGACCCATCTGTTATCATTGATAACGATGGTCAAGCATATCTTTTTTGGGGTAATACAATTTGTTATTACGCTAAATTAAAAAAGAATATGATTGAGCTAGATGGGCCAATACAAACCATAGATTTACCCAATTTTACTGAAGCACCATGGATTCATAAAAAGGGAGATTGGTACTATCTTTCATATGCCTATCAGTTTCCTGAAAAAACTGCTTATGCTATGAGCAAATCTATTGAAGGCCCATGGGAATTTAAAGGATTATTGAACGAGTTGGCAGGAAACAGTAATACCAATCATCAAGCTATTATTGAGTTCAAAAACAAAGACTATTTCATTTATCATACAGGCGGTATACAACCCAATGGGGGCAGTTTTAGACGTTCTGTCTGCATAGATGAATTAAATTATAACGAAGACGGTACACTTCAACGTGTTATTATGACTTCAGAAGGTATTCAAAATTAAAAACCATGAAAGTATTTAAACAATTGATCGCATTATATATATTCTTAATTTCTATCGTGTCTTGTGCACAAACAGACAAACCAATTACACATGACCCTGTCGTCGCAAAACAGGGGGATACCTATTATTTATTCTGCACAGGACCAGGTATCACCAGTTTCACCTCTAAAGATTTAAAAATTTGGACCCAAGCAGATCCCGTTTTTGCCGAACAACCAACGTGGGCTAAAGAGGTAGCGCCAGGTTTTAATGGGCATATTTGGGCACCAGATATTACGCTACATAACGGAACATATTATTTGTATTACTCCATTTCGGCTTTTGGTAAAAATACTTCTGCAATAGGTTTAGTAATTAATAAAACATTAAACCCGAAAGATGAAAACTATAAATGGGAAGATAAAGGTATTGTAATTCAATCAGTGCCAAATAGAGATATGTGGAACGCAATTGACCCTAATTTAATTTTTGATGAAGAGGGTACACCTTGGCTATCTTTTGGTTCGTTTTGGAGCGGATTAAAAATGGTGAAATTAAAAGATGATTTAAAAACAATCGCCGAACCACAAGAATGGTACCCCATTGCAAGCCGAGAAAGAAGCCCAAATTTACCAGATGCAGATGCTGGTGATGCCGCTTTAGAAGGTCCCTTCATATTTAAAAAGGACGATTACTATTATCAATTTTTATCATGGGATTATTGTTGCCGTAGAGAAAAAAGCACGTATAAATTAGTAGTAGGTCGCTCAAAATTTGTGACCGGACCCTATGTTGATAAAGAAGGAAAAGAACTAACAAAAGGAGGTGGAAGCTTAGTAATTGAAGGCAATAAAAACTGGTATGGTGTTGGTCACAATAGCGTTTTTACTTTCGATGGAAAAGATTACACCTTCATGCATGGTTACGATGCTAGTGATAAAGGCTTGCCAAAGTTAATTGTAAAAGAAATGACTTGGGTTAATGACTGGCCAAGTGTAAAACCAATGGATTAAAAAATGAAAACAATAAAAAACACATTAGTGGTAGCATTATGTTTTCTTATGTTCAACTGTAAAACTGAAAAAAAAGAAATTGTAAATGTGGTAGAACCTAAAACTGGTTATCAAATAGAACCAGTTGATATTCAAAATGTAAAGATAACCGATGAGTTTTGGTTGCCGATTATTAAAAGAGTTCAAGAAAAAACAATAGCCTATGCTATAGAAAAATGTGAAGAAGAAGGTCGCTTTGATAATTTTTTGATTGCAGGCGGAAAAATAGAAGGAGATGTAAAAGGGGTAATGCCTTTTGATGATTCTGATGTGTATAAAGTAATAGAAGGTGCTTCAAACTCACTAATTAGTGCTCCAAATAAACCTTTAGAAATTTTATTAGATTCTTTGATTGGTATAGTAAAAACAGGTCAAGAGGCAGATGGGTATTTAACGACATGGCGTACTATAAACCCAGCAAAACCGCCAGCAGAATGGGTAGTAGTGAAAGAAGGTAAGCGTTGGGAGTCTTTATTTATGAGTCATGAATTGTACAATGCGGGCCATATGTATGAGGCGGCTGTGGTACATTTTCAAGCGACAGGAAAAAGAAACTTTTTAGATATTGCCTTGAAAAATGCAGATTTAATGGTAGCAACTTTTGGTGATACTGATGGGAAAATTGAAGCTGTGCCTGGTCATCAAATTATAGAAACAGGATTAATTAAATTATACCAAGTAACTGGCAAAGTTGACTATTTAAATTTAGCTAAATACTTTTTGGACAACAGGGGTAATCCTGAAAATCATGATTTATTTGGGCCATACTCTCAAGACCATAAACCAGTAGTACAACAAGATGAGGTTGTTGGTCATGCCGTACGTGCCGTATATATGTATGCAGCTATGACCGATATTGCTGCTTTTAAAGATGATTCGGCTTATAGAACTGCCGTAGACAAACTTTGGAAGAATATGGTAGAAAAAAAAATGTACATAACAGGCGGTATTGGTGCTTTGCATGAGGGTGAAGCGTTTGGTAAGAATTATGAACTACCCAATTTAACAGCATATAATGAAACCTGTGCTGCTATTGGCGATGTGTATTGGAATCACCGTTTACATAGTTTAACCGGAGATGCTAAATATTTTGATGTTGTAGAACGAACATTGTATAACGGTTTAATTTCTGGTCTTTCTTTAGACGGTACAAATTTTTTCTATCCCAATGCTTTAGAGTCCGATGGAAAATATGAATTTAATCAAGGTGCTTGTACCCGAAAATCATGGTTCGATTGTTCTTGCTGTCCAACCAATGTTGTACGATTCATACCCGCCATACCCGGACTCATTTATTCTAAAAGTAAAAATGAAGTATATGTGAATTTATATGCTTCAAACCAAGCTGATATAGAGCTAAATGGGCAAGATGTAAAAGTTTCCCAAGAAACTTCTTATCCTTGGAATGGAAAAGTAAATATGACTGTTGATGCCAATTCTGAAATCACTATAAAATTTAGAATTCCTGGCTGGAGTAGAAATGAAGTTTTACCAAGCAATTTATATTCCTATACATATCTGTCAAAGGAAAAACCAACCTTAACAATTAATGGTGAAACAATCAAGAATTCAATTAAAGATGGGTACTTCGAAGTAAAACGAAATTGGAATGGTGATGATAAAATTGAGCTAAGTTTTCCAATGGAAGTTAGAACAGTTAAAGCCAATGATATGGTTGAAGAAGATAAAGGAAAATTGTCTTTAGAATATGGCCCTTTAGTATATGCAGTTGAAGAAATTGATAATCCAAAATTTGATGATATTACAATTTCTTCTTTTGATAAGTATTCAATCCAAAAAGAGCAAATATTAGATGGAGTGAACACTTTAGTTTCAGATAAATTTAAAGCTATCCCTTATTATGCTTGGTCTAACAGAGGGGTGGGTAAAATGAAAGTTTGGATTCCAGAGAAAGAATGATTAAAACAAGTAATAAATAATTTTTATTGTCACAAAACTGTTGAAACTTAAATATTGAAAATGAAAGCGAACAACCAAAAGTTAAGCATACTAGAAAAAATTGGATACGGCTCAGGTGATGCCGCGGTAAATGTCGTTATCTCTTCCATGTTTCTTATTATTACTTTTTTCTATACGGATGTCTATGGACTAAAAGCAACGGACATGGCTTTAATGTTTCTTCTAGTGCGATTGATTGATGCAATCACTGATCCACTTATGGGTTTGATTACTGATAAATTTACAACAAGATGGGGTCGTTATAGACATTATTTTTTGTTCTTGGCTGTACCTTTCGGTATCTCGGTTTTTTTAACATTTACCACACCAAGTTTCGATTATGCCGGTAAATTAATATATGCTTATATAACTTATATTTTTGTAACCATTATGTTTACTTCGGTTACCATTCCATATATATCTTTAATTGGTGTGTTGACAAGTGATCCAAAAGAACGTTTGTCGGCAAATGGTTATAGATTATTTTTTGCTAAAGTAGCAGCTTTTTTAGTGTCTATTATAGTACCTATTTTGGCAGCTAAACTGGGTAAAAACGACTTAGCTAGAGGTTATCAATTAGCCATGGGTGTTATGGCGTTAATGGGAACACTTCTCTTTTTATTTAGCTTTTTTACTACCAAGGAACGTGTAGAACATGTGGTAGATAAAACACCTTTGTTAGACCAATTTAAATTATTAATTAAAAATGGACAATGGACCTTATTATTTGGAGTATGCTTTACAGGAACAGTAGGTTATGTAATTCGTGGTTCTGTTGCAATTTTTTACGCTAAGTATTTTCTGGGTGGAGATGCAAGCGTACAATCTACTTTTATGGGAACAGGGGTGGCGGCAGCTATATTGGCCATGCCGGTTTCTACATATATTACGCAACGTTACTGTAAAGTAAAACTATTTAAATACACTCAAATAGCTGTTGGTGCCATTAGTTTAATTATGTTTTTAATCATAAAACCTGGTGACATGTTACTTGCTTATATAATCTATTTCATTCTTTCTTTTGTAGTGGATCTTCATGCACCTATTTTCTGGTCAGCTATAGCGGAGGCAGTCGATTATGGTCATGCAGAATCTGGTAAACGTGTTTCGGGATTATCTTTTGGTGGAATTTCGTTCGCACAAAAATTTGGTATGGGAATAGCTGGTGCTGCGGTGGGTTATTTGCTTGATTTTTTTGGATATGTACCTGATGGTGAACAAAGTCAGACTGCTATGATTGGTATAGCGCTTATGTTAACAATTATACCTGGTGTATTTCATGTGATTATGGGAGGACTTATGTTCCGTTATAAAATTACCGATGAATACTATGAAACAATAAAAACAAAATTGAATATTTAAAATGGGTACTACAGGAAAAAATGACCCTATAGTAGAGCAACGTGCGGATCCTTTTATCTACAAGCATACTGATGGCTATTATTATTTTACGGGGTCGGTGCCAACGTATGATAGTATTGAACTTAGAAGAGCTAAATCTATTAGTGATTTACAAAAAGCTGAAACATTTAGCGTTTGGCACAAACATGAAACCGGACCGATGAGTCAGCATGTATGGGCACCAGAAATTCATTATTTAGATGGAAAATGGTATGTGTATTTTGCTGCTAGTGAAGTAGATGATATTTGGAAATTAAGACCTTATGTTTTGGAATGTACAGGACAAAATCCATTACAAGATGAATGGGTCGAGCTTGGTCAAATGCAAGCAGCCGATAGTGACAATAAATCATTTATTGATTTTTCATTAGACGGCACTGTCTTTGAAAATAATGGGAAAAGATATTTTTGTTGGGCTGAAAAAACCGGAGGGCAATTTGCGGCCTCTAATTTATATCTAGCCGAAATGGAATCGCCTATTAAATTGAAATCAGTGCAGTTTATGTTAACAACGCCAGATTATGACTGGGAACGAATTGATTTTTGGGTAAACGAAGGTCCGGCAGTTATAAAAAATAAGGGTAAAATCTATATTACTTTTTCGGCTAGTGCTACAGGTGCATGCTATTGTATGGGTATGATGGAAGCCAACGAAAATTCAGATTTGTTAGATAGAAATTCGTGGAAAAAATCAAGACAGCCAGTACTTAAAACCAATAGTGAAAAAAATATTTATGGTCCAGGCCATAATAGTTTTACAGTAGCAGAAGATGGTACTCCTTTAAGCATTTATCACGCTAGAGATTATGAAAAAATAATCGGTGACCCGTTATATGATCATAATAGACATGCAAGAGTTATGGAAGTGAAATTTAACGAATTAGGTAAACCTATATTCGAATATTACTAACAAATATCATATTGTTTTAAAAGTAGAATTTTGTGTTGGTTAATACTACCAAAACAATAAAATGAATAGAGGTAATAGGCTATGAAATACTGATTTTAATAAAAAGCTTTATGAAGTACAAGGACATTAATTCAATATTTAAATTATTTTTTTTAGCAGCAATACATTTCTCTTTTTATATTGGATTGTGTCAAAGTACTTCTACTACAATACAAATAGACGCAAGCGAAAAAATGGGGCCATTAAATCCAATTTGGTCTTGGTGGGGTTATGATGAGCCGAATTATACCTACATGAAAGATGGTGAAAAACTTCTTTCAGAGATTTCAGAATTAAGTGCTGTTCCGGTTTTTGTTAGAACTCATAGTTTACTAGTAACGGGTGAGGGAACTCACGGTTTAAAATGGGGGTCAACTAATGCATATACCGAAGATATAAATGGGAACCCCATTTATGACTGGACGATTGTAGACAAAATATTTGATACCTATATTGAACGAGGAATGAAACCTATGGCACAAATAGGATTTATGCCAGAAGCTTTGTCGAGCAAACCAGTTCCTTATCGTCATTATTGGAAACCTGGTGCAGCTTATGAAGATATTTATACAGGTTGGGCATATCCGCCAAATGATTATGAGAAATGGGCAGAACTTGTATACCAATGGGTAATGCATTCGGTAGAACGCTATGGCAAAGAAGAAGTTGAAAGCTGGTATTGGGAATTATGGAACGAACCTAATATTGGGTATTGGCAAGGAACGACCGAAGAATATATTAAACTATACGATTATAGCGTAGATGCAGTTAAACGTGCTTTGCCAACGGCATTAGTAGGAGGTCCAGAAGTAACGGGTCCTGCATGGGATAAATCTGAAGAATTTCTAAGAGCATTTTTAGATCATATAAAATCTGGAAAAAATTATGCGACAGGTCAAAAAGGTTCTCCTTTAGATTTTATAACCTTTCACGCGAAAGGTAGTCCTAAAGTTATTGATGATGTAGTACATATGGATATGAGTGCGCAGTTAAAAGATATAGGTAAAGGGTTTGAGATTGTAGCATCGTATCCAGAGTTTAAACATTTGCCCATTATAATAGGAGAATCGGATCCAGAGGGTTGTGCAGCATGTTCAGAAGCTGATTATCCATATAACGCATATAGAAACGGAACATTATATGCGAGTTATACCGCTGCTTCATTTGCGAGAAAATATGAATTAGCTGACCATTATGGCGTCAACTTATTAGGTGCGGTAACTTGGGGCTTTGAATTTGAAGACCAACCATGGTATGCAGGTTTTAGAGATATGGCAACGAATGGTGTCAATAAACCTGTTTTGAATGTTTTTAGAATGTTTGGAATGATGCAGGGGCAAAGAGTGAAAGTATCTCAAGATGAAATGTTGTACGATTACGATAAAATAATTAATAAAAAGGTAAGAGGTGAGAATTCAGATATTAATGCACTGGCCGCAGTAGATGATCGCTCCCTATCTGTTATGGTGTGGAATTATCATGATAAAAATGATTTAGACGTAGCTCCAGAAAACGTAAAAATTAATATTAGTAATATTTTGACAGGTAAAGCTTTATTAACGCATTACCGAATAGATCAAGAATTCAGTAATTCTTATACGGTCTGGAAAGAAATGGGCTCACCTCAAAACCCAAGTAAAGAGCAAATAGAAAAACTTGAAAAAGCTGGCCAACTTCAATTACTTAATTCTCCACAATGGGTCAACATAAAAGAGGGTAGAACAGTACTAGAGATTTCATTGCCAAGACAAGGAATATCTTTTTTAAATTTTAAATGGTAATTAAAGCTTTTTTTTATCACAGGATATGGAACTTTTTATAGTTGTACATGTATTTTTTAAAAATTAATGACATTAAATTTAAGTCTAATTAAATATTTAAGTGTATAGTTGACACTTATAAAATCTATTACTTATATTTACTTTGTAAAAATTGAATTGAATAAATGAAAGGTTATGTAATTGGGTTGGATTATGGTTCAGATTCCGTTAGGGCTGTTTTGATAAATTCTGAAAACGGAAAAGAGATTGCATCCGAAGTCCACTGGTATAAAAGATGGATTGATGAAAAGTATTGTAATCCGTCTATTAATCAATTTAGACAACATCCACTTGACCATATTGAAGGTTTGGAGTTTACCATAAAATCTGTTATAAATCAGAGTAAAGTAAACCCGAAAGAGGTAAAAGGAATATGTATCGATACCACAGGCTCTTCACCGGTACCAGTAACCAAAGACGGTACTCCGTTAGCACTTGTAAATGGTTTCACTGAAAACCCTAATGCGATGATGGTGCTTTGGAAAGACCATACTGCAATTAAAGAAGCTGAACAGATTAATGAATTAGGCGAGAATTGGGGCGGCGAAAATTTCACTAAATATGTAGGAGGTATTTACTCATCTGAATGGTTTTGGGCGAAAATTGCCCATGTAGTAAAAGAAGATGAGCAAGTGAAAAACAATGCCTTCACATGGATGGAGCATTGCGATTTAATGACCTATCTGTTAATAGAAAATAAAGATTTAAAATCTTTTAAACGAAGTCGATGTGCTGCAGGACACAAAGCCATGTGGCATGATAGCTGGGGCGGACTTCCGCCTAAAGAATTTTTAGAAAAGGTAGACCCTTATCTGGCAGATTTAAGAGATAATCTCTATGACGAAACCTATACTTCTGATAAGGTTGCGGGTAATTTAAGTCAAGAATGGGCAGATAAACTTGGTTTAACTATAGACACCGTTGTCGCGGTCGGTACGTTCGATGCACATTCAGGAGCAGTAGGTGCCAAAATAGATAAGAATGCCCTAGTGAGGGTAATGGGTACCTCTACATGTGATATTATGGTGGCAACTAATGATGCTATTAATGGGAAAACTATTAAAGGTATTTGTGGTCAAGTCGATGGTTCTGTAATACCTGGTTTGATTGGGTTGGAGGCTGGTCAATCTGCCTTTGGCGATTTGCTGGCTTGGTTTAAAGATGTGCTAGATTGGCCCATTGATAATTTGGTGATGACATCAACTATTTTGTCGGAACAGCAAAAAATAGATTTAAAAAATGAAATCGAGAACGACTTCATTAGAAAATTATCTGATGCAGCAGAAGCTATTCCGTTATCGGAAAGTATACCTACAGCCTTAGATTGGATAAATGGCAGAAGAACACCAGACGCCAATCAGAACTTGAAAAGTGCCCTGTCAAATCTTTCTTTAGGTTCAAAAGCACCTCATATTTTTAAGGCTTTGGTAAATGCCATATGTTTCGGGTCAAAAATGATTGCAGATCGTTTTCAACAAGAAGGTGTGAAAATTGATACCGTTATCGGTATTGGGGGTGTCGCTAGAAAATCACCGTTTATAATGCAAACTTTAGCGAATGTGATGAACATGCCAATTAAGGTGGCCGCTTCAGACCAGGCACCTGCATTAGGTGCAGCAATTTACGCAGCGGTAGCATCGGGCATTTATTCAAATGTTGTGGAGGCAAGTACCCATATGGGTAGTGAGTTCGAAGCAGAATATAACCCTCAAAAAGATACAATTGAAACCTATGAAAAATTAATGGATTCTTACACAGCGTTAGGAGAGTTCATTGAAAGTTCAGTTAAAAAAAATAAAGAATGACTTCAAAATACAATACTCTTAAAGAAGAATGTTTTGAGGCAAATATTGAGCTTAATAGCCTTGGGCTTGTTATTTATACTTTCGGTAATGTAAGTGCCGTTGATAGGAGAAATGGAGTTTTTGCAATTAAGCCAAGTGGTGTGCCGTACGAAAAGTTAAAGCCAGAAGATATAGTTATCCTAGATTATGAAAACAATATTGTAGAAGGGACATTGCGGCCTTCTTCTGATACAAAAACACATGCTTATTTATATAAAAACTGGAATCATATTGGTGGTATAGCACATACACATGCTATGTATTCAGTAGCATGGGCCCAAGCCCAAAAAGATATTCCCGTATTCGGTACAACGCATGCGGATCATCTAACTGCAGATATACCTTGCGCCGAACCTATGAAAGATAGCCTTATACAAGGTAACTACGAGCATAATACAGGTATTCAGATTCTTGATTGTTTTAAAGAACGTAACCTGTCATCTGAAGAGGTTGAAATGGTTTTGATCGGTAATCACGGACCCTTTGCATGGGGTAAAACAGCAGCTAAAGCTGTTTATAACAGTAAGGTTTTAGAAACTGTAGCACAAATGGCATATTTGACTCTGCAAATAAACCCAAATGCGGTAAGATTAAAAGATGCTTTAATAAAAAAACATTACGAACGTAAGCATGGTAAAAATGCCTATTACGGACAATAATAATTAGAATAAATTTATGATTACAAATATGGCGGAAAAGGAAATATGGTTTGTTACTGGCAGCCAGCATTTATATGGACCTGATACTCTTAAACAAGTAGCAGAAAATTCTCAAGACATTGTAAATGGGTTTAACTTCTCAAAAGAAATTCCTGTTAGTATAGTTTATAAACCTACGGTTAAAACTCCAAACGAAATTACAGATATCTGCCTAGAAGCAAGTTCAAGCAAAAACTGTATTGGGGTAATTACGTGGATGCATACGTTTTCTCCTGCTAAAATGTGGATTAAAGGTTTGAGTGTTTTAAATAAACCCTTATGTCATTTACATACGCAATACAATGCCGAATTACCATGGGAAACCATTGATATGGATTTTATGAATCTTAATCAATCAGCACACGGGGATCGAGAATTTGGTCATATGATGACTCGTATGCGTAAAAATAGAAAAATTATTGTCGGACATTGGCAGACAGAAAGGGTTCAACAAAAATTAGGAAACTGGGCGCGTGTTGCTTTAGGGTGGGATGAATTTCAGAATCTTACCGTTGCACGAATTGGCGATAACATGAGAGAGGTTTCGGTTACAGATGGTGATAAGGTAGAAGCGCAACTACGATTTGGTTTTTCTGTAAATGGTTATGACTCATCTGATGTGGTAAAACATATAAATAAGTTAACCCAAAAGCAAGTAGATGCTTTGGTTAAAGAATACGAGGATAGTTATGTGTTAAGTGAAAAGCTAAAAAGTGGTGGAGAAAAAAGAGAATCACTTATTGATGCAGCAAAAATAGAATTAGGGCTAAGGGCATTTTTAGATGAAGGCGGTTTTAAAGCCTTTACCGATACATTTGAAAACTTAGGAGAGTTGAAACAATTACCCGGTATTGCTACACAGCGATTAATGGCCGATGGTTATGGCTTTGGTGGCGAAGGAGATTGGAAAACATCTGCTTTGTTACGTGCTTTAAAAGTTATGGCTAAAGGGTTGAATGGTGGAACTTCTTTTATGGAAGATTACACCTACCATTTTACTCCTGAAAAGGCGTATGTTATGGGGTCTCATATGTTAGAGATTTGTCCATCCATTGCAGATGCAAAACCATCGTGTGAAGTACATCCGTTAGGCATAGGAGGTAAAGAAGACCCGGTACGTTTGGTTTTTAATTCACCTGCAGGACCTGCAATTAATGTGTCACTAGTAGATTTAGGTAATCGTTTTAGGTTGGTGGTCAATGAAGTGGAGGCTGTAGAACCGATGGGTAAATTGCCTAATTTGCCAGTAGCAAGAGTACTTTGGGATGCGAAACCCGATTTAGAGATTGCAGCTACTACTTGGATATTGGCTGGGGGATCTCATCATACTGTTTATTCTCAAGCGTTGACTACTGAATTTATGGAAGATTTTGCAGAAATGGCAGGTATTGAATTGGTAGTAATCGATAAGAATACAACGATTCGGGAATTTAAAAATCAATTAAATGCCAATGAGGCTTATTTTCATCTATTCAAAAATAATTTGTAATAATTTTAAAATATGAAACCATTCACCAAAATCTGTTATTTATTTGTGTTGTTAGGTACATTGATACTTAACGTTAACTGTAAGGAAAAAACTATGAAAGAAGGCAACCAAGAAATGTCAAAAGAAGTGGCTAAGACAATCAAAGTTGAAAGGAGTGATTACGGGGTAGCGAAAAGTGGTGAGACAGTTGAATTATTTTCCCTTAAAAATAAAAGTGGATTTGAGGTTGATATCATAACTTATGGTGGCCGTATTACTTCTATAAAATCTTTAGATAAAAAAGGAAACTTAGAGAATGTTGTTTTAGGTTTTGAGAATTTAGAACAATATGAAAAAGAAAATCCTTTTTTTGGAGCATTGGTAGGTCGTTATGGTAACCGAATAGCAAAAGGAAAATTCAGCTTAAATAATACCGATTACACATTAGCCAAGAATAATGGTGAAAATAGTTTACACGGAGGAGTAAAGGGTTTTGATAAGGTTGTTTGGAAGGTATTAGAGGTAAATGAGGGTGATAAGGGGGTTTTAAAGCTTAGTTATTTAAGTAAGGATATGGAAGAAGGTTTTCCGGGTAACTTAACTACTATGGTAACTTATACATTAAATCCTGATAATAGTTTAGACGTCTTGTACGAAGCTACTACAGATAAAACTACTGTCGTTAACCTTACCCAGCATTCATACTTTAATCTTTCTGGTGATTTTTCACAAACGATTCTAGATCATGAAGTAGAAATTAATGCTGAAACATATATTCCTGTGGATAGTGGGTTAATACCGACAGGAGATTTAGCAACTGTAGAAGGTACACCTTTCGATTTTAGAAAGGCAAAACTAATAAGCCAAGACATAAATGCAGAAAATGAACAAATAGAACTAGGAGGTGGATTTGACCACTGTTGGGTGTTGAACGACTATGAATCGGGTTATCGTTCAGTAGCTAAAGCATTTCACCCAGAGTCTGGCCGTACCTTAGAGGTTTTAACCGATGAACCTGGCATACAATTTTACACTGGTAATTTTTTAGATGGAACGTTACCTTCACCAAACGGAGGAACATACGTAAAGAGAAGCGGCTTTTGTTTAGAAACACAACACTATCCAGATTCTCCAAATCAACCAAAATTTCCTTCTGTTACTTTAGAACCGGGAGATAAATATTCAACCAAAACTACCTTTAAGTTTTCTACCAAATAAACCATTAGCATGCAACAATTAGACAATTTAGACTGGATCAGTATTTCACTTTATTTTTTATTACTGGTCGGAATAGCCGTTTGGGTTATTCGAAAGAAAGAAGACAATACAGAAGATTATTTTTTAGCAGGTAGAAATGTAGGTTGGTTTGTGGTGGGTGCTTCGATATTTGCATCGAACATTGGTTCTGAGCATGTAGTTGGTTTAGCAGGTACGGGTGCCAGTAATAAACTTCCCTTGCTTATTTATGAAATACATGCTTGGGTAGTTTTGATGTTGGGCTGGGTATTTCTTCCCTTTTACGCTCGAAGTGGGGTGTTTACAATGCCAGAATTTTTAGAGAAACGTTTTGATGCTAGATCAAGATGGGTATTATCCATTTTTTCCATAGTTGCGTATGTACTTACTAAAATTTCTGTGACCATATATGCTGGAGGTGTTGTAGTTTCTGCCTTATTGGGTATTGATTTTTGGACGGGTGCCATTGCAACGGTTGTCTTAACAGGGATTTATACGGTTTTAGGCGGAATGCGTGCAGTGGTTTATACTGAAACCTTACAGGCAATTTTATTGGTTATCGGTGCCGCCGTTTTGACATTTATCGGATTAGATAAAGTTGGGGGATGGGGAAGTATGGTAGATACCCTAGGACCTGAATATTTTAATATGTGGAGACCGGCAACAGATCCAGATTTTCCTTGGCCATCGCTTTTCATCACTAGTACCATAGTAGGTATCTGGTATTGGTGTACGGATCAATACATTGTGCAAAGAACCTTAACTGCAAGAAACATTAAGGAGGGTAGACGGGGTACTATTTTTGGGGCCTTATTAAAGCTTTTACCAGTCTTTTTATTTTTAATCCCTGGGGTTATAGCATTGACGTTAAAGATGCGGGGTGAATTGGAGTGGGAGAGTGCTGATGAAGCTTTTCCGGTTTTGATGAGTAATTTATTGCCTTCTGGTTTGCGAGGGCTTGTAGCGGCTGGGTTATTGGCAGCATTAATGAGTTCTTTGGCATCGGTTTTTAATTCATGTTCTACATTGTTTACGGTAGATGTATATAAAAAATTGAGACCTAATGCACCAGAGAAAAAATTAGTGAGAACGGGACAAATAGCAACTGTTTTCGTTGTTATTATCGGTATTATTTGGATTCCGATTATGGCAAATATATCTGGAGTGTTATATGAGTATTTACAAAGTGTACAATCATATATAGCCCCACCAATTACAGCTGTTTTTCTTTTAGGTATTTTTTATAAGCGAATAAATTCAACAGGGGCCTTTTATACTTTGGTAATGGGTATTATAGTTGCTTTTTTAAGAATAACCTTAGAGTTGGTAAAACATAATTTAGATGCCGATAGTATGCTATATTATTTAGGAGACATGAATTTCTTGACCTTTGGCGCATGGTTTTTCTTGTTCTGCTTGATTTTCATGGTAGTAGTTAGTTTATTGACAAAAGCACCGGATAAGGAGCAGATTGTTAACCTAACCTTTGGCACCATAACCGAAGAAGAAAAGAATAAAAACAAGAGTAGTTATAATTGGGTCGATGTAACGGTTTCCATTATAATTATATTTATTGTTATAGGTATTATGATATTTTTTAACGGTAAATAGTATCACTTTTAATGGGAATTAATTGTTGATAGTGTTCTCAGAATTTGAGAGCATTATCAACTTTTTCATTTATATATTACACGAAATGCCATTGAAGGATTTACAACGGGTTATAGATGATTATTTAACTGGGCAGATTTTTTGTGCTAAAAAAAGCAATTCTATAATTTAAAAGAAGGGATTGTAAGAAGAGATTTCAAAATCTTTTGGGAAAGATAATTCACATGAGATTTGTACATGAAGTAATTCCATGGGCAGGCCATGCAAACTATGCCACATCTAAAGGAGGTTTGGTAATGTTGATGCAAGCTATTTGTCAAGAATACGGTCCAGATAAATACGTTGTACTCAATATCACCGAGTGCTATAAAAACAGATATTATAAAGATGTTTGGAGTACTAAAGAGGATAGGGAAAGTATGTTGAAATTAATTCCATACAAACAAATTGGAATTTCTGATGATATTGGTAGTGTAGCCAGTTGGTTGGCATCAGATGAATATATAAATAGAACGACCATATTTGTTGATGGTGGAATGACCTGTTACTCTGGTTTTACCAAAAATGGATAATATTATAAATAAGAGAGCCGCCAATTAGGCGGCTCTCTTATTTCTTTCTAAATGGATTAATTCATCATTGGCTTATAATCGAATTTTTGACCCCCAACTGATGCATCTGCCATTAGCCCTGCTTTTGGTAGTGCAAAAACTGCAACGCCATCTCTATACTTGGCATTTACTGCAATACCAGATTTTAAAGCAACTGCAGAAGCTTCAGCTGAAAATTCAAAATCACCTTCTTTAAATTCTGCTAAGTCGGTTTCTGTTTCAAAGAATATAATTTCAGTAATTGCTTGACCACCTGCTTGTAGACCTATACTTAATTTCTTTAAATTGGCCATTCCTATCATAGTTCCGTTTTCATAAACTACTCCATTTCCAGAAGCGCCACCAATAATGAATCCGCCTTTGCCAATATTAGGGAATACGACGTATCCGGCTGAATTCTTAAAAAAGAGGTCTAGGCCCACTTCCATTTTCATTAGCTTGTCTTTAGCTTTATTTGCATCTTTTATTATTTTTTGGTCTTTCTTATTTTGTGCATTTAGACCAATGGCTAAAAATAGCAGTGTAGTTAACGTAATAGATTTTAAGATTTTCATATGTTTTATTTTTTTTGATTCAACTGTCACTGTAAAATTAGAAATGATAAATTATCTAATGTATCTTTTTTGATGTGAATTTTAATGTATTTGCATTCTAACGTTTTGTAAATCAGTTAAATAAAAGTTGATATTTTATCTTTCTTTAAAGTAGCAACTGTTTTTAGGAAAAAAATTATTTTAATTTTTTTCTTAAAAATTTGTTAATTAATTTTTTTCAATTTATATTACTACTGTAAACCAGACACTTACTGATATGGACAAAATAGATAATTTCTTCGATTCTAAAATTATTGTGAATCTAGTGTTAGCATTAACACTAATGTTGTCTGCTATTTATTATTTAAACTATTCTGAGGAGATACAAGATGAGGTAACAACTGTAATAGTAAACTCATTAAATGATGTTAATAATAGTTTAGCTGAGCAGGAATCTGCTCGAAAATAATAGAAATTTCTGACCATAACTTTATGCTACCGTAACTTTGTATTCGGTGGCTTTTTTATTTTGATATATAACAGATTTATTCATCGTTTACCAATTATCACATTGGCTACCAAGGCGGCGATAATCATTAGAATTCCCATTAGGCTCCAAATGGAATATATATCATCGAACCAAGTAACCCCTATCAAAATCGTAAATATTACTTCTATATATTTAAGTGGAGCAACTAAATTGGTCTTAGCTATTTGAAAAGCTTTGGTCATGAATACTTGTCCGAAGAATCCGAAAATACCGAGGCTTAATAGTAATAACCAATCATTTTCTTTTGGTTGTATCCAGCCATTTATACTTAATATACCGCCAATCACTGTGCCGATAAACATGAAGTAATTTACAATTACTAATGGATGGTCCCTATTACCAATTTTACGGATAAGAACATAAACCAGTCCACTAAAAACCGAAGCAACTAGAACTAGCAACAAGCCTGTTGTATTGAGCTCTTGGTCAAATCCTTTTAAAATTAGTACTCCACTAAATGCTAATAAAAAAAGAAACCATTGAATAGTTTTTAGTTTCTCGTTTAGTAAAAAAATAGAAAAAACTGCGGCATATATTGGTGCCAGATATCTTAGGGAAACTGCTGTACCTACAGGTAAATATTGCAACGACATAAAAAAGAGACTCATAGCTGTTATACCTGCTAAAGCTCTAAAAATCATTAATCTTCTACTATTACCTAAGATGGGAATTCCTTTAATTAAAATATAGGTAGTTCCTAATAGTAATGAGCCAGCTGTTCTGAAAAAAACAATTTCAAAGGTCGGATAATGACTGAGGTATTTTACAAACGAATTCATTAAACTAAATGAAAACGTACTTATAATCATAAAGAGTAATGCTTTCTTCACGGTCTATAGAAATAGTTGGCAAAGTTACAGGTGTAGAGAGGAAATAAACTATTCTATATTAGAAAATACTAGAATGGGCATTACTTTTATGATACTAATAATTTTATTGGGTAAAAAAGCAATCGTTCAATGATTGTAATAATTGAATTCAGGTAATAAATAGGGCATCCAATTTTTATAAAGTCTATAATTCACGACTTCATTTTAAGAAATCCCTTAACTTGGCGTAGCATAGGTAAATAGTAAATAAGTTACGTGTTTTATCCTTAGAAAACTATAGAATTTCATTTTGTAGATAAGGTATTAGAGGTGTTTTAGCAGTCTACATTATTGGCATTAATAAATTATGAATTAAATTCTTTAGAATAAAAGTAAAATAAATATATGAACGAGTTATTATCTTTAAAAAATAGGAATTACGCACTTTCTGGAGGTACTGGTACTCTTGGAGGTTCAATCGCTGAATACCTTGTTAGAAATGGGGCAAACGTATTATTACTTGGTAGGTCAGAAGACAAGTTAAAGGCTAAGCAAGATGAATTGAATGCCATAGTAACCAACAGCACCCATATTTTCAAGGTAGATGTTATGAATGAGGGGCAACTTACTATATTAAGGAAAGAAATAAAAGAGGAATTTAAACATTTAGACGGACTCGTAAACCTTGCTGGAGGTAACATACCAGGAGCAACATTGAAACCTGATCAGACAATTCAAGATATAGCAATGGGAGATACCCAAAAAGTAGTCGATATTAATTTATTCGGTACTGTGATTCCAACAGTGATATTGAGCCAATTAATGGTAGAACAGGGTTATGGTTCTATAATAAATATTTCTTCAATGGCCGCTAAGCAAAGTATTTCTAGGGTATTGGGTTATTCAATGGCAAAAGGTGCTATAGATATTTTCACAAAATGGATGGCGAATGAGCTTGCCTCTAAACACGGAGATAAAATAAGAGTGAATGCAATTGCGCCAGGATTTTTTATTGGTAATCAAAACAGAAGATTGCTAACTAATGAAGATGGCACTTATACAGAAAGGGGTAATAGTATAATTAAAAATACACCAATGGGGCGCTTTGGTGATGCTTCAGAACTTAATGGTATGGTACACTATTTGTTAAGTGACGCTTCTAGTTTTGTTACAGGTAGTGTTTACGACGTTGATGGCGGTTTTAGCTCATTTTCAGGTGTATAGACAATGTTTCATATAGAATTAACTATACGGTTTTATAGCTTTTGAATCGTATATAAATACTTTATTTTGTAATCGATTGTATTGAGTGTTTATAAAGGTAACATCCTTTAGAATCATTTATTTGTAAGTAAAAAGTATGGATTATTTAAAGAAAACCTTCCGCTGGTTCGGTCCTGAATTCGGAGTAACCTTACCAAATATAAAACAGTTAGGTGTAGAGGGAATTGTAGCTGCATGTCAAAAAGTTCCGATTGGCGAAGTATGGCCAAAAGAAACGATTGCTGTATTAAAATCTGAAATTATGGCCCAAGGTATGGAATGGGCGGTAGTTGAAAGTGTGAATATTCATACAGCAATTAAATTCGGACTACCTGAAAGGGATACCTATATTGCGAATTACATTCAAACGCTTAAAAATCTTGCTGAAAACGGCATATACGATGTATGCTATAATTTTATGCAATTGATAGATTGGACACGTACCGATTTGGATTTTATTTTACCAACAGGTGCATCGGCCTTAAGATATTGCCCCATTTCTGCGGCAGCTTTTGATTTGTTCATATTGAAACGGGAAAACGCAAAAGAATCATACACTAAAGAAGTATATGATGAAACGAAAACTTACTTTGATGGACTTACTGACACGGAAAAAAAGAAACTAGAAGAATCCATTTTGTGCGGAATGCCGGGCTCTAGAAAGCTAATCGCATTAGAAGATTTTAAAGCCAATCATGCTACAGTTTTAAAAATCTCTAAAAAACAACTTCAAGATAATTTATCCTATTTTTTAAATGCCGTTATTCCTGAAGCCGAAAAAATTGGTGTCCGTATGGCTGTTCATCCAGATGACCCACCATTTTCTGTATTTGGCGTACCAAGAATTGTTTCTAATTACGAAGAAATTAAATTTTTATTAGAATGTTGCCCATCGCCAAGTAATGGACTTACTTTTTGCTCTGGCTCGTTAGGTGCATCTGCAAATAATGATTTGGTAAAGATAATCGATGATTTTGGTGAAAAGATTCACTTTATCCATTTAAGAAATGTCATGCGAGAAGAAGATGGTAGTTTTTATGAAGCAGATCATCTTAACGGCTCTGTGCCAATTGAAAAAGTGATGAATGCTATTATAAGGCAACAACAGATACGTAAAAAGACCGGCAATGGTATTGTTCGTATTCCCATGAGACCGGATCATGGTCATGTTTTATTAGATGATAATAGGCGCCAAAATGAGTTTTATTCTGGTTATTCCTTAATCGGTAGAGCAATGGGTCTTGCGCAATTAACAGGTTTGGAGAAGGGTATTAGAGAAGGTCTTCAAGTTTAAAGTTCTTGAGTATTTAATTTAAATCAGAGTTATATATCTGTATATTCAGGTAATTATTATGTTGACAAAATTTATTTATTTCATGCGTTTTAAGCTTATTATCTTTTTCACCCTTGGTTATATTTTATGCTCATGTGAATCTTCTAATAGGAAAATGAGAGTTTCATTAGATTCTTATAAAATTGAAGCTGGTTTTGAATTGAAAGTTATTGCCTCGGAGCCGCTTTTAAAAGCTCCAGTAGCTATAGATTTTGATTCGAAAGGTAGAACCTGGGTAGCTCAAATGCCGGGTTACATGAATGATATTCAAGGATCTGGAGAAAAAGACCCAACTGGTAGTATTCTAATTCTAGAAGATTTGGACGAAGATGGAATAGCCGAACATTCCAAAGTTTTTATGGATAGCTTAGTTATGCCTCGTGCACTGGCACATGTATATGGTGGCTTACTTTATGCCGAACCACCCTATTTATGGTTTGTTGAAATTGAAAATGATAGACCTGTCAATAAAGTTATGGTAGATTCTATTTATGCGGTAGAAGGTAATCCTGAACATCAACCTAATTCCTTAGAATTAAATATCGATAATTGGATTTATAATGCAAAATCGAATTTTAGGTATAGGCGAATAAATGGGGTCTGGAAAAAAGAACCAACAACCTTTAGAGGGCAATGGGGTATTACCCATGACAATTTTGGAAGATTATATTATAATGATAATTCAAGGATACTATTGGGCGATTATGTTTTGCCAAATACCTTAATACGTAATAAATACTTTATACCGAAATCTAGTGTTGATAAGCTTCTGACAACTGACCAAAGGGTTTATCCAGTCCATGCCACTTCAGTAAATAGGGGATATGCGAAAGGTATTTTAAATGCCGATAGCGTATTAGTAAATGCTACGGCTGCCTGTAGTCCATTAGTTTATAGAGGAGGGGCGTTTACAGAATCGTATGATCAGAATGTTTTTATATGTATCCCAGAAGGAAATTTGATAAAAAGAGCACTTTTGAACTTTACTGGTGATTCGGTAATTGCAAAACAAGCTTGGCAGAATAAAGAGTTTTTAACTTCTACTGATGAAGGTTTTCGTCCTGTAAGTTTAAAGAATGGTCCAGAAGGTAGTATGTATATTGTTGATATGCATCGTGGTATTATTGGTCATCAAGCATATATGAGTCCTTATCTAAGAGAAAAAGTAAAAGAGGATAGGTTAGATACGTTGGTCAATTTTGGAAGAATATTAAAAGTAAATCATGTGGATGCTATGGCTGATGTCATTCCTGATTTTGATAATTTGAACGGAACAGAACTAATTTCTCTGTTATCTAATAAAAACGGATGGATTCGTGACCGAGCACAACACTATTTGATTTTTAAAGGACTAACCCAAACTATTGATGCAGTTATCGATGTAGCACTCAACTCCAAAAATAAATTAAGCCAAATACATGCTTTATATGTTCTAGAAGGTTGGGATGCATTGTCATTTGATTTCTTAGTGGAGGTTATGAACACCGATAATCGTGAGGCTATTGCTCATGCCCTTGTACTATCACAACATTTTGTTTCCGAAGAAAATATAGAAAATGCAGTTAGTGTTTTTAATTCAATTTTGAAGAAAAATGAACTTGGTTTGGATATTTATTTGGGCGGCTCCCTAGGAAGCTGGATAGCCCTTGATGAAGGTAGGTTTACTCCAATTATGATCGAGATATTAAAAAGGAGAAAACTTAATAGCACCATTACTGAATCTGTAGTTAGTGGTTTAACTGGTGTTGATACTTTAATTTCTAGCAATGAGGCGCTAATGAATATCCTGAAGCATACTGAATTTGTAAATAAGCTTGTCAGGAGTATTTCAGATAAAAAGCAGGGTAAGCTAAATTCAATTTATACTAGGAAAAAAATTAATGAGGATAACAGAACTAGTGGGGCAAAAATGTTTTTCCAAATTTGTGCATCATGCCATGGGGCGGACGGGAAAGGGATAGAAGGTCTAGCGCCTCCTTTAATGAATTCTGAGCACGTGAAAAACACCGAGCGTTTAGCGCTAATAATACTACATGGCCTAAAAGGTCCTGTACATGTTAACGGTGAAGAATACAATATGAATTTGGCAATGCCAGGTCTAATAAGAAATGAATCTATTTCAGATAATGATATTGCCGACATAATATCATATGTTACAAATGCTTTTTCTGATGTTCCCAAAACATTGCGTAGAGAACGTATTAATGAGCTTAGAAGTATAAAATCTTCTTCTGGGATGGAATTTATTGAAGAGGAATTAAAAGCTCTTGATAAGTAAATCTACTTATAAAAGAAAATTAACTTCTAAAATATTCTTTTAATTGATGATTTTAAGTTTTTGAACTGCCCTATTGTACTTGTACAAGCAAAGGATTTTTCAAACCTTCTGAAAAGTGTTGTAAATATTCATTCCACTCATTTTTATTTTGAAATTGACCACTCTTTTTCCACCCAAAACCTGCATAGTAGGTTATAATAGTATCTTCACTAGCAATGTGAGCAAACAAATTGCTGGCATCCTGTATATTAGTCACATAATGTTCATGGCCAACCATAGTATTGTTCGGAACAACAATACCGGTCCCTAATTCAGAATCGTCATGTGGTTCCCAATAACTAACCCATGTGAACTCATCGTTCATTGTTATAATACCGTTCTGTTCATGTAATGTTAAACCAGCAGAAATTGTGTCGGTTCCTTTAAGTGTTATTTCAAATTTAGAAAGGTTACTTCCATAATCTAAAGAAATTTTCTTTTTCTCTGATATTTTTTTTCCACCGGCATCCCATGATGCATATTCTAAAATGAAAGAGGTACGTATAGGGCCATTGAACAAAGTTTTCCACTCGGTAAAATTTTTCGAAATATAATAGGTACTATCAACTTTTTTAGCAATACCACCAACACCTCTACTCATACCTACATGAAAATTATCTAGTCCTTCTCCAGTATCATCGTGATAAGAACCCGTGTTAGAAGTTTCTTTTTTATACCATTTGTTGATAATAGGATATTCAACTTTTTTTAACCACGCATCAATACCACTTGATAGTGTTCCTCCGTCAATATTAGATTCAATCATCTCTTGAGCCCTTGGGCCATATGTGCGGAATGCTACCCTATTGTTTTCCCATGCATAATCATCTGTTCTTTCCGGTACAAACCTAGAATAACAGGCTGGTATACTATCCCTTTCTTGAGAAATCGCACCAGTTTTTATATAAAATTTTCTCTCAGAATTGGCGGGTATTTCAGGTTGAAACAAAATCACGTCAAACTTACCATCGTTATCCTCATCAATTACTTGTGAAATAAGTTTTTCACCTGTTTCAATATCTTCTATAAAAAAAGATTTTTTATCTACAGTCAAATTTTGTGACTCTAAATTTATTGTGACCGTCTCAAAACTTCTATTTGTATTTAAAGTGTTTTGTATGGTAATTATCATGTTCGAGTTGTTGTTACATGATAAAATAAGAAGTAAGAATACGAACTGGAACATGATTTTCATAAGGACATTGTTTTTAAATAGTAGTATCTAATTTTTGCATTTTCGAATCCCCATTTCCAATCCTCTTAATTCAGCTAAACCTCTTAATCTACCTATTGCTGAATAACCAGGATTTGTTTTCTTCCTCAGATCATCTAACATTTTGTGGCCATGATCTGGTCGCATTGGCATTCTAGTGTCTTTTCTACCAGTTGATTTTCTTTCTTCCTGTTCATTGATCAACGCCTTCATAACGGAGTACATATCTACATCGCCTTCTAAATGATTAGCTTCATGAAAATTGCCATCGGCGTCTCTTTGTGTGCTGCGTAAATGAATAAAATGAATGCGGTCTCCTAAACGTTCTACCATGCCGGGTAAATCATTATCAGGGCGAACCCCAAATGAACCTGTGCAAAAAGTTAATCCGTTGTTTAGACTATCGATAGCATTGTAAATGTCAATAATATCTTGCTCTGTGCTTACGACCCTTGGCAGCCCTAATATCGGAAACGGCGGATCATCAGGATGTATACACATTTTTACTCCCGATTTTTCTGCAACAGGAATTATTTCAGATAAAAATTCGAATAAATGTGCTTTAAGTTCTTTTGGCCCAATAGCGTCATATGTAGCGAGGATAGTATTGAATTCTTCTAATGAATAGCCTTCCTCTGCTCCTGGTAAACCTGCAATAATATTGCTTATCAATTTTTTTTGACCGTTCTCGTCCAGCTTGCTTAAAAATTCTTTTGCATCAGATTTTTGCTTTGTTGTATATGAATTTTCAGACCCTGGCCTCTTTAATAAAAACAATTCGAATGCCGCAAAAGCGGTAGCTTCAAAACGAAGTGCGGTTGAACCATCTTCCACCACATAATCTAAGTTTGTTCTTGTCCAATCAAGAACAGGCATAAAGTTATAACAGACCGTATCGATGCTACATTTTCCTAAATTAATAAGAGTCTGTTTGTAATTTTCATAGTAAACTTTATAATTTCCTTTTTGGGTCTTAATATCTTCATGAATTGGCACGCTTTCTACCACAGACCAAGTAATACCAGCCGACTCAATTATTTTTTTACGTTCCGTAATTTCTTCTATTGACCAAACCATTCCATTAGGAATATGATGTAAAGCGCTAACTACACCTGTGGCACCTGCTTGTCTTATATCTTGTAATGAAACTGGGTCATTTGGCCCGTACCATCTCCATGTGTTTTCTAAACTCAAATCTTAACAATTTTAAATTAATTTTCCTGATAACCTCTTTTTAAACAAATGTTTCATAGTAAAGTAGGCGGAGTAACCATTTCTAATAGGGATGTAAATTAGCCATTAGAGTGTTTGTTCAAGATACTATAACCATTCATATTTACGATGTTTTTTGTATCTAATTATAACAGGATAAATTTAAAAAGTATAGAGACTATTTAATTTAAAGCTTAATGTTAAAAGGGAATAGTCTCCAATATAAAAAGTGCTGCATAAACCTACAGAATTTTAAAATAAAAGAATTAATCGAATCCAATAGCATTATAACATTGGGTATAATGGGGGTAAATAATTTATGATTGACCTATCAAATAGGTGCAGTTGATATTTTAAGTTATATTTTCTTTTGAGAATATTTACTAAAAACTAAGAATAATACGCCGCATAATAACCAGGCAGGCAATGTTACAAAAGAAAGAAAAACATCGAACTGAACCGATACAAAATAGAAGAGTCCGAAGCTAATGCCCCAAGCGAATAAAACCGATTTATTGAATTGAATATTTGCCAATTCAGCATAGTTCTGAGCGATGCCTGCTTGCTTATAGAAAAAATGTTCGAATACGATAACGGCACCAATAGGAGCTAATATGAATCCGTAGAGCGCTACAAAATCCAATAATTTCATGGCAAAGGCAGGAAATATACCTGCAATTGTTGCAATAGAACCTGCCAAAATGGTCACCCAAAAGGTAGATGCTTTTGGCATAATAGCCTGAAAAGCGAGTCCAGCTCTATAAATAGTTGGGTTAGCGGTTGTCCAGCCTGCCAACACCACTGCAATAATTCCAAAAACACCGATCGCATTATAAGCTAATGGACCAGGTGCAACATTAGGAGCTTGGCCTTGAGCCAATAAGGCTTGTGCCTCTGGAGATTGTACATAGACGGCATACAATAATGCCGCTGCGATCCATGCCATATAGTGACCTACATACATACCGGCAGCTGTTGTCCACCCAGAACTCGCTTTTTTTGCAAACCGAAAAACAGAAAGGTCAGACATACCGATATGCATTGCGGCATTGGCAAACCAAGACCAAAAGAACACATGCCAAAACGTATATTTTATTTGCCCAGGGAACGGTTCGCTACCTTCCCCCCAGATATTCCAAAAATCTTTAAAACTGCCTACGCCCAGTTGCTGTAATGCTACTACACCACAAGCAACAAAAGCCAAAACTATTACCGGAGACATCCAATTAGCTGCTTTTGAAACCGTATCATATCCTTTGGAGGCTATCAACGAAATTATAGCACCAATAGCCACTACAATAATTATCCATGTAGCACCATTAGGCATTGTGTCGGTTAGTTTAGGCATTTCCATATCAAACGGAATTCCCACAGCGGTAGCAGAAACAGTAATCATTGCCCCGGCCAAAAAGCAGAATAAGATACCATTAGCTAAGTTATACCCAATAACTAATTTTTTACCGCATATTTTTTCCAATTGATAGTAGAGGGTAAGCCTTCTTTTTACTGCAATTTCTGAAGTCAAGAAACGCCAGCTAAAAACGGCCATTAAATTCCCTAATAATAATCCAATAATCAAATCAAAAGCACTAACACCTGTAGTTAAAAACAACGGCCCAATAACAAATTCTGTGCCTGCGGCATGTTCACCAGCATACATTCCAAGAAAGCTTTTCCAACTTTTAAGGCTTGATTTTGGTACGGGTTGTCTTTCAAATTCACCACCGGCAATTTCCTCTATTTCTTCTTCGATATTGAATTGGCTCATAATAAACGTATGGTTAGGTTATTACTTTATTAGATGCTTATGTAAATCCTCAACACGTTCACAGCACAGTTGGTCCATGACTTGCTTAAATTGGGTTTTTAACATGCCAATAGTGTGATCTCCACCTTTATTTCCTAAGGCACCGGTACCATACACAAAAGAACGACCCATAAAAGTGAATTTTGCGCCACTTGCCATGGCACGTGCAATATCAGGGCCTGAACGGAGTCCGCTGTCCATCATAATTTCAATTTGGTCACTATATTTTGCCGTAATTTCCTGAAGTGAGCTTATGGTAGATTGCGCCGCATCTAACTGTCTGCCACCATGGTTGGATACGATGATGCCATCAAACCCCATTCGTATCGCATCCTCTGTGTCTTGTTCAGAGGCCACACCTTTTAAGACCAATTTCCCCTTCCACCTATCGCGTATCGGCTTTATTTTTTCTTCGTTCAATCGACCAGAAAAGGTATTGTCCATAAATGCGCCTAATTGACGAAGGTTAAGACCTTCAGGTGTATATGGTTTTAATGTTTCAAAAGTAGGTTGGCCATATTTTAGGGTATTATAGGCCCAAGCTGGTTTTCCTAAGATTTGAAGGATATTGGAAGCGGTCATTTTTGGCGGCAAGGCCAATCCATTTCTAAAATCACGTGGGCGATATCCAAAAGTGGGTACGTCACATAACAATACTAATACGGGGCAACCTGCTGCTTCGGCACGGTCGATAATACTATCACGAATGGTATCGTCTACCGGATTATATAATTGAAACCAAGCATTACCTTCAGTAAGTTCACTAGCTTTTTCGATATCCATAGTAGTAACCGTACTAAGTATAAAGGGTATATTATGGTTATAGGCCGCTTTGGCCAATATGGCTGGAGTGTTCGGCCACATTAAACCTTGTAATCCAACTGGGGCAATGCCGAACGGAGCATCGAATTCCATGCCCAATACCTTGGTCTTTATAGAGCTAGTACCGTAATTTCGTAAATAACGGGGTTGAAGCTGTATCTTTCTTATTTCTGAAGTATTTCGGCGAAGGCTAACATCTTCATTACAGCCACCATCTAAATACTCAAAAGCAAATTTGGGTATTCTCTTTTTTGCCTTTGATCGTAAATCATCTACGGATGGATAATCAGAATTGAAACTTATTGCCATAGCTACTTTCTTATTTTATAATGAACGGTACGTGTTCTTTTAAACTGTAATTTTTTTTCAAAAATTTTGAATTCAACTTACTGTCCGAAATTGCTATGGCCGCTCCTAAAGCTGAACCAAGTGAAGAATCGGTTGTACGTAATTCCATATTTCTCAAATAATGTGTCAATAATTTTATGTACACATCATTATCACTGAAACCACCCTCAATATATAGCTTTTCTATATTATCGTCACCAGTTGCTACTTTTATGCTTTTTACCTGTAACAATACCAACTCAATCATTAAATGATGATAGGCATGTACAAAATTATCGTAAGTGATCTTCGTTTCTTTGGGGATGGTTTCGTTTATAATACCTTCCCACCTAAAGATAGGTTTCATGTTCTTTAATATTTCCAAATAGGTATCGTAATCAAATTTTATGGACTTATGGTAATCTTCAGAAACCTTAAAATAATCGGATAATTTTTTTACCTGAATCGTATACTCATTCCCTAAAAATAAGCGTGCCGATTTTACCGGCTTACCGTTTATGCGCATGTAGTTGATGCAATTGTTTGCGATGTCATCTTTCGTAAGCAAATGGTCTGAAAAAGGATTTAAGGCAATACTCCATGTACCCGTAGAAACAAGAATAAATTTCTTTTTTATACTTCTTACATATGGCAAAAGTGCTGCAGAACTATCATGAATACCCACGCCTATTTTTATGCGCTTGCCATTATAGTTCATGTTGATGCTGGTCTCGGTCGACACAATTGGAGGTAGAATTTCATTAAAGCCTTCGGCATAGACCCAGTGGTGGTAGTCTTTTTTTGAAAAATCCCATAAAGCCGTATGGCAACCAATACTGGTATATTCACTGATAGGTATACCGGTAAATACATAGCTGATATATTGTGGTAGATGTAGTGAATATCTTATTTTTTTGAACACTTTAGGTTTAGCATATTTCAGCCAATATAATTGCATGCCAGAATTAAGCATTCCGTCATTTGAGGAACCCGTGGACACTGCCATTTCTTCTTCAGGTCCATATTTATCATAAAACGAACTAGTGATTTTTGAATCTAAAGGTTTGGTGTAATTATAAAGTGGAGTTACTACATCACCGTTTTCACCTAGGTGGACCAAACTAGCCCCATAGGTGGAAAAATTGATTGCCTTAATATTGTATTTGTCTGATTTTAATACCCTATCAAAGACACTTTTCAACCAATCTTGAAGGGATTTTAAATCTTCAGTTGGGTGACCGTCCTCATCGATAATAGTATCGAAAGTAGTATATTCCCTATACACTTCTTGATAATCAGCATCAAAAAGAAAGAACTTTTTATTTGTCTTTCCTATATCGAATATGGCGGTTACCTTCTTCATATGTTATAATCCTGTGGCAACAGAATTCATGCCTCTTTCTTTAATCAATCCTTCTCGAATTCTTAAGGAGCGATATGATTTTAAAGGGTTTATAGCGCCACCTGATAATACTCTTGCCTGAGCTAATAGAGGTCGAACATCGGTTCGGTATGCATTCTGTAAAATTTCTTGGCACTGTGTCACATCATTTCTACCTTGTGCCGTTCTTAATTCTACCTGATCTATCAATAAGGCTTTTGCATAGGCTTCTTGTATCGCCTCTAATGATTGCAGTAAATCTTCTAAGGGGTCTTTTATATTATGACTGGCATCTATCATCCATGCTAAATCGGGATTCTGAGGGTTATTTTCCATACCATACACCAGTTCATTGAAAATTAAAAACAGGGCATATGGTTTTACACTACCTACCGTACTATCATCATCGCCATATTTACTATCGTTAAAATGAAAACCGCCTAATTTGCCTTTAAGCATTAAAGTTGACACGATTTGCTCAATATTTGTGTTTGGCAAATGATGACCTAAGTCGACCAAAGTATATGCTTTTTCTCCGCAGGCATTAGCCAACATAAACGAAGTTCCCCAGTCTTGAATTACCGTGCTATAGAAATTAGGTTCATAAGGCTTATATTCTATAAACATTTTCCAATCATCAGGTAATTCTGAATAGATGCTTTTAAGGCTATTTTCTGTATGAATCAATGAAGATTGAAAATTGCGTTGACCTGCAAAGTTTGCGCCATCGGCCAACCACACAGTTAAACTTTTAGAGCCCAATATTTTACCTATATAAATGACGTCAATGTTATGCTGAATGGCCTGTTCTCTTGCCGACGCATTTAAATTTGATAAGGAGCCAAAACGATAACTTTCTTTTGCATCTTTTTGATCTTGAAACGTATTTGAATTTACCGCGTCAAAAACTAATCCGTTAATTTTTGCTCGTTCTTTTATTGCATCATAGTCTTGTGGAATATCCCAAGGAATATGTAATGAAATTGCGCCTGCCGTTTTGGTAAGTGCATGTAAAACACCTACATCATCAATTTTTTGTTCCAAAGTAGATGGTTCTCCAAAATAGGAGAATCTACCAAAACGAGTACCACCTGCACCTAATGCCCAACTGGGTATAGCTACTTGAAAATCGGCCAATTTTCGAAGAATCGCATTCACATCTTTATCTTGTTTATCCAATTGATGTGATAAAAATTCGAAACCGTCTTTATGGTTTTCAGATGAATTTTTATTTTCATCCGCTATATGTTGTTTGTTGATTCTCATCTGAATTTAAGTAACAGTAAATTTATAAGTCAATACGATAGTAATTAATGATGATGTTCTTTCAAATGTTGTTTTAATAAATCCTTTCCATAGTCATTTCCATTTGGCGTTCTCACCACGGTATGAATATGATTTCTAGTAGGGCCGCTATTTTTGTCATGGGGTACTCCAACGGCCTTTTGATGGTCAAATTCTATCAAAACAACAGGACTATGAATTCGGTAATAAAATACGGCGTCATCTTCAGTAGAGCCCACCCAAGCGAACCAAGTGTTATCAAGATGCGCTTTTATTTCTTCCATTTTAATCTGTTGATGACCTTCCCTAATATTATTGATATACTGTGCCGTTAATTGTAAAAGCGCTTCTTTTTGGGATTCGGTTAATTTAGAAATGGGTAATCCTTCATAGTTGATGATCGCATTGTCCTTGAACGCCTCCGCTTTTGCCACATCTCTTTCTTTGGTCATGGAAAGCGTAGCTTCTTTTTGCTGTGCGGCACTAAAGGATTGCATTAGCGCTAAACCTAAATTTTGCTCATCTTGAAAAATGGAATTCCCTTTGTATTTGCCAGATGTCGTGATAATTGGTTCCCCTCCCATGAATACGGGCGACATGACCACTTGGTCTCCTAATATAAAATAGTTGATGACCAAATGGTGACCATCTAATTGCCAACCCCAAGGTTCCGTATTTGAAGGTGTTCCCATGAAAGTAAACCAATATAGTTCTTCATCGTAGGCATCAGACCCATTGTTTAGTTCCTTTAAGGTCTGGTCCGTTTTCATAATATCCTTACTCAAGGTAAGCCCTTTGGCACTCAAAGAGGTTTGCATTAAATTAAAGGCCATACTTTTTTGAAGCGAGTCCATCTCTTTTAAACTTACCCCTTGCCTTACATAAATACCATTGTCAACATTGCACCATTTTCGCCATTCATCATCCTCAATGGCATAGGATGCCCGTTCTTTTTGAGATGAGCTCATCGCATTCAAAAATTCTTCCGCGGCCTCTTTTATTGGTTGGGTACTCACCCCTGTGGTTCGTATCGGGAATAGCCCTGTTTCTTTACCCTTATCCGTAGTAATGCCTTCAAAGGCTTCCTGTATGGCATCGGACTGCAATTTGGCAAAATAGGCTGTTGGCCCACCTTGGTCATGTGAAGTATTCGGAGGATTATCAACAACTTTGTCTTGACTAGGAGATTGTTTGCAACCTATTGCGAGAGATAATATAAGTACGAATGTTATTTTTTTCATTTTTTTTGAAGTTAGATTAAACTGTTTCAAGTATTATCGGACAAATGCGTTTGCCATTCCGCCATCTACATTGATAATATTACCTGTAGATTTATCTAAAACGCCAACTAATGCAAAAACACCGTTGGCAATATCGGCTGGATAAATAATTTCATTCAATAAATTTCTTTTTGCATAATGTGCCGGTAGTTCTTCGACCGTAATGCCATAGGCTTTAGCACGACCTTCGGCCCAATCGCCTTCCCAAATTTTACTACCTACAATAACACCATCCGGATTTACAGTGTTCACGCGAATGCGGTCACCACCCAATTCAGCCGCCAATAAACGGGTCATATGTTGCTGGGCCGCTTTTGCGGTTCCATAAGCCACATTGTTTGGTCCTGAAACCAATCCGTTTTTACTGGCTATGTGGATGATATCCCCACCTAAATCCTGCCGACGCATAATCCCAACGGCTTGTTTTGCCAATTCGAATTGACCTTTTACCAGAACATTCTGTAAAATGTCCCAATCTTTTTCAGTAGTTTCCTCTAAAGGTTTAGAAATTGCTAATCCGGCGCTGTGTACAATAATGTCAACACCTCCAAAATCTATACATGCTTTTTTATATGCAGCGGTAATCGATTCAGTTTTTGTAACATCACAGATGGCATAACTTGCCGTATCCCCAGGATAGGTGGCAAGAGCCTCTTTTAATCTATCTTCTGCAATATCGGTCAATACAACGTTCGCCCCTTCTGCAGCCAATTTATCCGCAATAGCCTTACCAATGCCGCCTCCAGCTCCCGTGATAAGAGCCACTTTTCTAGACAATGGCTTTTCCTTTGGCATGCGCTGTAATTTTGCCTCTTCCAACAACCAATATTCAATATCAAAAGCTTCCTGTCTAGGCAAGGAAGTATATTCTGTCATGGCCTCTGCACCGCGCATTACGTTAATGGCGTTTACATAAAATTCATTGGCAACTCTGGCAGTCTGCTTGTTTTTTGCAAAACTGAACATACCAACACCCGGATAAATAATGATAACGGGGTTAGGGTCACGCATAGCGGGACTATTGCCTTTTTTACAGGTTTCATAATAGTCTTTGTATTCTTGACGGTATTGTTCAAACGACGGCTTTACTTTTTTAAGAATGACTTCGGTATCACTGGTATCTGTATCTGTACCTAAATTTAATATCAAAGGTTGAATTTTAGTACGTAAAAAGTGATCAGGGCAAGAAGTGCCCATGGGTGCCAAACGCTCAAGATCATTACTATTGATGTATTGTAAAACAACATCACTATCGTTGAAATGACCGATCATTCTATCCTCAGAAGAACATAACCCCCTAAGCATAGGCATTAGCTGTGCAGCTTTTTCCAAGCGACCTTCTTTTGGTAGGCTTTTTAGTTTTTCTCCACCAAAAACACTTCCTTTTTCTACTATTTTCTTTTCAATATATTCAGAAGCCATCTCAATGACTTCCAAACTATTGATATACGATTCGTAAGACGTATCTCCCCAAGTAAAAAGACCGTGACTGCCCAAAACGATTCCTCGAATACCAGGATTGTCGTTCAAACATTTTTCAAGTTGCAGACCTAAGTCAAAACCTGGGCGTTGCCATGGTACCCAACCCATGGTATCTCCCCAAATTTCTTTTGTCACCTTTTCGCTGTCTTTAGCTGCAGCAACGGCAATTAAAGCATCGGGGTGTAAATGATCTATATGTTTAAATGGAAGTAGACCATGTAATGGAGTATCTATAGAAGGTGCCTTACTATCCAAATCATAAATACAATGGTTGAAAAGACCCACCATGCGGTCTTCATCTTGTAGGCCACCATACACATTCTTAAGATTACGAAGTCTTTCTGTATATAATCCCGCAATTCCTGCTTTTGTCAAGGTACCAATATCGCCACCTGAACCTTTGATCCACATAACCTCAACCTCCTTGTTGGTTAAAGGGTCTTTTTCCATTGTCTTACAGCTTGTATTACCACCACCGTAATTGGTAATCCGTAAATCTGCTCCAAGAATATTGGATCGGTATAGAAAAAGTGAAACCTGATCGTCTCCCAAAGCATCTGCTTTCTTTTCGTCCCAAAGGAAATCTACATGTTTAAAGGTCTTTGTATTCATATTTCTACTTATTTTCGGATATTATTACCTCAAACATATACATTGACAATCAAATAAGTGTTCTGCACTGTTAGGTACTCTTACAAATCTTCGTCGTATGCTTAAATTAATTGATATTAATGAACATTCCAAAATTCCTAAATATAAGCAGATTATAAATTCAATATTGACAGGAATAGAAAATGGCCAGATTAAGCTAAATGACAAATTACCATCTGTAAATCAATTGCTTAATCAATTTGATATTTCAAGAGATACTATTGTACGTGCTTATGATGATTTAAAGACTAGAAAAATAATCGATTCAGTACCTGGCAAAGGATATTATATTAAGAATGATCGATTAAAATTAAAAGCAAGGGTATTTTTATTGTTTAATAAGCTAAGTGCCCATAAAAAACTGATATACGATTCATTTGCCAAAACTATAGGAGAAAATGCTACTGTAGATTTTTTTATTTATGAGAATAATTATAGGCACTTCAAAGAATTAATCCAGGCCAGTAAATCTAGAGATTATACGCATTATGTGATTATTCCACATTTTGACGAAGGTGGAGATGATTTAGTTCCCTTTTTGAGCAATGAAATTCCATTAAACAAACTTATAGTGTTAGATAAAAAGTTAGAAGGTTTAGGTGATTCTGTAGCCACGGTTTACCAAGATTTTGAAAATGACATCTACTCAGCATTAATAGAACTCAATCCTTTATTGGAAAAATATAGACAGATAAAGTTAATACTTGGTTATAAAACGTACCAGCCAAAGGAGATAAAAAAAGGTTTTCAAAGATTTTGTGGAGAATACTTATACCATTTTTCCAACGTGAACAATATGGAAACTGAAACCATACAACCCAATACAGCTTATATTAATTTAAAGGAGGACGATTTGGTTATTTTACTTAAGAAAATAAAGACATCAAATTTCGTTTTGGGGAATGATGTTGGTATTATTTCATATAATGACACTATTCTTAAAGAAGTTTTGGCGGATGGGATAACCGTAATTTCAACAGATTTCTATAATTTAGGTGCCCAGGCCGCAAATCTAATTTTAGAGCATAAAAAAATAGAATTGGCGAATCCATTCTATGTAATTCAACGAAAATCGCTTTAGCCTTTTTTAAACAACCATAACAGTTCAGAATAGTATTTTCAAAGTTGTTTCTTATTATTGTTATTGGCTGAAATTAATGCCATCCAAAATAAATTTAATAAGCTATGAAAATCCACCTTCTCAGTTCTAAATTTTTACAATTAGTTTGCTTTTTATATTTTTCATTTGGTTGGTCGCAGTCAACTATTCAACACCTCCAAACCGAATACCAGATACAACCATTAGGTATTGATATTGTTACTCCGCGTTTTAGCTGGCAAATGGAAACCAATCCAAGTAAAAAAGGACAAATACAGACTGCTTATCAAATTACGGTGGTAGATGAGTCCAATACGATTACTTGGGATTCAGGTAAAATAGAAAATGGAAATTCCTTAGCGATAGCCTACGATGGTCAAGATTTAGAACCAACAACACGTTATACTTGGGAAGTGAAGGTTTGGGACGAGGAGGGTAAATTTAGTTCTAAAAAGTCTTGGTTTGAAACAGGGTTAATGGATGCCGACCCTAATTCCAATCAATGGAATGGTGCTCAATGGATTGGTGGTTCGGATGAGGATTTGGTATTGTACTCACATTACCTATCTGTATTTAAAATGGAATACGCTCTGCGCTTAGATAAGAAAACAAATAGTAGCAGGGCGTCTTTTGTCTTCGGTGCCAATGATACCCGTTTAATGAATCGGAATATGAATATACAAGGGGTTGAAGTAGGTAAGGACCAAAGCTATATTCGATTTGAATTGGATATCTCTAAAGTTGATGGTACAGAAAATGGTTTGGCGAAATTTAATGTATATCGAGTTGGGTATACAACAGAAGATAGTAATGCCAAAGCCTTCAAAAGTTACGATATTCCTTTAACGCTTGTAAATCAAGAAAATAAATTCAACAAGCATACTTTTTTTACGGAATGTAACTTTGGTCTTTTTGAAGTGTTTCTAAACGGTACTTCCAATGAGCATAAAATTTCTGGTAACGACGATGCTATGCCACCTCCAAGAGGTAAGGTCGGTTTTAACTTAAATCCTGTAGGTAAAGGAAATGATTATATCAGTTTTCCAATGGTGGCGGATATTGGTTTTTATGTAGCGGCTGGTCAAAAAGCAATTTTTTCAGATGTTCAAATCAAGAATTTTCGGGAACCATCAAATGCGCTTTTTAATGAAGATTTGAAAATAAATGGATACGATGGCATTTTTACCTCAGCGATGACATCGCTCGCAAATTTTAGTGTCACGAAAGGTGGCTATCAATTATCTGCAAATGAAGCATCTGTTTTTGTAGTGGCCGACCCAAGTAAGAACGCTTCGCCCATTTTGAGAAATGAATTTGCAGTGGAAGATAAAGAAATTGCAAAAGCCAGAGTTTATGCAACTGCCCGTGGTATTTATGAACTGTATTTAAACGGTAAACGGGTAGGGCAAGACTATTTTAATCCGGGACTTACCCAGTACAATAAAACCCAAATGTACCAGAGCTATGATGTTACCAGTGAAATTTCTTCTGGTGGCGAAAATGTATTGGGTGCCTGGTTGGGCGAAGGTTGGTGGAGCGGTAATATTACCTATAGTGGTGAAAACTGGAATTATTTCGGTGATCGTCAATCGCTTTTGGCCCAACTGGTCATTACCTATACCGATGGATCTATACAAGTAATTAAAACCAATGAAACGGATTGGAAATTGTTTACGGATGGTCCTGTGCGTTATGGTAGTTTTTTTCAAGGGGAGGTCTACGATGCTCGACAAGAAGTGGGGATCAACGGTTGGCCTACTAAAGAATTTAATGATAGTTCATGGAAATCGGCAGTACAAGTTCCATTGGAAGGGAATACATACCAAACAGAGGAATTTAACTATAAAGACCTAAAGCTTATTGGGCAAATTGGGGAGAATACAAGTATTGTTAAAGAACTGGCCCCGGTAAAAGTGGAAGAGGTAAGACCTGGAGTTTTTGTGTATGACATGAATCAGAATATGGTCGGTTTCCCTAAAATACAACTACCACCAGGACAAGCCGGTGATACTATTACCCTTCGATATGCAGAGGTGAAATACCCAAATCTATCTGAATACCAGAAAAATACAGGAATGGTCATGTTAGAAAATATAAGGGCGGCATTGACACAGGACATTTATATTAGAAAAGGAGGTGAGGAGACCATTCAACCCAGGTTTACATTTCACGGGTACAGGTATTTTGAAATTACAGGAATTGATAAGGCAGTTCCTTTGAAAGATGTTAAAGGATTGGTCGTGAGTTCTATTAAAGAAATCGCTTCAAAGTATGAATCCTCGAATGAATTGGTCAACAAATTATGGGAAAACATTACCTGGTCCTTAAGAGGTAATTTTCTTTCCATCCCAACCGATACACCGGCTAGAAACGAACGTATGGGTTGGAGTGGCGATATCAATGTTTTTTCAGAAGCCTCTACCTATTTGGCCAATGTAGCTCCATTTCTAAATCGCCACATGTTGGCAATGCGCGATGTGCAAAGAGAAGATGGTCGTTTTACAGATGTAGCTCCTGTAGGTGGCGGATTTGGAGGTACCCTTTGGGGAAGCGCTGGTATTATAGTAGCGTGGGAGGTATACCAACAGTATGGTGATTTGGCGTTGCTTAGGGAACATTATGATGCCATGAAGCGGTATGTTGAATTTTTGAATTCAAAAATAGATAGCGAAACCGGCGTTATTAACGAAGGACCATTGGGCGATTGGTTAAGTCCGGAAGGCTATAAAAATGAAGATACCATGTTTTGGACAGTTTATCATTTGCGCGATTTGGAAATAATGGCCGAAGCCGCAGAGCTGTTGAACAAACCTGCAGATGTTGAAAAATTTAGAAATCAATATGAGGAAAGAAAGAAATTCTTAAATGCCACTTATTTTGATGAAATCACGGGAAAAACGCTGCATTTGGGAAATCAATCCATGCGTTTTGGCCCCCCATTACCGCCTGAGATGACGAAAAAAGCAGGAGATTTTGTGGACACTCAAGCTTCTTATGCGATCCCATTAAATTTTGATGTGTTAAATGTTCAGAATAAAGAAAAGGTCATTGCCAATTTAGTGGCCGCAATTCAACGTATTAATAAAGATGAGCTTGGTGCCGAGCGACCCGAATATTCTTTAATGACCGGTTTTATCGGAACAGCATCCCTTAATAATGCCCTTTCTGAAAATGGCAAACATGAAGTTGCCTATAAATTATTGCAACAGACTTCGTACCCTTCATGGTTATATTCCGTAAAAAATGGTGCTACTACTATTTGGGAGCGATTAAATTCCTATACCGTTGAAAATGGATTTGGAGGTAATAATAGTATGAATTCTTTTAATCATTACTCTTTTGGTGCGGTTGCCGCTTGGATGTATAATTATTCTTTAGGCATTCAACGCGATCCCAATACAGCTGGATTCAAGCATTTTGTGTTAGAACCTACTCCTGATCCTACTAAGGAAATGACATTTGCAAAGGGATATTATGATAGTATGTACGGGCGTATCTCAAGTGAATGGCAATGGGAAAATGAAGGATGGAAGTATACGGTTACCGTGCCCGCAAATACAACCGCAACTTTAAGACTGCCTATTGAGAGCGTTAACAAAATTACCCTAGCTGGCAAGACAATTGAAAAGGCAAAAGGCGTTCGAATTTCACCAATGCAAGACCCTAAAGTGGTATTAGAATTGACTTCGGGTAGTTACCAATTTGAAATAAAAAAATAACTAAAAACGTAAAATGTGTTCATATCAAGAGTACTCGTTTAGACCAAGATTTAAAAGTAGAAAGCAAGTTTCTATGTGACTTTCTTGGACCATTATGAATTAATTAATTCCATACCCAATTCGTTCTTACTGATTTGGCCTTTAGACCAACTATCCAAATTATCAAAAGTTATCTCCGCTATATTGGTCAAAGCTTCTTTTGTTATAAAAGCTTGATGTGGTGTTAGCAAAACATTGGTAAGAGATAGTAATTTTTTTAAACGTTCGTCTTTTATTCCATTTTTAGAATGGTCCTTAAAGAAAATACCTTTTTCTTTTTCGTATACATCGGTAGCATACCCGGCAATATTTTTAGCTTCCAAGGCTTCTATTAATGCTTTAGTATCTACCAATTCACCTCTTGAGGTATTTATGAGAATCGTACTATTTTTCATTAAAGACAATTTTTCCTTATTGATAAAATAATAGTTTTCATAATTCATGGGTATGTGAAGGCTAATGATATCAGATTCTTCACATAACTCGTTCAGTGGGGTATAGGTGACATCGCAAAGCTCAATAAGGTCATAATCAGGTGCTTGGTCATATGCCAGAATTTTACATCCAAAACCATGCATAATCTTGGTCATAATACTGCCTATTCTTCCGGTGCCAATGATACCAACAGTTTTACCGTGTAAGTTAAAACCTATTAAGCCATCTTGTAAAAAATTGTAATTATGAACATGGGTATTTGCCAAAACAATTTTTCTATTTAAGGCCAATAAAAGTGCCGTTGCATGCTCAGCAATAGCATGGGGAGAATAGTCTGATGCATTAGCAACATGAAACCCAAAACGTTTTGCAGTTTTTATATTAAGGTTATTATAACCACTAGATCTTAAGGTGATATAACGAACGCCAAAATCCCAAAGTTTTTCTAATACAATTGATGAGGCATCGTCTCCTGAAAATATGGAAATAGCATTATAACCAGTTGCTTGTAATGCCGTTTCACTGTCCAACGCATTTTTGGTATAGGTTACCTCATTACGATTGTTGTTGGCGCTTTTTAAAAAAGGAATTTCGAAATCTTTTGCACTATAAACCAGTAATTTCATATTGTCGTTCTTTTCTAAATATTTAAACATCTTCTATTCATTTTGAATAAAATAAGTTTGATAGAATCTTTTGCTAACTTTATTATGTTCTTGAAATATTGTTGAAAGTATTTTTAGGAATTAATTTCTTCTTTTTTGACGGTTCTAACCTGGTAATCGGGGTTGCCTAAAGCTTTTTTCTGTTTCGTTGATTTAAGAATTGAAGATAATTTCGCAAAACCTCTTTCTTTTATAGTTCTATAGTCCAAAAGAATTTGGTTCACCTTCTGAAAGAGTTTTTTGTGTGTCTTTCTATAGGCTTGCTCCATTTCCAACTGATTTACACCATCTATCATAATCTCTAGCTGGTTCATATGTTTTTGAACTTGTTTTATAATAGGATTTAATATTTTTTGGTTTTCTTCTATATCCTTTCTAAATTCTTCTGTTTTCGAAAATTCCTTTTTGTCTATAGGTTTAATCGCAAAAGAATGAATTAAGTTAATTAGAAATTGTTGCTCGATTTTAATAAATGAAAGTTCTGAAAACCACTTTTTAGAATGCTCATGCATATCTTCGGCACTATACGAGTCTATATAAGTATATTTCATTTTCTTAGGTTTTCTTTAAATTATCGTTCTAATTTAAAGAAACGCATGTAGATTGAAAATGACATATGTCAGTTTCTATTGAGGTTAAGTGGAAAATGTTATTTGTATTAATAGTCGTTCAAGTTTAAAATACCACCGGTGTAGTTGAAAATTTCTGATTTCAATTTTTGAAAATTTTCTAAACAAGAATCTATTTTAGTCTGTAGCTTGTCAAGTTTACGATAAAAACTTGATTCAAATTCATTATCGGTGCAGTCTAATAGACCACCTAAATTATTTTCATGAATAGAAATATTAATGAGAAGTGCTTTTTTGGTGTCCTTAATTTTCTTGATTCGTTTTTTGTATTCCTGTATACACTCAGAAATATTTCTCGTTTTAGGCCTAAAAATTTGACTATCTATGAGACGTTAGGCTAGAATCAGTTCATCATCCATGATTTGAAAGCGTGTTTTCCATTGCTTTGTTTTCCAATGGAGGTCTTCTACTTTCTTGTTCTTCTGACTTGTTCTTTTCCCATCATTGATAGGTCTATGTATGAAACTACCACCCAATAAAAAAGAAACAATGATGTAGGTAAGAAACTAAGATTTAAGTAATAAACCTATGTTTCCTTTAATTGGAGGCTAATTAACTACTAAGCAAAAACATTTATAATCTACTCTATATGCTCCAAAAAAGTAAACTTTGAATGATTTAGAAATTCATTAATAGCGATGGTCAATATATAATTATAACATGGCCCTAATTCATTTAGGGCAATCGCAATGTGTAAATTTCACAACTATTGTTTTAATAGTCAAATCAGAAATTAAGCTGTAATTGAATGGATAAGCAACAAATTTAGTAAGGTCTTAATTCAAATTCCTTTATGCCTCATTATTTTTTGTAATTAATGTAAAGCTAAAAAGGGAACGATTGCATTATATCCTATTTCCTTTACCAAGGGTTTAGAAAATATGCTTCTGAAGAAAAAGTGCTTATGATTAATGAACGCTATCATATCACTGTCCCTACTTTCGACAAAACCGGTTAAACCATCTGAAACATCCTTTTTAGAGAGGGTATGAAAACTATGTTTTAAGTTGCCCAATATATCTCCTAATAATTTCTGGTTGTTCATTTGTTCATCATTCAATTCGGCATTTTTTGCTATATACAATACCCGGATTGCAGTGTCGTGCATTTTTGAAATTTCAAGAAGATAACTCAATTCTTTGCGTTTAAAGGCAGTCTTATAATCTGTAGGGAATACTATTTCTTTGGGGGACGAAAACCGAACATCTTCCGGAACTGCCAAAACAGGACATTCCCTAATTTTCTCCATGGCGTTGACGGTATTGCTTCCAAAAATCAGACCTTTGGCTCCAGTAGCTCCTTGGGTGCCCATAACTACTAAATCAATATCTTTTTCTGCAATTATCTGCTTTAAAGCTTCCTCTAAAAAATTAAAGGTAGAAATGGTATGGTATGAATGTTTCAAATTGTCATGGTGTAGCTTTAGAATATCCAATAGTTTATCTAACTCTTCTTCTGATCTAGTCTTAGCGGCTTCATATTCCACACTATCAGGTTCAGGAATAAATAGGTTGTCGGTACTATAGCTATCCAACCTAAAAATGTTTAAAAAGTAAAATTCACATTTAATTTCTTTATAAAGATTAAGCGCATACCTGATGGCATTAAGGGCGTTTTTCGAAAAATCTGTAGGTACTAATATTCTCTTGTCCATTTTTTATTTATTTGAGGTTTCCAGAGTAAATATATTTTGTGGTATATATTTTTGCTATGATTATAATCGGTCTTGAGATGGAAGAATTAAAAACGGGGTTTCTGAATACATACTTACATCTTTTATAACAGGTTCACGGGTCAATTTTTCAAAAAGGTTATGTTTTTGATTAACCATAGAATATAGGTCTACATTCAATTTTTCGAGAAATTCCTGAATGACCTTCGCTTTGTCGTCGAACAATTGTCTCCAATGAAAAGTATGGTCGACATCCTTTAGGCAGATATCCAACAATTTTTTGTTGGATTCTTGTTCGGTATTTAAAATTTCTTCTTCCGTAATATGCAATACTCTAATTTTAGCTTTATATAACGAGGCTATGAATAGTAATGGTTCTACTGATTTTTTTGCACAACCTTTCTTGAAATCGGTGACAAATGCTATTTCTTTAGGTTCCTTGAAATCCATTTCACCAGGAATGGCTAGAATGGGACATTTGTTAATTATGTTCGCTACCTGTATCGTATTGCTCCCAAAAAAAATATCAGCTGCTTCGGTCACGCCTTTATTGCCCATAACGACCAAATCTATATACAGCTTATCAATTGTTTTAGTCATAATCTTTGATAGAATTCCTTTTTCTGATATGGTCTGAAACTGATGTTTCGGATTATCATTGTCCAATACAATTTTGTGCATTGTCTTTGTCAAATTCTCATCAGATTCAATTTTTAGTTTTTCTAGCAGCTTTTTGCCAACAAACAATTTGGATTTTTTCCCCTTTAAAGGTGTTAGTTCATTGAAAACATTCAATAGATGAAAAGTGCAAGGTTTTGATGCCAATAATTTGGTAACATAGAAAAGTGCACAGTAGGCGTTGTTTGAAAAATCTGTAGCGACCAGTATATTTTTCATATTATTTTAATTTTGAGGGAGTACCATAAAAGGAACGGTAATATGTAACCCTATTTTCTTAATAATTGGTTCAATAAACAATCGTTCCAAAAAAGTGTGTTTATTCTTTATCATCACCAGTAGGTTTATCTTTTGTTTTATCTGAAATTCATTGATGGCTTCTATGATACCGTTATCCGGTAATTCATGAAACAATGCTTTGTTTCCTAATAGTTTTTCAAGCTCTTCTTTGTGTTTTTCTTGAATCGTAGAAAGGTCATATCCTGCTCGCACATGCATTACATTAATTCTTGATTTGTGTTGTGTGGCAATTGTCAACAATGTCTGTATATTCTCTTTTTTATATACAATTTCAAAATCGGTAGGGAATAATATTTCTTTAGGAGCTTCATATTCAAAATTTGGTGGAACAGCGATTACTGGGCATTCTGCTTTCTTTATTACGTGAACCGTATGTGTTCCGAATAAAATTTCAGTTGCACCGGTAACGCCCTTTGTTCCCATTACTATTACATCTATGTCTTCTGCAGCTACAGTTTCTAAAACCTCACTTATTAGTGTATTAAAAGCAGAATGAACAATTATAGAATGGTTAGGGTTTGGGTATTGATGTTCTAGGCCATCTTTAAATTTCTCTAATTGTGTCATACTATTTTCCTGTAAAATATCTCCTAAACCAATTTGGCCGGGGCTACCAATAACATATTCGGCCTGATAGAACGGTGGGGTATAGGTATGAAGTAAATAGAACGTAACTTTTAAGTCTTTATAGGCCTTTAATGCATATCGAATCGCTTTTAAGGAATTTTCAGAAAAATCAGTAGGTAAAAGAATTCGTATCATTCTAAAATGTTTTTTGATTGTGAAATAAAATTAGTGAAGCGTAAATCTAATAGCCATGACATTGGTCAGTTTGTCATAGTATACTTTAAACTATTTTTAGTTTTTAAATTATAAATAGATGAAAAGTAGTTTTTCTAAAATTATAGAATCTGAAATTCCAGTTCTTGTAGATTTTTATGCAGATTGGTGTGGACCATGTAAAATGTTGGCCCCTATTTTAAAACAAGTAAAGGATGATATGGGAGAAGCAATCAAAATAGTCAAAATAGATGTAGACAAAAATCAATCGATTGCCGCAAAATACCAAGTTCGGGGAGTGCCTACCATGCTATTGTTCAAAAATGGGAAACAGCTTTGGCGACAGTCTGGGGTATTGCAAAAGAACGATTTAATTCAAATCGTAAAATCGCATGCCTAATTAGTATTAAAGAATTTATAGTTCATCTTCAATTTTAGTGGAGCCCCATTAATTCATTAACAAGCTTAATGATCAAAGACTTAATTCTATTGTGTTTTGTGAATTTTACTCATGAATTACCAGAAATGGAACAGTTAAGTGGTAACTAATTCTCTCAACTTTTGGTCTAAACAGAATACGCTCTATGAAATTGAGGTTTTTTGTAACCATTATGATCATATCTAAATTGCAATTTTCAACAAAATGTTGAACGGCTATGTCAATTTTTTTTGCCGTTAGGGTATGAAATGAATAGGCTATGTCCGTAAAAAAATCTTTTAAAAATTCACGGTTTTTTAATTGCTCAAGACTAAGACCATTTCCTTTAGAAGCCACGTATAAAAATCGTATAGCAGAATTATGCATCAAAACAAGCTCTTTTATCTTTTTCATGACCGTGGCATCATACCCTAAAAGAAAATCTGTTGGAAAACCTATTTCTTTTGGGTCGCTATATTTTGCATTTTCTGGTACTGCTAATACAGCACACGGCACTTTGGTGATAATATTGCCAGTATTGCTGCCTAAAGAAACAGCTTTTATTCCCGATGCCCCTTTGGTGCCCATAATAATTAGATCAATGTTTTTATCTATTACTTCTTGTTTTACATAATCGGTAAAAAAACCATACATAGCTTTTGTTTCAAATGTATGCTTCATATTCAGTGGTAATTTTTGAATATTTTTTAACAATGATTTTAATTTTTTCCTGCTCTCCTTTAAAATGCTTTCTTCAAGTATTTCTGGAGGTACGAACATGTTGGTTTCACTACCCGAATATGGTTGAATAGGATTTACATGAATCAAATAAAAAGTGCAATTAATTTTTTTGAACAATGATGTACCATAAATAATGGCATTCCATGCGTTTTCAGAAAAATCTGTTGGAATCAGTATGTTTTTCATAGTACGTATTGATTTAGTCATAAATGTAGCTGCACTTAATGTGATTATAAATGATTATAATCATGCAAGTAATGTTTCTTCTAATTCTAACCAGGCCAATGCAGCAGGGCCTAGCACCGCATCGGCGCTTGTAGCGGTTGATAATAACACCTTTATTTTGCCTTTGTAGGCATTAAAAAGGTATTTGTCCATGTGGGTTTTTATAGGTTGTAGTAGAATATCGCCTGCTTTGCTCAATCCGCCAGATAGTATAAATGCCTCTGGGTCTAAATGGGCAACGGTATCTGCCATTTTACTTCCAAGAACTTCACCTGTTTTTTCAAAAGCCGTAAATGCAATTAAATCTCCTTTTAGCGCCGCCTCAGAAATATCCGTTCCGGTCATATCTTCAAAGCTAAGGGCACGTAATGGTGAATCTTCTCGCATATCTGCCATTAATTCAAAAACGGTTTTTTTTATACCGGTGACCGATGCATACGTTTCCAAACAACCCCGTAAACCACAATTACACATTCTACCTTTTGTGTCAACATTTACATGGCCAATTTCTCCTGCAGCACCATGTTCTCCAATTAATAGCTGGCCATTTACAATTATTCCGCTTCCTAGTCCTGTACCTAAAGTCAATGCCACAAAATTCTTCATTCCTTTTGCAGCGCCAAAAAGCATTTCCCCTAGAGCAGCTGCATTTGCATCGTTCGCTAGAGATACAGGAAGTTTAAAAGTTTGATTGATAATCTTTGATATCGAAGTGGTCTTTCCCCATTTCAGGTTCGGAGGGTTTTCAATTTGCCCTGTGTATGGGTTGGCATTAGGAGCACCAACACCGATAGACAGTATTTCTATTTCTCCTTCCCATTTTTGAAGAAGGGTTTCCACTTCCAATTTTAGTTTTTCCATGAAAATTGGAAACGGATTTTGAGCATTGGTTTTGAAAACGGTCTTCTCTAAAATATTCCCTTCTCTAGTAACGAGGCCAACCTTAGTAAGGCTACCACCAATGTCAATTCCTAAAACCACCTTATTTACCATACCCTTAAATTATTGTTCAAATTAAAGTAATCATATGAAGGTTTCAACTGATATTGGTCATCATATATAAATAAGATATAGCGTTAAGTGTCTTATTTTATTACCATAAATGCAGAGCTATATTGATGTTATTACCACTACCAATCAATTAAAAATGAGCTTGTATTACTTATGAATTTGAATATCTAAAAAATCGGTTGTAGAAGATTCTATTAATATTTTTTTTAAAGTGTTATTCTGAAGCTTCTGGTATAACCAAAAAAGGAATTTTAGTATGATATCCAATAAAATCTACATTCGATTTTACTATTAATCTTTCTAATAAAGAATGTTTTCTGCTCATAATTACCAAAAGTTCCGATTGGTGCTCTTCAATATATGTTCGGATTGCCTCGGGCATCAATTTGCCTCTTTCCTCTACGAAATCGGGATTAATATTTTTAAAATAATCCATTAGCGCCTTTTTATTCACCTTCTGTTCATCGACCAAATCATACTCTTCTTTTACGTGTAATATGGTTAATTTTGCTTTGTGGGTATTAGAAATGTTAACTAAAAGTTTTAAATCTTTATCAAGGTATAATTGTCCATAATCGGTAGGAAAAATAATAGATTTTATTTTTTTAAACTCATAACCGACAGGAACGGCCAATACTGGAATTTTTGATTTTCTAATGACATGAACGGTATGCGTTCCCAGAAAAATTTCCTTGGCACCAGTTGCTCCTTGTGTTCCCATTACGACCAAATCAAAATTTTTGGTTTCTGAAAGTTCCAAGATCTCATGGGTCAAGGTGTTAAATGCGGAAAGGGTTTTGAAAGTATGATTAGGGTTATTGAATTGTAATTTTATATCCACTAAAGTTTTATCTAACCCTGCCTGCGCAATGTCTACGCCCATATCGGGTATTGCGCTATAAGTTGGCCCACCCATTAAATAATCCATGCGATAAAAGGTTGGAGTATACGTATGTAGTATTTGAAATATGCATTTCTCGGTTTTAAAAAATTCAAGTGCATAACAAATGGCATTCCATGCATTATTTGAGAAATCGGTAGGCAAAAGTATCTTTTTCATAGTACAGGATATAAACGTTATCTGGGCAAGTTCTGCATGACCATAAATGGAATTTTAGGATGTAACCCAATATCATCTACTGTAGACCGGTATAAAAGATCCTCTAGATAGGAATGTCGAGCATTGACCATGACCAATAGGTTAATATCCTTATCTAAAATATATTCCATAATGGCCTTGCCTTTATTTTTAACTGGCGTGCGTTCATTATATAGGTAGGCATCAGGTAATGATTCTTGTAAGAACCGCTTGTTGTCAATTTGTCTATGACTTAAATCTTCAAAATCAGAAATATAAAGACAATGTACTTCCGATTTAAACTCAGCGGCCAAAGTATTCAAAAGTTTTAGTTCTCTTCGCTTATAGGGCAACATGTAGTCTGTAGGAAATAGTATTTTTTTAGGTTGTTGATATTCGTAGTTTTCAGGAATGGCCAAAACGGGACAAGAGACATATTTGAATACTTGTACCGTATGGCTGCCAAACGTAATTTTTTTGTCGGCAGTCTTGCCTTGGGTGCCCATAATTATAAGATCTATATTAATTTGGTTGGCAAAATCATTGACAGCATCGACCAAAGACTCAAAGGTAGATACGGCTTCAAAACGGTGTTTAGGATTGTGATATTTTTCTGCAAGTTCGGCTATTGTGTTTTTTAGTGATAGATCCACATTTTTTTTGGTGATTTCTTTTTGCTCTTCTATCGACTTGCCCCCATTCTCTTTAAAAGGTCCATATACCTCATCGGCATAGGCATGTAAAAAATAGAAATTAGTGCGCACGCATTTGTATAACTGTATTGCATATTTTACTGCATGCATGGCATTATTCGAAAAATCGGTAGGAATCAAAATGGTGGTCATAGTATTTCTTTTAATGATTGTTTAAAATTATCTCTATCATAACCTAAAACCTATGATATATGTCATTAGGAATATGTGTAGTAAAAGAGGAATAGATGTTTTTTTATCCCTGAAGCGACAAAAGTGGAATGCTCGTATTAAAGCTTACCTCTTCTACGGTAGTGTCTAAGAATAACCTTTGAATTAGGCCATAATCTTTTGAAATCATTATGATAAGATCGGCACTCATGCTTTCTGCGAAAATTTGAATACCATCTTCTATCTTTTTAGATACAACCCTATGAAAACTAATCGGATTCGGTAATTTTTCTGAGAACCGCTGCACCAATTGTTTTTGTTGTAATTCTATTTCCTCGAAAAGCGGAATTTGTGACTTTGTAACGTAAAGTAATTTGATTTGCGCTTTCTCTGAGGTAATGTTATCTGCTATTTTTCTTAAAGTAGCATCTTCAAAATCCACTTCAAAATCAATCGGAATAACCACTTGTTTGAAATTCTTGAATTTTGCATTGTAAGGTACCACCAATACATCGCATTCTACTTTTGTAATTACATCTCCCGAACGGGTGCCGATAAAAAATTCCTGAAGTTCCGAGGCACCTCGAGTACCCATTACAATAAGATCTATTTCTTTTTCTTGAATATGCTTGCGGATAGTTTTCAGAAAGTAGCCTTGTTCGCGCATCGTAGTAAAAAGATGATATTCTTTTTTTGAGGATAGCGACGTAATAAATTTTTCCAAGTCCTTTAGCTTTTGATTGATGGCCTTGGGTTCAATTTCTACAAGAACATTCGTGCCAAAATCATAAACTGGCTTATTCTTAACATTCGAACCTTCTATGTTCACATAAAGAATAAAAAAATGACAAGGAGTTTCTTTGAATAAGTCTATCGCATAACGAATGGAATTCTCTGAATTTTTAGAAAAATCAGTAGGGATCAAGATTTTTTTCAACGGTCTTTCTTTTTTACATTTCAAGAAAAATAGTGTCGATAATGACTAAAACCTATGATTTTGGTCAGTTCAAGAATTTAGCAGCCTACTCATGAAGTACAAATATTGGTATTGTAGTGTGAAAACTTAACTTTTCAATAGTTGTATCGAATAATAGTTGCTGAAAAAAGTTAAGGTTTTTGGCTACCATCGTTAGCATTTCTATTTGGTTATCGCTAATAAAATTTAGAATAGCTTCTTTGATGTTTTTATTTGAGACACTATGAAAATTATGTGTATCCACAAATATTTCTTCTAAATAATCTTGTAAATATTCTTTATTTTTTTCTTGAGTGCTTGAAAGAAGCCCATTGGCTTGTGATACGTTTAAAACATTAAAATTGGCCTTCGAGATTCGTAGCTGATCTGAAAGCGTATTTAAAATAGGGTGGGTATAAAAGATATTATAATCGGTTGCGAATGCAATTTTCTTTGGTTTTGTAAGCGGTGCATTTTCTGGTATGACCATTACATTACAGATTACTTTGGTAATTACATCGCCTGTATTGCTGCCAATAATAGCTGTTCCTATACCAGATGACCCTTTTGTGCCCATAACGATAAGGTTTATTTTTTTTTCATAGACAGTTTTTCGTATGATATCTATAAAACTGCCATATTCATGAAGAACGATAAGATGATGTTTTTGGGGTACGAGTAACCGCTCAACACGTATAGAAAATGAGTTGATTTTTTCCTTAATTGGAGAAAATGTTTTTTTGGCAGAAAAAGCAAAAGAATTACTATTCACCCCCGAGTCTTTTAATTCGCCAATGTGTAAAATGTAGAAAGTACAGTTCTCGTTCTTAAAGAACCTTAAAGCATATTCTAAGGCATTCCAAGAATTGGCCGAAAAATCTGTGGGTAATAAAATGTATTTCATTCATAGGGGGTTGCGCTTCAAATTTAAGCGTATGAAAGATATTAATATATGATATTAATCAGTTATTGAAATTTTCTGATTTGCCAACTTACCTCATTTCATTTACAAATTGCATGGCTTTCATTGGTAAAACTGCCAATACTTGCCAAATGGTAATGTGATTTTTTAAAGGGCTCTTTTGGTTTTGTGTTAATGATATCTAATAATTGCAATAATGTTTGGGCCGTTTTCTTTTGTACCGAAAAGGCACTTTGCAGTAACTATGTTTTGAAAACTGTAATGTTCTCTTTCAAAAAATCATCAATTCTAAAGTGATAGTGTTGTTTATTCCTAAAATTTCATTGAGGCTTTATTTAGGAATGGTTGCAACGATGATCTGCTCAGTATTTACAACAATAATACCTTCGGAAATACTTTCTGAAAGAAGATTGAAAATATTACTTTTTTTCTGGAAAATTTGTAGATATCAAACATAAACGATTACAACTGATTCTTATCATTGAATGTCTACTATAGGTGTCATATTTTTAAACGATACAACTTAAAGCCATTGATAATGAGAAATACAGATAAGACGATGAACGAACTCTATAAAAGCTTAGGTAAATTGTTTTATGCAGTTGCCATTTGCGATGGTAGTGTACATCTAAAAGAATGGGATAAAGTTGAGGAAATTGTAAAAGAAAAATGGCTATATGTAGATAATTTTACCGATAGATACGGTGCCGATGCCGCAAACCAAATTGAAATTATTTTCGACTGGCTTTTAGAATATGAAAAGACAAGCGAAGAGTGTTTTAAAGAGTTTAAAAAATTCTATGAAGAACATCCGAACGCATTCTCAAAAGAAATCAAATCATTAACGAAGGAGACCACTAATGCAATAGCCAATTCCTTTTCAAAAAAAAATAAGTCAGAACTTGACCTTTTGGCACAGATTGATTTATTGTTGCAGTAGATTAATGAATTAAAGAAATTCGAAACTTTACGATGCGACTTATATTTTAAACGTCAATACAGGTAAATTTGCATGGTTGGCCACATCTTCACCAATGCTTCTACTACCTAATAGAAAATGTAATATAGGCTTTCTACCTCGTGTTGGTATGGCCAGTATATCATAACTTTCCTTTTTAGAATAATTCATAAGACCATGCTCTACACTATAATCATTGTAGATTGTCACCTCTTGTTCTATTGTACCTGCCTTATAGAAGAATTTTGATATACGCTCTTCTATTTCGGTGTTACTTTTAAAATCGTAATGTGGCGTATTAATATAGACAAGGTTCAACTTCGCAGAAAAATTAGCGGCGAATTCCCTAACGTTTTTGAAGGCTAAAACCGAATCTTCTGCAAAATCGCAAGCGAATAATATATTTTCAACCTTGAAATCTGGATTTGGCATTTTAACCACAAGAACTGGCACATCTGATGACCGTACTACTTTTTCGGTATTGGAACCCACAAATAAATCAACTATGCCACTGGTTCCATGTGAACCCATTACAATCAAATCAATATGTTGTTCTTGAGCTACTTTGTTCAATTCCTTAAAGTCTTTATAGTTTTGAACTATTTCCCTGACTTTAATATGTTCTAGATATGGTTGGTTCAAAAAAGGTTTGAAACATTTTTTGGCGAGGTTCATATAATATTTCGCTTCTTCATATTCTTGGGCTTCATTTTTAGTAAGTACCGCTTCTGAAATTCCCATCATATGAAGTACTACAATTTCCGCTTGTAGTTGTTTTGCAATTATTGCTGCAATATGCAATGCATGTGCAGAGGGCTTCGAAAAATCTACAGGAACTAATATTCTCTTCATGTTATATTGCTTTTTTTCTAGGATCAAACTTTTCCTTTCGCTTTCTGAGTTGTCGTTCTAGATCACTTATAGTTTCTGCTGCTGACTTTTCGAAATTGTTTTCGGTTGATTTTGCGAAAATAGGTGGGCCCGGGGCGCTGAGTTGTATTTCACAGATTTTATCGTTTCCATCTTTGCCTTGCCCTAACTTGAAGAAAACCTCGGCACGAATGACAAACTGGTATTTGTTTCCTAATTTTTGAAGATTACGGGTTACGATTTCACTTAACGAACTACTTTCGGGCATGTGTATGTATTGAAAATTGATAGTCATAATATGTTTGGTTTTTATTTCTTTTCAAAAATATCAATGCTATTCTTTCTATAAAATGACCTGTGTCATTTCAAGAGTTGTCTTAAATTTTAAAATTTATACCTCATTGTAAAACCAAAATATTATGGCACTTAACTTTAATCAATATGCAACTGAGGGTAATACTTTTTTAAAGGATTATGCCAAAGAAATGAATATGCCCAATGACCGTGATAAGGCAGCACGAATTTTCACTTCCATTATGCATGCACTTAGAGATATAATTCCGACAGAGGAATCATTACAATTAATTTCTCAATTACCCATGTTTCTTAAAGCTGTTTATGTTAATGGATGGTCGATTAAGAATAAAAAGCCTAAAGTGAAGCACATAGCCGAATTTTTAGATTTGGTTCGTGAACATGACTGGCCAGCTGCGATTAATGATTTCGAATATAGCGATGAGGTAGCTGAGCGGTATGTAGACACTACTTTTATCTATCTTAGGAAATATATCTCCCTAGGTGAAATGGAGGATATACGAGACAGCTTGCCTAAAGATCTTAAAAGTATGATTTACTCTAATTTGATGTTTTAAAGTGGTAAATGGTTGGTATAGAAGGTATGTATTTTAAAGAAAATTGAACATGCCCAATCAACACTAAACTTAAAATGGAAAATTAATTTTTGACTCGATCATTTATCTGTGGTTATATATTCTGGCGTATGCCAGACATAAATTATTTTAGTCTAAATGGCCTATTTAGCAACTAAACAAAATTTATTTGGAATTTTTGAAGTAGCTGCTTTAAGGTTTAATAGTCAAAAAAATATTTTTCAATAAAATATCATCTTTGGCTTATGAAAATAATTTGATAAGCCATAGCGAATAAAATATGTCGCAAATAACCTTGAACGTGTTCTAAATAATTTTGAATCTACAGTTGATTTAATCGATACGCCGAATTGAAGAAAATTACCCATATGGCGCTAATACTGGCTCTGACGATTGTGAAAATATACAGGGTTTATTCATGATGTAGATGGGAATATGTTAATGTTCTAACTTTAAACTCAAGTTGTATGAAAACTAAAATTATATTATTATTAGTTGTTCTATTATTTTGGAACTGCAAACAAAAACCTGGTACTGAAAAATCAAAAGAGATAGAAATCTTAAAGGAAGAAACGGCGACAGTTCTTGTTCCTCCTACAATGATAGAACTAGGTAAATTTGCCGATGTTCTTCTTTCTGACAAATCTGATATAAATCAATTCATCGACTTTAAACAAATAGATACCAACCAGTCGGTTACCGCTATTGATATGAATACAGCTATTGCGCTTTACAAAAAAATGATGAAGCGCTCAAAATCAACCTCTTTACCGATTTTCGAAATTAAAAACACTGAAGATGTAATTTTACCAATTCAAGGCGTAGGATTTGGTGGCCCTATTTGGGCAAAGGTTTTAGTGGATAGAAATACATTGGAAATCAAAAAAATAGCTTTCGAACATTTTGCGGAAACAGATGGGTACGGGGCGGCTATCACCCAGTCACCTTTTATGGATGAGTTTACAGGGACAAAAATAAATTTAGATAAAAATACATTTGCGCTTCAAAAAAACATGGAAAAAAGAATAGATGATGGGGTTATGGTCGATGGTATTTCTGGTGCAACTATGACTAGTGAAGGGGCAATAGAAATGGTCAACGAAGGATTAAAAAAATATAAGGCATATTTAAGGCCTTAAAAGATGAAAATAGAATCATAATTATTGGTTGAATTTTAGGCTAAGCTTTTGGGCGAATCTTGTCACATGCCACCCATAGCACTTTATAAACGCCAAATTGGTTTCATATTAAACTTGATTTGGAATTTTAGGAGGCATGACTTTGATTACTAATCTAAAGGTTTTAGACCCTTCCACCTTCTAAGATTGGGAAGGGTGCTGTGGGCCAATATTGTAGCTTCTTCTCTGGGCATTCCCCTTTTCTCCGCAAATGCAATATTATTTTCTATTTTCTGCTCTAAGGTTATTCCATGGTCTACAAATGCTCCTTTTACATAGCAAAAATGACAATAATCGGTATTGACAGTGCCATCTTTATTGGTGCCGAAATCTGATAAATGGTGCATGGGCATACCACAACTTTGACAAATATTTAATGAAGGTTTCATTTGTTTGAATTTTAGAATTCTAATGCTATTATGTCCTAAGGTAGAGTTCTAATCAAAAAATTAAAATGATTTTCGTCAGTTGTACTTTTCTTCTCGAAACAGCACCATAGCAAATATTCCTAATCCATCAAAATTAGGATTTTAGGGATGTTTATGTCCTTGCCCGTTAGACAAGTGAAATCGGTTAATACCAACCGATAATTGCGTAGTACTCCTCGGTTGTTTTGCCAATCCCACACTTGGACGGGCAGTAAAGTTAAAGTTGGTTCCATGTGGAGGTAAACTCTTAAAAGTATTAAGGATTTCTCCACTAAAATCAATGAATAGTCTAATACCAGCTATGCGAATGCAATGCTATCTAAAAAGGAAAGATGTGCCTGTTCCAAAACTCTCAGTTCTTGTTTCTTGTGTGTCTGCATCTATGTTCAGAATCTGAAACCCAATGGTTGTAGAGAGATCTAAAAGACCGTAAAATGCCAGGTTTTTGAAAGCATTGAACCGTATCCTATATGAAGGGAGTAAGCTTCCACTGAAGTGTCAAAACCAGAGGCATATTCCAATCCAACGAAATAGAGTTTTCCACCTTTCTGGTAGAAACAATTATTGGTTTTATTTTGAGCGATCAAACTTGAAATTGTGATTAGAAGATAACATCTCAAAAGAAATGATAACCGTATTTTTTAAATATATCAAGTCTAATAATTGTTAGTATAACTATTGATATTTTAACTGCATTTATCTTCTAAATTTATCCCACAGGGTTGTAATATTTGATTCGCTCGGCTACCATTTCGGTATATTGTTATCCCTTTTAGACCATACCTCCAGGCAGTGTTGTAGATTTCAGAAACCTCTAGGGTTGTAGTATTTCTTGAAAGGTTAATAGTTTTGGATACAGCATTGTCCGTATACTTTTGAAAGGCCCTTTGATGTAACAAGTGGTATTTCCACGGAATTTCTAAACTCGTTTTAAATAATTTTTTTATTTCTTTTGGAATGCACTTTATATTTTGAATGCTTCCATTCACGATGACTTCATGTTGTATTTCCTTAGACCATAATCCTAAGGATTTCATTTTTTCAACGAAAATAGAATTGATTTCTATTTGGGTCTTATCATCTAAAATACCGGATCTTTTATATGCAAGAGCGTAGAGTGGTTCTATGGAATAAGAGGTGTCGGCAATGACCGAAATGCTTCCAGTAGGTGCAATGCTATTACAGGTGGCGTTACGTAATAAAGTATTGGGAGCATATCGACTAGCTTTCCAAGATGGGAAACACCCTCGTGTCTGTGCCAAGTTGCCCGATGCTTCATGGCTTTTTTTTTGTATGAATTTCATGAGTACTTCAGCAAGCTCGACGGCCTTTTCCGAGGCATAGGGTATGCCAAGTATAATCAACAGTTCGGCCCAGCCCATAACACCTAATCCTATTTTACGGTTGGCCAATGTTATTTCCTTGATATTGGGTAATAAGTAGTGATTAGAACTGATAACGTTGTCTAGAAACCGAATTGCTATCAAAATAGTTTTTTCGAGTTTATTCCAATCTATTTCATTTTTTTTCTCATCATGCACTACCATTTTGGTCAGATTGATGGAACCTAGATTGCAGCTCTCAAAATCGAATAGCGGTACTTCTCCACAGGGATTGGTACAATGAATTTCTCCCTGTTTTGGCAATGGATTGTCTTGGTTAATGGTATCTAAAAAAATAAGTCCAGGCTCTCCGGTTTTTTGGGCATGTTCTACAATCAAGTCCCAAAGCTTTTTGGCCCGAATCGTCTTCGATACTTTTTTAGTTCTTGGGTTAACCAATTGCCAATCTTTGTTCTTTTCTACTGCATTCATAAATACATTCGTAATGCCTACGGAAATATTGAAGTTTTGTAGACTTTTCCCATCAGATTTTGAGGTGACGAAAGCTTCGATATCTGAATGTGTAACATCCAAGATTCCCATGTTGGCACCTCGTCGTTTGCCTGCCTGTTTCACATACTCGGTGGCGGTATCATATATTTTCATAAAAGCGATTGCCCCAGCCGAGGAGCCTTCAGATGATGTAATAATATCGCCCTTGGGGCGAAGTTTTGAGAAATTATAACCTGTACCCCCACCACTATTATGAATAAGTGCTGCATTCTTAAGCGTAGTGAAAATGGCCTCCAAATTATCTTCAACAGGAAGTACGAAACAGGCACTTAATTGGCCATTCGGTAAACCGGCATTCATTAAGGTAGGACTATTGGGTAGAAATTCAAGATTTCGCATAACACCATAAAAACGGTCGAACCATAAATCGCGGTTATCATTTTCTACGGTCACAATATGCTTTGCCACTCGTTGAAAAAGGTCATCGGGAGTTTCTGCTTTGTGCAAGTAACGAGCATGAAAAATTTGTAGCCCATTGGGGCTTAGATTCGTCATTTACTTATATTCTGAATTACTTTTTTTAGTTTTTCACGAACCGTTTCGGCTACCGTGATCAGTGCGTCATTTCTAACGGCCTGCATTGAGGCTGCGGGATCAACTGCGGCGATTTCAATCGTATTTTTTTCTTTTTCTTGAAGAATAACGTTACAAGGTAGCATTGTACCGATTTTGTCTTCAGCCTCAAGCGCCTTATATGCCAATGATGGATTACAAGCTCCTAAAATTGTATAATTGTAGAAGTCTACATCCAATTTTTTTTTCAAGGTGGCTTTCATATCTATTTCTGTAAGCACTCCAAAACCTTCTAATTTTAGCGCCTCTTTTGTTTTTGATATCGCCTCATCGAACGTTGAATTTTTTAGTTGAGTTGAAAAATAGTAGTCCATTATAAGTGTGTTTTTTTTGGTTGTTATTATGCGTTTATTTTCATTTTTTTAGTGGAATCTGTATTCGAAATTATCCATTCATTCAATTCTTCCACATCCTTCTTTTTGCAGAGTTGAGTGCCTTCTGTCATGGTAGCGGCGGTACCACAAGCCACGCCATATTTTACCATATCCGTCATCGATTTTCCGTTGGCCATGGCATGTACCATTCCTGCAACCATACTGTCACCGGCACCAATAGTGCTTTTCTGGTAAACAATAGGCGCCGCAATATGCTCAACTACGTCATTTGTTACCATAAGTGCTCCCTGTGACCCTAATGAGATCACTAACACCTCACACGCATTGTTTCTTATGAAATCTTTAGCAATAGATTCCACATCTAAAAAAGAGATGGTCTTTACACCGCAGAGTGCTGCCAGTTCACCTAAATTTGGTTTTAATAAATAAACTCCTGCTTGGGCTCCTTTTAATAAGGCTTCACCAGATGTATCAAGAATTAATTTTGCATTTTCTTTTTGGGCGATTTTAGAAACTTTAGCAAAAAAATCAACAGGCATACCTGGGCATAGACTACCACTAGCTACCAAGAAATCGCCTTCCGATAGTACCGATTCCAATTGTCTTAAAGTGTTTTTACATTCGTATTCATTGACTATGGGGCCCGGCATTCCAAATCGGTATTGCTGGTTGTTTATAGTATCGGTGACCGAGAGGTTTTCTCTTACCCATCCTGCTATTGGAATAACCTGTTGTTGTATATCCAAATCGATAAGCATATCTCGTAATTGGTTTCCAGTAGGTCCTCCGGCCATATACATGCCTAAAGAGTTTCCTCCCAATTCATTGATGACCCGTGAAACATTGATACCCCCACCACCAGCTTCATATACAGGAACTTCACAACGTAACTTACTGTTTGGCTGTATTCCTGCCACAGTAGTGCTTTTATCAATAGCTGGGTTGACCGTTAGTGTGATGATCTTTTTCATATTCAGTTCTTTTAAGCATGTGTTTAGTATCAAATGTAATGGTTCGCGTAAAGGTCTCATATGACCAAAGTCATTGTTGAAAAAGCACTACGAAAATACCCAAGTGAAAATTTTTAGAATGAAGGGATTTTTAGAATTGGGCAAGTAGCAAGTATAAAATTAGAGGTATATTTTAATCTTGCCTTGCTATTCTATCGGAAAGGATTTGTGTAATTCCAAAATTATAGTAGTGTGTAAAAGGGGGGGTATGGCCAAGGTCTGACATTTGCACTCATGGTTTGTGTAATACTTCATGATTTAGGTCATGTCCTTAGAGGAAGAAAGTTCAATAAACGTAATTTCGGGTCTCATACCTAACCTGCCAGGAAATCCCATCCAGCCTAAGCCTCGGGTCACATAAAGGTATTGACTACCTTCTTTATATAAACCTGCCCAATGTTTGTATTTATATTTTATAGGGCTCCATTTTTTATTTCTAAAACTAATTCCGGCCTGCATGCCATGGGTATGACCCGATAGGGTCAATGCAATATCTGTATGGTGTGCCACCTCTTCAGGCCAATGCGAAGGGTCATGCGATAATAAAATTTTGAAATTGGAGTCATCCACTTTTTCTAAAGCTTTTTCCAAATCACCATATTTTTTAAAACCAACATTTCCCCAGTTTTCTACGCCGATGATGGCTATTTGTGTATCGGTATTTTCAATAATTTCTGCTTCGTTCATCAACAGTTTAAAATCAATTTTTTTATAAAATTCTTGAATTCTATTAAAATTGATTTCTTTGTCGAGTGATGTAGGCCATTGACTGTAATCTCCGTAATCGTGGTTCCCCAAAACGGCGAATTTTCCTTGCTTAGCCGATAATTGTTTCAAAACAGAATCCCAACCTCGTAGTTCCCAAGCAAAATTATTCACTAAATCTCCTGTAAAGAAAATAAAATCAGGCTCTAAGTGATTTATTTTTTTGATGGCCTTTTGCAGATTATGATACTTGTAATTAAAACTGCCCAAATGAAGGTCTGAAATGTGTACGATGCGTAAGCCATAAAACCTCATAGGCAAGGCATCGAAATTTAATTTAATGTGATGTACCTTAAAACGATAAACTGCACTAAAGATGGCATAAAGAATCACGAAAAAAGGCAGAAAACCAGAAAAAATACCGACTAGAGGTATGACGATAAGGGACTCCTGTTCAGAAAATATGAAATTAGAAAAGTATAGAATGCTGATGACCACTACAAAAATAATTTTAGGGATAAATGACGATACTGTTAACCCGTATAATCTTGATATAATAAGCTGTTGACGTTCAGGTGCTACTAATTCCAATTTTATTTTTAGAAGTAAAATTGACGATATTAGGCCAATGGTAAAAATCCAGAAGGCGATATAGATACTGTTTTTTAGTAGTATCGATGTAATTGGTCGGGTTATGGATAATAACCAATAAAAGGCTAAAGCATCAATTAATAATATGGCCAGACATAAAAGAACAATGGTAAAAAAAGAGTAGGAGCGCATGTTATATTTTATTGCTTTGTGGCATTAGTGCCTTTTAATCTTCTTTTATCCTTTAGAGCGAAAAGAAGACCCTTAACATCCGCTACCCAAGAATCGTACATAAAGATGAGTATAATTTCCTCTAATGTTTCTAAAAGCCCTACTATAATCATAAAATAGAACAGCCAATATACGTGGCCGAAAAATAGTAGCCATAGTATAAAAACCCCTTGAACAACAGCAGATACTTTTGCCAAATAGGTATGAAAAGATGTTGCCTTACCATATTTGATGAATGCTATAATCATTTGAAGTAGATATGGCACAAATGCAATCAAGATGAGTGTTAGATTCGATTTTATAAAATCGGTCTCGAAAACTACTAGACCGATAAGACCCATTGTAAATGTTAATTGATCTCCGATTGAATCTAATTGAGAGCCTCGGGCGCTGGTTATTTTTAATTTTCTAGCTAAATACCCATCAATCGCATCGGTACTATAACTAATAAGTAAAAACCAAGTAAACAGTTCTCGTTCTCCGAACCATAAGAGTATTGATAGCAAAGGTACTGCTGCAATCCGATAAAATGAAAACCAATCGGCGATATTAAAGTTTTTGAATTTCCACATAGGTTTTCTCAAGCTTATTAAATAGGTGTAATTACTCTTCTTTGAAGAAAAAAGAATAAATTCTTGTGTCTAAAGCTAGAGGATAATAACGATTTTCTAAATGATATTTATCATAATTGAACGCGTAGTAAACCAGAATAGATAGTTAAATAAGTACTATTGATAGCTATTGGCATCCTTTTTTTAAAATAATAGCAAAAAAAAAATCTGTACTGACCTGCGTCATTTTATACTCTTTGTCATGAACCTAATTTTGGGGTATAATTAAATGTATAACCTTAAAATAAAATAATATGTCACTAGTAAAATTTAAAAGACAACCTTTCGGAAACTTGATTACACAAGATTTTTTTGACATGGACGATTTCTTCGAAAATCGGGGATGGATCAGAAATATGGTACCAGAAAATTTCTGGAACGGTAAAAGGTCAGAACCTGCATTGAATATTAAGGAAACTGATGATAATTTCGAAATCGAGCTTGCCGCTCCTGGTTTTGGTAAAAAGGATTTTGAGGTGACCATTGATAATGGTTGCCTGAACATTAAGGCCGAAAAGTCGTCCTCTGAAGAAGAAACCGATGATAACTATACACGTAGAGAGTTTAGTTATAATGCTTTCGAGCGCTCTTTGCAACTACCTGAAAGTGTAAAACAGGAAGCCATTAAAGCTAAATACAACGATGGTATTTTAAGTTTTAACCTAGCGAAAAAGGAAGAGGCAAAAAAACTACCACCTAAAAAGGTTCAGATTGCCTAGTGTTTAAGACACTAGTTAATTTAACCCTACTTTTTACAATACCCTCCGGCCAAAGCCTAAATACGTAAATGTTGATAGGTAAGGTTCGGAGGGTATTAATTTATACCCTTAACTCATAATATAAATGGACATAATTGTCGAGAAACCGTTTGCAATTCCCATAGACAAAGTTGTAGCCAGTTTGGATAGTCATTCCCAATTGGGGTTAGATAGGGAGGTGATCCATCAACGTTTGAACAAATATGGTACTAACGAAATACCACAATATGCACCCAAAAAAAGATGGCGCATTCTTGTTGATCAGTTATTGAATCCTATACTGTATATTCTTATAGCCGCTTCCATACTCGCATTTATTTTTAATGATATTTTAGAAGGTATTGCTATTATCATCGTTATTTTAATTTCGGCTGGTATTGGGTTTTTTATGGAACTTCAAGCTGTGCGTTCGTTAGAAGCGCTTCGTAAAATGGGTCAGTCAAAAATATTCGTCACTAGGTCGGGGAAAAGTGAACAGATTAAGGCATTTGAAGTTGTGCCTGGCGATATTATTATGTTGAGAACCGGTGATATGGTTCCTGCCGATGCTCGTTTAATACTAGTAGACAACTTATTGGTAAAAGAATCGGCCTTGACCGGTGAAAGTGCCCCGGTCATAAAGCAAACAGGAATTTTACCCAAACATACACCGATAACCGACCAATATAATATGGTATTTAGGGGCACCATGGTAATAGCAGGTTCAGGAAAGGCAATTGTTACCGCCACGGCCAAGCATACACAATTGGGGCACATACAACAACTCGGTATCGAAGCCGTTGAAGAGCGAACCCCTTTAGAAAAAAAGTTGAACCAATTGAGTAAATGGTTGATCTGGTTGACTTTGTTTTTTGCAATAACCGTAATTGTGGCAGGATATATAAGGGGAAACGATTTTTTATTAATGGTAGAAACGGGAGTAGCATTGGCCGTGGCCGCCATACCAGAAGGCCTACCTATCGTGGCGACCATTGCTTTGGCACAAGGTATGTTACGGTTATCGAAACGCCAAGTCATTATAAAAGAACTGGAAGCGGTTCAAACCCTTGGTGCAACTGATATTATCTGTACGGATAAGACAGGTACCTTGACCGAAGACCGTATGAAAGTACATGCATTACTTTATGGTAACGAATCGGTAGATATTGCATATACCGCAGAAATATCTTCTTCAATTAAAGAAAATCCAGTTTTTGAAACAATAATTCGTGCCAGTATTCTTTGTAATAATGCAGATACGAATGCTAATGATGCTCAAGGTGATTCTATTGAAATGGCATTATTGGAATTTGCCAAATATTTAGGATACGACCCGCTTTCTATAAAAGGAGATAATCCAGAAGTCTTGGAATTACCTTTTGAAGCAGCCCGCAAATTTATGGCAACCGCCCATAATCATGGAGAACATATTCATGTGTATGCCAAAGGGGCTTTTGAAAGCCTTATTACACATTGCGATTTTATGATGAATGACACCGGCATTATATCTTTTGATACTAAAAGCGAATGGCAAGAGAAGGTGAACATTCTAGCTGGCCAGGGTTTACGAACCTTAGCGTTTGCTTTTAAAGAAACGCAAAAAATACCAACTTCTAAAACGATAATGGATGGGCTTACTTTCTTAGGTATTATAGGGTTTCTTGATCCGGCACGTAAAGATGTTAAGGCGACCATAGATATTTATAAAAAAGCAGGAATAAAAGTAGTTATGGTTACTGGGGATCACCCTGGTACATCGAAAAAAATAGCGCAAGAAGTAGGTCTGTTAGAAATGAATGCTTCTCCAGATAAAGTGCTGATAGCCAAAGACCTATTTATAGTGAAGAATCCTAATACGACTGTAATGAAAAGGTTATTGAATGCTACTGTTTTTGCGCGCGTTACCCCAGAGCAAAAGCTGGATCTTGTCAAATTATATCAAAATAATAACCACATAGTAGGTATGATCGGTGATGGTATAAATGATGTTCCCGCTTTGAAAAAAGCTGATATTGGTATCGCAATGGGTATTCGTGGTACTGAGGCCGCCCGTGAAGCAGCAGATGTTATCTTGAAGAACGATGAGTTTACCGCTATAGAACTAGCAATAAGACAAGGTAGGGTGATTTTCGAGAATATCCGTCAGTTCGTGGTATATCTACTATCATGTAATTTGGCAGAGATACTTTCAGTTGGTGTCGCCGCATCTTTGAACTTTCCGTCGCCCTTGTTGCCTATGCAAATTTTGTTCTTGAACTTGATAACCGATGTCTTTCCTTCATTAGCACTAGGGTTGGGAAAAGGGGAGATAGATATTATGGAGCGACCGCCTAAAAATCCTAAGTCACCCATCATTAATAAAAGGGATTGGTACACAATAATTTTGTACGGACTTTGTATCAGTCTTGCAGTTTTAGGTATTGTTGCCTATTCACATCTTGTGTTGGAATTAACAAGTGAGACTATAAATAATATGGCATTTTATACGTTGGTAATGGCACAATTATTCAATGTTTTCAATTTACCACGACATACAGAATCTTTTTGGATCAATGAGGTGACTACTAACATTTGGGTGTGGGGGGCAATAGTTTTATCTCTAGTAATAACATTTGGTGTGTATCTAATCACTCCTGTTGCCAAAGTATTATCATTAGAGCCCATTTCTATGCAACAATTGATTTTGGTTGTGCTATTTGCCATGGGTTCTTTGGTTCTGGCGCAATTATTAAAACGTTCGAAACTATATTTCCTTGGTAAAACATGAATTGGCTAATATAATAGTACATCAATTCAAAGCGGTGTTTTAAAACCAAGTCAGCATGAGACCAAAGTTTTGAAACCTTATTCGTGACCATATGTAATTCATATCATTCTTTATATAAAATATTATGGTTTGTTTAAATTAGGTAATCATTCATTTTTCAAAAGAATTTACATAAATCTTCCATTACCTTTTCGCAATACAAAATAATCAGGTTTTTAGTTGAATTGTTGAAAGTACCGCCAACTATATAATAACCTTCTCTGAATGATAAAGGTGTATAAAGCTTGGGTACTGTGCCGAAGCCAAAACAGTTTTTATGAGTTCTCTTAGGCGAAAAACGTTTTGCTACCATTAAAAAAAAAATATTTTCTTTTTCGAACCTGATTGATGACTAATATCATTTTTATCCTTGCATAGCAATGATACATTTGAAGAAATGCAATACATGGTGATGTGTATTTCAGAAATAATCTAAAAAAAATTATTGGTTTTGTTAACAATATAATCGGTCAGATAAATTGCCAAAAATATATTATTCAGAATACGAAATGTAAGAAGTATAAATTTATGTAACGCTATGAACCGATTAAAAGAAAAAGGTAAAAAAAAACCAAAATTAACTGAAGCTTCCATATATCAAGTCATTTTCGACTCTTCTTTAGCAGGTTTGTTCGTGCTTGATGCAGAGGGCAATATTCTAAAAGCAAATGCTAAGAGTGAGCGTATGTTCGGTTACAAAAAAGGAGCATTAATAAATAAAAATATCGAGATCATCTTTCCGAAGAGATTTAAAAAAGAGTTAGAATTCTTCATGAAAAACCCGCCCTCAGATCCAGTACAGATTTTAGGTTTAGATAAAAATGGGGTAGAATTTGCGATTGATTTTAGAATGGTTAGAACAGTTATCGAAGACCAAACAATTTCAGCGGTTTATTGTAAGAACGCCGATCTAGCCGTTTTTGAAAGTGACAGAAAACTTAGAACACTTATTGCGAACGCACCTGGTATTGTATACCGATGTAAAACGGATAAGCTCTGGACAATGGAATTTCTTAGCAGCGCATGTGAATCTATCAGTGGGTATGTACCAGAACAATTTTATGAACAAGGTAATTTAAGTTGGGATACACTCATTCATACTAATGATAGGGACGAGGTCAATAATGAAAGGCGAAAAGCCATATCGAAGAAAGAATCGTATCAAATTTGCTATCGAATTACAACAGCCACCAACAAGTTAAAATGGATATTGGAAATGGGGTCTTGTGTAGAAGATCAATTAGGTAGTGTTGATTATCTAGAGGGTTTTATGCAAGATATTACCAAACAAAGAGAATTTGAAGTTTCACTTACAAAAGAGAAGGAACTGCTTCATAAATATTTAGATACTGCCGCATCGATTTTTCTGGTTATTGATATTGACCATAAAATTACGATGGTAAACCGAAAAGCGTGCGAGGTACTTGGTTATGAGGCTAAGGAGATTTTGGGTAAGAATTGGTTTAATCATTTTATTGATAAAAGCGAACAAAAAGATTTAGACCATTTGTTCGACGATATAATTAAATGTAGAATAGAAGCACCTGATGTATATGAGAACTGGGTGATTGCCAAAGGAAATAAAAGTAAATTGATTCGTTGGCGAAATGCTTTATTGAAAGATGAAAACGGTACAGTGACCGGTTTGATAAGTTCAGGTATCGATGTTACCGAACAAGTAGGTGCTGAAAAGGAATTAAGCGATAGCGTAGATAAAAACAAGGCTATTCTTAAAGCTTTGCCTGATGTAATGACCATACATGATAAAAAGGGTACTATTATAGAATTACATGTTCCCGAAGAATCATGTCACGTTGGCCCAATAGCTAAATTTGAGGTAAAAAAAATAAAAGATCTTCTACCAAAAGAAGTGGGGGATAAGCTGAAAAAGGCAATATCAACTGTTCTTCGTAACCAACAAATGGAAACAATGGAAGTAACGGTACCAGTGGCCTACAAAAAGGTCGATTACGAATGTAGGTTAGTACCATTGAACAAAAGTCAAGTGTTGACAATTGCTCGAGATATTTCAAAAACAAAGGAAATTCAAAACACGTTACGTTTAAGGAACAAAGCACTAAATGTTGCCGGAAATGGAATCGTTATCGTTGACGCCCAAAAACTTGAATTACCCATAATTTATTGTAATAATGCATTTATTGAAATGACAGGTTACGAACGCGAAGAAGTTATAGGTGCCAATTGTCAATTTCTACAGAATGACGATCGAGATCAAGAGGCCATTGTGACAATGGCAAAAGCGATTCAAAAAGGTGAAGCATGTCGAGTGTTTTTGCGAAATTATCGCAAAGATGGCTCCCTATTTTGGAACGATCTGAGTATTACACCCTTATTCGATGAAAATAAAAAATTAACCCACTTCATTGGGGTACAGAACGATGTTACCGAAATTCAGAATGCAAAAAACCAGTTAGAACAATACGCTATTAAGCTAGAAGATAAAGTAGCCGAACGCACTAGGGAAATAGAAGCTACGGTACAAAAATTGGTCGAGAACAATCTTATTCTTGAAGATCAGATTCAAGAGACCAAATTAGCAGAAAGTATGGCCAAGTTTAGCCAAGCTCAGTTCAACGCAATTGCTGAAAATTTCCCAAATGGGGTTATTATGGTATTCAATGCCGATTTTGAACTTGTGTATATAGAAGGGGAAGAACTCAAACATTCGTACCTCAATAAAGACGATTTTGAAGGAAAACATATTGATGTTATCCCGATTTTTTCCAAAAAGGAAATTAATCAAATAAAGCAAGATCTACTCAGAACTATAGCGGGTGAAAGTCTTTCTTTTGAGGCAGAGTTCGGGAGCAATTTTTATGCCGTGAATACCACGCCCTTAAAGTCTAATGAAGAAAGTTTGGTTTGGGCACTTATGGTTTACAATAATATTACCGAACAAAAAAAAGTACAAGTAGAATTATCCAAGGCTTTAAGGGCAGAACGAGAACTCAATGATCTAAAATCACGCTTTATCTCAATGGCCTCTCATGAGTTTCGCACGCCATTAAGTATTATTCAATCTTCTGCGATTTTGATAGGAAAGCAAAATGGACCGGATATGGAAAAACGACGAGAAAAACATGTTTCGCGAATACATACCCATGTAAAAAATTTGGTTGTTATCCTAAATGATTTTCTATCACTAAGTAAATTGGAAGAAGGTAAGTTGTTTGCAAAACCTCAATATTTTGAATTGATCGATTACTGCAAAACTGTTATCGATGAAATGGAGTCGACTAAAAAGGAAGGACAGACTATTCTATTAACGTATACAAGTGCTGAAATATCTGTCTTTTTAGATCCAAAATTGTTGAGCCACATCTTAATCAACCTGTTGTCAAACGCCTTAAAATATTCTGAAGAGGGCAAAGAGGTGATTATGGAAATTCAACAGGCCAATGAAGCAGTAGTAATTAAAATCACAGACAATGGTATCGGCATACCGGAAAAGGAACAAAAGAGTTTGTTTGAACGTTTTTTTCGCGCCGAGAACGTAACGAATATAAGTGGTACCGGCCTTGGGCTGCATATAGTCAAACACTATACAGAGCTGATGGATGGCACTGTAGGTTTTAAAAGTAAAACCGGTAAGGGAAGCACCTTTACGGTACAACTTCCTTCTAAATAAATAAGAACATGAAAAAAATACTATTGATCGAGGACAACGAAGATGTTCGAGAAAATACAGCAGAAATATTGGAACTGGCCAATTACCAGGTAGTTACCGCTGAGAATGGTAAAATAGGAATAGAAAAAACGAAGGAATTCACACCTGATATAGTGCTTTGTGATATCATGATGCCACTAATGGATGGATTTGAAGTACTACGAGCTTTTGAAAAAGATGGTAGTATAGCTAGTACACCCTTTATTTTTCTTACGGCAAAGACAGATAGGTCGGACATGCGAATGGGTATGAACTTAGGCGCAGATGACTATTTGACAAAACCATTTGAGGAACAAGAATTGTTGGATGCAATTGCCTGTCGTCTTAATAAACATGAGAATTTAAAAAAAGAAATCATAAAAAATTTAGAGGGTCTCAATAGATTTTTTGGTGAAGTTTCTGAATATGAAGATATGGAAGGCCTCTCTAAAAACCATAGCCTAAAGCCCTATCAAAAAAAGGAAATTATATTTTGGGAAGGGGACAATGCCCATTCACTTTACTTTATAGAAAGTGGAAACGTAAAAACCTACAAAAGTACCGAGTCTGGTAAAGAATTAGTTACAGGGCTTTATGGGCCAGGTGATTTTGTTGGGCAATTATCATTATTACATGCTGCCGGAACCTATGTAGAAAATGCTGTTATTATGGAAGAGGCTGAACTTTGTGCCATACCTAAGTCTGATTTTATAAAATTGCTTAATGGTAACCCAGCGGTCTCTCAAAAATTTATTTCTCTGATTTCTAATAACTTAATAAACGTTCAGACACATCTAGTAGATATGGCCTTTGCTACCGTGCGACAACGTGTGGCCAAAGCACTATTGGAACTATACGAGAAAGGTCTTATTAAAGACAAACCGAACAAGGGTATGTCAATTCCTCGTGAAGATTTTGCAGGTATGATCGGCACGGCCACCGAAACTGCCATTCGCACACTTTCCGATTTTAAAGATGAAGGTTTGATTACAACAGATAGTGGTCGAAGAATCATTATTCTAGATAAAGAAGAATTACTTCATATTGCAGATTGTTAAATCGTGTGAACTACTATTACTTAATCATTTTTAATATCTGCTTAAAAACAACTTGGGGAAAATGCTCTTGAAATGACTTGAATTATACTTAAAAAGTATGGAGTTGTTTAAATATGCCTTAGTGGAACTTGTTTATCTACATCTATTACAAACCTTATGAAGTCGTGAAAACAATATGGTTAAAACAGGATTCTCGGTACTTTTTTAATTAAAATTTATCGAAGGCCACCCCATATTAAAGAGGCAATTCTAGAAATAAGTAATACTACTTCAGTAAAACCAAATATTTCCATTTTAGGAAAATTAGGGCAAGATTGTTTACTGAACAATAAACAAACCAAATTAGCCAAAACGGAATTAAAGCATTATTTGAATGGGGTATTGGGAGAAAAACTGATTTTGCGATTTTCTGTTATCTCGAAATAGGTACACTGTTCATAACAGGTTCTTTGGCTTCCCAGTTTTTGAATGAAAATCATGTTACAGTTTTGGTGAAATACCTTCTGGACCATATGGTATTCTAAGAGGTCTTGGTATAACCGAAAATAATTCATCCAAATATTTAAAAGATTTGAACGAGGAATGTTTTCTTCTCTTCGTAAGAGGTTATGATCCTGAATTGAAAATCATTGAATAATTACTTTAAAAATAAAATTCACAGCATGATACATTTTAGAGTAATTCTCTCATCACTTATATTTTAAAATAGAACAAATAAAAACAGGAGACCGAGGCCTCCTGTTTCACACGAAACGTATGAATTCGTTTATGATTTCTATCTAACTTTTACATCATTTTATCTCTAAATTGATTCAAAAGTTGATTTTGACACTTACGGCATCATCCGAAACGCTATGGTTTCTTTTTCCTTACAGAACTAAAAACCAATTTTGTATTTAAAAAAGAAACCGAAGTACCGAAATACCTCGGTTTCCTAGAAGATGTTCTTCAACTTAATTTCTACTATAATGATCCTACTTAAACATATTGCTATATCCGTTCGAGATTAAAAAGGTATCAACTAGTTTTCGCAACCTCTTCTTTTCTTGCATTTTAGTACTCTTTATGAATACTAAATATAACTGTTGTTTTTCAATGAACTTTTAATGATACAGCTAAGTTGCATTGTTGTTTTGATATCTAAAATGACCTAGGTCAGTTTGGCTGTTTTTTTATATTATACGAACTCGGGGTAAGATTGTACCACAATATCATTTTGTACATGTCGAACACCATTAGCTTTATAAGCTGTTTTTTCTATCAATTCCCGTTCCTTTAAAGAATGAACCCTTCCCTTAAGCTGAACAGTGTCACCATCAACTTGAACTCGAATACCTTTGGCCATCAAATTGGTAGAACGCTCTAAGGCCTGGGTAATTTGCTCTTCAATATTCTTGGCTTTTGCCACTGGTATTATCTCGATGTTGTTGACGACACCCTTTACTCCTAATAAGTTTTGTAAACTGTATTCTGCCTCTTTTCGTTGAAAATCCCAAGCTACATTACCTGATAAATATATATAACCATCTTCAACAAAAACCATGATTTTTTCATTGGGTATTTTAGCGTTCCATTCCAATGCGTGTACCGCTGCTTTTGCAATTTCTTTATCGGTCTTTTTAAAATCTTCACCATATTTTACCTCAATATCTTCAGCAACTGCTTTAACGCCAGCAACATGCTTCGCAACTTTATTGGCCAAGGCTTTTTTGTGGTATTCATTTACAACGCCACTTAGTGTTACAATACCATCTTCAACAATAACTCCTATTTGTGTTTCGTCTATATTGGGTTCAAACACGAGTTCGTCTAATATATCTTGTTTTATTTGTGCATCTGATTTCATGTAATGTTGATTTTACATAAAATTACTTTATTCAAAAGGCTTTAAAAATGACGTTGGTCAGTTTTAGTACTAATTTATTACGCCTATATTTTTAGTGAGAATTTATACTGATCTAAATCATTTGGTGCTATAAAACTATTTTGAATTTTTGAGGAGTAATAAAATCAAAATAAAATTCAAATGAAAACAGCAACTTCAAATACAAAAGCAGCATTATTACTATTGGGTGCGAGCCTTGATGTTCTTCATCAAGAAAGTAGAGAGTGGTTAGAAACCATTGCCTTCTGGCAAGACGAAACCAAATTCTTTGCCAATTTGTTGAATAAGGATAAAAAAAAGACATCTGAGTATACCGAAATGTTGAAGAATTTAGACCAAATACATGCAAATCTGTTTGATTATTTAGAAGACGATATTAAACAGCATGAGCGCCTTTTATCACATTTAATTAAAGGTCAAAAAGGATTATCTGACATGGACTACCGTGATAAACATAGAAGCCTTGGTGAGCGAATGGATTTATTCACCAATGATTTCAGGGAATTCAAAAAAATGGTGTTCGGGTATGTCAAGAAACTCTAAATGTTAAAAAACTAAAGCTATGGAACTGACCGTATTTATAAATGATTTTAGACCTGTGGATAGCATTGCCCGTTTTATGGATTTTTACTATAGCGCACAAATGACGTATTTAGCTAGTGATCTATTGGAACAAGGCCTATCACCCAAGCAGATATCAGATGCGGTTATTAAGGCGATAAATATAAGCAAGGCTTCAGGATTGGAATTGAACAAACATTTCAAACCGGTTTTTAGTGGGATCGAAAGACAAATTATAAACGATTGTAAACTATCCCACTTGGCTTATGGCCTAGTGATGATTAATGCAGATGTAGAACTTTCGGTCGTAGGTGATTTTCAGGTAAGTTTGTTACAGTCCTATTTAATTAATCATAGCTGATTGAATATCGATTTCCTAGCCTATTGGGCAATGGTCAGAGCCAAGTAATTGAGAATATATAGTAACTGCTTTTACTTATTATACTATTGATTTGATAATTAAAAAATAGTCGTTTCATCAGCCAGTATTGCGTGCTCAAATTTGAAAGTGACAGCTTCAATATTTTGTGTGGAGATTTAAATGTTTTTAATAACTACCCTAAGACCTAATTTATATTTCATAGAATAATCTTCATACTTTAAATCTTATAGAATTTGACCCAATGAAAAAGCCCTAACTATAGATATAAAGAAAGAGCTTTTTCATTGATACTATACTAAGCTTACCTAAAGATTATGCATATGTGGGATAGTATTGAACTTTAAGTTTGTTAACAACATGAAGTACTCCTGGAGCCCTAAATGCCGCTTTTTCCGCTTCCTCTTTTTCTTTGATTGAGTTTACTTTTCCACTAAGGGTTACGGTATTACCATCGGTAGAGACCATAATCCCCTTTGCATCGATTCGTGCAGATCTCTCAAAAGCTTCCTCAATGGTGTCTTTCACCAATATAGGTTTTACATCTTGTTTGATCGAAATACTATTGGATACGCCTTTAACACCTACCAAATCTTTTACGGCATTTGAAGCTGAATATTTTTGGTAAGCCCATTTAACAGCTCCCGAAAGAGTCACCCAACCATTCTCTACTTTTACAATAACAGCGTCATTTGGTACTGAAGAGTGCCATTCTAAAGCATCAACAGCGGCCTTGGCAATTTCAGTATCAGATTTATCCAAACTTGACGGATATTTCACCATGATATCTTCTGCGACCGCTTTTACGCCACTCACCCGTTTGGCCGCTTTTTCAGCTGCTATTTTTTTTGAATGGCTATCCACTTCACCACTTAAGGTAACGACACCTTCGTCTACCGCCACGCCGATTTTGGTTTCATCTATACTAGGTTCCCATGCCAGTTCGTCTTGTACATCTAATTTAATTGTTGCATCTGTTTTCATCTGTAAATTATTTAATTGTTTATTTTTTTTATTTGTAATTCGCCAATAATGGTATAGGTTAAAAATGACTATCTGCTTGGATCTAGTCAAAGTATTTAGATTTGGCTTATACTATTAAGAGTAAATGTATAATGATGCTAAGCGGCTTAAAATGATGTGCATCAGTATAGAATATTTTAACAAATTAGATTAGTTGTTCTGATGGGTAAATAATTATGCCAGGTTTTACGATAATTCGAATATATTCTTAACCGCGTAAGAGAAATAAAAAAGTATTAGGTTTTACTTTAGCATACTAGTTTTACAGGTAATTAAGAAATTAAAGTTGGGTGTTTTTTACCAGTAACCGATGTATTCACTAATTCAAGGGTATTGAAATTGTTCATTAAAGGTTTTACGAATGTTTGCAGTTATGTATTTCTTGAAAATTAAAAGAACCTTTAGCCCAAACAGGTAATTTTTTTTAAATACGAAGGATCTTATTTTAAGATATGAGGATAAGATAGTCATGTTTTCTTATCTCAAATATAGTATTGGCCGGTTAACTATTTATTTGACAGAAACATTTAATTTCACCCATTTAAAGATTTTTTCAACATCTTCTTTTTGACAAAGTTGGGTTCCACGTTTTAAGGTAGCGGCGGCTCCAGCAGCGACTCCATATTGTATCATAGTTTTGGGAGTATGCCCTGCCTGTGCTTTCAAAAGCATACCAGCTAACATACTGTCGCCAGCACCGATCGTATTCTTTTCATGGACTATGGGCGCCGGTATGTATTCAAGAATATCTTCAGTAACCAATAAAGCACCACGACGCCCTAATGATACGGCCATGATTTTGCAATTATGGGTTGCCATAAAATCTTTAGCAGATTCTTCTAACATCTTGTTTGATAACATCTCATTTCCATAAAGACTTGCGAGTTCGGATAAATTTGGTTTAAATAAATAAATGTCCGTATTTATGGCGTGCTTTAAGGCTCTTCCTTTGGTGTCTAAAATAAATTTTGCTCTTTTTCGCTTGGCTATCTCGCCTACCATCATATAATAATCATCTGGGATACCTGAAGTTAATTTTCCGCTGACTACTAAAAAATCGGTTTCGTTTAAAGTGCTTTCAATTATGTTCAAACCTTTTTGCCATTCATTATCGTTTACGGTCGGTCCTGGGAGTCCGAAACGATAATATAAATCTGTAGCGGTATCAAATACTGAAAGGTTCTCACGCGTTGTTCCTTTCAAGTCAATAACATAGTGTTCAATATCTTCATTTGATAATAATTCTTGAAGATGTATTCCTATACGCCCACCAGAGAAATGAATGGCGACTGATTTGCCTCCCAAATTATTTATGGCCCTAGAAACGTTGATGCCACCTCCGCCAGAATAATATACTGGTTCAGTACATCCTATCTTTTTGTGAGGTACTAAACTTGGTATTGTCGTGTTTTTATCAACGACTGGGTTTACGGTAAGGGTGAAGATTCTGTTCAATTAGTTGTGTTTATTTAAAATGAATTTATAGTTACTGCTTTCTGCTAGCCTAGAGTTAGTTCGTTTTTTTCACCTTTGTTGATGTTCCCGGTACCTTGTAAAAAGGCATCGGGGTTAAATGAATTACTATCAATGTCCTCATCGACCAGAAATTGGGCAAATTCAGGAAAATCGCTAGGTGCTTGTCCGCATAATTCGAATTTTGTATTGAACGCTTTAGCAGATTTGATTGCCATTTATCTACCGAAATAATCCCATCAGCACATAATTGGACTATTGAATTTTTACACATAGCAACTATTTTGTGCCCTTCAGACGAATAACCGGTAATCGTATTGGTAGCATAAACATAGTAGTATGTAATGGGTACTACTTGGGGGGTAAGAGCTTGAAATATATGCTAAATGACCAATGTAATTGTTGGTCAATAGTTCAATAGTCAATAGACTCCTTTTTATTTTAATTTCTTCTCATAACCTCCGGTATTTCTTAGCTTTTCTTAAAACTAAGACTTACACGTTGTACGGCATATGATTTTGGTCAGTACTTATAAAATTGATAATTAATCGGTTTATACATTTTTTTTCAACTGATACAGGTCATTGTAGACAATGGCATTCCTCAATAATTTAGCCAATAGCAACAAGTGAAAAATTAAGTAAACACGAACATTTAAGTATTAACTAAAAAATTAAAAATCATGAAAAAAGTATTATTAGGTTTATTGGCAATTGGGTTAAGCTCTCAAGCTTATTCCCAAATTATTAAGACAGAGAAGTTATCTGAGGTATCTGTGTATGCAACTAATTATAAGTACTTGAACGAATTAAATACAAAAGAAGAAGCATCGATTCCTGTAGAATTATTACAACGTAAGGTCGCATCGTTCGATGTTAAAGATTCTGAGTTTTATCAAGATGATTATGATTTATATCAGATTAACTTTTTTATTCCTGAGGGCACTATTTTAGCTGCCTACGATGCAGATGGAAAACTGATCCGTACAGCAGAAAGATTTAAGAATGTCAACCTGCCGAAAGCTGTGAGGGAATCTGTTTATAATCGTTTTCCTGGATGGACAATTACCAAAGATATTTATTTAGTGAATTATCAAGATAACAAGGGAGCAAGTAAGAAGTATAAGTTGAAACTAGAAAACGGTAATGAAGTTGTAAGGGTCAAAGTTGATGAAATGGGAAACTTTCTTTAAAAAAAATTATTAATCATAAAAAATAAAAATTATGTCTGTACTAAAAGTCATTGAACTCATGGGAAACTCAACTGAAAGTTTTGAAAAAGCAGTTGAGAACGTTATTGCACAAGCATCAAAAACGATAAATAATATTAGATCAGTTTACATTCAAGATATGCAGGTATCGGTAGATAACAATAAAATTGTTCAATATAGAGTAACTACCAAAGTTTCCTTCGAAATTTCAATGCAAGAATGATTTTGGCAATTTAATTGAGAGCGTTGTTTTATGAATATCCGATCAAATTCTAGATGTTCAAAACAACCTCTCATTTTGTGATTTTTTTATAAATAAAAAAAATATTATGGAAACTCAAATTTTAAACAAGCAGCACCGGCATCTTAATCGTAATATGGATAGGATTGCCAAAGTTAAACCGCAAGTGACTATTCAAATAGAAGCGAACGGTTTACATGAACTTTTTAAAAAGAGCTTAAAAAGCTTGGCCAATAAGTTGAAATATAAAATTTACAATCCTACGCGACATACTGATTGTACAATGAAAATAGAGGTTGATGCAACAAATAGCACGAATTTATTGAAGAAATTCTTAAACCAAGTCTTAGAATTGACACATACACATCATACCATTTTTTGCACTATGTACATCGAAGAACTTAATGAGAAGAGATTGATTGCACAATTATTTGGTAATTGGTTCGATAAGTTTGATAATAAGATAAAATATGTTCCTGAAAACGGTATTCTTATAAGTAGTGAAACGGATTCGTCAAACCCTTTTACAGGCTCAATCATTTTTAAGTGTGAAGAGTAATTCTAACGGTGTATTTGAACAATATTTTCAAATACAAGCTTTTTCAAATTGGTAATTAGCTACCTCATAAATAATTAACAGGGTCATTCTGTAAGTTATTTATCGAGATAGATTTATATTTTTTTTCTTCAAAATAGTTAAGTGTATTCTCACTTGTAATATTATAAAGTTTTAACCTTCATAATAAGATTTGAAAACAAGTATATTTTTATTCAAATCGATATTGGATTATTAGTTCATGCTATTGATCCACATTGCATGAACTAAGCTCATATCTTCTCTAATGGACACCAAATAAAGTGCCGATACGTTCATATCAATTTTCAAACTTCAAGGAAGCCTTTTTCTGCAACAGTGTATATGTAATTAATCCATATGCCATTGCGATAACGACAAAGGATAATAAGGTACCTAAGAAGGGTATAAAGGTCAGCAAACGTATAACCGAGGCAATACCCAAAGCCAAAATTGCCATTGACCAAAAATTCCATTGTTTATCGGCTTTTTTGCCAAGATATTGCGCAATTAACAAGGCCGTTATTAAATGCCCAAATAGTAAGCTGAAGACATAAAAGCCCCCTAGAAATAAACCAATAGGAATACCGATGATCATGACGATCATTGCTATAACTAGAAAAGGAACTCCGATGAGATATATTGCCCCGTAGCCCACGCTCTTTAAAAAGGTAGTATCTAGATAGGAGGCAGCAGTTGAAAAAAAGTTGCCAAATGCCCAATTCAAAAGAACGATAACCAAAAATGCCGAGAAAAGATAGAACAACCAAAAACCGAAAGCGGCGATACCAAAACCTTTCCATGAAAATTCTTGTCGGTCGCCCATAAGCGTTTCATCAAAATTGGCCGTTGCGCCGATAAGGGAATTCTTAAAATCTACTTGATTGTCCTCTGACCAATAGTGTACATTCTCATGAAACTTGGCACTTTCGCCAATGGTAATCGATGAAGCCGCTAATTTAGAGGTGCCTTTGATTTCTCCATTAATGAGTATGTCTTCACCAAATAGCTCAGCTTCTTCGTTAATAGTTCCATTTATTATTAGTTCTCCTGAATACGATTTTATAGTTCCCATGACTTCACCATTCATTTCTATATCACCAGAAAAATTGATGAGGTTACCGTGAATGATGGTATTTTCGGTAATAAGAACTTCACCACCGGCCACGATAACATCGTCACCAACTTCAGCGTCAATGGTCAATTTTCCTCCTGCTGCACGTATATCATCGGCCACATAGCCTTTGACGATGACTTCACCACCGGCGACTATTAAATCTTGATAAATGGTATCTCGAATCGTAATTTTACTACCTGCCAAAACCATATCGCCACTTACTACAGCATTGATATCTATGTTTTTTCCAGCCAGATAGATGTCATCTTTTTGATGTTCTGAAATTAGTATGTCCTTTCCTCGTTCATGCTGAGCGATGGCTACTATTGTAAAGAGTAATGTACAGTGAAGTAGTAGTGTTCTCATAACGCTGGTTTTAAAAAGTTTAACTCAAAGTAATTGAAAACTAGAATGTTATAAAATGATTTGAGTCAGGTGGTATATATTTTTATGCATGTATCAAGAACTTGAATTTCATTCGATACGAGTATTGTATTTAATCAAATTTTTATAGCCATAATCCGTTCTTGTAATAATCAACAGGAAAAGGTTTTATCCCAAAGAATAAAGCCTACAGAATCGGTATGTATATTTGTTCTCTTATACCTTGCCCTATGGCCAAAGTGTAGATTTTAATATACTTCTAAATATAGGTAATGCCCTTACCATTGTAGGGTCAGGTTTGCTAAGGTCTTATCGATTTTGAACCGATTTATTTTTCTAAACGAAAAATTATTTTACTATAATCTTGGTTTGGATGGAAGTTATTTAGCGCTTTTATGGGTTTCTAGATGGTGTTTCAATAATTGCTTTAAACTTTCTAGGTATTCTTGCATGACTTCCTTATCGATATGTGGATTTTGCTTAGTGGGAATAGTCAATGGATTTTCATCCAAAGAACGATAAAGTTCTGGATAATTGGTCTCGATATTCGTTGTAAGCTTTTCGATTTCATCTACTACCTTTCTTAAATCGTTCATGACACTAGTGCATTAGTTGTGAGGAGTAAATATATTCTACATTTTAAATGAAGAGCATGATATAGGTCATTTGTTAGCATGTTAATGGTTAATAGTTTTGAACTCAAATTAAAAGCAATCAAATTGAAAACAATTTTATACGCCACAGATTATTCCGATAATTCAGCAGCAGCTTTAAAATATGCCCATGCATTGAACACGCAGTTAGGTACTCGTTTGGTTATAACACATGTGTTCGATTACCCCACTGTACTGGGCACTGAGGTGCTTTCAGAACCTTTTCCGGATTTAGAGAAAGATAATTTTAAAATGCACCGTTCTAAATTAGAGAAATTTTGCAACGAACATTTGGGCAAAGATTGGAATGCCCCGAACATACATTTAGAGATTGTAGAAAACAAATCTGTTATACAAGGTCTTTTTACAATAGCCAACGAATGGCACGCCAATATAATTCTTGTTGGTATGAAGGGAGGTAGTGGTATACGAGAATTGATTATGGGTAGCACAACTAAACAACTCATAGAAAATGCACCTTGCCCTATATTGGCGATACCAGCTGATATGAGCCATGTTGAGATAAAAACTATTGTGTATGCCACAGATTTTGAAGAAGAAGATATTCATACGATCAAGAGCCTGGTCGAAATTGCAAAACCCTTAGATGCGAAGATCAATATCGTTCATATTTCCACAAAGAAAGAATATAAAGGAGATATGCAGATGGAGTGGTTCAAAGACGCGCTTAAAGAACGGGTGATGTATAAAAACATTGAATTTAAACTGTTTATTTCTGATGATATTTTTGATTCGCTTCGAGTTTATTTAGGAGATGTCGGCGCCGATTTGGTGGTTATGCTTGAAAGGGAAAAGAAAGGCTTGAAAAAATGGCTTCATCAGGACCTGGTCAAAAAAATGGAGTCTTACGGCAGGGTTCCCCTAATGAGTTTTAATGAACGTAATCATCAAACCTTTAATTATTAATTATACCACTTAAAATAACCACCTATTATGGCCAGAAGAATATTTAGAATAGTAATAGTGATTTCAATTGCATTGGCAATTTATCTATTTGCCTTAAAAGATAATCATACGAAAAGTTTTCTTATAGTTGCTTCTAGTCTAACATTTCTGATATTTAGTTTTGGAATACATGGACTTATAGCACATTCACTACAACCTAATTCCAAAGGGAATTTAATTGTATATCCTATATTGATGTGGGCACTTTGGGCTGTTCTATTTTTACTATTTGTATTTTTTATAATACCTATTTACTGTCCCGACTTTTTAATTGATTTCTAGTTTATTGAAAACGGTAAATAATCTTTGTCTTTTTATTTAAATTGATGGTATCAATTTGCTTCGGATTTCCTGTAACATAAATTTTACCGGTGCCCTGACCATTTATTTTAAGACGATCTTCTGCAAATACCTGAATATCCTCAGAGTTTGATGAGAAAAGATACACGTCTTTTGCTAAGAGTGCCCAAGCATATAATTGTGCTTTGTTGTCTACTGTTGCACTTAATGATTGTGTCTTTCCATTTAAGCTTACTATACTCTTGTCCGATTGTTTCACATTAACTTTGTTAGATTTTAGTTTCATTGATGTGTTTGAGGCTCCTTTCGCATCTATAGATACATTTTTTGCTTCTACAGATATATTTCCTGTACTCGAACCATCCATAATTAAATTAAAATTCTGACAATCGATTAGTAGGTCGTAATAGGATTCTCCTAAAGAATACAGGGTAAAGCTGTCTGTAGCTAATTTTTCATTGGTCTCTATTGAAGCCGTTTCTGACAATTTTACTTCTTTCAGTTCATTTACATAAAGAATAATTTCAGTAGTACTGGCCAAAGGGTTTTCTTGATTCGTATAAAGTATTAGCGTTGAATTTTCAAATTTCCATTTTATAATGTCCTTTAGACTCCTATCTCCCTTAATCTGTACACCATAAAAATATGTTGGGTATAGACTAACACAAAGATTGTTATGTATTTCAATAGTCTTAACACCTTCAAGGGTTGCATATGAACTGAATGTTTTGTCTTCTTGGGCGAATAGATAATTGAAAGATAAGACTACGATAATACACCAGGCTTTTTTCATAATAGAGATAGATAGACCATTTAAGCATGAAATTTATTTACTAATAGGTGATTTTAAAATGATATTGGTCATTACAGGTAATAACAAACGGTTATACCTTAACATCTTAAACAAATTAATTTATGAAAGCTGCATATCTAATAAAGTACGGAAATTCCGAGAAGGCTTTTGAAATTAGGGAAGCAGATAAGCCCAAGCCTAGACCAAACCAGGTTTTGATAAAAGTAGAAGCCTTTGGGTTGAATTTTGCCGATGTTATGGCGCGATTGGGACTTTACAAAGCAGCTCCTCCATTGCCTGCAATATTGGGTTACGATGTGGTGGGTGTAATAGATGCGATCGGCGCTGAGGTACATCATCTGAAATTGGGAGATAGAGTTATTGCATTGACCAAGTTCGGGGGGTATGCCGAATTTGCTTTGGCCGACAATGGGGTAGTTTATAAAATACCGAATTTATTCTCTGCAGGTTTTGCCGTTGCTTTAGCGACCCAATACAACACTGCCTATTTTTTAAGTCACAATATGGCCAATTTACAAGAAAATGATATTGTACTTATACATGCAGCAGCAGGGGGAGTGGGTACGGCCCTAGTTCAGATGGCATTGCATAAAAAGTGTATTGTTTTCGGTACGTGTGGTTCTCAAGAAAAGGTGGCCTATCTCAAAAAGAATGGCGTGCACTATCCAATAAATTACCGAAAAGATGATTTTGAAGAAGTTATAAGGAAAGTTATTGTGAAAAAGGGCTTGGATGCTGTTTTTGATCCAGTTGGTGGAAAATCGGTTAAAAAGGACTTTCGTTTGCTCGGGGCAGGTGGAAGAGTATTTTCTTTTGGTATTTCAAGTATGAACCGGACCAAGACCATATTTGGAAAAATTCGGGTGCTTTTGCAGTTCGGGCTATATCACCCATTACAATTTTTGAGCGGTTCAAAGGGAATGATAGGTATCAATATGTTGAAAGTTGCAGAAGAAAATCCAGAGAAAATAGCAAAGGTTATGCAAGAGGTCATTCGATTGACGGAAGAAGGGATTTTTAAGCCACATGTAGGTGGCGAATATCAAGTAGCGCAACTCGCAGAGGCCCACGCTTTTTTGGAATCTCGAAAATCTATGGGAAAGATCGTTGTAAAATGGTAATGGTATGAAGAAGAATTACTTAAAAAATAAAGTGGTTTTAGTAACTGGTTCTAGCATGGGTATTGGCAAGGCCATAGCTTGGGAGTTGGCGAAACAGGGTGCCGAGGTTATGCTAAACGGTAGAGATGATGAGAAATTAATAGGTACAGAAAATGAACTCTTGGCTAATGGCTGTAATGTAAAAGCTGCTATTGCAGATATTCGAAAACAGGACCAATGTAGATTTTTGATTGATATGGTCATAAAAAAGTATGGTAGACTAGATATTTTGGTGAATAATGCAGGGGTAAGTAGTAGGGGTTCTATTGAGAATTCGGCAGACAGAAATTTCACCATTCTTTCTGAGACCAATTTTACTGGGGCTGCCCATTTAAGCAAGTATGCCATACCTCACCTAAAAAAAACAAAAGGGCATGTTATCTTTATCAATAGCATAGCAGGCTTTAGGGGAATGCCATTCAATTCGGCCTACAGTGCTTCTAAAATGGCCCAGGCAGCACTTTCAGAGGCCCTTCGAATAGAACTTTGGGATTATGGTGTTCATGTTGGTATCGCCTTTGTGGGTTTTACCCAAAACGACCCGAATAAAAAAATCTTGGATGTTGATGGTTCTCTGGTCTATTTACCCAAACGTACGAACATGCATTTGGCCACTCAAGAATCTGTTGCCCAAAGCATTCGTAAGATGATTGAAAAAAGAACAAATAGAATAACATTAACAGGATTGGGAAATTTGGCCAATTTCACTATCCGTTATCTTCCTGCATTTAGCAGCTGGCTACTTTGGCTCTATCGAGAAAAAATAAAAAGCCAGTATACTATGATCGGTGGGCTAAAAGTAGATGAAAGTGCTCAGGTAACTAGTGAATATCAAGAAATCATTGCTGATTCTGACGTTGAGGTAGTTAAAGTCCCCCGACATTAAAACTAAGTAAAGGCACAGTACTTTTTTTTACCATTTGTTGTACCAAGTCGGGTTGAAAGTATTTTTGATAAAAAGCACCTTCTTTCCGTTCCAACATTACTAAAAGGTCAGCTTCTGCATTTTCAAGATACCATAGTAAGTCTTCAAAAATTTGTTCTGAAAAGACGAGGTCAAATTCCATTTTGGCATAGTCCACTTTTTGTTTTAGGGTTTCCTTAAACCATTCCATTTGGCCCTCACCATCATATTCATTTCGTGTTGTAATATGTACCACTCTTATTTGTGCATCAAATTGATGTGCAATTTTTGCAAGTTTGTTAAGGGCAAAAATATCTGCCTGCTCAAAATCTGTGGCATAGACCATTTTATTCATTTCTGTCTTTTCACCACCTGTAGGTACGACCAATAACGGACATGGAGATTTTTTTAGGAGTGTTTTCGCTGTACTTCCCAATAATAATTCTTTTAATACACTGGCTCCTTTGGCACCGACACATATCAGATCTGCATTGAACTTGATAGCTTTTTCTATAATGCTGCTTGAAACAGAAGTACCTTCATATACCACAAAATTCAAATCCATGTACATTTCTATAGTATCTAGATAATGGTCAACAAAGTTTTTCAATTTGGCTCGGTTTTCTACATATAGCTTTTTTTCCTTTTTCAAATAAGTTACCGTAACTGTACTTGCCAAAGTAATGGGCATATCAAAAACATGCATAACAATCAGTTTTGCACTTAATTTCTTTGCTAAAGAATATGCAAGTCGTAATGCGGAAACCGAATTTTCAGAGTAATCAGTGGCATATAAAATAGTTTTCATAGCAATAGATTTATTATGATACTGTAAATCTACAGCTACCTCATGTTAGTGAAAATGACTAACGTCATAAGAAATTTATCTTACTAATGATTTGGGTCATTTGTATTAATAAGGCACTCTATTATATTTAAATCACAAATAAAAACTTGAGTGTGATGAGTAATTTAAAATACAGTGAAGACATTGAATTTTTAAAAAATGGACCATGGGACGAACTCTATGTGTTGACAAAATATTGGATATCTGATCTTGAGTTCTATCGTGATGATCTATTATTTCTGCACCATCTTATCGATAAGTATTTTATTTGGATTACAAAGCAAGAAAATATGGATATGGTGAAAGAGCTGAAATTGGGATTGCAAGAAATGACTGTGAGCGTTAAAGACTTGCTTGAAAAAGTAAGTAGGCACCATGTTCGATTAGGTTTTTTGATAGAAGACTCGAATGCAAAGGATGCAGGAATTGTAATAACAGAGCACGAACATTTAGAAAAGGAGATGGAGCAGTTCGTAATAGCTTTTCGAAAAAATAGAAAAGAGACTTTTAAGGTTACCGAATACATAATGGATAGCGAAGAGCTATCAAGTATCATTGACTCATAATTCATATTGAATGAATGTTACACAAATTATAGGTAAGTAAATTTTAAGCTTATTGACCTAAACAAGCAGTAATAAGTTTTTTATAAAAATGAGAATTGAATATTGAAGGTAAACCCAAGTTAACTTCTGTTAGAATCTAATAGAAGTTACGATAAAGCCACAGTAATGAAGTCTTATCCTCAAGATTTAAAAAAAACTTTAAGAGTAGTATTTATAAACTCGTAATACCATAATAAGATGAAACTTTTCAAAAAAGTAGTTTTAATAATTTTAGCTGTAATGATTGTCTTTTTCCTTTTTCTTATATGGTACCAATACAACTATTCGATGGATGTTGTAGCGCCTTATGAAGTCAACACTCCCAGCTTTGAAAAAAAGCTATTGATTGCCACCCAGGGCAGTGATTTTAAAAATAAGGTGACCAGTGGAGTAGTGGATCATTTTAAAGCTGATTCTGTATATATCGAAGTTGTTGATATTTCAACACTGCCGACTATTGACCCAAGAAAATATAACGCTCTCGTTATCATGCATACTTGGGAGAATTGGAAACCGCCCTTAACTGTGCAAACTTTTATTGAAGAATATCCTGAGTATAGTAATAAAATTATTGTTCTCACAACCTCTGGTGAAGGCAGTTATAAAATGGAAGGTGTAGATGCCATAACAGGCGAATCAATACTAGCTGATGCTCCACTTTTTGTAGATACAATTATTGAGCGATTGAATAAGATTTTAATTTCAAAAAACAACTAATGAGCGAATGACCCAGGTAAGAATGAAACGAGGAAAATTTAAAATATTAAATATGGATCTCGATACAGCAGTGTTGATTATACTTGCATTTTTACTGTTTGTTGACATTTTAATTGGAATTTTTATATTTTTTGATATACCATATGATAATATAAGTATTCCATTTTTATAAAAAATAAATTAAAGAAGTAGTTAAAAAGGTAAGCAAGGACATTGTTAGTAAATCAAACATTTGTTTCGATGTATTCGTTGCTATTAGTTATCAAAACAAATTACTGCTGATTTTTATCATTTTTTAAGTTGACAGTTACCCTTAGTTTTATAATACAAACTTTAGTGAATTATTATAAAACATTAAAAATGAAAAAAGGATTGATAAGAATTCTTAAAACAGTTGTAATAATATTGCTTTTGGCTTCATGTCAACCAGCAGTAGTTTTTGGAGAACCACAACCTGTTGCTGTTAAACCACTCTCAACAATTCCGAATATGTACAAGGGTATTTACTGGTGCAAGGTAGACAGTGCATCTTTGTATGTTGACGATAAGGTCTTTGTAAGGCGTAAGGAGTTTTTGATTAAAACAACCAAAGAAGAAGTAGTGGCAGACCCTGATCTTGAACTGGTAAATGGGCAGCTGTACGTAAAGGATTGGGAAGGGTATTTTCCCATTACCGAAAAAGGGGATACCTTAGTTTCCCAAATTATTATACGCGATACTATTTTTGCAATTGGTGATGCAGGGATTTTAAAACCCTTTAAAGGGCATCTTGTTTTAAACCTAAAATTGAAAGAAGATGCATGGGAAGTTTTGGTGGTTTCTCAAAGAAGGGGAGACTTCCTGTCTATTGCTCGGGCAGATATACCTGATAACTTGGCGCAATTAGATTCCATTACCACAGTGGGTACGCTTAAAGGAACTGATAGTATTCGTACCCAAATTTACTTGAAACCTACGGCCAAAGAGTTTGAGCGAATTTATGATGAAGGACTACTTTTCGATGTATCATGTACTGAATATGAAAGAATTTTTCCCTTAAAAGAAATTATTTATTGATTGTCTTAGAACTTTTTATTGTACCAAGTTTGTAAAAACATAGGGTATATAGATTATGCTTATTACCCTGATTTATTGTTATAATGTTTTTAAAAAACTGGTGGTCAATCTTCGGGTAGTTGTATGGTAAAAGTACTGCCATGGCTCAAGGCACTGACATATTCGATGCTTCCACTTAACAGTTCAACATACCTTTTTACAATACTCAGCCCCAAGCCAGTGCCTTGATAGTCTTTAACATTCTCGGCCCTAAAAAACCTTTTGAAAAGATTTTTTTGATCCTGTTCAGGAATACCGATTCCTTCGTCTTTTACAATAACCGTCAATTCCCCGTTTCTATTTATAGTATTTAGCACCACATCTGTTTCAGAGTATTTTATGGCGTTGGTCAAAAGATTGACCAATATATTATGTAATATTTTTTGATTTTGTACTACCAAATTGTTTCCTTCGTGCGAATAATGAATATGTTGCTCTGGTTTGAGTATGGCTTCCATTTCTTCGGTAAGTACCTTCATAAATTCTATGATATCAAAAGTCTCTTTTTTTACCCTTACAATGCCCCGTTCTAATTTTTCCAAAGAAAGAAAATCATCAAGAATTACGGTGAAATTTTTTATCGCAGATTTGATGCGTTGAATATGCCGGTCAATTTTTTCGTATTCCCCTTTATTCTTGAACTTTTCCATAAGGATAACAGAAGATAGAATAATGGTTACAGGGGTGCGTAGTTCATGTGAAGCAATTGAGATAAAGGCACTTTTCATCTCGTTGATATCCTTTTCCGATTCGAGGGCGTCGCTCAGTTCTTTAGTGCGCTCCAAAACGATTTTCTCCAGTTCTTGATTGTATTTTTCGATTTTCGTGTTTTCCCTCTCTAGGTCTTCATGTTGTTCTTGTAAGACCTCCATCTTTCGAGTTTCGGTAATATCTTGAATTGCAACACGACATACGGGACCATCTATATTTTGGACGGTATCTATTATACCATGCATTAGCGCGTTAAAGTATGTATTGTCTTTACGTCTTATTTTAAATTCTAAGGTAGCTAGGGTACCTGTCTTGAAAGCCTTTCGTAAATTAACGAAAAACATATTAGCTTCTCCACTCGATAAATATGCGGATAGGGGTTTGCCCTTTACATGTAAACGTTCTATGCCGAGCAGGTTACAGGCCGTAAGATTAATGTTGTTGATTACCCCCCTGTCGTCCAATATCAAATAGCCCACAGGTGCAAAGTCGAACAGATCACAATATTCATCACGCGCTTTTTCTAATTGCTGCTGGGCCTCGCGCAATTCTTGGTTTTGCATTTCAAGTTCTATCTGATGCACTTCAAGTTCGTGCATCAAAATCTTGGCCTTTTCCATAGTTAGGTCTAGGGTCGATAGGGGCAAATTTTTTATTTGTGCCTCCGCCTTTTTTCGCAAAGCGTTATTCGGTAGATTTTTCGCCTTCATTCCTTTCTTTTTTTATTTCCACCAACTCTTTTTTAGCTTCATGCAGTTCTGTGATATCTATCAAGGTACAGGCAATTCCTTCCATAGCATCATTCAAGTAAACAGGTCTCACCAATAAATCGTACAGGAACGTTGTCTTACCAATAGTTAAGTCAATTCTTTCCCGTATGGCTTTTCCTTTTTTTAAGACCTCCATCTTTATTTTTTCCAATCTTGACGCATCTTTCTTCGAATAAAAATCGCTATCTTTTTTTCCGACCATTTTTGCAAACTGAAAGTTGGGTTGAATGTTGTCGCCGATACTTGTGTATTTTAAATCTTTATCTTGGGTATAGACAATGGTCTTTGACATTTCAAGTAAATCTTCATAGCTCTTCTTGGCATTCTTTAGGTCATCTGCCAATTGTTTTTCATGGGTTATATCGACAAAAGTGATTACCACGCCTTCTATCATATTTTCAGAAGTACGATACGGTAATATTTCCATTTTGTACCAAGTGCCGTCGCTGCTTTGAACCGATGATGTGATTGGGACGAGCTTTTTCAGTACTTGTTTTATATCATTTTCGAGTCCATCGTAGCCCAAATTCGATGATAAATGTGTAATTGGCCTCCCAATGTCGGTCTGTATTAAATTTATGATTTTTGTCATCGGGGGGGTAAATCGTTTTATGTTGAGGTCAGTATCTAAGAAAACTGTTCCTATATCGGTACTTGCCAGCAGATTGTTCATGTCATCATACGCCAAGGCAAGTTCGTCAATTTTTGAGGTGAGCTCAGTATTTATAGTTATGATTTCCTCGTTAACGCTTTGTAGTTCTTCTTTTGAGGTTTCGAGTTCCTCGTTGGTGCTTTGTAGCTCTTCATTACTAGACTGTAGTTCTTCATTACTAGATTTTAACTCCTCGTTCGAAACTTCAAGTTCTTCAATGGTAGAGCGCAGGTATTCTTTAGTTGCCGTGAGTTCTTGCTCTAATGCATGAATTTCAGATATTTCTTGGGGTTTTACCGGCGTAACTTCTAAATGGGAAATCTTTACATTATCTATGTCTTCGAAAGTTATCATATAAAAACCTTCAAAGGTATTTAAAGGTTCTAATGGCGTTATTTGAAGTATTATGGTCTGATAATTACCATTGGTCTTTACATTGACCCCTTTACTTATTTCGGTCTTTTTGCTCTTTCGTACCTTAACGATAAGTGCACGTAGGTCTGTTTTGAGTCCTTCACGTGCCATATCTACAATGTTCAGCTTTGCCTCACCTGGGGAAGGCTGAAGATATTTACCGGTATTACCCAAAAAATAAACAGCATCACCTTCGTTGTTTATAATGGCGCATGCAGGGGCATATTTGGCCAATAATAAACGCTCGGTTACCTCGGCTAGGTTTTCACGGGGTTGAAATTTTATGGGAAGCGAATTTTCTAAAACTATTTGGCCTTGCTCTCGAAATAGTTGACTAATATCGGGCACTTTGGCAGTAACCACATTTTTATGCCTGAATATTTTATTTTTTCGGTCGATGACTTCAAAAATATTGGCAAGTTCCCCTAAAGATTCAGAACTGCCCAAGAACAAAATGCCATCGGGTTTTAACGCATAATGAAAAATGGTGAACACACGTTTTTGTGCTTCTTGGTTCAGATAGATCAAGAGGTTTCTGCAGCTTACCAAATCTTGTTTTGAGAAAGGGGGGTCTTTAACGAGGTTATGCTCGGCAAATATGATCTGATCCCGTATTTCCTTTTTGATCCTAAAAGTTGCTTGGTTTTTTATGAAATACCGGAAGAGCCTTTTGGCACCTACATCTGTTGCAATGGTCTCTGGATAGATACCCTGCCGAGCTAGATTAATACTGTCACCGTCAAGATCAGAAGCAAAAATCTGCACTTTCAAATTTTTACCACACTTACCAATTTCCTCATCAAATAGTATGGCCAAAGAATAGGCTTCCTCACCAGTAGAACAGCCAGCGACCCAGATACGGATGGTTTCACCATCTTTTTTTTTATCCAATATTTCTGGGATTATAGCTTTTTGTAAGGCTTCATACGCCTCGGTATCGCGAAAAAAATTGGTTACACCGATGAGCAGTTCTTTAAAGAGTTTGAGAACTTCTTCTCGGTCTTTTTGAAGGTACTTTAAATAGTTTTCAAGTTTATCGATTTGGTTGAGTGCCATACGTTTGTCTATCCTCCTAATAACAGTACTACTCTTATAATCCCCGAAATTACATCCTGTTTCATTGCGCAAAACAATGAATATTTTTTCTAATAAGTTTTTGGTCGTATCTATTTTTGTGGTTGTTTTTTCTAAACCAAATTTTCGATTTTTAGCATATTTGATTAACATTTCGGGCATTTCCTTGATGGGAAGTATAAAATCATGGGCATCTGCGGCAATGACACTTCTTGGCATACCGTCATATTTTGCGGTATCGGGTTTTTGTACAATAGAGAGTCCGCCTTGCCCTTTAACTTGTTTCAGACCCAAAGTACCCTCGGTACCTGTACCTGATAAAATTATACCAACGGCCCTGTCCATCTGGTCTGCTGCCAGTGAGCGTAAAAAATTATCGATCGGTTTTCGAAAACCCCGGGCCATTGTAGGCTCCATTAAGTGCAGTACGCCTTTAAAAATGGCCATATCCTTATTGGGAGGAATGACATAGATATGGTTCGGTTGTACTTCTGTATGATCCACAACCTCGGATATTTCCATCTGGGTATGCCTTTTTATCAAATCTACCATGAGGCTTTTGTGGGTAGGATCTAGGTGTTGTACTAAAACAAACGCCATACCTGGGTTTTCGGGCATGGCCTCAAAAAACTGGTTAAAGGTCTCTAGCCCGCCTGCGGAAGCGCCCATACCAACGATAAGAAAATTGCTTTCCGTGTTTTTATCTGAGCTTTTTTTCACTTGAGCCTCTGACTTATCGGTCTTTTTAATCGATGGTTTTCTATTGGCCATAATCTTTTACAATGCCTTTTATTGATATTCAAATATAAGCAAAAGTACATTCTTGAATTCATGAAAGCTGAGGTACAAGATATATTGAAAAACATACATTTTGTATGATAAATATCACATATAAGAGATGTAATTACTATGTTTTTGGCCGTTTAGTCCTCTTTAAGAATATTGACGAAAAAAGCGTTAACTACATAGTTTTTGAAAGAAAACGGAAAAAATCCTTTTTAAGATCGGCATAGATCTGTCGTTGGGTTTCCATTTGATTTCTGAATTCTAGATGTTTTTTGGTGAGTGCGGTGTCCAATGATTCTTGACCAGAATTAACCTGCCCTGCAATACGGGTTTCATGCTTTTCTATAGTTTCTTGAAGTTTGTCAATAATGCCCTCATGAAGTATAAATTCATTTTGGTAATGCTCTAATTGTGCTAATACTTCTTTATTCGTCCAACGCTTTATTAGATCACCCAAACGGTTTTTGAACGACTTTAGCTCGTCTTTCCAAAAATCTAATTCGCTTTGCCATTGTTTGTGCTCAAAATGTAAATTTTCATTGTAAAGTACTTCGGTTTTTGTTTTCATGATTAACTCGTTTTAATTATTTATGATTTTAAAATGCTTGATATCTTTAGCAATTAATTTGCACGCCTTTTCTGTCAACTTAAAATCTTGGGGCATACTCTAATGATACGTTTTTGGTATAGCACATTAGAAAGTAAAGTTTTTATTCCTTCCCCACCAATACTTCCATTTCGCGTTTGCCGAGTAGTTGTTCTAAACTTTCTTTTTCCACAACTTCTTGTTTTAAAAGAAGTTGTGCCAGTTTTTCAAGTTTGTCTTTATGTTTCAATAATAAGTTCTTTGTTCTTTCATAGGCGGTGGTAATCAATGCTTGCACTTCCTTATCAATCAGTTTAGCCATTTTTTCACTATAAGGTTTACCTATTATTTGTTCATTTTGTCCCGTAGAATCGTAAAAACTGATGGGGCCTATTTCCCTATCTAATCCATAATAGGCAACCATAGCATAGGCCTGTTTGGTTACCTTTTCAAGGTCGTCTAATGCACCTGTAGATATTTCGTTAAAAATGATCTCCTCTGCGGCACGCCCTCCTAACGAAGCACAGATTTGGTCTATAAATTGAGATTTGGTAACAATCTGTCGTTCCTCAGGTAAATACCAAGCAGCACCTAAAGATTTTCCGCGGGGAATAATAGAAACCTTTAACAATGGATCAACATGTTCTAAAAACCAACTCGCAATTGCATGACCTGCTTCATGATGCGCTACGATTTCTTTTTCCTTGGGAGAAATGATCTTACTTTTGCGCTCTACACCACCGATGACGCGGTCTCGGGCCTCCATAAAATCGGTATGTTCAACTTCTTTCTTTTTCTTTCGGGCTGCAATTAGAGCGGCCTCATTGCAGATATTCGCGATATCGGCACCGGAAAACCCTGGACTCAGTTTGGCAAGTTGAGCACGATCTACATTTTTTGATAGTTTTAAAGGACGTAGATGTACCCCGAAAATTTCTTCCCGTTCTTCTTTAGTAGGTAGTTCTAAATAAATATGGCGGTCAAAACGGCCAGGTCGTAACAGTGCTTTGTCCAATACGTCGGGGCGATTGGTAGCGGCCAGTACGATAACACCGGTGTTCTGCCCAAAACCATCAAGCTCGGTCAGTAATTGATTCAAGGTACTTTCTCTTTCGTCATTGGCCTGAAAGGCGTTTATTTTTCCACGAGAACGGCCCACGGCATCGATTTCGTCTATGAAAATGATACTCGGTGCTTTTTCCTTGGCCCTTTTGAATAGGTCACGCACTCTTGAGGCACCGACACCAACGAACATTTCTACAAATTCAGAACCCGAAATAGAGAAAAATGGCACTTGGGCTTCGCCCGCCATCGCTTTGGCCATTAATGTCTTTCCTGTTCCTGGCGGCCCCACGAGCATTACTCCTTTGGGAATTTTAGCACCTAATTTGGTATACCTCTCGGGGTTTTTTAGAAAATCGACTACCTCCATTACTTCTGCTTTAGCCTCTTTAAGTCCTGCGATATCGTTAAATGTAACAGGACTTTTGGCGCCTTTTTCGGTCAGCTTTGCGGTAGATTTGCCGAAGTTGAAAAGCGTACCGCCCCTAGAGCTGCCGCCTCCCATTTTGCGGAGCATGAATAGCCAGAATAAAATAATGATCCCAAAGGGGAGTAACCATGAAAATAGGTTAATCCAACTCGTTTGGTTTTGATACTGCACATCAATTTTTTCCTCTTTCGAGAAACCCTCTTGCGCTTGTTGTAATTTGTTCTCAAAGGTCTCTACAGATCCTATAGTCATTCGGTAGTGGGCCCTTTCTTTGGTACTTAAAACTCCGTCGGTTATCCATTTATACTTTTCATTTTTAAGGCGGTCTTGTTTGATGTATATATTTGCCACTTCCTTGTTGATGACCACAATCTTTTCCACATCGTGTTCTGCCAAAAGATTCTGCTCAAAATCTGACCAACTTATTTCCCGTACTTGGTTAGTATTATTTAAGGTCAGATAAATAACCGTCATAAGAATAACGAAGATGATATAGAACCAACTAGATCCATAGCTTCCATTAGGTGGTGAAATTTCACCATTTTCCGGGAGTTGGGTTTTATCTTCTTTATCGTTTTGATTTTTCATTCTATGTTGGGTACGGATGTCATCCCTATTAAGGTTTTAAAACTATTTCAATAAGATTGGTATAAAAATGATGTAGGTCATTTACAATCTTTTCATCATCCTTTTATTTTGTTGTCAAATATTGAAGTGATGGAAAGCAGAAACTTATATAAATCTTTTGTTCTATTTATAACAGTAATAATTTTATTGTTTTTAGCCAGTTGTGGCCCCATAGTTGTGTCATCTAGGATCGGCCAACCACCACCACCATGGTTCTATCCAAATCGATTGGAAGTAGTTAGGTATGTCTATTTTCCTGAATATAGCTTCTATTATGATCTTTCGGCGCGAACCTATGTATATCTAGATGGTGGGGTATGGGTAAGGCGAAACGTGTTGCCACCGCGATACCGAAATATCGATTTAAGTCGTGCGAAATATGAACGAATTCGTAATTATAACGATGAGAACATACGTCGTTACCATGAAGAACATAATGCAAATAGGGGCAGAAGCAATAGAACGACACCACGTTCTCGTTCTTCAAAAAGAAGTAATTGATCAATAAATCACAACAAATGAACACTTAAATAATAACTATGCCAGTATAGCTTTTTGTTGGCATGTAAAGGACAATAAAAAGAGCCGCTGACTAGCCGAACAAAGAAGTATTCGGTCATTGAAGCCAAAGGTTCTTGGAATGTTAATAGATTATATGACGAACTCGCGAATTTGATCAAGTACGATTCTGTGTATGTGTAAACTAACATTGAAGGCGTTTCGATTATGGTAAACCTAGATTAGCATTATTATTAGCTCTTTTTGAAAATAATATCAGTAAAATGCTCTTTTGTAATGGAAAAACAATTTTTCATTTTTCCCTAAAAACTATTTCCTTTTTTATGAAAGTTTTTTAATGACGATTATTTCTTTAATCAGCAATGGGAACCACAACCTAATGTAGATTGAGGATATAATGAGAAAAATGGACTTTATTTGTAATGCCTTCTTAAAGCGATTTAACCCTGATTAAATGAAATCTATAAAGAAAGATTAGTGAAATTCCTTTTAAAAGATAATGGGAAACATATTCATGATCCCATAGAATTTATCGGTCTTATAGTTTTTCAGGAAGAACCAAGAGTGGTACGTGGGTCATGAAAGTCATATTTTTAATAATCGGTTCACGTACCAATTTTTCAAAAAAACTATGTTTGGTCTTTAGAAAGGTAACCATGCCGATGTTCTTATATTGTTTTTCTAAATCTTTTAGCGTTGACGAAACCGAATTCTTTTTCTTAACTTTTATAAATCGATGCCTAGTGTCCTTTAGGTGATTTTGAACCAATTCTTTGTTCGATTTTTGAATGTCTTCAAGCTCGTTTTTTGAATTGATGTATACAATGTTTATGATTGAATCCCAAAGGGAGGATATCTTGATCAAGGGTGTTAATTCAAAGGATGTGAATGCATGTTTGAAATCGCTTGCAAAAAGAATATCATCAGGTATATCATAATCATATTCACCGGGTACGGCAACGATAGGGCAATTATCAATATATTTTATGACACTGGTAGTAACGCTTCCCATAAAGATTTCCTTTAATGCTGAAGATCCCTTCGTACCCATAAAAACATAATCGATGTCTTTTTCAGCTATAGTTTTTTCTATACCACCCAAAGCCGTATCGGTCAACAATACGTTTTCAAACGTGTGTTTTGCATTTTTCAATGCCTCTAGTCTTTTTTGTAGTAGCCCTAATGCATTACCTGCATCTAATTTAGTACCTGTTTCAGAAGGTACAATATAATAGGCATGTAATAGGTAAAAAGTACAAGGCTCCCGTTCAAAAAGATATACGGCATAGTCGATAGCATTTTGAGCTATATCTGAAAAATCGGTGGGTAGCAATATTTTGTACATGGTGTAATTTTTTTTTAAAAGTACTGTTGACATTTATGCAAAACCATGATATCGGTCAGTCAGTTAAAAGAGCTGATGATTTGGTTTTAATGCATTTATAATGTTGCCTAATTGGACAAAGTGACCCTCGTCATTTTGGGTAAGATGAAAAATCATCAAATTTATCTTCATGTAAAAAATTTGTTCAACATCGCTAAAAAATAATAATAATGGCTTCAATTATACATTTTGATATTTCTGCAGAAGATGTTCTTAGGGCCAAGAGTTTTTACGAAAACTTATTTGGATGGAAAATAGAGAAATTCCCTAATGGCCCTACCGAATACTATCTTATTGAGACTTTGGCAAAGACAGGAGAAAAAGGTATTGGTGGCGGAATAGCCAAAAGGGAAAAGTCTGGTCAGCATATTACAAATTTTATTGAAGTAGATTCTATTGATGAAGCTATGGCCAAAGTGAAGGAACTAGGTGGGGAAATCGTTGAACCTAAATCTATTATTTCAAATATCGGGTACATCGCAGGTTGTAAGGACACCGAGGGAAATAGCTTTGGACTCATGGAGATTACTGAAAAATAATACCACCAAAGCTTACTTTATGTGAATATGACTATGTAACTGCGGATGAAAAAATATTTTCAAGGTGTAAAAAGAGGGATGATCTAGAGTGAATTACCACTTAGAACTACAGCTTTGATTTTTACGGTATTACTTTTATCTGCTAGTGAATATTTAGGCCCACAACTGCTAACGCATGGGTTACTTTTAAGAAAGAGTACTTTGAATGAGTATCACCCAAGAGAGGCATTACAGAACCTATTAAAATCTTTTTGAAAATTAAATCATGGAATGACAAATGTCATTTTTATCCTTTTTATTTAGGGCTAGCTTTATCCTGATAGTTTAGTTGGCAATATCAAAAATGAATACGAAAAACTAAATGGTAATAAATTGTAACTAACCTTTTTGATCTCAATTATGACAATAACCAAATATTTACACGAGCATAAGAAAGCAAACGACTTTACCCAATTTTATAAAAAATTGGAGGGTTTTGTTCCAGAATTGAAAAAGTTCATAGCCGGAAGCCTAAAGGTAGCGGAAGATCAAGGTCTACTAGATATAGGATTTTACTCTGCCGATGATATGCTCGATGAAATCTTTTTAGAGACATTTAATGCCTATTTACCCGAAATCGAAACTGCTCAATTACATAGATCTCTTTTTAAAATGGCCATTCAAAAAATGGAAGCAATAAAAGAACAGGAAGTTCCCGATGATGTTAATTATCATACACTTTTAAAGACAGAACTGAAAACTCTGAATGAAAAGTTCACTACCGATGGTGATGGTGACCGCATAACCTTTGATGAGTTAGACGATATTTCGTACACTCAAAAACAAGGTTGGTCAAAACAGATTTATTTAGATGAAACCTTAGAAAGACAATTGGTAGACAAACTAGAACTTCATGAAGCCTCATTGCTGTCCGATGAAAAAAGACGACTGTTAGGGTTATTGTATGCCGCCATTCCTACAAGAAGTAAAACTGTAATCGAGTTGCTTATTTTTGGTACACAGAATGCAGGCAGTATCTCCCAAATTTTAGATGTTCCCCAAGATGTCGTTGACAAAATCTTGTTCAAGGTCAAAGAAAAATTTAAATTGATATAATTTTTTTAAAAACGATGCGAAAATATACTCTCAATTTAGCAAATACTTTTTATTTCATATTTACGCTTACCCTTGTTGTCTGGATTCTTGTTGCGGCCAAAGTGGTAATTATTCCGCTAGTATTCAGTTTTTTTTTGCCTTAATGTTAAAACCCATAGTGTCCTTTTTTGAACTTAAATTTCATAATCGAATTTTAGCCATATTTACGGCATATCTTTTAGCCGTTGCTCCACTGTTCATTTTAATTTTCTTCTTTTTCAACCAAACCAGAATTCTCTTTAGTGATCTGCCCTCGGTTAGAGGTCGCTTGGCAGAAATGATGACTGTTATTTCTGATTGGTCAGACCAAAAACTTAGTTTAAAGGCTGATACAACCGCTAGTTGGGTATCTGAAAATGTGCTTGCGGCATCTGATTTTTCAATCAATATTATTAAGGGAAGTCTGCAATCGACCACTACTGTATTGGCCCATTTAGTGCTTATTGTGGTCATCACCTATTTTATACTATTATACAGTACGGCATTCAAAAGTTTTTTATTGGTACAATCAAATCTTGAAAACAGAAAAAGACTTGATCGATTTTTTGAGAAGTTGCAATACCTTGCTAAGCGTTATTTGTTAGGGCAGGGCTTGGTCATAATAATTTTAGGACTCTTAATTGGGTCAGGGTTGTGGCTTATAGGTGTTCCTTATCCTTTCTTTTGGGGTTTTTTGGCAGGGTTTCTTGAAATTATCCCCTATATCGGTACGTCTATCGGTGGAATTTTGCCCGTTTTTTACATGTTTATGATCGCCGATAATTTTTGGCAACCTATTGCTGTAGTTTGTCTTTACATAGTTGTGCAACAATTGGAGGGTAATTTAATTTCGCCGAACATTATGGGTACTAGTATTAGAATAAACCCCTTTTTCGTAATTCTTGGACTTTTTATTGGAGGTATTTTATGGGGAATTTCAGGTATGATTTTAGCATTGCCGATTTTGGCGATGACAAAAGAAATATTTAGAAGTTTTGATATGTTTAAACCATTGAGCTACCTAATGGAAGATGGTCTAGCCCGTAAAAAGAATGTTTTTCTAGAACATTTCGATGATGAAAAATATAGGTTTATCAACTTTTTTTTCCAAGAAAGGCAAGAATAGCATAAAGTTTTACCTATCGACTCACTTGATTTTGATTTTGATTTTCAATATAATAGGATTGTCTAACTACTCTGTACAAGGCCATGTCTAGACCAATGAACCAGCTAATAAATAATGCAAACGTAAATTTTTGTACGACAGGAAGCGCCTTTATATAAATGCCGGTTTCGTAAATATAATAATTGGAAAGAAAGGTAATAATACAGACTAGACCTAAAAGAAAAAGTTTTTTATGGTTCGTTCTATTAAGTTCTACACAACAAGCAATAAATGCAACAACACCAAATACTCCTGCTATACGCACAATTACATCATGATTGCCGAGTGCTAAAAATAGGATGGTCAATAATGATAAGTACCCCGAGGCACTCATAATCTTTTGAATGTTATTTTTTGTTTTGAATAATTTTGGAAGTAAAGACCATAAAAAAAATATACCGAGGCAAAGCAGGCATAAAGCTGTAATTGCATAAGTTCGACCTTTGTTGGGTTCACCGTTAATGGCATTTATATCTAATAAGTCGCATAAATAATTGTGCCAAAAACTAAAACCATTTTTATCAGGGAGTATCCAAGATCCCCCAGGATAATATTTAGCAGCCATAAAATAAAAAAAAATAAAGGATCCAATACCAATTAATGGAAGCGACAATAGAAAAAGCTTGTAAGTATCCAATACTGGCTTAGTTTTCATGAGCAGGTATTCGTATCTATTCTATTGTTAAAGTTGAAAGGTATACAAACAGAAACAGGAGGCCTATGGTCTCCTGTTTCTTTTGCAGTGTTCGTTTTATTCTTTGCGTTACATCTAGCCTTAAGTCATGTTATCGCTAAAATGACATAGGGGTGATTTTGTCAATAAATAATTCGAACACCTACCGACCTTAATAACCTTGCGATAATTTTGGTCTTTCCCTAAATGTTTTTTAAAAAGGACCAGAATACCAGAATATCTGGCCCTTTTTTTGGTATCGCATTTCTGTAAATTTTGAACGCAGATCAAGCTATAATGTACTAGCTACATTTTCGCTTTCTTTTCTCTATAAAAGAAATGGGTGCGATACCAAATATATGGCCGCTAAGGCATTGCTGCTTAGAAGCCTTAATTTTTAGTTATAATTTTATAGAAGAAACAGGAAGCCGAAACTTCCTGTTTTCCGTAAAGAATTTAATTAGTCGTTACCTTTTATCGATCTTTTAAATCAACTTATTGCTAAGATTATTTAACATATCGATTTGGGTAGCAACAGCATTTCCTTCTTTACTATGACTTGTATCCTCTTGCGATAATGCAAATCAATTCCTTTTTATTTTATAAGAAACCAAGTTACTACGGTAACTTGGTTTCTAAGAAGACGATATTTCACCAATTTACGCTTACTTTGACTCTAATTTTGTGATTATTGCCAAACTCAAAATAGAATTCAAACGGGCAAAATGGTTACGTGTTATCTTCTTGTTAAATTGAATCCCGGTTCCCCCGAACAAGATTCAAATGGTTATTAATTTCAAAGAACTTTATAATGTTTGATTATTATTGTGCTAATGTAATACGAGCAGTACCTTTTTAAAATGACCTAGGTCAGTTTGGCGAAAATTTTTCGGTTTTAGGAATTTTTAATGCCAAATTCATGATTTTACCCTTTCTTAAGATGGTGGCTTTTAATGTATCTCCAAATTGAAGGTTATGTATAAAAGACCACGCCTTAGCCAGATTTTTTTCATTTGTTAGCGGTATGTCATTAAAAGTCAATAAAACATCACCACCAACATCTAATTGATCACCCTCAATATTTAGTTTATAGTATGATCCCCGTAGACCTAGGTTTTCTCCTATAGATTGTGGGGCTACTTTTTGTACCATTACCCCGGCAATTTGTGGCAAGTTCAATATTTCCGCTAAAGGTGCGGTAATGAAATATGCCTCAATACCGGTCCAAATGGGTCTCTCGTCACAAAGAAGCTCTTTGGCAATATTAGAGGTCGCCGCAAACGATATACCTTGAAACCCCTCGGAATGACTTAATATAAAACTGGCAATGCCAATTACTTCTCCTTTCATGTTAAATAATGGTCCGCCAGAGCTACCTTCGTTTACAGCGGCATCGGTTTGTAAGAATTCTGTCTTTATGAATCCGCTTGAGATTTGTTTACGGGAATATTTTCCACTTATATAGCCAACCGACAGCGAATGGCCCAAACCAAAAGGTGATCCGATGACAAAAACTTGATCACCAATTTTAACTTTATCCGAATCGGCCAAAGTAACAACAGATAGCGGGGTGTTTTTCGATTCGGTCAGTCTGATCAATGCAACATCGGCAGTCGGGTATGAGTAAAGAACCTGTGCCGGTAGTTCTTCTCCATCCGAGAAAACTACCCTGATCATAGCGGCACTCTGTACAATATGTGCCGCGGTCATAATATCACCGTCATTTGAAATAACGAAACCCGACCCAAGTCCTGCTAAGGTAACCATGGTTTTCATTTTTCCCTGGCCATATATTTCTGGTTGCCACGTTTTAATGAGTACAACAGATGCATTGGCCTTTTCATATAACTTGCTTATACTTTGTGATTTGGCTAACGTTACGAAGAAAAATGAAATTAATAGTATTGTCGTTTTCATAGTATAATATTGAAACTATTCATGCCAATTAGTTATTGGGACTTTATGGTCAAGGTTATTAGTGTTTAAACAATGGTCTAGCTTTTGTAGAAGCATTTCTGATCTTTCACTTTTACCTCTAAGTTTTGCCTTGTGCACGGCATATTTCTTTTGATTTAAACATAAGATTACTAAAATGAGGATAGTAAAAATGGTTAGTATTGGAATATTCATATTTCTAAAGTTATAATTGATAATAAATTTCATAACAAAGTAATCTTCGATGGTTTACTATGAAATGATGTACGTCATACATGAAATGTAGTCGTCATTTACTTTTTTCAATGAAATAGCGCAATGATTACGGGTAACCTACCCAAAATTGGTTAGGTGTTTAAATGGGTTTTGATTTTGTGTGATAAGGATGTTTAACTGTAAGTCTTACTTTCAAATGCCCTCTATATTTAATTACAATTCATGAAGCTTGAAAATATTATTTTTCCTACATATTAATTTTGTATCTTTTATGTTCTCCAAAAATTAGAAACTTAATTGGTTTTACGTATGATCAAAATTCTTATCATAGAAGATGATAATGCCATTCGAGAAAATACTTCCGAACTTCTAGAACTAGAAGGCTATGCTACTCTGACGGCTTCAAATGGTAAGATAGGGTTAGAAAAAATTAAACGTCATCTGCCAGATTTAATACTTTGTGATCTTCGTATGCCCGAAATGGATGGTTTTACAGTACTTAAGAATCTTGGTGAAAGTCCTGATTTAAAAAGAATACCATTTATATTCTTCAGTGCCAAATCTGAAAAAATTGATATAAAGACAGGCATGGATGCTGGTGCAGATGCTTATCTCGCGAAGCCTTTTGAATTTGAAGAACTTTTGGCATCCATCCAAAAATGCATAAATAATAAAAAACAAGTTTAAAAAGATAAAGTAGAACTTTCGAATAAATTACTTCTATTCTTCATCAGATTTTAACACAGTATTTTTTACTACCTGATTCAAATCATTTTACCTCTTTTGTGCAATCGGTACTTTGGCAGAAAATTGATTGAATATGTATACTGCTGAAAAACATCCGCTAACAAAGACAACTTTTGAAACATTGATAAAGAGGAACGCCCTTTATTGCGTGTCAATATATTTTTCGATGGATAAACAAGGGATGCAACAAAACCTTCATTTGGCCCAAGCATTGTTGAAAAATTGTTTAGAAGAGGTGCGAGTAGTATTGTTGCAGCATCAACTACATGAGAATGAGGTAGAAGATTACCTTGAGCCAATAGTACAATTATTAAATAGGGTAGATTTATGGCGAAACCCATCTGACGGACTTGCTATCTTTCTAGATTCCGAAGCGGGGTTACAATACTACCAGATACCCCTACCTTTTGAGACACAAACATTTGTAGCAAGTCATTTTTACCTGAAGCCCTTGTTGCCACTATACCAAAATGACGGTCTCTATTATCTTTTGGAACTTAGTCGTGATTATGTAAAGCTGTTTAAAGCATCAAGATATCATTTTGAAGATCTATACGTCGAAGATTTTGCACCCAAACGCTTAGAAGAGGCCATTGGGTTTGATTATAAGCCAAAAATGTTACAGTTTAGAAGTGGACAGAATATAGGTGGGGCAGGTTTATTTCATGGACATGGGGAGGGTAAGGATGATAATAAAAAAGAGTTGGTCAAATTTTTTAGGGAGGTTGATAAAGGAGTAAAAAAGACCATTGAAAATCAAAATGCCCCTTTATTATTGGCTTGTACCGATTACCTGTACAGTTTCTATAAACAAACAAGTTCTTATAAAAACGTTTATGATCAGCATTTAGGTGGTGATCCAGAATTTAAAGTAAAGACTTCATTGCATCAAGATTCTTGGAACCTAATAGAACCCTATTTTAAAAAAATCGAGTCTGATATGATACTGAAATTTAAAGAATTATATCATACCCAAAAAACTTCGTATGAAACAGGTAACATACTTAGTGCCGCGTTAAATGGTATCGTAGATACGCTTTTCATTGAAAACGAGAAAGATATTTTTGGCACGTTTGATTTAAAAACCAATAGGGTAATCATAGATAAATCAAAAAATATCAGTAATACTTCATTAACGAATTTGGCTGCTATAGAAACCTTTAGACAAGGTGGTAAGGTATTTTTATTATCTGCTGAAGATATGCCTGTGAAAAATAGTAACCTAAATGCAATTTTTAGGTATTGATCCTTCTATGAAAGGCATTTACCTAAGAATTACGAGAAAATTACGCCAGTTGTATCATTGTAAATGAAACGAGATATTGTTCTCTGGTTATATTTTTAATAACTAAAAAGTAAGATATGAAACTTAGATGTATAGTATTGGAAAATTCCATTATACAGCAAAAGATAATGGAAAAGATGATAAACAATCATCCGAACTTGGTATTGTCTGGCATATGTAGTAATGTGTTAGAAGCCAAACATCAAATAACGAATTCAAAAATAGACTTAATGTTTTTGGATGTTGATTTGCAGTTACTCTCTGCATTCGAATTTTTGGAGTCTTTAGAAAATCCGCCACAAACAATAATGACTTCAAGTAATTCTGACTATGCTGTAAAAGCGTTTGAGTATAATATTTCGTATTACTTGTTAAAACCTATTACCTCAATGAGTTTTAATATTGCGGTTAAAAAAGCGTTAAAGCAACATACCATATTAAATCAAATCGGAGAGGAAGAATTCGTACTTGTAAAAAGTAATTTGAAAAAAGTAAAAGTTGTACTACGAGATATTAAATGGGTAAAGGCAATTGGTGATTACATAAACATAGTAACTGCAAAGCAGAATTTCATTGTTCATTTAACAATGAAGGCATTTGAAGAAATGCTGCCAGAAGAAAAATTTCTAAGAATACACAAATCATATATTGTAAACCTTAAAAGGATTGAGCAATTCAGCTGTAAAAATGTCGAAATAAGTGGTAAGAAATTACCGTTAAGTGTAAGTAAAAAAGAGTTGCTTTCTGATAAATTGATATTTAGTTGAAAACCAATTAGTGTTCTTGTCATTCCTTCACATCTTTTTCACTAAACCTAGTTCAACATAGTTGTAGTTTCTTTAGAGTTACTGATAGACCTTATTTTCAGTATAAAAATTCTACCATAAATGACCTATATCATTTTAAGGACAATGCATTCTTTCGATCTTTAAGGTAACCATAAAATAAAAAAAATGCCACATACTAAAATATTTGACCAAAATGTTGAAGCCTATGAGCAATGGTACGAAGACTACCCTCAGGTATTTGAATCAGAACTTTTGGCTATAAAAGAGCAGTTCCAGAAATTACCCGAAAATCTTCATGGTATCGAAGTGGGACTAGGAACAGGAAAGTTTTCTGTTCCTTTAGGAATTAAAGAAGGTGTAGAGCCTGCTAAAGAAATGGCAGCATTAGCCGTTAAAAGAGGAATTTCAGTAGTAGACGGGTATGCCGAACAGCTACCATTTGGTGACCTGAAATTTGATTTTGTACTTTTTGTAACGATATGTCATTTGGATAATTTCAAATATGCTCTGGCTGAAGCGAATAGGGTTCTAAAAAGAAAAGGGACAATTTTAATCGGCTTTTTAGATAAGGAAAGGAGTGTGGCCAAACAGTATATAGAAAATCGGCATAGAAGTACATTTTTTGCAAATGCAAATTTTTATACAGTTAGCCGAATACAAACTTTGCTTAAGGAGGCTGGGTTCATAGATTTAGTGTTTAATCAAACCCTCTTTGGCCTATTAGATGAAATTAAAGAAATTCAAATACCTAAAGAAGGCTTTGGAGAGGGCTCTTTTGTGGTGGTGAAAGCCACTAAAAAATAACGGGTAGTTGATCAATAGTTACAAGTAACTAAAACGAATTTACAAACCAAGATTTTTGTTTTACTTAAAGACCACCAAGTGTTTTTTTGGAATTGGCTTTTTCTAGTATGTGAATTGCTTCTTGATCAGAAACTTGTTCGAATTCTTTATAGAATTGGCCGACCGCATGGAAATTATCGGGTATAAGAATACAGATGACTTCATCTACATTTTGGGTATTCGATATTTTATGGATTGCAGAAACTGGGGCAACAGGTATGGCTACTACAATTTTAGATGGTTTTTGTTTGTATACTAGTTCTACGGTCGCTAGCAACGTACTGCCCGTTGCGACACCATCATCGACTATAATTACCGTCTTGTTCTTAAGATTTGAGGGTGATTGATGCTTATAATATTGATTGTAACGATCTCTTAGCGTTTTACGTATGCGGGCGGTCTCGGCGTCAATATAACTTTTGTCTATGTTCAAGGAATTGGTTAAGATGATGTTTTCTAGACCAACGGCACCAATAGCATATTCTTTATTGGTTGAGTGCCCTATTTTTTTAGTTAGAACTACATCTAATGGTGCGTTAAGATCTTTTGCTACTAATGCTCCTATAGGTAAACCACCTCTAGGAATGGCCAATACTATTACGTTTTCATTTTTGTATTTGGCTAATTTTTTAGCTAGTTGTGTTCCTGCATCAAATCTGTTTTCAAACATGGGTTTTTATTTTTTGTTCAACATATGTTTAGTGAACCAAGATGCCGATATTCGCGAAACTTCCTCCAATTTTCCCGGCTCCTCGAACAAATGGGTTGCATTTGGTATAATTTCTAATTTCCGCTCGCATTTTAGTTCTTGATAGGCTTTTTCATTCAGTTCAATAACTACATTATCCCAACCTCCAACTATTAGTAGTGTGGGAGCGGTAACCTTATGGAGGTCTTTTAGCGCGAGATCGGGTCGTCCACCTCGTGAAATAACAGTTTTTATATCGTCACCATAGAATGCCGCGGCCTTCAAGGCCGATGCGGCTCCAGTACTGGCCCCAAAATAACCTATGGGCAAGTTTTTAGTGTCTTGTAGTTGTTGTGCCCATTGCGTTACATCTATAAGGCGAAGTGTGAGTAAATCGATATTGAATCGATTTTCGTAGATTTTGTCTTCGTCTACTGTCAATAAATCAAAGAGTAAAGTGGCCAAGTGATTTTTTTGTAAAATCTCGGCCACATAGTTATTTCGAGGACTTAGGCGGCTGCTACCACTTCCATGAGAAAAAATTACTAAGCCTATGGGGTTTTGGGGTACGGCCAGTTTTCCTTTAAGTATCACCCTGTCTATCTGTATACTTACGGTTCTATGGTTAAACTCATTTTTCATTTTTTGATTTTCTGTTTACCAAGAATTGAAAGTAAGGGAAGGTTATGGTGTGTAAAATGATACAGGTCATAGATCTTCCTTCGTGAAAATTTAGCATTTTCGGGTAATAGCCCTTGCACCACTAATAGTTCCATTTTGTAGTTCCATTTTGGAACTTCCGGAGTTCCATAAAACAAATTAAGTTCTAAAAATCAATTTACCTCTTATCCTTTATTTAATCTAATTCAATCTTTCACTAGAGTGATTGAGATCATTGTGGACTCCTGAAGTGTCTTATAAATTTGTATTTACTCTTTTGTTAAATAAGAATGTTACCATGAAAACTCTTCAAAAATTACTTTTAATTATTCCCGTAATAATCCTTCTTTTTCTCGGTTGTACAAAGGATTCTGATGACGAGACAATTCAATTCTCCATAAATGTTTCTGTAACCCCAACAGAGGGGGGAGTGGTTACTCCGACAAGTGGTACTTATGATGAAGGAGCTATTGTAACTATGGAGGCTACCCCTTCTAATGGGTATTCATTTGTTGAATGGACCGGAAGTATTCAAATTACAGATAATCCTGTTACCATAACCATGGATTCCGACATGGATATTACCGCTGTTTTTGAAATATTAGATTCAGACGAAGATGGGGTAACTGATGATATGGATACCTGCCCTGATACCCCAAGTGGAGAACAGGTTGGTGAAAACGGATGTTCTGATTCTCAGAAAGACACTGATGGAGATGGAGTTACTGATGACATGGACCTGTGTAGTAATACTCCTCAGGGCGAAAATGTAGATGAAAATGGATGCCCAAAACTATCACCAATATACCTAGATGAAAATGGTATAACTATAAAATGCTACGAATGGGGGGAAATTGGTGAACAGGGTACAATTAATGGAGTTGTCTACACTATTGTTGATGAAACTATGTTGAGAGAGATGTTGCGGGATGGTGAAGATATAACCAAAGTTTGTACTACCAAGGTTACAGGTATGAGTTATTTGTTCAAAGATTTAAATTTCAACCAATCCATTGGTTCCTGGGATGTAAGCAATGTTACTAATATGGCAGGAATGTTCTGGAGTCCCTTAGGAATGGGAGCTTCAGCTCCAAATCCTTTTAACCAGGATATCAGTGCTTGGGATGTAAGTAATGTTACCAATATGTGGGTTATGTTTGCGGGTAGCCTGTTCAATCAAGATATTAGTGCCTGGAATGTAAGTAAAGTTACTAATATGAGTGCTATGTTTTCAACTTCTGTATTCAATCAAGATATAAGCTCCTGGAATGTGAGTAGTGTGACTAACATGGCAAGTATGTTTTATAATTCTTCATTTAATCAACCCATACGGAACTGGGATGTGAGCAATGTTACTGATATGAATAACCTGTTCGCCTACTCCTCTTTTAATCAAGACATTAGCTCATGGGATGTGAGTAGTGTTATTTCTATGCAAGGGATGTTTCAGAGTCTGGACCTTTATATTAATGTAGCCCCTAATCCTTTTAACCAGGATATAAGTTCATGGGAAGTAAGTAATGTTACTGATATGTCTTATATGTTTGCTCATTCATCCTTTAATCAGGACTTAAGTGCCTGGGATGTTGAAAATGTAACAGTATGTCAAGGATTTAATCTAAATTCATCTGAATGGACACTCCCATTACCTAATTTCACAAACTGTAATCCCTATTTTTAAGGGAAAAACTAAAAAAATTAACCCCTTGAAATTTAAGGGGTTAATTTTTGTTTTTCCACCTAGACTCGAACCAGCTACCTTCGGATTATCAGCTCATCATATTCATTCAAAAGTTCTTTAACCTTTACCGGTAGGCGGTTTTTGACTTTTCTCCTCATAGGTAGCCCGAAAGACTTATACACACAATGGTTCTATTCGTTTTTCAATGGCTTTACTTCGTTGCGCAAACGCTCGTAAGTTTACCAATAATCTTCCTCCAAGCGTTCTTTTTCTTTTTGTCGTTAAGCCTCCTCGATTTCCGTATCGTCATTGGCAAAGGTTTATAATAGGATATATTTTTATCTATATTTAGGATATGGCACGCCATACTGAAATCAAAATGGAAAAGTTGTTTCGCTATACTTCGCTATTGGCAAGGCTTTAGGGCTTTATTTCTATTATCTCCTAGGGCATTTGATAGTGTAGTGCAAGGGTAGTATGCAAGGTTCTAGTTTTTTTCATTGTTTGCATAAGGAAAGGCAATTAAATTCTGTATTTTTAAATCACCTACACACAAAAAAATAGAATTCATGAAAAATATTTTTCGCTCCCTTTTGGTCATTTTGGTAATGGCCGCTACAACTACAGTAGCCCATGCTCAAAAAAAATTAGATCAACAAACTATTGTGGATCTGGAAAAAACACCCAAATATGGCTTCATACTTACCACGGAAAGACATTTTAAGGGAGTGCTAAGCATGTATGATCTGCTTATAGAAAACGGTGCTGTAATAGAGGAGTACGAAATTGTGGTAAAAGGTAAAGTGGTGACCCAATTGGTCAAAAATTCGAAACTGGAAGAGTTTTTTCAAAAATATAAGGGAAAGGTCAAGGTAAGCGTATGTAGTGTTGCCATGGAAAAATTAGGCGTAGCGGAAGAGTCGCTTTTTGAAGGTCTCAACATTACCCCGACCGCCTCGGTACGGATGCTTCAATTACAGGCTAATGGCTACAATACGTTGACTTATTAGATAGGAAGATTTAACAAAAAAAAAGGAAACTACTTTAACTCTTCTTGATAGAGGGTTTTTTTATGGTTTATCTTCAAGTTACACACCATTTTGATTTCTGTAAAAACATTTGGCTATTTACAAAAACCATGCATTTATTCAAGGACAATAAAGCGTAATTGCTTGATTTAATATATAATTATATTCGAATAACTACCGAGTAATTAAATTTATTAGTCTATATTCACAGACCCCCCCCCCTGTATATTTACTTGTCTTTCTAAGGTCTTTTGAATTATATCAATGAAAAAAGCTCACTTATTATTTGTATTTATTTTTATAACGAATTTTAGCTTTGCACAAGAACTGAATTCTACTATTTCAGTTATAGCTGCACAAGGTGGGTTTGACAAAACTGAATTTATCTCTTTAGAATGGTCATTAGGAGAAAACTTTGTTGAGACTGCCTACTTAGAGAACGCAATATTTACACAGGGCTTTCATCAAAGTTTCTTAAGTAAAAATTTAACCGAAGAAAATCTTTTTAAATCGGTAATTTATCCAAACCCTATATCTTCCGAGCTTAATATTGAGTTAAGTTCAAGTGAAAATTCTATCTTTTTAATAAGACTGTTCGAGGTAAATGGCAGGTTAATTAAACAAGCTAACGTAAACGCAGAAGACTCTAATTTTACGATGAACATAGAGGGCTTAACGACTGGAATGTACCTTTTGCAAATTTCAAAAATAAATGGACCTATTAAAGAGATTCATAAGGTTATCAAACTCTAAATAAAACCAAAAGTCATGAAAAACTTATCGATTTCTATTATATTAATATTTCTATTTGGATTAGGAGCTATAGCCCAATCAGGGCCACAAGGAATTAAATATCAAGCTATTGCTAGAGATCTTAATGGGGAAATATTGGTGAATAAAGAAATTTCCTTACAAGTTGAACTCTATAGCAACAATGAACTTATAACAAAATATTTCTCCGAAACACATGAAGCAATAACCAACCAGTTTGGTCTGTTTTCTTTAGTAATTGGAGAAGGTATATCCAATAGCGGTGTTTTTAATAAAATCCCATGGGATATTGAAAATATTTGGATGGAAATTGCGATTAAGGATGACGACAAATCTAACTATAGTCCCATAAGTAATAGTAAACTACTTGCTGTACCTTATGCATTTCATGCTGCTTCAGCATCTAGATTAAGTGAAGAAATAATTAATATTGGAAATGGACAAGTAACTGTAAAAGCAGAACTCGAAGAAACTGATCAAAAAAATTATGATGCATATCCTTTAAGGGTAGAAGGAGGAGAACAAGGCATAGCAATAAGAATAAATGGAGATGCCCCTACCCGAGACCAAAATTGGTTGACATTTATGAATGAAGGTGGTGAATCCATGGGCAGAATTGAAGGCACTTTCGGTAAAATCAGAGAAATAGCTGTAGATGTCGTAGAAACTATAATAAAAGGACCTACTGATGGCGGTGCTTGGGAAGTAGTGACAGAAAACAGAACTTATGATTTAAATAGCCCATCTGATATTATAGATATTAGAAACACTTATTTTAAAAATAGTTATACGGAAGGACTTCGCGACAATGTAATTGAGCAAATGAAGTCTTTTAAAGATTTTGTTGTGGATGCTGCGGGAGCAGGTGGTACAGCATGTACGTTGGGTGATTGTGATGATATAATTAAGAAGATAATAGACCTCATTATAGGACGATTAAAAATATTAGCATACATAAATAGTGGCACAAGTTCTGGTGTAGCTTTCGAATCTGGGGGAGCCGATTATGCAGAGTGGATGAAGAAGGCTTATCCTGACGAAAAGATATCTTTTGGCGAAGTTGTTGGAATAAAAGGTGGGCAAATATCAAAAAGATTTACAGAGGCAAATCAATTCGTAACTATTACAAGTAATCCCATAATAGTTGGGGCAATGCCAAAAAAAGGAAATGAAAAAAACTTCGAAAAAGTTGCTTTAATGGGGCAAGTACCTACTTTGGTATTTGGTAAAGTTAATGTAGGAGATTACATTTTACCATCAGGTAATGGGGATGGCACCGCAAAGTCTATTAATCCAGCAGATATGGTAGCAAGCGATTTTTCGAAAATTATTGGAGTCGCTTGGTCTGACTCTGAGGACGAAAACATATTTAACTATATCAATACAGCTGTCGGATTTAATGCCAATCAAATGGGAATGATGGTAAATAATATGCAAGTGATAATGAATAAAATACAGGATGAGATTGTTAAGCTAAATCCAGAATATGACCCTATTTATTTTAGTGCAAATGGGGTGAGTTCTATTAATTCATTAGACAACAATTCAATCAGCTTGGCGGCTCAAGAATTGGATAACACTATAGCACTATGTGGCTGTGCTACGGAAGTCGGTGACAATAAAACAAATTGTCTAATAGATTGTTGGATTAAGGATGGCGGAAGATTCCGAGACGTTATGAAAAAGTTTATGAATGGGACAGGAGTTTTTTCGGGAGCAAACGGATTCAAAATTGGTGATATAAATAGAAATTCAAATATAATTAGGGATATAGTTAAAAGAACAAAATCCATCGACGGAGAGGATATTAATTTAGTAGTTGAGTTAATTCGAGGGCAAGCTCAAGAAAAGATTAAAATACCAGTTCAAGATTTTATGGATAAGCTATTTGAACCTAATGGCTTTATAGATATTGAGAAGCAATTTGAAGGTTATCCTGAAATAAAAGATCTTTTAAATAATATTAAAAATTTAGATTTTGAAAAATTCAATTTTTCTGTTTTAAAAGATAAAATAAATAGTATAATTGATAGAATCCAAGTTTTGTCACTACTACTAAATACTGAAGACTAGATACTACTATTAATATTGAGATTGTTAAAGGTTAAGAACTTATTCATTCCATGAATATATCATAATCATATGGCTATCTTAAACTTTTGTTTACTCAACATAAATAATACCTACTTTTCCTCATTGATTAATGGCTCGATTATGGAAGTGATAAGCTTTACACTAAATCCTATGTAGCTCCGTTATTTAATTGATGGATAACGTTATCGGAAACATCTTATATAAATATTCAAGGGTATTAGGGTTCATGCTCATGTTCCTGATCTTCACTTCACATATTCCCATTGATGCTTCTGGGGTTTATATCTGCAAAGGAAAATACAGCAAGAAATACCATTATAACAAGACCTGTAGAGGATTGTCAAATTGCTCCACCGCTGTTGAAGAAGTAGAATTAAACGAGGTCAAAAGGATTGGTAGGACCCTTTGTGGTTGAGAAAATTAGTGAAAATCTTTAGAATTAGTAAAGAGTATAAAGCTAAATAAACAGATCTTTTATGATATCCATGTTGTTTTTGAAAAATGACACAATAAGTGACACAGGTTTTTAAACAAAAAACGCACAAACCTGTTAATTAGGTTGATGCGTTTTTGTTTCGTGACCTCGACTGGATTCAAACCAGTAACCTCTTGAGCCGTAATCAAGTGCG
>NZ_CAXBBZ010000006.1:0-158075 GCF_963974015.1 uncultured Maribacter sp. | reverse complement strand
TTGTAACAAAGTATATCTTTAGTCAAGACCATAAAATGATTGCTAAACAATACCTTATTATTGGTGTTTTGGTAATGGGTTTCATTGGTATTGCAATGTCATTATTGTTTAGAATGCAATTGGCTTGGCCAGGAGAGTCATTCGCTATTTTTGAAGCTCTTCTTGGTAAATGGGCTCCAGGTGGTGTAATGGATGCCGATGTGTATTTAGCATTGGTTACAATGCACGGTACCATAATGGTATTTTTTGTATTAACCGCAGGTTTAAGTGGTACATTTAGTAACCTCCTAATTCCACTTCAAATTGGTGCTAGAGATATGGCATCTGGTTTCCTTAATATGGTTTCATTTTGGTTGTTCTTTGTTGCTAGTGTTATAATGGTAATTTCATTATTTGTTGAGGCTGGCCCTGCAGCAGCTGGTTGGACGATTTATCCACCTTTAAGTGCATTGCCAATGGCTCAACCTGGTTCTGGTATGGGTATGACGCTATGGCTTGTTTCAATGGCCATTTTCATTGCATCCTCCTTATTAGGTTCTTTGAACTATATCGTTACTGTAATTAACCTTAGAACTAAAGGCATGTCAATGACAAGATTGCCTTTAACAATTTGGGCTTTCTTTGTAACAGCTATTATCGGAGTAGTTTCCTTTCCTGTTCTCTTATCAGCGGCTTTGTTGTTGATTATGGATAGAAGTTTTGGAACTTCATTCTTCCTTTCAGATATTTTTATTCAAGGAGAGGTGCTTCACTATCAAGGAGGGTCACCTGTATTATATGAGCATTTATTTTGGTTCTTAGGTCACCCAGAAGTATATATTGTATTATTACCTGCTTTAGGTATTACTTCAGAAGTAATGTCAACAAATGCGCGTAAACCAATTTTTGGTTACCGTGCCATGGTTGCTTCAATACTTGCTATAGCATTTCTTTCAACAATAGTTTGGGGTCACCATATGTTTATCTCAGGTATGAATCCTTTCTTAGGTTCAGTATTTACATTTACAACATTATTGATTGCAATACCATCTGCGGTAAAAGCATTCAACTATATAACCACTTTATGGAAGGGTAACTTGCAGCTCAATCCTGCAATGTTATTCTCTATTGGATTGGTTTCTACTTTTATAAGTGGTGGTCTAACAGGTATTATTTTAGGAGATAGTACATTAGATATAAATGTTCATGATACCTATTTTGTAATTGCTCACTTTCACTTAGTAATGGGTATTTCGGCATTATATGGTTTGTTTGCAGGTGTATATCATTGGTTCCCTAAAATGTTTGAAGGAAAAATGATGAACAAGAATTTGGGGTATGTTCACTTCTGGGTAACCGCAATATGTGCTTATGGTGTATTTTTCCCAATGCACTTTGTCGGTATGGCAGGTGTGCCAAGAAGGTATTATGAGAATACAGCTTTCCCAATGTTCGATGAGTTAACCGATATTCAAGTATTGATGACTGTGTTTGCAATTATTGCAGCTGCGGCACAATTGGTTTTCGTTGCAAACTTTATTTATAGTATTTTCTACGGTAAGGTTGGACCACAAAATCCTTGGAAATCCAATACGTTAGAATGGACTGCAGAACAGAAACATATTCATGGTAACTGGGCTGGCGCTATACCCGAAGTACATAGGTGGGCATACGATTATAGCAAAGTTGATGAGAATGGAGAATATATAATTCCAGGTCAGGATTTCGTTCCGCAAAATATTCCTTTACAGGAAGATGAAGAGGAAATGAATCATTAAAAAATTCAAAATCAAAAAGCCCAACTTATATAAGTTGGGCTTTTTTTTTGCTAACGTCTTAAGATAATGCTAAGTTGTTTTTAGATAACATAAAAAGCAATATCTTCATTTTTTAAATTAAAATTAAGATTATGAAAAAGTTCGCCCTTCTGTTTATTGTTTCGGTTATTTCGTTTCAAACTTATTCACAACGAAAACCAAAAATAAAGGGTAATAGAAATGTTATTGAGGTAAGAGAAGATTTAGAGCCTTTTACCTCTATAGAACTTGCTGATGATTTAGATATTGTTCTTCAAAAATCTACTCAAGAAGGTTACGCTTTAGAGCTAGATGATAATTTATTGGATGTGCTTAGATTTAAAGTGGATAATGGTATTTTGAAAATATCATCTTTCTATAATATTACATCTAAACGAAAGCTTGAAATTACTATTTTCTTCCAAGAATTAAGATCTGTAAACATGTTGAACGGAAAGATTAGTATGAAAGATGTTATTTCAACAGATCGTTTAAAGGTTCACACATCTGGCACTTCTAGGTTGGAATTAAATGCTACTGCTGATATCATTGATATAACAATGGAAGAAATTAGTTCTGGTGATTTTAATTTGGCAAGCGATTCTCTAAATGTAATTTTGAAAGATAGAATTGATGTAAAACTATATACTACGGGTTCCAATAATACTATATATATGTATGAAAATGCTTCAGCTAAGGTTGAAGGGACTGCAGACTTTTTAATGGCCAAATTATATGGCAATAGCTCATTGAAAGCGTCTGATTTACAAGCAAACGATGTTCTTTTGATTACAGAAGACGCTCCTGATGCTGAACTTAGAGTATTAAGTAATTTTCAACTTAGTTCTAAAGGCGGTTCGAGAATAAAACTTTATGGTGATCCGAAGATTACAATTTTAGACTTTTTAGACACATCAATGTTAGAAAAGGAAAAAAACTAGTTTGCTATAGGTGCGGTTAAGCAATGGTCAGGTATTCCAAAACCATCTACTAAGCTATCTAGATGTGGTCTCAATTCTGTACAGAGTCTTTCAACTCGTTGTCGTATAGCTTTTGATTTGGAACTACCAATATAACCTTGTTCTAAATACCAAGAGGCATCTTTTCTTATTTCATGAAGAGCGTAAAGTGTTCCTAGTTTTTCAAAAAGTGCTTTATGTTGTGTATCGGTTATAGTGCTGTTGTGGTTTATAAACGATTTGTATGCTAGTTCTACGCTATAAGCTTTACCAAGGTTCATTAAGTGAGTCTGTACTTTAAGAAAGGCTTGGTAAGAAGGAATTCCTTTTTTAATATAACCTCTAATTCTCATGGCTATAGTATAGGTTAATCTTCGTGTTCTATGTTCAAAAGCATGTACATGAAACTTAGGATTATACAAATGTTCTTTATCCGTTTTGTTGGTGTATAGTGGGTTTACGTTTGATAGCTTATCGCTTATTTGTGAACTCAATAATTTTAGAACCGTTGAAAAGCCTGCGCTATTGAATTCTGCTTTAAAGTCAGAAAGCACACCCTTAGCCGCTAATTGAAGCAGAACATTATTGTCCCCTTCAAATGTGGTGAAAATGTCAACATCGCTTTTTAAATCAGCAATACGGTTCTCTAACAAGTACCCTTTGCCGCCACAGGCTTCTCGGCATTCTTGAATGGTGTTGTTTGCATACCATGTAATAATCGATTTTAATCCTGCTACTTGTGTTTCTACTTGTCTTTTGTCGGGTTGAGACTCATCACAATAAACCTTCATCATTTTGTCTAAGGTAACATGGTAGACATAAGCACTCGCGACTAAAGGTGTTAATCGTAATTGATGAGATGGGTAATCCATCAATAAATCTTCTTGAATTTTTACACTATCATTAAACTGTCTTCTTTTCAAGGCGTGTTTTATGGCTACTGTTAGTGCGAATTTCGCACCTCCTAGACCAGCTCTTGCAACGCAAATTCTCCCACCTACTAAGGTGCCTAGCATGGTAAAAAACCTTTTATTGGAATTTTTTATTTCTGAATAATAATCCCCACTATCAAGAATTGTTCCATATTTATTCAGCAAATCTACTTTAGAAACTGAAACCTGATTAAACCATATTTTTCCATTATCAACACCATTTAGACCTAGTTTGTAACCATTATCTTCAACTTTAATTCCTGGTAATAATACATGGTTTTCATCTCTTAGTGGAACTAAAATTGCATGAACTCCTTCATTTTTCCCATTAACGATTAGCTGGGCGAAAACAGATGCTATTTTAGAATGCATCGCATTACCGATATATTCTTTATTGTCATTTTCCCCGGGAGTATGAATAACTAGGGTTTCTGTAGTGTGGTCGTAAGTTGCTGTGGTCTTTATTCCTCGAACGTTAGAACCATGACCCGTTTCTGACATTGCAAAACATCCTAAAAGATTGGCAAATCCAGTATCCTTAAGGTACTTATCGTGGTGTTTTTTAGTTCCTAATTTTTGAATACTACCCCCAAAAAGTCCGAATTGTACACCAAATTTTATAGCTAAACTTCCATCAACGAACATCATGTTTTCGAAAATTGAGGCATAACCTTCCATGTCGTTTGTGCCGCCATAAGTTTCTGGGTAAGCCATAGCGCCATAACCTTTATCTGCTAAAAATTCTACTTGCTTTAAAACATGATTTCTGAACTCTTCTTTATTTCTACGTATTTTCCAAGAAAATATGGGGTCTTTTAAAATTTGTCTAAAATTATCGATTACCTCCGCATGATTTCCTTTTAAAATTCTATCAATTTCTATAGCAGAATATTGAGCCGAGTTTTTATCTACATCGATATGGACTTCGAATAAATGATTGTAATGATTTGGTTGAATACCAAGATTAACTTCTATTTTTTGAATATGGTCATTCAATGCAAAACCGTTATGATAATGCGAAGCAACTTTCTGGCTAAATGCTGTTAAAGGATAGGTCTCATGCTCTACTAATTTAACACCGCTGTTAGTGATGAGTTGTTTCCAAGATTTGAATAATTGATTTTTAGGCGGATTTGTTACATCTAACCAATTACGAAGTTGTTTTTTATCATTTTGGGTTAAAGAGCTGTCCTCGGTTATAGCATTTTCAACGACATTAATTTCAGATGCTGATAACAGGTCATCAGACCAGATAATATAAAATATGGTAATATATTGAAGAACTTCTGCGGTGTAATTTTCTTTTGTCATAATATGAATTTACAATTTTTATGCCTAATTCTAATGAGTATATAATGCGCTTTATGTCTATTAGTTAAATTGAATTTAGAAAAACACTTACCAAAGAAGTTATCTTGTGTTTGTATATCTTTGTGAGTATATGAATGAGCATTTAGACCCATCTGCTGAAGGTTTCTCAAATGAGGAATTGGATATTGAAAGAGCGTTACGCCCAATTAATTTTGACGATTTTACTGGTCAAGAACAGGTGCTTGAAAATCTTAAGGTCTTTGTTGAAGCTGCCAATAGAAGAGGTGAAGCCCTTGACCATGCCTTGTTTCATGGCCCTCCAGGATTAGGAAAAACCACTTTGGCCAATATCTTGGCTAATGAATTGGGAGTAGGGATAAAAATTACTTCAGGCCCTGTTTTAGATAAACCTGGTGATTTAGCCGGATTGCTAACCAATTTAGATGAACGCGATGTATTATTCATAGACGAGATACATAGATTAAGTCCTATAGTTGAAGAATATTTATATTCTGCTATGGAGGATTTTAGAATTGACATAATGATTGAAACTGGGCCTAATGCTCGCTCTGTTCAAATTAATTTAAATCCGTTTACTTTGATAGGGGCAACTACACGCTCGGGCTTATTAACTGCGCCAATGCGGGCCAGGTTTGGTATTCAAAGTAGATTGCAATATTATTCTACCGAATTGCTTTCTACAATTGTTGAACGTAGTGCCGAAATATTACGTGTTCCAATTACCCAAGATGCAGCAATTGAAATTGCAGGAAGAAGTAGAGGTACACCTCGAATTTGTAACGCATTACTAAGAAGAGTTCGAGATTTTGCTGAAATTAAAGGCAATGGCTCCATCGATATGGAAATTTCAAAGTTCAGTCTTAAAGCTTTAAATGTTGATGCTCATGGTTTAGATGAGATGGATAATAAAATTTTGACTACAATTATCGATAAATTTAAAGGTGGCCCAGTGGGTATTACAACATTGGCAACTGCCGTATCCGAAAGTTCAGAAACCATTGAGGAAGTGTATGAACCTTTTTTAATACAACAAGGTTTTATAATGCGAACACCTCGTGGGCGTGAAGTAACTGAGCTTGCCTATAAACATCTCGGTCGTGTAAAGGGCGGAATTCAACCAGGGTTATTTTGAGTATTGATATAAAATCTAAATGGACCAATAGTATTAAAACCGAAGCCAAACGCCTCGGTTTTTTATTATGTGGTGTATCTAAATCTGATTTTTTGGAAGAAGAGGCAGCAAGATTGGAAAAATGGCTCAACAATAACATGCATGGCGAAATGTGATATATGGAGAACCATTTCGACAAACGTTTAGGACCAGGACTTTTGGTAGAATGTGAAAAAATTGGTTATTTCATTATTGGGTTTGCGAAATATGCCCTCCTTGAAGGTTAATAATTTTAATTTTTCCGATAAATTTTATCGGCTAGATATCTTTTACTACATTGATTAGTGAATTTGAGATAGTAATTGCATTCATTGTATCAAACCCCCGATGCTTTTTCATTAATTAAACTAAAAGCAAGTATTTATGGGTTCCATCGTCAAATTTAAATTTTTCCGGTTTCCCTGCTTTCCAATTCCTATCTGGGCCTCTCTTTTTGTATTTATAGTTCTAAGTAAGGTACCTTTTCTTTTTGCCCAAGAAGATGTGCGTATCAAATATTATACCCTTGAAGACGGTATCTCGCAAGTTACTATAAACGAGCTCATAAAGGATAGCTTAGGTTTTGTATGGATAGGAACACAAGATGGACTTAACAGATTTGATGGAAAGGAGTTTAAGATTTATAAATATGACGAATCTGATGATACTTCTATTTCTGGAAATCATATAACTAGTTTATTGGAAGATAAATCCCATAATATTTGGGTGGGAACCCTTGGTAACGGTTTAAATTTATATGACTATGATATGGATGTTTTCCGTTCAATACACTTGGAAAACCCTGCTATACCCAACGAGACTATTTTGGATATGGTTATTGACCATGAGGGTAGTGTTTGGGTCACTACGCGTAACTCAGGATTATATAAGATTTCTAGGGATGGTGAAATCTATCGTCAAGAGAATTTCCTCAAGAATACATCTTTGAGCGGACTCCATTTGGATCAAAGCAATTATTTATGGGCTGGAGGGTATGATGGTGCTGTTTATAAGCTTGATTTTAATACCGGTTCCACATCAAAAATATTATCTGAACTAAGGGTGGAAGGTGACGTTCAAGCGTTTTTTAGTGTTGGCGAAAAATTATTCATAGGGACGGATATCGGTATGTTTTTGTATAATACGAAAACAAAACAGCTACGAAAGATCGATCTTGATAAAACAGGTGGAAGCCCTACTAGACATGTGGGGACATTTTTGGAAGGTGATGATTCTAAGGTATGGGTAGGTACTGGGTCTGGCTTATTTTTGTTTGATGTATATGCACTTGAAGTAGTTCGAAAAATTCAGTATTCAGTAAGCGAAACTGACGGATTGAGCAATAACACGATTCAATCATTGCTGAAAAATTCTGAAGATCAGATTTTAGTAGGTACAGCAAACAATTTGAATCTTCTTGATTTTGACAACCCCTATTTTAAAAACCTGTCCAAGAATAAGAGGGGTTCGCATGTATTGAACGATAATGTCATATTTTCGATTTTAAAGGATGGAAAAGACCTTTGGGTGGGTACCTCTGATGGAGGGTTGAACCTCGTTCGGGAGGATAGTACATATTATTTTACGGAAAATCAAAATGACCCATTTAGTATTTCGGGTAATGTGATTCGCGAAATTTGTAAAGATGAAGCTAATGAGCGAATTTGGATGGCTACGACCCGAGGTCTTAGCATGATCGATTTAAAGACTTTTGATGCAGAGAACCCTAAGTTCAGGGTCTTTAGGTATGAAATTGATAATCCCAACAGTATCAACAATGATTTTCTTAAAGGAATTGCACTCGATACATCTGGTACGGTTTGGGGAGCTGCTTTTGGTCACGGTATCTTTAGTTTGAAGTTGGATTCAAATGAAAACGTAAAGATTGATCGATACAAGAACGAGAAGGATAATTCGAATTCCCTAATTAATGATTTCGCCCAATGTATCACCCTAGATCAAAGCGGTGACATTTGGGTCGGTTCTCAGGGGGGGCTTACAAAGCTGAGTTTTAAAAATCAACTAAATCCCATTTTTACAAATTATACACGAAAAGAGGATTTAGAAAATTCGTTATCCCATAATTCCGTTTATGACATTTTGGTAGATGATAAGAACAATAAGTGGATCGCAACACGATATGGTCTAAACTTATTACAGCAAGATGGCACATTTAAATCATGGACTGAGCAAGAGCAATTTACAAGTGCCATAATTTACGGAGTTCAAGATGATTTCGATGGAAACCTATGGCTTGGTACTACCGCTGGAATCGTTCATTTTAATCCTAAAAGCAATAGGTTTAAACAATATGGAGTTCAAGATGGTATTCAGAGTAACGAGTTTGATATCCATGCCAGGTTTAGGGATGATCAGGGTTTGATCTATCTGGGAGGAATTGATGGACTGACCTATTTTCATCCTCGAGATTTAACAAGTGTCGATACGCCACAACCGCTTTTCTTTTCGGAATTTCGAATTAAAGATCAGACAATAAAGGCACAAAGCCTACGCAATAGTATTCTAAAGGAATCATTATTAAAGACTGAAGAATTAAAGTTCAATAATAATCAATTCCCGTTTTATCTTCAGTTTTCTTCCGTCGATTTCCGTTTAAACAAGCAGATTGAATATGGATATAAGCTATTGCCCAATAATGAAGAATGGAACATGCTCAAAGATCCCGAGATCCAATTTTTAAACCTTCCTTCTGGTAATCATACGTTGCTGGTAAATGGTTTTTCAAGGGGAGTGGAATGGGATCAAGAGCCCCTGAAAATGAAATTGCAAATACTTCCTCCTTGGTGGTCAACTTGGTGGGCTTATGCACTGTACTTGATCTTTGTTCTACTATTAGCATATTTTTTCTATCAGTTTCAGGTTTCAAGAAAATTAGCCTTTGCCGAAAGTAAGAAGCTTAAAGAAATCGACCAACTAAAGAATAGTCTCTATGCAAACATAACGCATGAGTTTAGAACTCCTTTGACCGTAATACTAGGAATGACCGAAACTATCAAGGAAAAGCTTGGTGAAAAGGAATTACATTCGGTAGACAAGCCTCTTGAGATGATTGAACGTAATGGCAAGAGTCTACTGTGTTTGGTCAATGAGATGCTAGATCTCGCCAAGTTGGAAAGTGGAAATATGGAACTACAACTCGTAAAGGCCGATGTAGTTCCCTTTATAAAATACATCTGTGAAAGTTTTCAGTTGTATGCAAATGAGAAAAATGTCAATTTAGTAGTCTACTCTGAAGTAGACAGGTTGATTATGGATATGGATGAAAACAAATTGCAGGCCATTATCTATAATCTGTTGTCAAATGCAATCAAATTTTTAGGTAACGGGGATAAAATCATCGTACATCTAAACAGTACTACGGAAAATGGACCTAGACAATTTTTGATAAAGGTAAAAGATAACGGCATGGGCATTTCAAAGGAAGCCCTACCTCACATTTTCAATAGATTTTATCAAGCGGATGCAACCATTTCAAGAGATGGTGAAGGCACTGGGATAGGACTTTCGTTGACCAAAAACTTCGTAGAGTTGATGGGCGGAAAAATTATGGTAAAAAGTGAATTGGGCAAAGGAACGGAGTTTATAGTTTATTTACCAATATTCACCGCAGCTAAAAGTCTGGACTTGGCCTATGGAGAGATTGAAACACCTGTGGTAGAAATCGATAGATTCAAAGAAAACCTGAGGTCACAAGATTTTAAAGAAAGTGATTTACCGATTGTATTGATTATAGAAGACAATGCCGATGTGGTTTATTTTTTGAAGAATTCACTTGAAGCCAAATATCAAACAGTTAATGCAGAGAATGGCAAGATTGGTATCGAGAAAGCCCTAAGTGAAATTCCGGACATAATAATTTGCGATGTTATGATGCCGGTAATGGATGGATATGAAGTTTGTAAAACATTAAAATCAGATAAGCGTACCGATCATATACCCATCATTATGTTAACGGCCAAGGCTGCCCAAAAAGATCGTCTTGTAGGTCTGTCCCATGGTGCCGACGCATATCTGGTCAAGCCCTTTGAAAAGGCTGAATTGTTCATAAGGTTAAATCAACTTATCGCGTTGCGTAAGAAAATGATCGGTAAGTTTGAAAATGACAGCTTAACTGTTTTTTTAAGAACACGAACTAAAAACCCAAGAGTTCAATTTCTTCAAGAGGCCATTAAAATTATTCACCAAGAGTTGGCAAATTCTGACTTTGGGCCAAAGCAATTGGCATTTAAATTAAATTTGAGCGAATCCCAGACCTATAGAAAACTAAAATCCATCACCGATAAATCTACTGCGGTTTTCATACGATCGGTCCGTTTGAATAGAGCAAAGGAAATACTGTATGATTCCGACAAGACGGTTTCGGAAATTGCATACAGTGTAGGTTTTAATGATCCTTCTTGGTTTAGCCGCGCCTTCAAGGAAGAATTTGGCTATTCGCCAAGTGCAATTGATAAGTAGTTGATATTAAGCAAACTATATTTAATATTCACCTTCCATATGCACAAATAGTGCTATCCTAATTTCTTTTTTCATAAATACTGCGAGACTTTGCCGGTACAATGAAAGCCCTTCACTAAATCTTGTTTTAAAATTGCATGTACCCCAAAAAGTGGATTATATGTCATTGGTTTAAATTTATAGCAATTGAATAAAACCAGATGAAAGAAGTCATAAAAACTGAAGTTAAGGGTGCCGGACAAAGACATGCTCCACTTCTCTTAGTGCCTTTCATTGTTCTATTGTCTACTTCGTTTTTTCTGCTGTGGAGTTGTTTAGGTAAGCCAACAACCGAAAAAGAAGTTGAAAGTTCCTTGAGCAAAGATTACAGTATTAGTTATGATATTTCTCAATTGGACGATTCAATGGAGCATGACTTAATACGATATGGTTATGACCTCTTTCAAAATACATCCAAGCATATAGGAAATGGGAGTAAAGAAAAGGGCAGTGTGTATGCGGGAAATAATTTGTCTTGTAATAATTGTCATCTCTGGTCGGGAACAAAAGCATATGCAGCTCCTCTAGTTGGAATAATACAGCGTTTCCCTCAATTTAGGGGAAGGGAGAATAAAATAGGTACCATAGAAGAACGGATTAATGGATGTATGGAGCGCAGCATGAACGGAAAAACCATGCCTTTGGACAGCAAGCAAATGAAGGGACTATTGGCCTATATGAATTGGCTTAGCAGATATGCCCCTAAAGACGGAAAAATTTTCGGACAAGGATTTGTGAAAATCAATATTCCCGATAGGACGGTTGATTTTGAAAAAGGTAAGTTGGTTTTTGAAGCAAAATGCGTTTTGTGTCATGCTAAAGACGGTCAAGGCTTAAAATCTAATGTGGGATATGGATATCAATATCCACCACTTTGGGGTAAGGATTCTTATAACGATGGTGCAGGAATGACTAGGGTAATTACGGCAGCAAGATTCATAAAAGCCAATATGCCATTTGGTGTGACCTACGAGAATCCAATTTTGACCGATGAAGAGGCCTATGACGTCGCCGGATTTATAAATAGACAGCATCGACCATCCAAAAAAAATCGCGAAAGAGATTTTCCCGATCTTAAAAGGAAACCAGTATCAACGCCATATCCGCCTTATGCCGATACATTTTCAATAAGGCAACACCAAATGGGGCCTTATTTACCGATTATGGAATATTATAAAAGCGAATACAATATTGTTAAATCTAAATAAGTAAGTATGAAAACAGTAAACGAGAGTTCTAGAAGAAAGTTTATGGGCGCGGTTCTAATGGGAGCCACGGCAAGTACCTTGTCATTGATTACCGGGCCAATGTATGCAGGATTGCCAAATTTCGATGATAAAAAAATGGCGGAAGCAGATGACTGGTTTAAGAACATTAAGGGTACACATCGCATTGTTTATGATGGTTCTACGCCCCATGATGGATTTCCTATTATCTGGAATTGGGCTTTTTATCTAAGTAACAATGAAACCGGGTCAGTAGACGATGATATAACGGCAATGACCGTTTTACGCCATAACGCTATTCCGTTTGCATTGAAATCAGAAGTTTGGGAAAAGTACAAATTAGGTGAAGTATTTGGAGTAAATGATAATGCCACTAAAGCACCTGCTTTGCGTAACCCCTATTATGAGCCTAAGGAAGGTGATTTCCCCATGCCAGTTATTCAAGGTATCAAGGAGATGCAAGAGCGTGGTGCTATGTTCTGTGTTTGTAATTTGGCCCTATCGGTATACAGTGGTGCCGTCGCACAAAAAATGGAGTTGGATCCTAAGAAGGTGTATCAGGAATGGGTAGATGCGGTACAACCAGGAATACAAATTGTACCGTCTGGTGTTTGGGCCCTAGGTAGAGCCCAGCAAAATGGATGCGGCTATATTTTTGCCGGTAATTAATAAATTAAAAAATATAAATAAGATGAGAAATATAATCGTAATTATAGCTTTTTTTTTCCTGACTTTGAGCTTGTATTCCCAACAAGAACCTATCAAGGTCGTGTTTGACCTTACTAGTGGAAACCCCGATGTACAACGCTCGGCTGCACGGCATTTAAGGTTGATGTCTGAGTCATATCCCACTTCAGAATTTGAGCTAGTCGTCTATAGTAGTGCTTATTCAATGGTAGATAAAAATTCGTCCGTTGCAGGGGAGACTCTTCGCGAAATCATTAATAACGATAATGTTTCTATCGTCGTTTGTCAAAACACAATGAAGCGAAACGAAAAAGCGGAGAAAGATTTAATACCGGGCGTAGGTATGGTTCCAGACGGTATTTATGAAATTATTTCAAAGCAAAAACAGGGTTGGGGCTATATAAAGGAAGGTAAATAAAAAACTTAACCATCAATAGCTAGTGGAAATTACCCAAATTTTAGGATATTTTGGTGCTTTGGCAATAGGGGTGGTTTTGGGACTAATTGGGAGTGGTGGGTCATTAATGGCAATTCCTATATTTACCTATTTATTCCAAATTGGCCCCGTAATGACCACTGCTTACTCTTTGTTTGTTGTTGGTGCCGCAGCTACAGTAGGAGCTTTAGGTAACTTTAAAAAGAGACTTGTAAATTTTAGAATCGTTATATTTTTTGGAATTCCGGCCTTTATTTCAGTGTTTCTAGTTCGTAAATTCCTGATTCCTGCTATTCCAGAGAAACTATTCAGTATTCACGGATATATTGTAACGCAACATATTGCGATACTATTTTTACTGGCCATATTGATGTTGGCTTCCGGATATCCTATGATAAGGAATAATAAGGTAGATCATAACCACCTAGAACCATTGTACTATAACTATTCTTTTATGATTTTTGCTGGGGTTGTGATAGGGATTTTGACAGGTGTTATTGGTGTAGGTGGAGGTTTTCTTATAGTTCCTTCCTTAGTGCTCTATTTACGGTTGCCGATGAAAAAAGCTGTGGCCACTTCAATGTTCATTATAGCTTTAAAGTCCCTCATTGGCTTTTTGGGTGATATTCTCAGTGTTGATATTAATTGGACTTTTCTATTTGGCTTTACGCTGATTTCTGTTTTAGGTATTCTGTTAGGGAGCTATCTTTCTACACTTGTGAAGGGCGAAAAGTTGAAGAAGTATTTTGGTGGGTTTTTAATATTTATAGCCTTAGGTATTTTTGTTAAAGAATTATTTTTTATCGAAACAAAATGAATTGGAAACCAAAAATTACCATTTATTAATAAAGTTGAAAAAAGAGCTGGTAATGGTAAAAGTGGAAAAGGGTGGTTTTCTACCAACATATAGAATTGAGGTGGCTACTGTAATTTACACAACAACGATAAAATGATGTTTTTAATTTGAATGATAATCGTAATTTAGTTTTAAATTATTCGATTCTGAACTCAAAACAAAACTATAGTGACCTTATAAAAACCGAAGCAAAACGCCTCGGTTTTTTATCATGTGGTATATCCAAGGCAGATTTTTTAGAGGAAGAAGCACCTAGATTAGAGAAATGGCTTCATAAGAATATGAACGGAGAAATGGGATATATGGAAAACCATTTCGATAAAAGATTAGACCCCCGTTTGTTGGTAGAGGGGTCTAAATCCGTAATTTCATTGCTTCTTAATTATTATCCTGAAAAAACCCAAATAGATAATACATATAAGATTTCAAAATATGCGTACGGACAGGATTATCATCATGTCATAAAATCAAAGTTAAAGGAGCTTCAAGAATTTATTTCTGAAGAAATAGGGGAGGTAAACGGGCGTGCGTTTGTTGATTCCGCCCCTGTTCTCGATAAGGCTTGGGCCGCTAAAAGTGGATTAGGTTGGATCGGGAAGAACAGTAACTTACTGACCCAGGGAGTAGGGTCATTTTATTTTATTGCAGAGCTTATTGTTGATTTGGAATTGGAGTATGACCATGCAGTTACAGATCATTGTGGTACGTGTACTGCTTGTTTAGATGCTTGCCCCACACAAGCAATCATAGAGCCTTATGTTGTAGATGGCAGTAAGTGTATATCTTATTACACTATTGAATTAAAAAATGAATTACCTATGGATGTCAAAGGTAGTTTTGATGATTGGGCATTTGGTTGCGATATCTGTCAAGATGTTTGCCCATGGAACAGATTTTCAAAACCACATAAAGAACCATTATTCAACCCAAATCCTGAATTACTCTCAATGACAAAAAAAGACTGGGAAGAAATTACTGAAGATGTTTTTCAAAAAGTTTTTAAAAAGTCAGCTGTAAAGCGAACCAAGTTTGCAGGATTGACAAGAAATATTGATTTTTTAAAATAAAATAGTTTACTCAATCGTTTTCGAAGGCTTTTGTTTCTTAGAAAGATTGCGCGAAGCCTTAATTATATTATATTGCTACTAGGTTAATATTGTGTAATTCTAAGATTATACAAGGTTCTAATAAGAATTCTGTAATTATCTTTTCTATTTGAAAATTAATAAACGTAAATGAAAATTAATAAACCGAGCCTTAGTTTTTGGCAGATATTTAATATGAATGTTGGGTTCTTAGGAATTCAATATAGTTTCGGACTTCAACAAACAGCCATCAACCCTATTTTTTTATACTTAGGTGCACCTGAAGATATGCTTCCAATTTTAAATATTGCAGGACCAATTACCGGGTTGATTATTCAGCCTATAATAGGTGCAATGTCGGATAAAACCTGGTCAGAACGATGGGGTCGACGTAAACCCTTTTTTTTAATTGGTGCAATTTTGGGAAGTTTGTGTTTATTCGCATTTCCAACTAGTCCTGTGTTATGGTTTGCCGTAGGACTTTTGTGGATTTTAGATGTGGGTAACAATATGGCCATGGAGCCTTATCGCGCATTTGTTGGAGATAAATTACCAGAAAAACAATTGAGTCTAGGGTATCAAATGCAAAGTTTGTTTGTCGGCGCTGGTATTCTTTTGGCCAATGGTTCTATTGTATTATTTCAATACTTATTTGGGGGTGAATCTGTAGAGGTGGCTGGTACCATCCCTACTTGGTTGTATTATTCATTTTATATTGGTGCAATTCTTTCTATTACTACAATTTTATGGTCTGTTTTAAAAACACCTGAAATCCCACCTACTTCCAATGAACTGGCAGATATTAATCAGGCAAAGGCTAAGCCTTTTGCCGAGCGTATCGCATTGCCTTTTATTGAAATTTCAGAGTCCATTAAGAAAATGCCGAAATTTATGTGGAAACTTGGTGCGGTTTATCTTTTTCAATGGTATGCTTTGTTTATTTATTGGCAGTATACAACGCCATTATTTAAACTAACAATGGGGTATTCTACCGGAGAGGCGGCATCTCAATCCGCACAAATGAGTTTAACCTATAATATAGTGACTATGCTTGTGGCTTTGGCTTTAGTGCCCTTGACACTAAAGTACGGAGGTAAAAAAGTGTATGCTTTAAGTTTGGTAGGAACCGCGATTGCTTTATTTGCAATTCCATTCATTCAAGATCCCATAATGGTATTAGTGCCAATGGTTCTTTTTGGTGTTGGCTGGGCGGCAATGATGGGGATTCCTTACACTATGGTTTCAAAAGTGGTGCCGCAAGAAAGACGTGGTGTTTATATGGGAATATTAAATATGATGATTGTAATTCCTATGGGTGTTGAAACACTCACTTTCGGCCCAATTTATAAGTACTTATTAGGTGGAAATGCGGTTAATGCTATGTTATTTGCAGGTGCGTTTTTCGTTATTGCAGCCTTTTTTACTATGCGTTTGAATGTAGATAAAAAGGAAGAAGCCTCGGAATTATAATTATTTTAATTTTTGCCGGTTTACTTTAGGGTAATATTTTTATTAATATAAATCTAGCTTCTTTTCACGCTTCTATAAAGATTACCTTTAAATTTGTTTTTTTAAAATAGAAGAGCATGAGCAATGAAAAGCTAAGAAGGGAAGCACTTATTTATCACGCAAAACCACAACCTGGTAAGATAAAAATTGTACCAACAAAACCTTATAGTACACAAAGAGATCTTGCGTTGGCGTATTCACCAGGCGTTGCAGAACCATGCTTGGAAATTGCTAAGGATAAAGAAAACGTTTATAAATATACTTCTAAAGGAAATTTAGTAGCCATTATTTCAAACGGTACGGCTGTTTTAGGCTTAGGCAATATAGGTCCTGAGGCTTCTAAACCTGTGATGGAAGGTAAAAGTCTTTTGTTCAAGATTTTCGCTGACATCGATGGTATCGATATTGAAGTGGATACGGAGGACGTAGATAAATTTATAGAAACGGTAAAGATGATTGCCCCAACTTTTGGAGGAATTAATCTCGAGGATATAAAAGCTCCTGAGGCATTCGAAATAGAGCGTCGATTAAAAGAAGAACTCGATATCCCTGTGATGCATGATGACCAGCATGGAACCGCCATTATTTCTGCTGCGGCATTACTAAATGCATTGGAACTCTCCAATAAGAAAATGGAGGATGCCCGTATTGTAATCAGTGGTGCCGGTGCAGCGGCCGTTTCATGTACTAAATTGTATAAAGCTTTTGGGGCGAAGGCAGAGAATATTGTAATGCTTGATAGCAAAGGTGTAATTCGAAAAGATGCTGAAAATTTATCGGAATCTAAGAAAGAGTTCGCTACAGATAGAAAAATAGACACGCTTGATGAAGCCATGGTAAATGCAGATGTATTTGTTGGGCTATCCATTGCAAATGTAGTGTCACCGGCGATGTTAACTTCTATGGCAGAGAATCCTATTGTATTTGCAATGGCAAATCCAGATCCAGAAATCGCCTATGATTTGGCTGTTGCCACCCGTAAGGATATTATAATGGCAACAGGAAGATCTGATCATCCAAACCAAGTAAATAATGTGCTAGGTTTTCCATTTATTTTCAGGGGAGCTTTAGATGTTAGGGCAACTGCAATTAACGAGGCTATGAAAATGGCTGCTGTGAAAGCACTGGCCAATTTAACAAAACAACCTGTACCAGAGCAAGTAAATATTGCATATGGTGAAACTAGGTTGACTTTTGGAAAAGAATATATTATTCCGAAACCTTTTGATCAACGTTTAATTTATGAGATACCCCCAGCTGTTGCCAAAGCGGCAATGGAAAGTGGCGTAGCAAAAGCACCTATTCAAGATTGGGACAAGTATCGAGAAGAATTAATGATGCGTTCTGGCAATGATAATAAAGTTGTTCGCTTATTGCACGGTAGAGCTCGTACTAATGCTAAGAAAATTGTATTTGCAGAGGCAGACCATTTAGATGTTTTAAAGGCGGCTCAGATTGTATATGAAGAAGGTATTGCTGTACCTGTACTTTTAGGTAGAAAAGATATTATTTTAGAATTAAAGAAGGAATTGGAGTTTGATGCCGATTTGGTAATTATTGATCCAATGTCAGAAGAATTTGATGAGCGTCATATTCGTTACGCTACTAAATATTGGGAAAGCCGTAAACGAAGTGGAGTTACTTTTTACAGCGCAAAAATAAAAATGCGTGAGCGTAATTATTTTGGAGCTATGATGGTTTTAGAAGGTGATGCCGATGGTATGATATCGGGTTATTCGAGAGCTTATCCAACAGTGGTGAAACCAATTTTGGAGGTTATTGGAAGGGCAGCTGGAGTGAAAAAAGTGGCTACTGTAAATATTATGATTACAGAAAGAGGTCCTTTGTTCTTAGCAGATACTTCTATAAATATTGAGCCAAATGCTGAGGAGCTAGCAGATATTGCACAAATGACCGCAAATGTAGCTTCTAACTTTGGGTTTGATCCCGTTCTGGCAATGTTAAGCTATGCTAACTTCGGATCTTCCTCACATCCGAATGCAAGAAATGTTAGGGAAGCAGTTCGAATTTTGCATGAAAAAAAGCCTAACTTAGTTGTTGACGGTGAAATTCAGATAGATTTTGCGCTTAACAAGGAGTTGCATCAAAGTAAATTCCCATTTTCAAAACTTGCAGGAAAAACTGTAAACACATTGATTTTTCCAAATTTAGAATCGGCTAACATTACGTATAAATTGCTTAAAGAATTAAACAAAGCAGATTCGATTGGTCCGATTATGGTAGGTTTGCGAAAATCTGTGCATATCATGCAATTAGGTGCAAGTGTTGATGAAATAGTTAATATGGCTGCTGTTGCCGTCATTGACGTGCAAGAGCGCGAAAAGCGCAAAAAGGCAAAAGAGACAATATAGTTTTAATTAAAAGAAAAATAGAAATAGGGAAATCAAGTTTTAAACTTATTTCCCTATTTAATTTAAGGGCATATGATACATCACCTAAGGGGTAAACTAATAGAGAAGAATCCAACACATATTATTATTGAATGTGGTGGAGTTGGCTATTTTGTGAATATATCATTGAATACGTTCTCTAAATTACCAGCACAGGAGAACATTTCCATATTTACCCATCTTCAAGTGAAGGAGGATTCTCATACCTTATATGGTTTCGTGGAGAAATCTGAACGTGAAATTTTTAGATTATTACTTTCAGTTTCAGGTATTGGTTCAAGTATTGCCAGAACAATGCTTTCTTCAATGTCACCATCTCAAATTAGAGATGCAATTGCTAATGGCGATGTTCCCGCTATCCAAGCAATTAAAGGAATTGGAACAAAAACTGCCCAACGTGTAATTTTAGATCTTCGAGATAAGGTATTAAAAGTCTATGATATAGACGAACTTTCACTAAGTGCAAACAATACAAATAAAGATGAAGCGTTATCTGCTTTAGAAGTTCTAGGCTTCGCACGTAAACAGGCAGAACGGGTTGTCGATAAAGTGCTTAGTCAAGATTCTTCCTTAAGCGTAGAGAATATTATAAAACTCGCGCTGAAAAATTTGTAATAAGTTTAAAAAATCGGGGCAATTAAAAATCTTAAAACTTCTTTTAAGTATATCTTTTTATTCTTCATGTTTTTTGGTTCCATGGCGGTCGTTATGGCGCAAGAAACAGAAGAACAAGAGATTGATTCTGTAAAGACAGGACATGACCTTGGTCGTATTCTTCTTGAGAATCCAGAAAGTATCGTTTCCAAATATATTTATGACCCAAAACTTGATCGTTATATCTATAATGAAAGCGTAGGGGATTTTAATATAGGATATCCAATAATTTTGACTCCTGATCAATATTTTGATCTTATAGAGAAAGAAGGGATTAAATCTTATTTTAAAGAAAAGTCCGATGCTTTTTCTGGCAGAAAGGCAGGTAGTGAAGAAGCACGTAAAAACTTGCTTCCTAATTTTTATGTGAACAATAATTTTTTCACTTCCATTTTTGGTGGTAATACTATAGAAATTATTCCGCAAGGTTCTGTTGCTATGGATTTAGGTGTTATTTGGCAGAAAAATGATAATCCGTCACTTTCACCTCGTAATAGAACTAATCTTTCGTTCGACTTTGATCAGCGTATTAGTCTCAGTATGTTGGGTAAGATAGGAGAACGTTTACAGGTAACCGCAAATTATGATACCGAAGCGACTTTCGATTTTCAGAATATTGTTAAGCTAGATTATACGCCAACTGAAGATGATATTATTCAATCTATCGAAGTTGGTAACGTGAACATGCCTTTAAATAGTTCATTAATTCAAGGAGCGCAGAGTCTTTTTGGTGTAAAGACCAAATTGCAGTTTGGTAAGACATCGGTAACTGCAGTATTTTCTGAACAACGTTCTCAAAATAATACAGTTGTTGCTCAGGGTGGTGGTACATTAAATGAATTTTCATTAACAGCACTGGACTATGATGAGAATAGACACTTTTTCTTATCACAATATTTTAGGGATAATTATGATCGTGCACTTTCAACGTATCCATATATACAAAGTCAGGTGCAAATTACACGTATAGAAGTTTGGGTCACTAATAGAAGTCAACAGACATTGAATGTGCGAAATGTTGTGGCGATTCAAGATTTAGGAGAGTCTGATAGAGACAAAACTAGAGTTGGAATGAATAATGGGAATGGAGCGAATTTCTTTAACGGAGTTGGCGATTTAAGACCAAGAAACAATGCAAACGATTATGATCCGGCATTAATTGGAAATGGAGGTGCATTAAACGATAACATTAGAGAAATAGCAACTGTAGAAGGCGGTTTTAATACTGCAAGTTTTTCTGGAGGGTATAGTCCGAACCAAGGTTTTGACTATGCTTTATTGGAGAATGCTAGAAAGTTAGAGCAGGGTAGAGATTTTGAATATAATACCCAATTGGGTTATATATCTTTAAACCAAAGATTAAGTAATGATGAAGTATTGGGTGTTGCATTTCAATACACTTTTCAAGGTGAAGTTTTTCAGGTTGGTGAATTTGCCAATGGCGGGTTAGAAGCTACTACGGTTTCACAAGGTGCAAATCCTATTATTGAGAACAATACACTTATACTTAAATTATTAAAAAGTAATATTACGAACATCAATGATCCAATTTGGGATTTGATGATGAAGAATATATATGCTACCGGTGCATTTCGTTTAAGCGAAGACGATTTTAAGATGAATATTTTGTATTCTGATCCTACGCCTAGGAATTATATTACACCTGTTGAAGAAGGCCCTGGTTCTGGGTGGCCCGAAGGTTTAGAGGAAAGAATTCTTTTGAATGTCTTTAATCTAGATAGATTAAATGTTTATAATGATATTCAACCTGGGGGTGATGGTTTTTTTGATTTCGTAGCTGGTCAAACTATTGATGTACAAGGTGGTCGTATTATTTTCACGAAAGTAGAACCGTTTGGTCAATTTCTATATGAACAATTAGAGAACGGTAATAGTGGTCAATATAATAATACATCTGGGTATAATGCTAACCAAGAGCAATATGTCTTTAGAGACATGTATGAACTGACGAAGGCTGCCGCATTACAGGATCCAGAAAAAAATAAGTTCTTATTAAAAGGTAATTATAAATCAGAAGGCAGTAACGGTATTCCTATTGGCGCATTCAATGTTCCGAGAGGTTCAGTTAGGGTTACTGCAGGAGGTCGACAATTACAAGAGGGTATTGATTATACCGTAAATTACCAAGCAGGAACAGTACAAATTTTAGACCCTAGTTTAGAGGCTTCTAATGTTCCAATCAATATTTCTGTTGAGAACAATGCAGTGTTTGGGCAACAGACACGTCGATTTACAGGTGTAAATGTTGAGCATCAAATCAATGAAAAATTTGTATTGGGTGGTACCTTGTTAAACTTGAATGAGCGCCCGTTAACACAGAAATCCAATTTTGGGGTTGAACCGGTTAACAATACTATTTTTGGACTAAACGGAAATTTTTCTACTGAAGTGCCTTGGTTGACACGTATGGTTAACAAGCTACCAAATATCGATACCGATGTTCCATCGAATGTATCCATAAGAGCTGAGATGGCCATGTTGAAACCTAGTTCTCCTAAAAATGCAGATTTCGATGGGGAAACAACCACTTATTTAGATGATTTTGAAGGTGCTCAAGCATTAATAGATATTAGAGCTTCGTTAGGTTGGTCTATATCAAGTATGCCTTTAGAATTTGGAAACGGAGGTCAACTTTTCGGTAGTTCTCCTGACGATGCGGACAACTTATTAAATGGTTATGGTAGGGCTAAATTATCATGGTATACCATAGATCCTATCTTTTATACCAATCAAAGACCTGCAGAAATAAGTGATGATGACGTTTCTACAAACCCTACACGTAGAATATATATCGATGAGGTTTTTCCACAGACCGATGTTGCTCAAGGTCAAACTCAGGTGCAAACTACTTTAGATATGGTGTACTATCCATCAGTAAAAGGACCTTATAATAACAACCCGAATTTTGATGTTGATGCACCTAGTGAAAAATGGGGTGGTATGATGCGCTCGTTAAGTAGTACCGATTTTGAGCAAAGTAATGTTGAGTTCGTTCAGTTTTGGGTAATGGATCCGTATGTAGATGGTATTGCATCGGGTTCAGGTGAACTAGTGCTAAACTTGGGTAATATTTCAGAGGATATTTTGCGTGATGGTAAAAAGCAATATGAAAATGGATTACCAGGAGTAGATAGCAACGATTTTATAGCACCTACCTCATGGGGTGAAGTGCCTGCAACACAATCTTTAGTTTATGCATTTGATGCCAGTGAGGCTAATAGAAGTTTGCAAGATATTGGTTTTGACGGATTGAATGATGTTAACGAAAGTTCAGTTTTTACGAATAACAATGGTAGTGATCCAGCCCTGGATAATTACTCCTATTATTTGAATAGAGAAGGAAGCATTTTAGAAAGATATATAGATTTTAATAGTCCTGAAGGTAACTCACCCGTTTCTGTAACAAATACCGATAGAGGTTCTACAACGTTACCTGATGTTGAAGATATCGATAGAGATTTAACTATGAATACGGTCAATAGTTATTACGAATATCGAATATCGATTAAACCTAATACATCAATTAACGATAAGTATGTAACCGATATTAGAGAAGGTGTAGCTAGTGGTACTAGAATACCAAATGGAGATGATGTAAATTATAGATGGATTCAGTATAAAATTCCATTAAGTGATTTTAGTGATGCTGTTGGTGGAATCACTGATTTTAGGTCGATAAGCTTCATGAGAATGTATATGACGGGCTTCAATAATCCTACTGTACTTCGTTTTGCAACCTTAGATTTGGTTAGGGGAGATTGGCGTACGTATACGAAAACATTACAAGATAAAGATGTTGATAATGATCCTTCCGATGACGGTACTACCTTAGATGTAAATACGGTAAATATTGAAGAAAATAGCAATAGAACACCTATTCCATATATATTACCTCCTGGCGTTATTAGAGAGCAATTAAACAATAACAATACAATTATCCGTCAAAATGAACAATCACTTTCTTTATTGGTAGAGAATTTAGAGCCTCGAGATTCTCGCGGTGTATTCAAGAATTTAAATATCGATATTCGTCAGTATAAGAATTTGAAAATGTTCATGCACGCTGAAAAAATTGTAGATAGTGATTATGCAGATACTTCTACGCCATTGGTAGGTTTCTTAAGAATGGGAACAGATTTCTCGCAAAACTTTTATCAAATAGAACTTCCGTTAGAATTCACTCCATTTACAGCTGTTTCGGAAAGTGAGGTATGGCCAGAAGCAAATGAGATGAATATTGCCCTTAGTGATTTGAACAAAGTGAAGTCTCTATGGATATCTGATGGAGATTTAAGTGATATTCGATTTTTCGAAGTAGAGAACGGTGAAGTTATTCCAGTAAATGAATTTGATGTTCGTACACCTGGAAGAATTAGAATTGGAATAAAAGGTAACCCTTCGTTGGGTAGTATTCGTACTATAATGGTGGGTATTAAGAACCAAGATAACCTACCCGCTAGAGGTGAGGTATGGTTCAATGAACTTCGCCTTGCCGGTTTAGATAATAATGGCGGTTGGGCGGCCATTGCTGCTATTGATGCCAATATAGCCGATTTTGCCAATATCAGTGCAACGGGTAGTAAGAGTACTTCTGGTTTTGGTTCTATTGATCAAATGCCAAATGAACGTGCCCGCGAAGATGCCATTTCTTATGATGTTGTTACCAATGTTAATGTAGGTCAATTGCTTCCTAAAAAATGGGGAATACAGTTGCCGTTCAACTACGGAATATCTGAGCAAGTAATTACTCCTGAGTTCGACCCGGTTTATGATGATTTAAAGCTTGAGGATAGAATAGCCGCTGAAGATACACAAGAAGGAAAAGACGATGTTTTAGAACAAGCGGAAGATTATACAAAGAGAACAAGTATTAATTTAATAGGAGTTCGTAAGGATCGTGGTGATGAGGCAGACGCCAATTTTTACGATATAGAGAACTTTACATTTAACTATAGTTATAACGAAACCGATCATCGCGATTTTGAGATTTCACAATTAAGAGACCAAACGGTGAATACCGGTTTTGTGTATAACCACAGTTTTGAACCTTTAGAAGTTGCTCCATTTGCTAAAAAAGATTCACTTTTTACAGGTAAGTACTGGAAATGGTTAAAAGATTTAAACTTAAACCTATTACCATCGACCATAGGTGTAAACTCTAACATTAATAGACAGTTTAATGCGCAGCGATTTAGAGATGTGTATCAGGAGAATGAGGATAGAATTCAATTGCCAGAATTACAACAACGTAATTATCTATTTAATTGGCAGTATGCTATTAATTATAACTTGACGAAATCTTTACGATTAAATCTTACGGCATCGAATAATAATATTGTGCGCAATTACCTTAATGAAGATGAACCCTTAGAATCGGTAGATAGAATTAACAATGCATTAGGGCTATGGGACGGTTTCTTTGATATTGGTGAGCCAAACAGGCATTCGCAACAGATGCAATTAAATTATGAAGTTCCTTTTGCAAAAATACCGGCATTAGATTTTATTAGCACACAATATACCTACACCAGTAATTTTGATTGGCAACGTGGCGGTGATGCTATTCTAGCGGTTGTGGGCAGTGATGTCAATACTGTACAGAACGCAAACACACACACCATTACGTCATCATTGACTTTACAAAAATTCTATGATATGATAGGGCTTAAAAAGCGCGAAGCTCCAAAAGCATCTGCCGCTGGACCTATTAGAAGGGATAAAGCAGGAGTACCAGCAGAAGATCAAGAAAAAATTAAGGGTAAGACAAGTGATATGTTCAATACTGTAGTTGATATAGTTACTATGGTTAAAAGATTGAACTTTAACTACAGTGAGAATAATGGTACAGTACTACCTGGGTATACGCAATCGGTTGGGTTTATAGGCACGGCACGGCCAACAATAGGTTTTGTTTTCGGTAGTCAGGCCGATGTTCGTTTCGAAGCGGCTAAAAATGGTTGGTTGACTAATTTTCCAGAATTTAATGAGCAATTCATCCAAAGAACAAATAAGCAATTAAATATTACTGCAACGGCACAACCAACAAAAGACATTACTATTGATTTGGTGGCTGACAGACAATATTCTGACAGTTATCAAGAAAACTTTAATGTTGAAGATCAAGAATATAATGTGCAGTTAGGTAACAACTATGGTAGCTTTAGTATTTCTACCCTGATGATAGGTACCGCATTTGGTAAAAGTGATGAGTTTGACTCAAGTACTTTTCAGCAGTTTAAGAATAATAGAATTACTATAGCGAATAGATTAATTGCTGATAGGTCTCAACCGTTCGGTAATCCAGATGATGATGGTTTTCCACAATTGTATGGCAAAACCCAGCAAGAAGTATTATTGCCTGCATTCTTTGCAGCATATACAGGTCAAGATGCTAATCGTGTTAACTTAGATACGTTTAGGGATATACCAATACCTAACTGGAGCATAAAGTATACAGGGTTGATGAAGAGCAAATGGTTTAAAAAGAAATTCAAACGTTTTTCTTTAAGTCATGGGTATCGTTCTTCATATAGTATCAACTCGTATCAGACCAATCTTGAAAAAGTACAGTTACGTAATGATGGTTTACCTCAAGTTGATCCTGAAAATGGCGATTTGTTGTCAGATTTAATTTTGAATAACGTAGTGCTTACAGATCAATTTAATCCGCTAGTACGGGTAGATTTTGAGATGAAAAACTCTATCAGTATTTTGGCCGAGGTTAGAACAGATAGGGCCTTATCACTAAGTTTTGACAACAACCTTATGACTGAAATTAATGGTAAGGAATATACTGTTGGCATGGGATATCGATTTAAAGATGTCAAATTTGTGACAAATATTGGTGGAAATAAAACGAGATTAAAAGGAGATTTAAATTTGAAGGCCGACGTAACATTGCGTGATAATATTACGATTATTAGAAATCTGGATATTAACAACAATCAAATAACTTCCGGTCAGAATTTAATGTCACTTAAATTTACTGCAGATTATGCACTAAGTAAGAACCTGAATGCGTTGTTCTTTTATGATCATTCTTTTTCGAAATTTGCGGTTTCTACTGCATTTCCACAAACTACGATTAATACAGGGTTTACCATACGCTACAATTTCGGTAATTAATAAAAGACTCAATTAGCCTTAGAAATATTCTATTATCAAGAATTCAATTCAATCTATAACATCGGTTAATTTTTTGATAAGCTAATTGGAATACTATACATTTGCCGAAGTAAAAAAAATAATAAACGATTATAATGAATATACCAGCTGAATTAAAGTATACAAAAGACCACGAATGGGTAAAGATTGACGGTGATATTGCAACCGTAGGGATTACTGATTTTGCCCAAGGTGAATTAGGTGATATTGTTTATGTCGAAGTAGATACTTTAGATGAAACTTTAGAACGTGAAGCAATTTTCGGAACTGTTGAGGCTGTAAAAACTGTTTCAGATTTATTTTCTCCCTTGTCCGGTGAGATAATTGAATTCAATGAATCGCTTGAAGATGAGCCAGAAAAGGTTAATTCTGATCCTTATGGTGATGGATGGATGGTGAAAATAAAGTTTAGTGACGCTAGTCAATTAGATGATTTGTTAAGTGATGTGGCATATAAAGAAATTATAGGTGGTTAAAAACCTTGTTTTTAAAGTACTATTCATAAGCTGGATGATGTTTGTAACATTTTTCAGCTTATTTTCTTTTTCAGATGTAGATACTTCTCGGTTCAACATTCCACATATAGACAAGGCGGTTCATTTCACCTTTTATTTTCTAATGGTCGTGTTGGCTTATTTGGCAAAAACCAAGGGAGAATTTAAAAAAAATGGCAGGCTTAAGTTACTGTGGTACATCGTTTTATTTGCAATAGTTTACGGCATAATTATTGAGGTTATACAACATGTAGCTACCAATGATAGACATGGTGATCCGCTTGACGCATTGGCCAATTCTACCGGAGCTATAGTAGGAATGTTGGTCCTACGATTTTTGTTTTTTCGAAAGCCATCGTTAAAATGAAAATATTAATTGCATTTTTATAGAATATTTAGTTAAATTAGCAATCACTAAAATGAATATATATGGAACCTAAAAAGAATCCTAAGGCGGATTTAACGAAGAACAGTAGTCTTTATTTTGTTATCGGATTGTTCGCGGTAATGCTATTTACTTATGTGGCATTTGAGTGGAAGACTTATGATGAGGTCAATGATTATGATATTTCTATGAATGTGGATGACCTTTTAGATGAAGAGGTTCCTATGACCGAACAGATTAAAACTCCACCACCACCACCACCACCGGCAGCACCTGAAATCATTGAGGTTGTTGAAGATGAGGAAGAGGTTGAGGAAACTGTAATTGAGTCTACCGAAACTAGTCAAGATGAGGAAATCGTTGAGGTTGACGATGTAATCGTTGATGAAATCGAAGAAGATGTAGATGTACCTTTCGCTGTAATTGAAGATGTGCCGATTTTTCCAGGTTGCGAAAATGAAAGCGATAAGAGAGCTTGTTTCAATTCAATGATCCAAAAGCATATTGGTAAAAACTTCCGTTACCCAGAAATAGCTCAAGAAATGGGTGTTCAAGGTAGAGTTAGTGTAATGTTCGTTATTCAAAAAGATGGTAGTATCGGTAACGTTAGAATGCGTGGTCCTGATAAGAATTTAGAAGCGGAAGCTGCAAGGATTATCAATAAACTTCCGAAAATGACCCCTGGTAAGCAAAGAGGAAGAGCAGTACGTGTACCTTTTAGTATTCCAATTAACTTTAAATTACAATAGTTTATAAATCTATTTTACAATATAAAAAAATCCCGAGCTACTAGCTTGGGATTTTTTTGTTTTTAATAGTTACAACTACTAATTTTTTAAACTGGTATAAAATGTACTTCTCAATTTTTCAGGATTGATGAAGCCAGTTCCGTAATCATTGTCATATGCAACAGAAATAGAAGTATCAGTTTTAATTTGCTCTAATGTTTTTCCTGATTGTATCGCTTTTAAAGTGTTATTCTTAATGTCATCTAACATGGCTATGTAAGTGGTAAGTTCTTTTTTATTCGATGGTCGGCCGTGACCGGGGATTATAACCGTATTGTCATCAATTAGTATTAGGGCCTTCTTTTGTGCGGTAATATAACCATCAACGCTTCCACCGTTATCTAAATCAATATAAGGATAGCGTCCTGAGAAGTAGGTATCACCCATATGCAGGACATTATTTTTCATGAAATATATCATGGCATCACCATTAGTGTGGGCGTTATGTACATGAAATGCCATTATGGTTTCATCGTCTTGATATATTTTAAGCTCTTCTGAAAAACTTATTTCAGGTAAAATGTCTTTACTAAGTTCAGGTTTTTCAATAATTCGCTGCTCTAGGCTTTTTCGAACATTATCTTGGGCAATTAAAGTTGTTGTATAGGTGTTGAATTCTGCATTGCCTCCAGTATGATCCCCGTGCATATGAGTGTTGAATAAGTAGGTTATAGGCTTACTGGTTAGGGTTGCTATCGCTTGTTTTATTTTCGGACTTAGTCGTGCAAACTGGTCATCGATCATAAATGTATTGGTTGCATTTACATAGAGTCCGATATTGCCACCTTGGCCCGTAAGCATATATACTTCACTAGTAAGGGTATCTATGGTAATTGTGACGTTCTCTTCTTGGCTCCAGGTAATTGTAGAGATAAGCATAAGGGTCGCTAGAGTGTAAATAGATTTTAATTGTTTCATTTTTAAGGGATAAGAAGTTATTTCGATTACTTTCAAATATACTAGAAATAAAGGTTTAAGGTTGCAGAAATATGACTAGGGGGTTATCTTTGCAGATCTATTTAAATGAAATATGAAAACGGCCGTTAGTTCGACAAAAAGTAGTGCGCTAGCATTAATTTTTGACGATTTTAAGGAGATTACCAAAGCTAGGTTGGCAATTAGTGTCGTTTTTTCTTCGATTGCGGGGTATTTTTTAGGTGCCTATGAAATTCAATGGGTTCAGGTGTTGCTGTTGGCATTTGGAGGCTATTGTATGGTTGGCGCTAGTAACGCATACAATCAAGTAATAGAGAGAGATTTAGATGCTTTAATGAAGCGTACTAAAAATAGGCCTATTCCCACGGGTAGAATTTCTGTCAAGTCAGCTATGACAATGGCAATTGTTTTAACCTTGCTTGGTGTAATGGCATTATATGTATTGAATCCTAAAACGGCCATGTTTGGGGCTATTTCTATATTTCTTTACACCAGTGTTTATACTCCGTTGAAAACTATAACCCCATTGGCGGTATTTGTTGGGGCGATACCTGGGGCAATTCCATTTATGCTAGGTTGGGTTGCTGCTACTGATGATTTTGGTATAGAGCCAGGAACATTATTTATGATTCAATTTTTTTGGCAATTTCCTCATTTTTGGGCATTAGGATGGATGCTAGATGACGATTACCGAAGTGGTGGATTTAAAATGTTGCCGACCGGTAAAAAGGATACCGCTACTGTACTGCAAATAATCATGTATACGATATGGATGATGGTCGTATCGGTTATACCTGTTTTTGGTATTACGGGTAGATTGCAGTTATCGGTTATAGCTGCCGTAATTGTATTTTTAATGGGGGCTGTAATGTTGGGCTTTGCCTTTAAGTTATATTCGAAAAGGGACAATGCTTCTGCAAGAAAATTAATGTTAGCAAGCGTCAGTTATATAACTTTGATGCAAATAGTATATGTAATAGATAAATTTTTAGGTTAATATGGATTTGACACAAGGAACGGAGCAAGAGAAAAATGCTAGGGCGAAAAAAATGATGCTTTGGTTTGGAATCGTGAGTTTGTTAATGGGATTTGCTGGTTGGACAAGTGCTTACATTGTCAGTAGTTCAAGAGAAGATTGGTCTAGTGATGTGTCTTTGCCACAGTTTTTTATATATAGCACTATTGTCATTATTATTAGCAGCTTTTGTTATATGTTGGCAAAAAACGCTATTAAAGAAGGGCGGTCTAGTAAGGGTACTCTTTGGTTATGGTTAACGTTCGTGTTAGGTATTGCTTTTATAGTACTTCAATTTTCTGGTTTTTCAGAAATGGTAGCGCAGGGATATTATTTTACAGGCCCAACAAGCAGTATAAAAATGTCTTATGTTTTTCTAATCGCCATGGTACATATTGTCCATGTTTTAGCGGGAATGATTTCACTATTGGTCGTATTATATAACCAAAGTAAAGGGAAATATAGTAAAGAGAATTATTTAGGAGTAACCTTAGGGGCTACTTTTTGGCATTTTTTAGATTTGTTATGGGTCTATTTGGTGATATTTATGACCTTTGTTAAATAAAAAAGTGTCTCAAAATAAGTTTTGACTCAAATTGCGCTTTTATATAGTTCAAAAAAATGTAAATTTGCTAAAGTTTTATTAAAACGATAATCAGTATATGGATTCTACGGTGACAACGGGAACGGAAACAAGCGTATGGGGTGGAGGCAATCAACCCTTAGGAGCAAGCTACGGTAAATTAATGATGTGGTTTTTCCTTGTGTCGGATGCGTTAACTTTCTCAGGATTTTTAGCAGCTTACGGCTTTTCAAGATTTAAATTTATAGAAACATGGCCAATTGCCGATGAGGTATTTACTCACGTTCCATTTTTTCATGGTAATTATCCCATGATTTATGTTGCTTTTATGACCTTTATTTTGATTATGTCATCGGTAACGATGGTATTAGCTGTAGATGCTGGCCATAAAATGAAGCAAAATGCAGTTATTTGGTATATGTTCGCTACCATTATTGGAGGTGCTATCTTCGTTGGTTCACAAGCATGGGAATGGGGAACTTTTATCAAAGGTGATCATGGTGCTTTAGAAACTAAAGGTGGTAGAATCTTACAATTCGTAAAAGCAGATAGTGGAGAAAGAGCTTCATTGTCAGATTTTGCTATTACAATACCGGGAGATAGAGTTATACATGAAAGAAAAAATGGCCTGTGGTTCTTTAAAGAACCAACATTAACAAGTTTTTCTTTAGAAGAGGTTGTTGAAGGCTTTAAGGCGGATCCTAATATTTTAATTAGAACGGAATTAATTAATGAAGAAGGTGAGAAAACCCTTTTAGACAGACAATCTTCATTAACGAAATTAGCAGATGCAACGCAAGTTGTTGAAGGCGCAAACTTAGTTCATAATGAGTATGGAAGCAGGTTATTTGCAGATTTCTTCTTCTTCATAACAGGTTTTCACGGTTTTCACGTTTTTTCTGGGGTGGTGATTAATATCATCATATTCTTTAATGTTATTCTTGGTACATATGAACGAAGAGGACATTATGAAATGGTAGAGAAAATTGGGTTGTACTGGCACTTTGTAGATTTAGTATGGGTATTCGTATTTACCTTTTTCTACCTGGTTTAATCTTTCTAAAAGATTGTATAATTACGATAGATTTATTTAATAGATTATAGTAAAATGGCACACGGACATAAATTAGAAATTTTTAGAGGACTTGTAAAGTTCAAATCTAACACACAGAAAATCTGGGGAGTTTTAGCTTTCTTGACCTTAATTACTGCAGTAGAAGTTGTTTTAGGTATCATGAAGCCAGAAGCCTTAACAGATACTCATGTATTGGGAATGAAGTTATTGAACTGGATATTCATTATACTTACCTTAGTAAAGGCTTATTATATTGCCTGGGATTTTATGCACTTACGTGATGAAAAGTCTGCCTTAAGAAGAGCTATTGTTTGGACACCAATATTCTTGGTGTTGTATTTAGTATTTATTCTACTGGTTGAAGCAGATTACATTTACAACGTATATAGAGATGGTTTCATTTCTTGGAATTTCTAAGCTATAATTAACAGAATTAAAAGACGGTTTTATAACCGTCTTTTTTATTTTTGTATAGTTTCTATTCTAATAGATATTCAATCGGGTTTAACTAAATTGACCGATAATTTTTCTTCTTGATTTATGAAAAAGGCCTTTGTTCTTATTGTTTTGTTTGTGCTTCCAATCGTTGCCTATTTATTCTTTGCTTCTGGGGTTAATAACTTTGGGAAATTGTCAGTGCTTACTGAAAATGTGCAGGAAATAGATTTTTCAAAAGAAATAAGGTTTAAGGATAAAATTACTGTTTTAGGTTTTTTAGGAACAAATGTTGATTCGCGAAAAGGAAATGCATTTAACCTCAACCAAAAAATATATAAACGATTTCATGAATTTAATGATTTTCAGTTTGTAATGGTCGTACCAATTGGCACTGAGGATAAAGTAGATGAGATTAAAAAGGAGCTTATCACCTTGTCTGAAATTGACAAATGGAATTTTGTATTTGCCACTCAAGAGGAAATAATCGCCTTATATTCTAGCCTTAAAACAGATATTCAGTTAGATGATAAATTGGGTACTCCTTATGTTTTTATCATTGATAAAGATTTCAAGCTTAGAGGTAGAACTAAGGATGAGGATGAAGGCACTAAATATGGTTTCAATTCGAATTCTGTTGCTGATTTGAATAATAAAATGGTAGATGATATAAAGATAATTTTGGCAGAATATCGTCTGGCCTTAAAAAAGAATAATACCAAAAGAATTAAGTGATGAATAAGAAATATACGTATGTCTGGGTATCATTAATAATTCTAATTTTTGGTATAATTGTTATTCCACGAATAGTAGAAAGATTATCATCAAATACAGTTGTAGAAAACGATCGTCTTAATATATCCGCTCATAATGGGAAATTGGGTTATATTTTATTAGATGGTAAAAAGCGAAAAGTACCATCATTTGAATTTATCAATCAAGATAGTGTAGTAGTAAGTGATAAGGATTATTTAGGTAAAGTTTATGTAGTAGACTTTTTTTTTACAAGATGCCCTAGTATATGCCCTGTAATGACGACAAACCTTGTCAATGTACAAAGTCAATTTAAAGGAAATGAAAATTTCGGTATTGCTTCATTTAGTATCACTCCAGAGTTTGATACACCAGAGGTATTAAGAACCTATGCCGAGAAATATAAAATTCAAAAATCTGGTTGGAATTTATTGACAGGTGATAAGGATGCTGTATATCAATTGGCAAATGCGGGGTTCAATATCTTTGCTGCAGAAATGCCAGATGTTCCAGGTGGATTTGAACATTCTGGGTTGTTTGCATTAGTAGATAAGGAAGGCTATTTAAGGTCTAGAATAGATGAATTTGGAAATCCTATAGTGTACTATAGGGGAGCTATTTTAGAAAAAGAAGGGGCTAATGATCAAGGCGAGACCGAAGAGATAGGTATTTTAAAAAGTGATATTCAAAAGTTGTTAAAAGAATAAAGTTTTAAATATGCAAGTGAACGTGTCAGACGAAAGAAAATTTAATAGAATGATAACAGCGGTATCAATTGTTATCCCTGTGGTAGTTGCGGTTCTTTTTGGGGTTAAAATTCCTAATGTAGAACCATTATCATTTTTACCTCCAATATATGCAGCTATTAATGGTGTAACGGCTGTTTTGTTGTTGGTGGCGGTGTGGGCAATTAAAAATGGTAATCAGAAACTTCATCAACAATTAATGACGACGAACATTGTTTTGTCTTTATTGTTTTTGGTGATGTATATTGCATATCACATGACTTCAGATTCGACTTCTTTTGGTGGTGAAGGTGTTATTCGTTATGTGTATTATTTCATATTAATAACACATATTGTATTATCGATTGTATTAATTCCTCTTGTGTTACGTACGTATACAATGGCATATTTAAAGAAATTTGAAGATCATAGAGCATTGGCTAAATTTACTTTTCCTGTTTGGTTGTATGTTGCTGTTACTGGTGTCATAGTCTACATAATGATATCTCCTTACTATGTATACTAAACAGATGATATTTATACTTGTAGCGATGCTTATGGTAGTGCCATTTGATGCTGTTGCACAATGTGCCATGTGTAGAGCGGTATTGGAAAGTGAATCGTCTGGTAAAGCTGCCGAAGGTATAAATAACGGTATTGTTTATTTGATGGCAATACCCTATGTTTTGGTAGCCGGATTGTTCTATTTTATCTATAGAAAAATGCGGACCTAAACCAATTTTTGTAATTTTCACCTTAATAGTGTAACATTCCTCCACCTGGTTAGTCTTATGATTGTGTGATACTGGTATTGCATTCATCAATCAATCAAATTAAGCAATCTCATGTTCGATCTAGAACGTTGGCAGGAAATCTTCGATACTATTCGCAAAAATAAATTGCGAACCTTTCTCACGGGACTTTCCGTGGCTTCAGGAATTTTTATTTTGGTCATATTATTGGGTTTTGGTCAAGGGATGCAAAATGGAATTGCCAAAGAATTTGAACAAGATGCAGCTACTAGCGTTTGGGTCTGGCCAGGTGCTACCACAATTGAGTATAAAGGGATGAACCCTGGTAGACGGATTCAATTACGAAATGAGAATTATGAGTTTGCAGCCGTTTTATTAGAAGAGCAAATAGAAAACAAGTCGCCAAGACTATTCGTGCGAAATTCATTTGTCAACTACGGTAATGAGTCTTTAGCATATAATGTACAAGGTGTCTCTCATCAATTTCAATTCATAGAAAACGAGTTTATTTCGCAAGGGAGATTTTTGAATCAGAAAGATGAAGATACTAAGGCAAAGGTTGCCATTATCAGCAACAAAATAAATCGTGAAGTATTTAAAGAATTGGAAAGTCCTGTAGGAGAGTTTTTAGAAATATCTGGTATCTCTTTTAAAATTGTCGGTGTTTATGGTGATATTGGAGGTGAACGTGAAGAAGACCGTATTTATATTCCTATAAGTACCGCACAACAAGTTTTTAATGGGGCGGACAAGTTGAACAACTTGTCCTATACATTGCCGCCAGTAGAAGATTTTGAAGCTGCAGTGGCACAATCTATCAAGTTTAAGAACGACCTTAAATCTTACCTTCAAAAAGCACATACCGTTGCTCCTGATGACACGAGTGCCATTCAGATTTATAATCCTATGGAAGAAGCTAAGCGCTTTTACTCTCTAATGGGCGGAATTAAATTTTTCTTTTGGTTTGTAGGAGTGTGCACTATCATCGCCGGTATTGTAGGGGTTAGTAATATTATGCTCATTGTGGTAAAGGAACGTACACGTGAAATTGGTATTCGAAAGGCATTGGGAGCCAAGCCTTGGTCGATTGTTGGAATGATTTTACATGAAGCTATTTTCATCACCTCTATTGCCGGATTCACAGGACTTATTTTAAGTATGGGATTATTGGAGATTGTTGGCCCACATGTTGAAGTAGATTATGTGCTTAACCCTTCGGTTGATTTTAACGTTGCATTAACCACTGTGTTCGTATTGATATTTGCAGGTGCCGTGGCTGGTTTTTTTCCTGCATGGCGTGCGGCCAAGATTCAGGTTATTGAAGCTTTAAGGGATCAATGATATAGGAGTTATTCATTTTTATGATGCTATAATGGTAGTTGTACCAATAATTAATAAAACTTAAGCATGTTCAACAAAGACCGTTGGAAAGAAATAATGGAAGTTTTGTCTAGCAATGTTTTTAGAACATTAGCTACTTCTTTTGGTGTGGGTTGGGGTGTATTTATTTTAATTATACTACTTGCAGCGGGAAAAGGATTGGAAAATGGTATTCGTGCAGATTTTGGTGATATTGCCACCAATACAATGTTTATGTGGTCTAGAAATACTACAATACCCTATAAAGGATTGCCAAAGGGAAGAACTTTTAGTTTTAAGATGGAAGATGTACAGGCTATTAAAGATAATGTTCCGAATCTACGGTTTATATCCCCCCGCAATCAATTAGGTGGTTTTGGAGGCATAAACAATGTAGTACGAGGTTTAAAAACAGGGGCTTTTAACGTGTATGGCGATTACCCACAGATTATTAGACAAGAGCCAATGACAATTACTGTAGGGAGGTTTATCAATCAAAATGATATTGAGGAGAATCGCAAGGTTGCAGTCATTGGTGATGGGGTAAAAAATGAGTTGTACGAGAAAGATGAAGATGTTCTAGGTACTTATGTGAAAATTCAGGGTGTCAATTTTATGGTGGTAGGCACCTATAAGAAAAAGAGTAATAATGGTGAAGAGGGCCAAAAAGAAATATTTGTACCGTTTACTGCTTTTTCGCAAGCATTTAATATGGGTGATGATGTAGGTCGGATGGCCATAACTGCTCAAGATGGTAGTTCAATTTCTGACTTAAAGGAAAAAATACTAAGCATTGTTAAAGAAAATCGGAAGATACATCCAGATGATAAACGTGCCGTTGGCTATTTTGATTTATACGAACAATTCAATAGGGTAGAAAGCTTATTTGGTGCGCTACGTTGGGTTGCATATTTTGTAGGTGTTCTAGTATTGTTATCGGGCATTATTGGAGTAAGTAATATTATGTTGATAGTTATTAAGGAGAGAACCAAAGAAATTGGTATTAGAAGGGCGTTGGGAGAAGCACCTTGGTCTATAAAAAAACAAATTCTTATGGAATCTATATTTCTAACCATTATATCGGGTATGGTCGGTATAATTTTCGGAGCGGCTTTTATATACGGGGTAAATGCAGTGCTCGATTCTGTAGGTCCCGTCGATATGTTTGTAAACCCCAGTGTAAGTTTGGGTGTGGTAGTAAGCGCATTGGTCATTTTAATATTCTCAGGATTGTTAGCTGGTTTTATACCTGCTCAAAGTGCAATTAAAATAAGACCTATTGAAGCATTAAGAACGGAATAAATTTATTAATTAGAAAAATATATAACCAATCAAAAAATGAAAAAATCAACAACAATTATCATTCTACTAATCATAGTACTCGCATTTGGTGGGTCTATGTATTATTTATATCAAAAGAATACAGAGGATCCGGTTGTTTATTTAACGGAGGAACCTTCTAAACAGACAATCATTAAGAAAACGATGGCCACTGGAAGTATACTTCCGTTAGAGGAGGTTTTAATTAAGCCGAATATATCTGGAGTCATTGAGGAGATTTTTGTTGAAGGTGGCGATTATGTAAAATCTGGTGATTTACTATGTACTATTAAGGTTGTTCCCAATCTTAATGCACTGAATGATGCAAGAAATACTATTGACGAAACCAAAATTAATTTAGATGATCAACTACGGAATTTTGGGCGTCAAAAAGTACTGTTCGATAAAGGTGTAATATCAAAAGTGGATTTGGAAAGGGCGGAGGTAACTTATAATCAGGCTAAACAATCATATGCTGCGGCTAATAAGCGATATGATATTGTTAAAACAGGAACAACTGCAGGTTATGGTAACGCTGCCAATACTCAAATTAGAGCAACGGTTAGCGGTATGGTTCTAGAAGTACCAGTAGAAGTGGGTAATCAGGTAATTGAAAGTAATAATTTTAATGAAGGTACTACCATTGCTGCCATAGCAGATGTTGATAAAATGATTTTTGAGGGTAAGGTCGATGAGTCAGAAGTTGGTAAAATCAAAGAAGACCTTCCGTTAGAAATAACTGTAGGAGCAATTGAAAATAAAATTTTCGATGCGGTATTAGATTATATCGCACCAAAAGGAAATGAGGAAAACGGTGCAATACAATTTGAAATTAAAGGAACTCTGAAAAAGCAAGATTCAATATTTATTAGAGCAGGATTAAGTGCCAATGCATCTATAATATTGGCCCGTGCCGATAATGTTTTAGCTGTTAAGGAGGCTTTGGTTCAGTTTGATGCAAAGACTAAAAAACCGTTTGTAGAAATTGAAAACGAAAAGCAGCAATTTGAAAGAAGAGATATTGAATTGGGAATTAGTGACGGTATTTATGTTCAGATAAATTCTGGTATAAAGGAGGGCGAGAAAATAAAAGTATGGAACGAGGTTAAGCCAGATGAATTAGCTGAAAACTAATAAAGTAAAAAAATAAATTAATTGATGTAACAATTTAAACACTGGTTAGTCTAATGCATAGACAGTGTAGAAAATTGTCCAAAACAACAACCAACATGATTCAAATTAAAAATCTTCATAAGTCCTATAAAATGGGCAAGAATTCACTTCACGTACTTAAAGGAATAAATTTTAATGTTGAGGAAGGTGAATTGGTAGCTATCATGGGCTCTTCCGGTTCTGGAAAATCTACGTTATTGAATATTCTGGGAATGCTTGATAGTTTGGATTCTGGTGAATACATTTTGGATAATGTACCTATTAAGGATCTTAACGAGACTAAAGCGGCTCGTTACAGAAACAAGTTTTTAGGTTTCGTATTTCAATCGTTCAACCTAATCAATTATAAAAGTGCTGCGGAAAATGTTGCACTTCCGTTATATTACCAAAAAGTACCTCGAAAAGATCGTCAAGAAAAAGCCCTTAAATATTTAGAACAGGTAGGGTTAAAGGAATGGGCGACACATTTGCCCAGTGAACTTTCTGGTGGTCAAAAACAACGTGTTGCAATCGCAAGGGCTATGGCCGCTGAACCTAAAGTGTTGCTGGCCGATGAACCAACTGGCGCCTTGGATAGTAAAACATCTTATGAGGTGATGGATTTAATTCAGAAAATTAATGACCAAGGCAATACTATTTTAATTGTAACACACGAACCTGATATTGCTGATATGTGCAAAAGAATTGTGCATTTAAAGGATGGGGTTATCATTGAAGATAAGAAAATAGAACAAGTAAGAGCCGAGCAATATGTTTGATAGAGACATTTGGCAAGAAATATATCATAGTATTAGTAATAACAAGCTAAGAACCTTTCTTACTGGTTTTTCAGTAGGGTGGGGAATATTCATACTTGTGTTGTTGTTAGCTTCTGTAAATGGAATGCAAAATGGTTTTACCATGCAGTTTAGCGATGATGCAACAAATTCAATATTCATTCGAACAGGAACAACATCTTTGGCTTATGGCGGTTTTGAAGCCGGTAGAAGAGTTCAACTTACCAACGATGATATTGAATATATCAAAAGAAGTTTTCCAAATGATGTTGAATATTTAAGTCCAAGAATATATCAAAATACATCGGCACGTTATAAAAGTGAAACAGGTAGCTATAATGTTCAAGCCGTTTATCCTGATCATCAAGCAATAGAAAAGACCATTGTTAATAAAGGTAGGTTTATAAATACAAATGACTTGCTCAATGCCTCTAAAGTTGCCGTAATTGGCAGAAAAGTAGAGGAAGATTTATTTAAGAATGAAGATGCTATTGGCAAGTTTGTTGAGTTTAAAGGACTTCCGTTTAGAGTAATTGGAACCTTCACCGACGATGGTGATGATAATGCAGAACGTAATATTTACGCACCGACCAGTACATTTCAGAAAATGTATGGTCAAACAAATCACATAGATCAAATTGCGTTGACCTATAATCCTGAATATGATCTTACCAAAGCGTTAGAATTTTCAGATCGATTAGAAAGTGTTTTTAGACGTAGGTTTAAAATTGCACCTCAGGATCAGGCAGGTATTCGAATTTTCAATTATGCTGAAGTATTTGAAGATATCAGTAATTTCACTGGTGGTTTAGATGTTGCGGTAATCATAGTTGGACTTTTAATTTTACTATCGGGTATAGTCGGCATTGGTAATATTATGGTTTTTATTATAAAAGAACGTACTAAGGAAATAGGTGTTCGTAAAGCATTAGGTGCCGAGCCTTGGTCAATAATTAAATTGGTGTTGTTCGAGTCGGTTTTTATAACTGCTTTGTCAGGTTTTATAGGTTTGGCCATTGCAACAGGGTTATTGGCCATTATAGGACCAAATATTAAATCTGGGGCTTTTGCAAACCCCTCTGTCAGTATGTCAATAGTGGTCACTGCAACAATAATATTAATAGTAGCAGGCGTATTGGCAGGTCTAATACCAGCAATGAAAGCCGCTAAGGTTAAACCTATTGTAGCATTAAGCGATAAATAATATGTGGATACTAGATAAAGATTTATGGTCTGAGATTTTTGCTACTTTGAGTAAGAACTTATTCCGCACGTTTTTGACAATGCTTGGGGTTATAATAGCAATGATAATTCTAGTGCTGCTGTTGGGAGGGGCTAATGGTATGAGTAATGGTTTTCAAAAAATATTTGCTGGTACGGCATCCAATAGTCTTTTTATATGGAGTCAAAGTACCTCAGAACCTTATAAAGGGTTTGAAAGGGGAAGAAGGATACAATTTAAATTGGAAGATGCCAAAATTCTACAAGAGCAATTAGAAGAAATAGAGGTGTTAGCACCTCGTATAGAACTTGGGGGTCGTCGTGGTGTTGTAACTGTCTATAGAAATGGACTTACTAGTGGATCATCAGTATATGGGGATTATCCTAATATTGATAAAATCATGAAGAAAAAACTGGTGGAAGGTCGGTTTTTAAATGAGAATGATATGACCGATGCCAAAAAAGTGTGTGTCATCGGGGAAGAAACATACAAACTAATTTTTGAAAAGGGTGAGAATGCTATTGGAGAAGATGTTCGTATTAATGGGGTATTCTTCAATATCGTCGGAATCTATAAGCCGAATCAAAATATCAGGATTGACGGCGAAAATTCCGTTTACATACCTTTTTCAACCTTTCAAAAGGCATTTGGAACTGGAGATAGTATGGACTGGATGGCGATTGAAGTGAGGGCAGATGTAAAGGTCCCTTTAGTAGAGAGTAAGATTAAACGCTTGTTGAAAAATAAATATGATATCAATCCAATAGATGAAAGAGCAATTGGGAGTTTTGACCTCTCTGAGGTTTTTAATAATGTATCTGCCTTTACCGGTGTATTGCAAGGCGTATCATTCTTTGTCGGAATTCTAACTCTATTAGCAGGTGTAATCGCAATTAGTAATATCCTTTTGATTACCGTAAAGGAGCGTACCAAAGAAATAGGAATTCGACGAGCTTTGGGTGCTACGCCTAAAGTGGTTAAACGTCAAATCGTATTAGAATCTATTGTAATTACGGTATTTGCTGGTTTTGTTGGTTTTGCTATAGCAGTAGGGTTCCTGGCGATTGCTAACAACATGATAGGGGATAGTAGTGATTTGCCATTTTATAATTTAATGATTAGCATTCCACAATTTATAGTCTCTTTTGTTTTAATGGTCGGTCTTAGTGTATTGATAGGCCTAATACCTGCAAATAGAGCCATTAGAATTAAACCGATTGATGCATTAAGAGAAGAGTAACAAACCATATAGAAAAGAATAAATAACAATCAAATAGTTGAGCATGAACAAGTATGTAAAGTACGGATTACTAGGAGTGGCGGTAATAGGAATATTAGCTGCGGTAGTCTATTTTTTAAAGAAAAATAGCACACCTCTAAAAACATATGAAACAGAGCAAGTTGAAAAAAGAGATATCATAAATAAAGTGGTAGTTACTGGCAAGGTAATACCAGAAGATGAAATTGAGATTAAGCCTCAGATTTCGGGTATCATTGAAAATGTGTACTTGGAAGAAGGGTCAAAAGTAAAAGCGGGAGACTTAATTGCTACCATCAAGGTAGTTCCAAATGAACAAACTTTGAACCAGGCAAAGGGAAGGGTTAATAATGCGAATATTGCTTTAGGAAATACCAAAATTGAGTATGACCGTAACAAAACACTTTTTGATAAAGGGGTAATTTCTAGTCAAGATTACAATACTCTAAAACTTAGATATGATCAAGCGGTGCAAGAATTACAAAATGCACAAGCTGATTATCAAATTATTAGAGTTGGCTCTGCAGGTGGCTCATCTAGTGCTAATACAAATATCAGGGCTACGGTAACAGGTACTCTTTTAGAGATTCCTGTTGAAGTAGGTGATCAGGTGATACAGAGTAACAATTTTAATGATGGTACTACCATTGCTACGATTGCAGATATGTCTAAAATGATATTTGAAGGTGAAGTTGATGAGGCGGAAGTAGGTAAATTGAAAGTAGGTATGCCTTTAGAAATTAGTATGGGTGCTTTACAAGACGAAAAATTTTATGCTAAACTAAAGTTTATAGCGCCAAAGGGAGTTGAAGAAGAGGGCGCTGTTCAATTTAAGATAGAAGGAGATTTAGTAGTATCTGATAGCACAAATGTACGTGCAGGGTATAGCGCAAATGCTGCAATCGTATTAGAGGAAAAGAAAGATGTGTTATCGATTAAGGAAGCTTTGTTGCAATTTGATAAAGAAACCAATAAGCCTTATGTAGAGGTTGAAACTGGTGAGAACGAGTTCGAGAAGAAAGAATTGGTTTTAGGTGTTAGTGATGGTATAGATGTTGAAATTGTTTCTGGTGTCGATGAGAACGCTAAAATAAAAATTTGGAACAAGTTAGAGGCTAAGAGTGAAGATAATGGCCCTAATGAAGATTAATTGAATCAATCAAATCAAAAAACGAATCGAGTAACCAAAGGTTAATTTTGGTTTTAAAAAGCAAAGAAATGAGACTAAAAATCACAGGATTATTACTGATATTTTCTGTTGTGGTGGGTATGGCACAACAGAAAAAATGGACCTTAGAAGAGTGTATAATGTATGCTGAGGAGAATAATATAAGTATTGCACAGTCCGAACTGGATTTTGAAGAAGTTAAAATTGGTGAGTCAGATGCATTTGGTAATTTTTTGCCAAATGCAAATGCGAGCATCACTACATCAGCTAATACAGGTCTATCATTTGACCCTACTACACAAGAACCGGTAACTACCACAATCTTAACGGCAAATGGTGGTTTAAGTTCTAATGTTAATCTATTTAATGGTTTAAGAAATATTAATAGGTTAAGAAGAGCGAAAATGAATTCTCTAGCTAGTCAATATCGCTTAGATGATTTAAAAGATGATATTCGTTTAAATGTAGCTTTTGCCTATTTGAATATTATTTCTGCCAAAGAAACTCTGGTTACCCAAAAAGCACAATATGCTGTTACTGAACAAGATTTAAAAAGAACTTCTGAGCTTGTAGATGCAGGGGTTTTACCTAAAGGAGATTTATTGGAAATTGAAGCAACAGCTGCTGGTCAAGAACAACAAATTGTGCTTACGGAAAATCAAGTGATCATTTCTAAAATTAGTTTAGCTCAATTATTGCAAATAACAGATTATAATAATTTTGATATTACAGAGATTGATATAGATGTGCCACAATCGGAAATTTTAATTCAAACGCCAAAGGAGATTTTTGCGAAGGCATTATCTTTTAGAAACGATATTAAATTTTCAGAAAGTAATGTAGCACTTGCTGAACAGGATTTAAAAATTTCTAAAGGCGCTTTATTGCCTTCTCTCGTTGGGTTTTTCAATTATAATACCAGGTATTCCGACCAAGAGCGATTTAATAATATAACAGGGTTGTTAGAACGTGAAAGCTTCTCAAATCAGCTATGGCAGAATGATGGTATTTCTTATGGCGTTCAGTTAAATGTTCCAATTTTTAATCGTTTTGAAAACAAGAACAATATAAAGCGTGCTGAGATAAATATTTTAAGGTCCGAGTTACAACTAGAGCAGAATAAATTACAATTAGAGACCGACATAAATCAGTCTTATGTGGATGTAAAAAGTTTTGCTAAAGCTTATGAAGCGGCTGAAAAAACCTTAGAAGCAAGAAGATTGGCTTATGATTATTCAAAAGAAAGATATGAAGTTGGATTGATGAATGCATTTGAGTTTAGTCAAACACAGTCAAGAGTAGATAATGCAGAAGCTGATGTAATTCGAACAAAATATGATTATATCTTCAGAATAAAAGTATTGGAATTCTATTTTGGTATTCCTCTTTCATTAGACTAGTCTAAAACATAATAATAAAGGCCTGTAACGTTTTAATGTGTACAGGCTTTTTCATTTTATAGTATATGATACCTTTGCATCATGGGCATAATATTAAATCTTGAAACATCATCTACAAATTGCTCGGTATGCTTAGCGAAAGACGGGGTTATATTGGCGATGAAAGAATTAAACTCTGAAAACTATTCTCATGCTGAAAAACTGCATGTATTTATTGAAGAGGTAATGATGGAAGCTACTTTGAAAATGGCAGATCTAGAGGCCATAGCAGTGAGTAAGGGCCCAGGTTCTTATACTGGGTTAAGAATTGGAGTTTCTGCGGCAAAAGGCCTGTGTTATGCCTTGGGCGTACCGCTTATTTCTATTTCTACATTAAAAAGTATGGCTTCTCAATTAAAGGGTATCAATAAAGATGATGTAATAATTCCGGTTTTAGATGCTAGACGTATGGAAGTATATTCTGCCGTTTTTGATAACCATCTTAATCAAGTAAGGGAGACCAGGGCAGAAATTATAGATGAACGATCATTTGAAGCGTATATTGGCTCAACTTCTGTTCATTTTCTGGGAAGTGGTGCCGAGAAGATAAAAGGAATTTTCAATTCTGAAAACCTTACCTTTCACCTAGATGTTGTGCCATCGGCAAAAGAAATGACATTGATATCATTCGATAAATTTAAAAATAAAGACTTTGAGGATGTTGCTTATTTCGAGCCTTATTATTTAAAGGACTTTGTTCTTCAGACGAAGAAGGGCAAGAAATAAAAAATAACTTACAACGTTTTCTTGTTCATTTCCTGAGTATTGTAATAGTCTATCAATTTAATAATATCACTTTCTGATTTCATATTCAATTCATTTTTCTTAATATATTGTTTCAATATTTCAGAACTATCATCTAAAAAACTTAGAATCTTTCTTTTTGATAATTTAGTTTCAATTGCGGGTTCATCACCTTTTTGAATATAATACATTGATATGTCCTGATATTTTGCAGGTTTAAATGTATCGTACCCATTTTCTGGATTTTCGGCTTGAATAAATATTTTCTTAGGTTTTTTTAAAAGTCTGGCAAAACCTTCATTTAGGGGGGTGAAATACCCCAATTTATTTTCACCTGATTCACGATACTCCCTAACCATATAAATTGTACCATCTATATCGGCGATAATGTTGCTTCTTCTCAACAAAGTTCTTGCTATATCATTTTCATTTTTTATTTCAATTGCATCACGGTATGCATCATACCTCATTAAAGCATCACTTGTATGTTTACCATTAATTATAGTTTTTCCTTTTTTGAAAATATCATTTATATATGGTGAACCTTCAATAGGCACTTCAAAAAAAGACATTCCCATTTGTGCAGGAGTCATTAGACCACTTGAACGTCCAATGGTCTGTACCCCTTGTGAAAAACAGATATTGGAAACAAATAATATCAAAATTAAAAGCTTCTTCATGACAATTGATTTTACTTAAATATAATAAATAGTAAATTGAAAATCAATTAATTACAAAAAAATCCTCTAGTCGTTAGAGGATTTTAGTTTATTATTATAAGAAATTTTAATTTTTCATTTGGGTAACTACACGTTGTGGGAACGGTATTTCAATACCGGCAGCATCGAATCGATATTTTGTTTCTTCCAAAACATGAAAATGCGCTGCCCAAAAATCTGGATTATTTGCCCAAAAACGGAGCGTTAAGTTTACTGAGCTGTCTCCTAATTCTCCCACATATACTTCAGGTGTGGGAGTTTGAAGAATAGTTTCATTTTCAGCACAAATTGCCAAAAGAATTTCTTTCGCTTGTTTTATATTAGAACCATAACCAATACCTACATCAATTTTATCCCTTCTGGTATCTTGGGCATTGTAGTTGACAATAGTATTATTCGAAAGTTGTCCATTTGGGATTATGGCCATTTGGTTTCCGAAGGTGCTGACCTTGGTGGTAAAAATCGATATTTCTTTTACCGTTCCATCAACTCCTTGAGCAGAAATAAAATCTCCAATTTTAAAAGGTTTGAATAATAATATTAAAACGCCACCGGCAAAATTGGCTAGCGATCCTTGAAGTGCCAAGCCTATTGCTAGACCAGCTGATGCAAGTACTGCAACCAAAGAAGTGGTTTGCACTCCCAATTGGGTAATAACTAGTACAAACAGTATCATTTTTAACGCTATATTAATAAAGCTCTGTAAAAATGTTTCCAAGGCCAAATCATAGTCTTTCTTTAAAAAGAACCTGCGTACCATTTTATTAATGAAACGTATGACGTATGTTCCTGCAAATAAAAGAAAGAGTGCAATTACTAAATTGGGCAATACAGCCCACATCCAATTTAATGCTTTGTCTGCATGTTCTTGAAGATTCATTATTTTATCCATAGTAGCTATTTGATTTTTGATATTTAAAACCGAACATTAGTAAAAGAAATTCAAATGTTAGGCCTTAATAATTATTAAAATTGTGCCTTTACTATTTTTAAGGCATCTTCGGTTTCTTCAACAGGTAATTGACATGTACCCTTTTTACAAACATATATCAGCGTTTTGTTGTCTATATACCTATTCTTTACTAATGGTAAATTACTGGCCTTAGAATTCGAAGCGGCAAATATAGCGTTTGGCAAGTAGTTATTTATTAGACTTCTGCATATGGGTTCAAAATTTTCACCGATAACAACCACTTCATAGTAATCTTGACTCATTAATAGTGATAAGTGAAGCCAATTAGCGTGGTTTTGTGGATTATCGGTAATTGATTTCCGCATAGTATTCATGATTTGTTTCAATCTTGTTTCAAAATTTTCCTCTGGAAAATATTTAGATAGCTTCAAAAGATTATGAGCCATTATAGAATTGGACGAGGGTATCACATTATCAGCTACTTCTAAGGTTTTTCGGATTAAAGCTTCTTCTTTATTCGAGGTGAAGAAAAACAATCCGGTGGAGGTGTCCGAAAAATTATCAAGTACGTAATGGGTTAGTTTTAAACTGTGAATAAGCCATGTTTCATCATAGCTTACTTCGTATAAACTTATAAAACCGTCAATTACAGCAGCATAATCCTCAAGAAAACCAGAAATAGTGCTTTTGCCGTTTTTATGATTATGATAAAGACGACCCTCTTTATCAACTAAATTATTTAGAATGAAATGCGCGTTCCGTTGGGCCATTTCTAAATATTTTTTGTTACCCAAATACCTATAGGTATCGGTAAGTCCTTTTAGGGCTAGACCGTTCCAAGAGGTTAGAATTTTATCATCAAGCCTTGGCTTGTCCCTTTTCTCGCGTTCTTGCTTTAATGAGTCTAAACATTTTGTTATTATATTGAATACTTGTTCTTCTGATAGATTGTACTTATCCCCAATTTCTGTTGCTTCTGCGTCCCTAATTAACACGTAATTGTCTTCTTCCCAAAATCCATAAGAATTGATACTATAAAAATCAGCAAAAAGAGGGTAATTTTCTCCGAGAATTTTTTGTAGTTGTTTTTCTTCCCAAACATAAAAAGCTCCTTCTACTAATTTTCCTGTTTTCGTTAAACTATCAGCATCAAGAGAGGAGTAAAAACCATTGCTAGCATCTAAAAGTTCTTCTTCAATAAAGGATATGGATTGTTGCACTACATTTTTATATAAAGTGTTCTTGGTTGCCGCATACGCTTTGGCATAGAGACTGATTAATAATCCGTTATCGTAAAGCATTTTTTCAAAATGGGGTACATGCCATTTCGTGTCTACCGAGTATCTCGAAAAGCCACCGCCTACATGGTCGAATATACCGCCCCAAGCCATTCTGGTTAATGTAGTATGCACATATTTATTGATTGCATCATCTTTTTGTGAATGCCCATAATGTAAAAGGAAATTCAGATTTACGGGCATCATGAATTTGGGTGCTCTCTTATAGCCTCCTAGAAATGTATCGAAATACGTAGACCAATCTTTTACTATTTCTTTTATATCAGAAACGGTTATGATGTCACTATTTTTCTCAATTGCTACGGTATTTATTTCTTTTAATCCATGAGCCATATTTTCAGCATACCCTATAATTTTTTGAGGATTATTTTCATATAACTCTTGCAATTGGTTTAGTACTAGAATCCATTCTTGTTTTTTCACAAAAGTGGCTCCCCAGAAAGGTCTTCCGTCAGGTAAGGCTAAAATATTTAAAGGCCAACCACCACTTCCTGTCATCATTTGTAGAGCATCCATATAAATGTGGTCAATATCTGGTCTTTCTTCACGGTCAACCTTAATATTTATAAAATGAGAATTCATGGCCCTAGCGACATCCTCATCTTCAAAACATTCATGTTCCATGACATGGCACCAATGACAAGCAGCATAGCCAATACTTATTAAAATAAGTTTATTTTCCTCTATTGCGCGTTGTAATGTTTTAGCGTTCCATGCTTCCCAGTTTACTGGGTTATGGGCGTGTTGAAGTAAATACGGACTACTTTCTTTGATTAGATTATTGGTGAATTTTGGATGCTTAGCCATTAGAATACTTATTAACTTTAGGACAAAAAAAAGCGCCAAAAGGCGCTTTTAAAATTGTATGATTCTTGTTATTTCACTTCGAAAGTGATTTTGACATTGACTCTATAATTTTTGATTTTACCATCTTCAACAGTCGCACTTTGCTCGTTGATATAAACCGATTTAATATTCTTTACCGATTTAGAGGCTTCAGAAACTGCTTTTTTTGCTGCGTCTTCCCAACCAGTATCAGAATTAGCTAATATTTCAATTACTTTTAAAACTGCCATAATAATGTATTTTTATATTAACTCTAAGTTACGAAATTTGAAGGCAAAATTTGATTGTATCCAAGGATTTATTAACCGTTTAGGGCTACAACCTCATTTACTTTATCACCCATCATATTTTTAAGCATAGTTTCTATACCATTTTTTAAAGTATACGTAGAAGAAGGGCATCCGCTACAAGCGCCTTGTAATATTACGTTTACAGTTTTGCTATCCTTATCATAAGATTTGAACATAATATTTCCCCCATCACTTGCAACCGCAGGCCTAACATATTCTTCCAAGATATCCACAATTTCTTGTGATGTTTCATCTAGGGTCATTTTACTTTCTGCAGATACCGTTTCAGAAACTTGTGCTTCGGTACCAATTGATTTTGCGTTATCGGCAACAATCTCTTTTCCGTCAGCAATAAAGTTTCTAATCACTTCTCTTAATTCTATATTGATGTCTTCCCATTCGGCAACTTCGTATTTTGAAACCGAAACATAATTTTCATCAATAAATACCTGTTTTACAAAAGGAAATTGAAATAATGCCGTCGCTAATTTAGAATCTCGGGCTTCGTCAATGTTTTTGAATTCAAACGCTGAACCAACTATTTTTTTACTAGCTACAAACTTCATTGTAGATGGGTTTGGTGTAACCTCTGCATAAACGGTAACAGGTATTGGTTTATCCAAATCTTCCTCAAGCACAATAGCTTCTCCTGCGTTCAGGTATTCGACTAATTGTTGTGCAACCTCATCCTTTACATCTTCCCACTTAACAATATCATATCGTTCTAGACCAATGAAATCAGCTGAAATATATACTGTTTTTATAAATGGCAAATAAAATAATTGTTGTGCCAACGGTGAATTTTTGGCTTCATCAATATTTTTGTACTCGTAGTTTTTTCGTTGAACTAATAGATGATTAGTTTCGAACTTTAGTATATTGGGATTATTAGTCTTTACAACTGTAATAGAATACTCTTTCATGTCTCAAATAATTTATGCAAAAATACAAAGGAAATCTTAGTTTGGTCCTACATAATAATGTTGTGGTTAACCCGTTATACACATTATATTATCAAAACTAAGGTCTAGTTTATAATCCCAAAGATGAGATACCATATTCTACTATTGTTTACTGTGTTAATGATAGGTTCAAAATCTATAGCACAGGAGGGCATTCCTGTATATTTTGATTATTTGTCAGATAACTACTATTTGGTATTTCCTTCTATGGCAGGTATAGGTGAAGGAGGAAAAATTAGGGCGACCGCTAGAAAGCAGTGGTTCGATGTCGATGACGCCCCTAGTTTACAAACGATTAATGCACATTTTAGAATTGGAGATGCCCCCAGTGGAATAGGAGCCATACTATTTAATGACGCAAATGGTTATCATTCTCAAACTGGCTTAAAATTAACATATGCTCACCATTTAAGAATGGGTAGCAGTGATATGAGGGTTTTGAATCAACTTTCTTTCGGATTAAGTGGTACAGTTTTGCAGAGTAGTTTAGATGAAACCGAATTTAGATCGGTTACCCCGGACCCTGCTGTATCTGGAATAAAATTGAGCGCATCATATACTAACGTTGATATTGGAATTTCATATAATTTTCAAGAATTCTACACTCATTTTGCAGTGACTAACGCATTAACAGGTAGTAAAAGAAATGTATACTATAGAGATAGGCAAGATAATCCTGACCAATTAGTAATCGATAATATTAGAAGATACCTCGTTTCTGCCGGTTATGTGATTGGTAGAAGTGAATGGCAAGTTGAACCTTCGATATTGTTTCAAATGACTGAGTTTACGAAAGAGAAAACCATGGATATTAATACCAAGGTATATAAGGATGTTGATTTTGGACGTATTTGGGGCGGACTCTCCTATAGAAGAAGTTTTGATGGTGCCCAATTTCAAACGACAAATGGTTTTGGAGAACAACGTTTACAACTCGTAACACCAATAGTAGGGGCCAATATTAATAATTTTATGGTTTCTTATAATTATTCATATCAAATGGGCGATATCCGTTTTGATAATGGTGGATTTCATCAGATTACCATTGGTTATGATTTCGGACAGACCGAGCGTAAGTACGATTGCTATTGTCCGGCAGCTAACTAACAATAGGCCCGTTAAATATAAACAACAGGCCAATTATCTTTTCCAAGATTAATCCCAACTATAGTTTTTTGATACTGCTTGTTTTTTAATTGCTTGTATCATTACATTTTCTAGTTCGCCTGAGTTATTGCTTTTTTGATTTTCGGCGATGTAAGCTGAGCGTTTTGAGTTGTAATCATGAATTTCTTTCTGAATTTTTTCACGCTCGTTTTTCTTCGATTCAACGAACTGCTTGATTTCGTTTTCACTCTTTCTTTGTAGTTCCTTAGGCAACTCGTCTTTCTCTAGTGAGCTGATTTCAAATTCGGCATCAGCATAGGCGTCAACCAAATCCCATTTTTTATTATTGTAAAGCCTTGAGCTTTTACTAACGGCTCTTTTAACGGCAACAGCTTCTTGCATAGAAAGGGCATTGCCATCTTGAACTTCTTGAGCAATAATTTTTGATTTGCCCAAAGAACCATATGAAATGTAGGTCTTGTTCAGTCTAGAATTAAGTTTTATGATAATTTCATCGTATGGGGTACGTATTTGAACAACTTTTTTGTTGTGGTCAATGGCCATATATTCACCACCGGTTAGTGTTGCTCCATTTTTCCAATTGGTATTAATGCCCAAATCGTAGTTTCCACAGAAAATGGTATTAATAACAACATCTTTCTCATTGGCATTGGACAATGCAGTTTTATAATTGTATTGCCCTTGGTCAAAAGGTTCATTGCCAGCAATAAATATCATGCGTAATAGATCTGGGTTTTTATTCCATGGTAATTGAGCCAATGAGGTCTGTAAAACTTTACCGCAATATTCTTCCCCTCCATTGGTAGTCAATGAGAATAGTTTTTCGGATATTTCATCAAGGTCGCTACTAAAACCTAATACTTGTTGTATATAACCTTCATCAGCCGATAAATTGTCGTTGCCATACTGATACAGTGCAATCTGTAAATTTGGTCTGGCATCATTTGCAGATTTGGCAAGGCTGAATTCATTTATAATATCCCAAAGTTGCGATTTTGCCTGATTAATTAAACCGTCCATACTATTACTAGTGTCAAGTAACAAGGCAATTTGCACAATATTATCTTTTTTTGTTTCCATAGGGGGATGGGCATGTGCAATTAGTTCAATTTGTTTTTGTTTAGGCTCGCCCATACAGCCAAGTACAGTTGTTATAGCAAATAGAAGTAATCCCGAAGTTGTTAATTTTCTTAATATTTTCATCATTGTAGTTTTAAATTCGAGGTTAAAACTAAAAGCTAATTAATTTTTAAAATAATAGAAATGAGTGAATGCACCTTCTCACTTAGTTAAGCTGTTCGCTGAGTTTGTAAACCATTTAAATTGGGAGTTAAATGACTGTTTTTGGTGTTCAACCTATTTTTTTGTGATCTATAAATCAGCTAAGTTTACAGTAATCATAGCGAATGAAAAATTTATTATTATACATATTTATCTGCTTTATATTAGGAACTTTTACGAGTCATTCTCAAATACAAAATGGTGCGGTAAAGTTCAATTTAAAAGGTAGGGTGGAAGCTAAAAATACCGGTAGACCTATTTCTGGTGTGTCAATTTCAAATAATTTGGGGAATTTAGTTGTAACTAACGGACTTGGGGAATTTGAGATAAGGACCAGAATAGGCGATGTACTTATAATTGAGCACGAGGACATAGAAACTTTACTATATAATGTAAAGCAAAATGATGATGTTCTCATTTTAGTAGAAGATTTTGAAACTTCATCACTAAGCAGTCGATCAAAATCATCACCTGATATTTCTTTAGAACATCAAGCTTTGTTAGATTCAGCCGAGAAATATAAAGCACAAGATATTGAAAGAAGTATTGACTATGTTGCAAAATCAATTTCTATACTAGGTAATAGGGGTAGAAAAAAAGAATTAGCAAGATCACTATCTAAACTTGGCGAAATTTATCAATATCATAAGCAATTAGATTTAGCTATCGATAATTATGAGGATGCTTTAGATGCGAATAAGACGATTGCCACATCTTTATTATTGGGTAGTGCTTATAATCTAACGACGAGGTTTAAAGAAACTATTGATTTATTAAATCCTTTATTTGAAATTAAATCAATGCCTCCCTACCAAAGTGTACAACTTTGTGAATTGTTAGGTGATGCAAAAAAAGGTGATTCAAAGATTTCTGAAGCAATACAGTTATATAATAAAGGGCTGCTGATTGCTGATAAGAATCAGATTACGTCGAAAATGACAGATCTTAATTCTAAAATCGCAGAAACATACTCTTTAAGTAATCAAACGATAGAAGCTGAAGCATACTACGGAAATTCACTTGAGTTGGCGACCCAGCAGGCACCTAAAAGAGCCTTGCAGGAAAAAGAAAAAGTTGCTGATTTTTATAATGCCAAAAATAGGTATAGTGAAGAGATTACTATGCGAAAAAAAAGTCTGCAAGATTTAAAGAAACTTAACACGCCTAACGCAGGCCTAACTAAGTTAGAACTTGGTGATACAATAACTTCACAACGAATTAATTATAAAATAGCAAATGCGTATATCTCTCAAGATAAGTATAACGAGGCAATACCTTTTTTGGAAAGAAGTATTGTTGAGGCTGGTTCTGAAGATGATCTTGTTGTACAAAAAGATGCCACCAGAAAGCTTTCTGAGGTGTATAAAGAGAAAGGTGATTTTACTAAAGCCTTAGACACTTACCAATCGTATGTCGCATTGGTCGATTCATTATATGTACGTAAGGAGCAGGAAATTTTTAGGGCAACTAGATTTAATAGGGAAATCTCCAACGCCCAAAATAGGTTAGCAGGACTAGAGCAAGAGCGAGAGTTGTCGCAAAGTAAATATGATTTAGCATTAACAGAACAAGAGCTGGCACAAGAGAGCAATGCGCGGCAACAATGGATTATTTATTCATTGATTTTCGGATTGCTATCAACTCTTTTAGCTGCGTTCTTCTTTTATAGAAGCAATCAGCAGCAAAAATTGGCCAATAATTTATTGGCGTTAAAATCGTTGAGGTCACAAATGAATCCACATTTTATATTCAATGCATTAAATTCGGTTAATAATTTTATCTCTAAAAGTGATGAAAGAAGTGCGAATAGATATTTAAGTGATTTCTCCACTTTGATGCGCTCTGTACTCGAAAATTCTGAAGAAGATTTTATCCCATTAGAGAAGGAACTGCAGCAGTTAGAACTTTATATGAAATTAGAACATTCAAGGTTTGAAGATAAGTTCGAATATGAAATTACCATAGATGAGGATGTTCAAATTTCAAAGTACCAAATTCCACCTATGCTTTTACAGCCTTACATTGAAAATGCTATTTGGCATGGTCTAAGGTATAGAGAAACTAAAGGTTTGTTGTCAGTTTCTATAAAGGAAAATACCAGTAAGTCAATTGCGATATGTATAACTGATAACGGTATAGGGCGCAAGAAATCAACATCCATTAAAACTCAAAACCAAAAGAAACAAAAATCTAAAGGTATGGGTATCATAAAAAAACGTGTTGCAATTTTAAATGATATGTATGCTGATAAGGTTGATATTGAAATATCGGACTTAGAAATAGATGGTTCAGGTACCAAGGTGCTTTTCATATTAAAAAAAGAAAAATGAGCTTAAAAGCAATTTTGGTCGAAGATGAGACCAATAGTAGAGAAATTCTAAGAAATTACATAGGCAAATATTGTCCTACTATCGATTTGGTCGGCGAGGCAGCATCTATTAAAGAAGCTTTGGTTTTGATAGAAAATAACATTCTTGATCTTGTTTTTTTAGATGTCGAAATGCCTTTTGGTAATGCGTTCGATTTATTAGATCAGCTACCCGATAGATCTTTTGAAACTGTTTTTGTTACTGCATATGACCATTATGCAAAAGATGCTTTAAATAATCATGCAGCATATTATTTGACCAAGCCAATTAATATTGATGAATTAATTAATGCTGTCAATTATGTTGAAGGTGTACGGGAAAAAGAAGCGAGTTTAGAAGATGAGGTATTAACTGCCAAGTCTAAAGGGGTTGAAGGTAAATTGACGTTGCCTCAGCAAGACGGATTTCAAATATTGAATGTTTCTGAAATTATATATTGTAAGGCCGATGATAATTACACTGAAATATATTTACTGAACAAAAAAATATTGGTGAGTAAGACCTTAAAATATTTTGAAGATGCTTTGGCAGAGTTCCCCTTTGCACGTGTGCATAAATCGTTTTTGGTAAATGTGAATGAAGTGGTCAAATACAGAAAAGGAAAAGGAGGTAGTGTGGTGATGTCTAATGGAAAAGAAGTGTTGGTTTCCGCGTCTAAAAAGAAAGATTTTCTCTCCTATTTTAATTAAATAACAAATAAAGGGTATGATAAAAGGTGTTAGAGGTAAAGAACCGTTAATAGGTGATGATTGCTTTATTGCTGAAAATGCAACTATTGTAGGTGAAGTTATAATGGGTAAGCAATGTAGTGTCTGGTTCAATGCTGTGCTTAGGGGCGATGTACATTATATTAAAATGGGCGATAAGGTAAATGTTCAAGATGGAGTTGTTATTCATTGTACCTATCAAAAATCGCCAACCACTATTGGTAATAACGTATCTATTGGTCATAATGCTATTGTGCATGGGTGTACTATTCATGATAATGTTTTAGTTGGAATGGGTAGCATAATTATGGATGATTGTATTGTGGAAAGTAATAGTATTATAGCAGCCGGAGCTGTCCTTACCAAAGGTACCCATGTACCATCGGGAACCATATTTGCGGGTATGCCAGCTAAGAAAATAAAGGATATTAGTCCCGAATTAAGTTCAGGAGAAATAAATAGAATAGCAGAAGCGTATATCATGTACTCAGGTTGGTTCAAAGAGTCAGAATAGAGGCTGTTCGTAATTTCAATACGGCAATCTATCTAAAATACGTACTTTTGCCGCACCAAAACTAAAAGTTATGAACGCATATGTTTTTCCTGGGCAAGGTGCTCAATTTGTTGGAATGGGGTTAGATTTATATGAGAAATACCCAGTTGCTAAAGAATTGTTTTTAAAGGCGAATGAAATTTTAGGCTTTGAAATTACAGAGGTAATGTTCAACGGTACTGCCGAAGGATTAAAAGAGACGAAAGTTACCCAACCAGCTATATTTTTGCACTCTGTTGTCTTGAGTAGGGTAATGGGCGATTCATTTCAACCAGACATGGTTGCAGGTCACTCACTCGGAGAATTTTCCGCCCTTGTAGCTAATAATACCTTGAGTTTTGAAGACGGATTAAGATTAGTGTCGCAACGTGCTTTAGCAATGCAAAAAGCTTGTGAACTGCAGCCTTCTACCATGGCCGCTGTACTTGGTTTAGAAGATGGTATAGTAGAAAAAATATGTAAAGAAACTACAGGTATAGTAGTAGCTGCGAATTATAACTGTCCTGGTCAATTGGTAATATCGGGAGAGGTAACTGCAGTAGAAACAGCCTGCGAGAAACTAAAAGAAGCTGGTGCAAGAAGAGCATTAATGTTACCTGTTGGTGGAGCATTTCATTCTCCGTTAATGGAGCCTGCTAGGGAAGAACTTGCAACGGCAATAGATAATACAAATTTTGCAACCCCAAGTTGTCCTATCTACCAAAATGTGACAACTACAGCGGTAAATAGTTCTGAAGAGATTAAGAAAAACCTAATGCTTCAATTAACAGCGCCAGTTAAATGGACGCAAAGTGTGCAGCAAATGGTAAAAAATGGGGCTACGGTATTTACTGAAATTGGACCTGGGAAAGTTTTACAAGGTTTAATTAAAAAAATTGAGCCAACTGCACAAACTCAGTCGCCAGTTCTGGATAGCTAAGCATTTATCCTTCTAGTTTACCATTCAACCTAAAAATCCTTTTTTCAACTGTTTGTGAGCGGTTTACCTTGATTTTTTCGTAATATTGAGGTCGTTGTTTTGGTGTCAATTAAAATCTTAACAATTGTTTGACTACAACGCTATTAATGGGAATGCTATGAAAATGAAAACAAATATTATGTTGAAAATTGAAAATATTTTTAGCGGTCAACTAATACTAATCTGTTTTTTGTTTTTATCCGTATCGGCTTATTCTCAACAGGCCAATTTAACAGTTTCTGATGCTGATGCTGCAGAAAGTAATGCTGCTGCTAACCCAGGACAATTTCAGGTTATACTTACAAACGGAATTTTTCCTGTTCCAGCTCAAGATAGAACAATCAACTATCTTTTAGAATCGTCATCTACGGCACAAGCAGCATTAGATTATACAGCTTCATCGGGAGAATTATTTTTACCCTCAGGTACAACATCTGGGTTTATAGATATCAGTGGGATTGTTGATGATGCATTGGTTGAAGGTGATGAAACAGTAGTAGTAACGCTCTTAACAGGAACAGGTTATACCTTACCTTCAGACATTGCGGAGCGTACTCAAACCTTAATTATCAAGGATAATGATTTTGCGACCTTAACCATAACCGATATTTCTGCAACTGAGGGAAATGGTTTGTTATTTACCATTAATTCAGATAGTCCTGTAGAATACCTTTATAGTATTACTGTTACGTTTCAAGATGTTACCGCTACGGGTGGAGCTCCAAGTTTGGTTGTACCAGAAGACTACAACAATGTTGCACAAACTATTAATTTTACGGTAGGAACTACCAGTCGACAATTTTCAGTTCCAACTTTAAATGACAATGTTGTAGAGAATATTGAAACATTTACCGTTAACCTAAGTGCTAATAATGCTAATGTTAATACTAGTGATACAGCAACCGGAACAATTAACGACAACGATTTTTGGGAAGTATCCGTTTTAGCGGATCGCCCAACTACGGATGAAGATGGCGGCGGTGGTGGAAATAATGGCAGATTTCAAATTAATTTAAGCGAACCCAATAGTACAGGAAGTGATATTACAGTTACTTATACTCTCACAGGTAGTGCAACCCAGCTTGGTGCAGGACAAGATTATACCGTTAGTACTTTAGGAAGTGTCACTTTTGGAAATGGGCAGGATTCTAGAAATGTTAACGTAACTCCAATTGACGATAGTACGGTCGAAGGTGATGAAACTGTTATCATAACCTTAAATAGCGTAAACAGTCCTTTATATGAAATTGGTACTCTAGATACTGATACGGTTACCATTGTAGATGATGATACATTTATTGCAACTATTGTAGCAACTGATGGTACGGCTACTGAAGCTACTTCTGTTACAGACACGGGAACATTTACTGTTAGTTTAAATGAAGTTAATAATACAGGAAGTCCTGTAGTGGTGAATTATACAGTTAGTGGCACAGCCACTTCAGGAACAGATTTTACCGCATTAACAGGTTCTGTATCCTTTGAAATTGGTCAAAAAGATAGAACTGTGGTGGTAACCCCAATAAATGATAACAATGTTGAGATTTCTGAAACTGTCATTGTTACTTTGGGTACAGGTATTGGTTACGATTTAGGCGTTACTGCAACAAGATCTGCTACGGTAACTATAGATGATACCGATACGTATGTTACATCAATTGCTTCTACAGATGCAATTGCAAATGAGAGTCCTCTTGGTAATGGCGTTTTTACAGTAAGTTTACGTTCATCTAGCGATCCATCAGGTCCGCTTGTTCTTAATAATACAGGTGCCCCTATAGTTGTAAACTATACAAGAACGGGTACAGCAACTTCTGGAATTGATTTTAACGCATTAAGTGGTTCGGTTTCTATTGCAAATGGTCAAAGTACAGGTGTTGTAACAGTGACACCTATTAATGACACTAATATTGAAAGTAATGAAACTGTTGTTTTAACTCTTGCTACAGGTACGGGCTACACGATTAGTACTCCAAATAATGCAACGGTTACTATTATTAGTGATGATAATAATATTGCTCGTATTACTGCATCCGATGCTACAGCGGCAGAAAGTAACGGTACGGCAGCACCAGGTGAGTTTACTGTAGCTTTAAGTGCGCCTAACAGTACTGGAAGTTCAATGACCATTAATTATGTAGTTAGTGGTACTGCAATTAATGGTACAGATTATACGGCAATAAGTACAAATGCTGTAAGTATTGCAAATGGAGCACAATCTGCACCAATCGTAATAGCCCCGTTAAACGATCAAATACAAGAAGGTACCGAAACTGTAATTATTACACTAGGCACCGGAACTGGTTACGTTTTAGGGGCTGCAGCTACTCAAACGGCGACTGTTGAACTAAATGATAATGACCAGGCTACTTTAATTATTTCTGATGTTACGGAAAATGAAGATTTAGCCTCTGGGCAATTTGTTTTTAATGTTGTTTTGGATATTGCAGTGGTCGGCGGTACACAAGTCTCATATTCTTTTATTGACGATACCGCAATAGGTGGGGGAACAGATTATACTGGAACTCCTGGTACATTGATTTTTACGGGTACCGTAAATGAAACTAAGACGATTACCGTGCCTATTAATAATGATGCGGTTTTAGAAAATACAGAAACTTTTGATGTTCAATTAGGCTTACCGACCAATAATGTTCAGCTTGCAAATGGCGGTACAGCAATAGGCACAATTAATGATGATGATAATTGTGTAGCTGCTCCCGTGTTGGATACATCAGTTTCTAATATATATTGTGTAGAATCGTTGTCAACTCCTTTTTCTGCAAATCTATTTGATTTCACTACTAGTACTGCTCCTAGCGGTACCGTTCTGACATGGAGTAGGGTTTCTAACCCGTTAATAACAAACTCACATTTGACGGTTGCAGAAGCTCAAGATGTTAGCACACCAGCCTCCTATTATGGCTTTTTCTATGATGCGATAAATAATTGTGCGAGTGGTAATATTGAAGTTCAAATTGTTCGAAATATCATTCCTCAGTTGGTTACTATTACCGGTAATGAACGTTGTGGGCCAGGAACATTGTTGTTAAGTGTTGTACCAAGTGATGGAGCTTCTGTTAATTGGTATGATTCATTAAATTCTAATACTCCAATAGCTTTTGGTGAAACTTATACAACTCCTACTTTAACTGCAACAACTACCTATTATGTTGAGGCTACCGAAAATGAATGTACGACCGAAAGACAACCAATAATTGCTAGAATAGGATTTCAGGCTATTACCGGTACGTCTCAGAATGCCTCAATATGTAATATTGCAGCCAACGGTCTTACCAGTTTAGATTTAGATAGTAGGCTAACTGGGGCTGACCCTGGTGTATGGATTTTTGTATCGGGTCCTGATGATGTGAATATTAATTCTACCAATATTGTTGACTTTGAAGCATTAGCTTCAGGAGCCTATGTTTTCAGATTTACGACTACGAATTCAACTGCGCCATGTGTCAATTCTACAATAGATATTACTGTGAATGTTAGTGATTGTGAATCGGATGATGATAATGACGGACTTTTAGGTGGTCAAGAAGTTGCCTTAGGCTTAGATCCTAACAACCCGGATACTGACGGTGATGGTATTGAAGATGGTGAAGAAGTTGGTACTGATATAGCCAACCCTTTAGATGAGGATAATGATGGAATAATAGATGCTTTAGATTCAAATACTGATGACACCGATAATGATGGTGTAAATGACCAACAAGATCCTGCTAACGATAACCCATGTATTCCCAACCGATTTAATGGTAGCTGCGATACTGATGGCGATGGTTTATCAGATTTAGACGAACAAGCCAATGGCTCTGACCCAGATGATCCTTGTGATCCTGTTGCAACGCCAAACTGTGATGATCCTATAGATTTAGAAGTTTTAAAATCTGTTGATAATATAGACGCGCAAATCGGTGATACTGTTGTTTTTGAAATAATGGTCACAAACTTATCTGATAGAACTGTTAGAGCAATTGTTATTGGGGACTTATTAGAACTAGGTTTTGATTTTGTGTCTAAATCCTCTGTCGATTATGATGAAATTTCAGGTATTTGGAACATAGCAGAACTAGAAGCTGGTTTGTCTGTAGTACTTAACATAACAGTTACTGTTTCTGAAGAAGGGCCATATGAAAATACGGCAACCTTATTAGAGTCGATACCATCAGATAACAATCCGGCAAACGATGAATCTACCGCAGTTTTAAATACAGAAGTGCCTGAAGGTATTGATCTCGAGGTTATCAAGACGGTCGATAATAAATCTCCATTATTGGGAGAGCAAATCACATTTACCATTCGTGTAGAAAATAAATCTGTAAATGGAGACACAATTAATAATATCGAGATTGAAGATATTCTTCCCAATGGGCCAGATGCTGGTTTTATTTACGTAAGCGATATTTCCACCGCAGGAGATTATAATGAGTTGACAGGTAGGTGGACTATTGAGTCACTTGAAGTAGGAGAACAAAATGCAGTATCATTAGAAATTACCGTATTAGTACCAATAGAGGGGGCTTTTAGTAATTTGGCCACATTAGTTAGGTCATCTCCAAAAGATAGTAACGAGGCAAATAATAATAGTACTGTAGATGTTAAGGTCGGAATACCAACTCCTGCAGACCCTGGTTTCCTTTTTAATCAGTTTTCACCGAATGGAGATAATACCAATGATGTACTTAGAATTAATTTAAGGGATTCAGATACTCAAGCCAGCGAGGGAATAAATTATAAAATTTTCATTTATGACCGTTATGGAAATCTGGTTTTTGAAGGGGCTAATTTAGTTGCCTCTGAAACTCAGGCTACAGTTGATGTTTGGGATGGAACCTATAAAGGAAAAGAAGTGCCTAAGGGAACTTATTTTTATATTATGAATTATAGTATTAATAATCAACCGGCTATAATCGATAAGGGTTGGATACAGCTTATTAGATAGAATAAATTATGGATTATAACTTTAATAAATCGAGTTATACTGTAGCGCTTTTGCTATTTTCTCTGTTAGGCTTTAACGCATTTGGGCAGAAAGAACCGCAGTACACTCAATACATGTATAATATAGGTAGTTTTAACCCAGCCTATGTAGGCACTGTTGAGACACCAGAATTATCTGGACTATACAGAGCTCAATGGATAGATATACCCGGTGCGCCACGCACATTTAGATTTGGAGCTAATCTACCATTTAAAAATGAGAAGGTGGGTCTAGGATTTAATGTCATAAGTGATCAATTGGGGCCAGTTTCTCAAACTTATGCTGATATTTCTTATTCATATCAGGTAATGGTAACCGATGGAACAAAATTGTCTTTTGGTATTGATGCAGGTGGGTCATTTTTAAATGTTGACTTTACAAAAGGTACTTTTGAAAACCCTGGTGAAAACCTTAATGCTGAAATGCTAAGCAAGTTTTATCCAACAGTTGGTGCGGGAGCTTTTCTATATTCGGATAACTGGTATCTAGGGGCCTCCGTGCCGAATTTTTTAACTGAAGGTGTATATAATGAAGAAGTGGTTTCGATAGTTGAAGACAAGCTTCAATTCAATTTAATTGGAGGTTATGTTTTCGACCTTTCAGATAATTTAAAATTTAAACCAGCTTTTTTAATAAATACACTTAAAGGCTCTCCGCTTAACGTGAACTTATCTAGTAATTTTTTGATTTCAGACGTATTTACTGCTGGTGTGTCTTATCGTATCGAGAATGCATTTAGTGGTTTGGCAGGCCTTCAAGTTTCAAACTCATTATTTGTAGGATATTCATATGATTATAACACCAATTTACTTGGCGAGTTCAATAATGGGTCACATGAGATTATCCTTAAATTCTATATAGGTAGAGAAGGAGCAAATAGTACAAAGGATGGTAATGATAAAAATGCAAAAGGTAAACCTAAACAAATTGATTCACCTCGATTCTTTTAAAGTGCACTAACATGAGATTTAAATTAATCATAGTATTACTAGTTTTTGTTCCATTGATGGTTTCAGCGCAGGATAAAAAATCTAAAGCTGACAATCTGTATTATAGCTATCAATACCAACAAGCAATAACTGAGTATAGAAGAGAGATGGAAAAGTATCCGTTAACGAACCATCAGTTATTAAACCTTGCCGATTCTTATTTTAATACTGGAAGTTATGATAATGCCTCTGAACTTTATTTAGAAGTGAATAAGAATGATACAATTATGTCGGTCAATCGATTTAATAAAATGCTTCAAAGTCTATCTAAAAATTCAGAGAGAGATAGGGTAAAGACTTTTTTAAGGTCGAAAGCTGATATGTTGTCGCCAGAGCTACTAGAGAACGCAGAGTTTAATTATAGTCTTTTAGAAATTCCTAAAGAAAGTGATAATAGTGTTATTGTAGATGTAGCTATAAATAGTCCGCAAGGAGATTTTTCACCTGCTTTTTATAAAAATGGTTTGTTGTTCAGTAGTAGTAGAATACAAAAAACTAAAAAAGTTTATGAACCTTCAGGAGAATCATATTTAGATATCTATTTTGGTAAACTAAATGCTAATGATGAATTGACGGATGTTGAGGTTTTTGATAAAATACCTGCAACAAAGTTTCATAAGTCGACCCCTTTCTATTCTGATAAATTATCAACCTTTTTCTATATTCTTTCAAACACTGAAGATGATGAGCTTAGATATGATGAAAATGGTAAAAACGCATTGGCTATTGGTACGTTAACCGATAATGGACGATTTCGATTTATATTAAAAGATTTAAGTACATCTTTTTATTATCCATATTTCGATGACAAGTCTGAGCGATTGTATTTTGCTGCTAATTTCGATGACAGTTACGGTGGTACAGATTTGTATTATGTATATACAAACAACGGACAAATAATGTCTGCGCCTATTAATTTAGGTCCGAGAATTAATTCACCAGGAAATGAAATTGCTCCTTTTGTCTTTGATGGAAGCTTGTATTTTTCTTCTGATGTTTTTTACGGATTAGGTGGAATGGATATTTATAAATCAAATATTATAGGAAATGATTCATATACCATACCAGTAAATCTTGGAGAGGGTATAAATTCAATATCTGATGATTTTGGTTTTATAATTAAGCAGAATGAGAATAAAAGTTTTTCAGGGTATTTCTCATCTAATCGTAAAGGAGGTAAAGGTGGAGATGATCTTTACAAGTTTACGTTAAAGAACTTACCAGGTTTAAAGACATTTTCTTTAGGAGGAAAGGTTGTTGATTTAAAGAAAAAAAATGGTGTAAGTGGTGCTCAAGTGAGGTTGTTAAATAATAATGGTGAATTGATAAAGGAGGTAAGCTCTTCAGCGACAGGTGATTTTAGAATTGAAATTCCTTGGCAAGAACAGTTGACTATACAGGCTTTAAAGGATGGGTATTCTATTTTTTCAACTTCCTATTCAGAAGAAGGGATGGAAGAGATTCAAACTACTTCTTATATGTTAGGCCTTGCTAGGTTTGAAGATTTGGTTTTGGAAAGTGAAGGTAAAACTATTTTAAAGCTTGATAAATTTTATTTTGACAAAGGAAAAGCTGTTTTGAATGCACAAGTAGAAGCAGAATTGAATAAGGTTGTTGATGCTGTATCTCGTTTTCCTCAGTTAAGATTAAAGATTGAAACGTATACAGATAGTAGGGGTAGCGATTCTTATAATAAGAAGCTTTCACAAGATCGATCTAATGTTATAAAAGATTATTTGTTAAAGAATGGTTTAGACTCTAATAATATTGTTGACGCAATAGGTTATGGTGAGGAGATGATTAAAAACAACTGTACTAATGGAGCATATTGTTTAGATTTTCTTCATAAACAAAACGAACGTACTTTATTTGTGGTTGTCGATTGATGTTAATAGTTCATATTTAGAATATTACGATGTAAAAATAATACAACGAAAAACACGACAAGAATACAATTCCAAAATAACTTAGCATTCTGAGATATTTACCAGGCCAAAACTCTTGAGCCAAGTCATTACTGGTCACATTCTTTAGATTCATGTAGCCGATAATAGGAGCTACTATGAATGAAACAAAAGTAGCTAAAGCCACCAGCTTACCCATATTTGCACTAAATGTTGCAATTACTATAAAGTTGATAATAGTTAAAATTGTCACCCCTATACCAAATGCTAATTTGGTGCTGAATATTTTAGTTTTCGTATTCAATAGAGAGACAATGTCTAAACTTACCCTGGTTAATGCATCATGGGCAGTCAGACAGGTGCTGAACATTGTGGCAAAAGCAGAAATTGCAATGAAAATATACGCCCAAGAACCAATATGCTCAGTAAATAATAAAACTACTTGGTCGGCAAAACTTACCGCATTATCGCTAAGTTGAATGTTTGTTCCGTATAAAGTAAACCAACCTATGATCATAAAAAAAATAGCTAGTATTGCCGTGATGCTATATCCGATATTAAACTCCTGAAGCGATTCTTTTAAACTTGGTTTATCTTGAGTTTTCCATTTTTCAATACTCCATAAACTAATCCAGCTAGATGCTTCGACCGTGGTTGGCATCCAACCCATTAAACCAATTAAGAAAAGTACACCAACTTCATTAAAAATGGGTGTTGGTTTAAAACCTTCTATATGGTAGACAGGGCCTTGAATTAGAACTAAGACAGTTGTGGTTAGCAATGCGACAAAAAGAATGCTTACCACAAACTTTAGGCTAATCTCTAAAAATTTGTATTTTCCAAAAATTAGAATTGTACTTATTGTCAAAAACAAACCTAGTGCTACAATAGAAATAGAAGTGTTCGTTATGTTAAACAGATTAATGAATAAACCTGCAGTAACGGTGTATAGAGCTGCTAAAATTGTAAATGTGGTTAGTAATGTGATTCCTGCGTAGAACCATAAATAGCCTTTGCCGCGATTTAGATATCCTTCAATTAGAGTTTTATTGGTAACACTGGTATATCGTACTCCAAATTCAAAAAATGGATATTTGAGGATGTTAGCTAGAATTATGGGTATTACCATAACCCAACCATATTGTGCACCTGCTTTTGTAGATAATACTAAATGGGAGGTGCCGATTGCCATACTTGCAAATAAAAGTCCTGGCCCTAAATTTCTTAATATGATTTTAAGTTTTGACACAATTTATGGTTTGGTTGTACCAATAAATGTAAACTATTTTGGTTAAGTGGTCATGTTTATTTTATTTCAACGGTCGCTCCATAGAATTTGGGCTGAGTGTTTAATATCATATCGATAAAAACTTTTACTCGTGCTAAATATTCTCTGAAACGAACTTTGAATCCTTGAGAGGTAGATAAGTCTTGGGCATTGAATCCTATAGCTTTTAATCCTTTTTGTTCCGCAATATATATTGCTCTCTCATTATGAAACTTCTGCGAGATTACGGTAACGTTGTCAAGTCCAAAAATATATTTCGCCCGAACCATCGAGTCTAAAGTTCTAAAACCAGCATAGTCTAAATAGATTACTTGTTCCGGTATTCCCGATTTTATTAAATCCTTCTTGATGGTATTAGGTTCATTGTAATAAATGCTACCATTATCACCACTCACTAAAATAAATTTGATTTTTCCAGCTTTATATAGCGCTACAGTTGCATCTATGCGATAGGTGTAGTACGGATTTGAAGAACCGTTAGATATTCTATTAGAAGTCCCTAGTACAAGTCCTACCCTATTAGGGGGTATAGTATTAATGTCAGAATACGTTTTGTCTTCAGTGGTGCTTGAAATAATAAAATTGCACGTCAAAATCACTAGTAAGAGTACTAGACTTAATGTACCTAAAATTTTAATAATTTTTCTTAGCATGTATTAAAGTCAAGATTAAAGGTAATAAATACCGAATGACTTTAAGTTCTATTAAATTAAAAAGTACCTAGGTTAATCTTACAAAAAGGATTAAAATAAAAAACCCTTGAAAATCAGAAGATTAACAAGGGTTTTGGTACTCGAGGCGGGACTTGAACCCGCACGCCCCAAAGAGCACAGGATTTTAAGTCCGGCGTGTCTACCAATTCCACCACTCGAGCATATTTGGCATTTAAATAAAAAATGCTGACCAGCAACATTTTTCTGAGCGAAAAACGGGATTCGAACCCGCGACCTCCACCTTGGCAAGGTGGCGCTCTACCAGCTGAGCTATTTTCGCAAGTTAATGAACGTGCATCTCTTAAAAGATGCGGGTGCAAATTTAATACAATTCTGTAAAAACCAAAGTAAAAATGAGCAAAAGAATAAAAAAATTTATGACGTCGCCTTCTTGTCCTTGGTTAATAGCCTTTTAATTTCATTTAACTTCATTAATGCCTCTACCGGAGTAAGGGTGTCAATGTCTAAATGCGTAATTTCTTCCTTAATTTCTTCTAATAATGGATCATCTAAGTTGAAAAAACTTAATTGCATTTCGTTGGAAGTGTTTTTAAGTTGATTACCAATTTCTTGATTCACCTGTTTATTTTCCAACTTTTTTAAAATCTTATTCGCTTTTTGAATTACTTGTTGTGGCATACCTGCCATTTTTGCTACATGAATACCAAAACTATGTTCACTGCCACCAGGAACCAATTTTCTAAGAAATAGAACGGTATCCTTTAATTCCTTGATGGCAACATTGAAATTCTTAATACGATTATACGTATGAGTCATCTCATTAAGTTCGTGGTAATGGGTGGCAAACATCGTTTTTGCTCTGGAAGGGTGCTCATGAAGATACTCTGAAATGGCCCAAGCAATTGAAATACCATCGTAAGTGCTTGTTCCTCTTCCAATTTCATCTAATAAAACCAAACTACGTTCAGAAAGGTTATTAAGTATTGATGCGGTTTCGTTCATTTCAACCATAAAGGTCGATTCGCCCATCGAAATATTATCGCTGGCACCAACTCGAGTGAATATTTTATCAATCACCCCGATTTTAGCACTTTCAGCAGGTACAAAACTTCCCATTTGTGCAAGAAGAACAATTAAAGCTGTTTGTCTCAATAATGCTGACTTACCACTCATATTCGGCCCGGTAATCATTATAAACTGCTGGTAAGATCTATCTAACTGTAGGTCGTTGGTGATATATTGTTCACCTAAAGGCAGTTGTTTCTCAATAACTGGATGCCTTCCATCGGTAATTTGTAAATCAGTAGAGTCATTTAACTCCGGACAATTATATGCATTCTCTTTAGCCAATTGAGCAAATCCACAAAGGCAGTCAAGTTGCGCTATTAGATAAGCATTGTTTTGAACTGGGGCAATATATTCTTGCATCCAAACGACCAACTGAGAAAATAGTTGTTGCTCTAATGTTGAGATGCGATCTTCTGCTCCTAGTATTTTAGATTCATACTCTTTTAACTCCTCAGTGATATATCGTTCTGCGTTAACTAAGGTCTGCTTGCGGATCCATGTATCGGGAACCTTGTCCCTGTGCGTATTTCTTACTTCAATGTAATACCCAAAAACATTGTTAGAAGCTATTTTAAGAGAGGTGATGCCAGTTGCAGCAGTCTCTCTTTCTAGCATGCTGTTTAAATAATTTTTACCAGTAGTGGCCAACCCTCTTAGTTCATCTAATTCTTCAGAGAACCCTTTTGCGATAGTACTGCCCTTTAAAATATTTACTGGGGCCTCTTCGCTAAGCATTTCTTTAATTTTTGCTCTTAATAAATCGCAAGATTGAATTTGGTCTCCGGTTAAAACCAAAGATTCATTTTTAGAAGCAGTTGCCAATTGCTTTATTGGTATTAAAGCTTCAAGTGAGTTTTTAAGCTGAACAACTTCTTTAGGGTTGACTTTACCTGTGGCCACTTTAGAAATTAAGCGTTCTAAATCGCCCATCTGTTTAATGTGGTGCTGAAATTTTTCTAGAACTATGTCTTCATTATATAAAAAAGAAACTATCTGTTGTCTTCTTTTTATTTTTTCTAGATTTTTAAGTGGTAAAGCAAGCCATCGCTTTATCATTCGCCCACCCATTGGGGAGATAGTTTTGTCAATGACATCTAAAAGAGTGACGGCATTTATATTTGTTGAATGGTATAGTTCTAAATTTTTTATGGTGAACCTATCCATCCATATATAATCATCTTCGGCGATTCGCTGCAATTTTGAAATATGCTGTAATTGGCGATGCTGCGTTTCTCCTAAATAATGTAATATAACACCAGATGCAATAACACCACATTTTAAATGATCAACACCGAATCCTTTTAATGTTTTTGTATTGAAGTGTGAAGTAAGGTTTTCTAATGCGTAATCTTCTTGAAATACCCAATCTTCTAAATAAAATAAATGATGGTTTTTGCCAAATACTTCGGTAAATTCTTTTTTATGGGCTTTAGATATTAAAATTTCATTAGGGGAAAAATTCTGTAATAGTTTATCGATTTGTTCTTCACCACCTTCCGATGTTAAAAATTCACCTGTAGATATATCAACTAAAGAAATGCCAATTTTTTTTCTTCCAAAATGAACTGCGCAAAGAAAATTATTAGTCTTTGAATGAAGTATATCATCATTCATTGCCACTCCAGGGGTTACCAATTCAGTAACACCCCTTTTAACAATCGTTTTGGTTTGTTTAGGGTCTTCGAGCTGATCGCAAATCGCAACACGTAGCCCTGCCTTTACTAATTTCGGTAAATATGTGTTTAATGAATGATGTGGAAATCCAGCTAATTCTGTTCGTTCACCACCATTATTTCTATTAGTAAGAATGATTCCTAAAATACGAGAAGCCTTAACGGCATCTTCACCAAAGGTTTCGTAAAAATCACCTACTCGAAAAAGCAATAATGCATCAGGATATTTGGTCTTAATAGTATTGTATTGCTTCATTAAAGGGGTTACCTTTTTTGTCTTGCTTTTATCCGCCACTTTATCTTTATCTCATTAATTTTGTATCTACACGAAAGTATGATTTTATCCATCGATTTTAAATCATTGTTGATATTTGCGGATAAGTTTATCACATTAATTTATTATTAAAAATTAAATAAAAGCATGAGGAAACTACGAAATGAGGAGCTAGATAGAAAGGGTTTAGAAGAATTTAAACTTGCAGTTAAGACTCCGATAATTATTGTTTTGGACAATATTCGAAGTTTGAATAATATAGGTTCGGTATTTAGAACAGCAGATGCTTTTTTGATTGAAAAAATATACTTGTGTGGTATAACTGCTACACCTCCTCATAAAGACATTCATAAGACAGCTTTGGGTGCTACGGAAAGTGTTGATTGGGAGTATGTACCTGAGACTATTGATTTAGTAGGGAAGTTAAAAGCTGAAGGATGTCATGTGATATCAGTAGAACAAGCTGAGAATGCTACTCAGTTAAATAATTATATACCTACGAATGGTAAAAAACAGGTTCTTGTTTTTGGAAATGAAGTGAAAGGGGTTGCCCAGAGTGTTGTTTCTGCAAGTAATGAAATTTTAGAAATTCCTCAATTCGGTACTAAGCATTCTTTAAATATTTCTGTAAGTGTAGGCATTGTAGTTTGGGATTGCTGGTGTAAGTTAAATGCATAAAAAAACCTGGTCATTGACCAGGTTTTCAAGTATAGTTTGAGTTAGTTAGTTGCACTTGTGCGCATGCAATAAAGTAAATCCTTTTCATTTACGCAAGAAATAACACAATATATTGCATTATAGTGATGATAATGCGAAATCTTCAATCTTAGTTAAAATAGTTTCATAATCACTGTTATGGCTTACGAAATCTAAAGTGCTAACATCTATAACCAGTTGATTTTCTTTTGGGTAGGTCTTTAGAAAATCGAAATAACCTCTATTTATTCGTTCTAGGTAAGAGAGTTCAATATTTTGTTCATAACCTCTGCCACGCTTTTTTATTTGCTGTAAAAGCCGTTCGGTGGTTTGATACAGATAAACGTATATTCTTGGTTTTTTAACCTCTTTGTACATGAAATTAAAAACTTTTCGGTAAAGTTCAAATTCGTTTTGCTGTAAGGTGACCTTTGCGAAAATTAATGATTTGTATATGTCATAATCACTCACCATAAAACTTTTGAAGAGATCAAGCTGATTTGTGTCTTCTGTAAATTGTTGATAACGATCGGCCAAAAAAGACATCTCTAGCGGAAAAGCATACCTTGTCTGATCTTTGTAAAAACTTGGTAGAAACGGGTTTTCCGCGAATCGTTCCAATATTAATTTGGCATTAAAATCATCAGAAATTTTTGTAGCCAATGTTGTTTTTCCTGCACCAATGTTACCTTCAATGGCCAAATAATTAAAACTGGCAAAAAGGGAATGTCGGTTTATGAAAAGCTTTATGGTTCTTTTGGTAAGGACGCTTTTATCTTTACATTCTTGTAATAAATTTCTTGTGTCCTTATTAAAAATGGGGTGATAGAATTGTGGCGAGATATCTGCCAAAGGTTTTAAAATAAATTTACGCTCCTGAAGTTTTGGATGAGGGATTGTTAAACTCTGTGTTTTAATAATTTCCTTTTCGTAGTATATAATGTCAATGTCTAGTGTTCTACTTTGATAGCCTTCACTATTATTTCTAAGTCTACCAAAGTTTGCTTCAATTTCTAAAATTGTAGTTAGCAGCTTTTCTGGAGTCAATAATGTTTGAATTTCTAAACAAGCATTTAAAAAATCTTCTGCTTCAAAACCCCATGAAGGTGTTTCATAAATAGCAGAGACCTGTCTAATTTCTCCGGCTTTCCTTCCTATTTCGAAAATAGCTTTTTGTAATAGAAGTCCCCTGTTTCCTAAATTACTTCCAATAGATAAATATGCTGTTTTGTACAATCCCATAATATTGGAACAAAATAACTAAAACATATTCACATTAGTTATCTTTGTTGACTATTTAAAAGAAAGATTTGCATGAATTTTTTGAGAAATTTTTTAGCCTCTATTTTGGGTTCCCTATTCGCTTTTGGAATCTTATTCGTTATGTTTTTGATATTTGTCACGCTTGTAAGTAGTGGAGAAGATACCGTTGCCGTGAAAGAGAATTCGATATTAGAGCTTCAGTTACAGCATCCAATTTCAGATTATATTGGCACGAATGAGCTTGATCCATTTGCTGGTATTTTTGAACAATCACAAGGTTTAGATGAAATTTTACACGCCATTGAAGTGGCTAAAAATGATGACCGTATCAAGGGTATTAGTATTAATAACAACTTTATTATTGCTGGCTTGGCCCAAACGCAAGCGATAAGAATGGCCTTGGAAGATTTTAAGTCTAATGGCAAGTTTATTTATGCATATGCAGATTTTTATATGCAACGCGATTATTATTTAGCAAGTGTGGCAGATTCAATTTTTATGAACCCTGTAGGCGTGTTAGATTTTAAAGGACTCTCAACCGAAGTGCTTTATTTTAAAGAGCTACAGGAAAAATCAGGTGTTAAAATGGAAGTGATTCGCCATGGTAAATATAAAAGCGCTGTAGAGCCTTATCTAGAGAATAACATGAGTGAGGCAAATAGAAGTCAATTGACTTCATTGCTTCAATCGCTTTGGAATTCTATGGTGACCGATATTTCAAATACAAGGAGTATTTCAGAATCTGATTTAAATATTATTGCTGACACCTTAGGTGGTAGAACACCTAAATATGCAAAAAAATCGGGGCTTGTAGATGGTATTGTTTTTTATGATGAATATGAAAATAAATTATCTAATGCCCTAGCTGTTAAAAAACAGGATAAGATTAATATTAGCACACTTAATGAATATGTGAAATATTCCAATAAAAAGACCTTGAAGTCTGGTGATGATAAGATTGCAGTTGTTTTTGCTCAGGGAGAAATTTTTTACGGGGAAGGCGGACCAAATATTATTGGACAAGGAATTATCAATGACGCTTTAATAAAAGCCCGAGAGGACGAAAGTGTTAAAGCTATTGTATTGAGGGTGAATTCTCCTGGCGGTAGTGCTTTAACTTCTGATATTATTTGGAGAGAGGTAGCTCTTACTAAAAAAGTGAAACCCGTAATTGTTTCTATGGGTAACGTTGCAGCATCTGGTGGTTATTACATTGCAGCTGGTGCAGATAAGATTTTTGCAGAACCAACTACAATTACTGGTTCAATTGGTGTTTTTGGTACTGTACCGAATATGACAGAGTTGGCTAATAATATTGGCATAAATGCAGAGCAGGTTGGTACAAATAAAAATGCGATTGAATATTCTTTGTTCGAACCGATGCAAGAGAGTTTTAAAAATCAAATTCAAGAGAGTATTGAAGATACGTATCAAACATTTTTACAACGTGTATCAGAAGGTCGTAATATGACCATGGCTCAAGTTGATAGTGTTGCTCAAGGTCGCGTTTGGAGCGGTAACGAGGCTTTGGAAATTGGTTTGGTTGATGAGTTGGGTAATTTAAATGATGCTATTAACGTAGCTGCTGAAATGGCTTCTTTAGGATCTTATGGGGTTAAAAAGTTTCCTAAATACAAAAGCGGTTTTGAGCGTTTTATGGAAGATTTAGAAGGCGCCAGTGTTCATTTTAAAGAAAGCCTTTTAAAAGAAGAAATAGGAGATGAGGCATATAAGATTCTAAAGGAACTACAGTCTTTTAAAGAACAAAAAGGCATACAGGCTAGAATGCCCTTTGCTTTAGATATTAAATAAATTTATGACGTTAAAGGATAGGAAACTAGCACAACGTATTTATTTGTATTTAGGCGCATTGTTTATTACCTCTTTGGTAGTTTCGAATCTTATTTTTCAAAAATTTTTCTATTGGAATCCATTTGGTGATTTTACTGTTTTTGGAGTTTCGCTTTTTGAGGTTTCGGTAGGTATTTTACCTTATCCCATAACTTTTTTAATCACCGATCTCATCTCTGAGATATATGGTAGAAAAATGGCGAATCAGATAGTCACAGCCGGTATTTTTGCTTCTTTCTTTTCGATGAGTATTATTTTGCTAGCAGAAATTGTGCCTGCAATACCATCCTCACCAATAGGTGACCAAACGTTTGCTCAGGTTTTTGCTTTATCGCCCATTGCTGTTTTAGCTTCAATGATTGCCTATTTATTAGCGCAATATGTCGATGTTGCAATTTATCATTTTTGGAAAAAATTGACTAAAGGAAAGTATCTATGGTTGCGTAATAATTTTTCTACATTTCTTTCACAATTTCTAGATACGTTTACCGTTGTGGGTCTGTTATGTGTCTTCAAAGTACTACCATGGGAACTATTTTTCGGACTAGTGGTAAGCGGATTTATTTTTAAGATTTTTATAGCATTCTTTGACACTCCTTTTCTCTATTTCTTCGTATATATAATGAGAAAACGTTTTAATCTAAAACCAACTGAAGAATTGGACTTGGATATATTAGAACAATAGCGTAAATAATACACTATAAAAAAATACTATGGGTAAGAAAATATTGAAAATTGTAGGTGTAATTGTATTGTTGATAATAGCAGTACTTATTGCAGCACCTTTTTTCTTAGAGGCAAAAATTGGTGATATAATAAAAAATAACGTCAATAATAATGTGAATGCTACACTCGATTTTTCAGAAGCAGAATTGAGTTTATTTAGTAGTTTTCCTAATGCTGAAGTGAAATTTAAAAATGTAGTTTTAATCAATAAAGCTCCTTTTGAGGGAGATACTTTGTTTAAGGCCAACACGCTAGATTTAACTATGGGTATTATGCAATTGTTTAAGGGCACTGAAGATGCTATTGAAATTAATAATATTTATTTAGAAGGTGCATTGATGAATGTAGTCGTTGATAAAGATGAGAACGCTAATTACGATATTGCAGTAGCTTCTGAAAATACAACGGTTGAAGAACCTACTAGTGCAGATGGTTTTTCTTTTGATTTACAGTCATATGAGATTTCAAACTCTAAAATTTATTATACAGATAAGTCTACAGGTATAACTTTCAAGTTAGATGATATTCAACATATAGGAACAGGCGATTTATCTCTGGCTACATCAGAGTTAGACACACATACCGATGCTTTAGTTTCGTTTGAAATGGATAGTGTAAGTTATCTGAATAAAAACAAGGTGAAGTTAGACGCCTTAATAGGAATAGATTTAACCCAAAATAAATATTCCTTTTTAAAGAATGAAGCTGTTGTTAATCAGCTTCCGTTAGTATTTGACGGTTTTGTTATTGTGAATGATGAGAATCAAGAAGTAGATATAAACTTCAAAACACCTTCTTCAGATTTCAAAAACTTTTTGGCGGTAATACCAGAAATTTATTCTAAGAATATTGAAAATGTTACTACTACGGGTGATTTTATTGTAAATGGTAATTTTAATGGTATTGTAGACGATGCCCATATTCCTAAATTTAATATAGACATTAAATCAAATAATGCATCTTTCAAATATCCAGATTTACCTAAAGCGGTGCGTAATGTCTTTTTTGATATTCAATTGAATAACAAAACGGGTATCACAGAAGATACTTATGTCGATATTAATAAAGCTTCATTTATGATAGATGAGGACAAGTTTAATCTTACGTCCAATATTACCGAGCTTATGGGTAATACTAAAGTAAAGGCTCATGTAGACGGCTCGATGAACTTGGCTAATATTTCAAAAGCATATCCTGTACCAGCCGGGTATGATTTAAAAGGCCTTTTGAAAGCAGATATTACAACTGCCTTCGATATGGCTTCCGTTGAAAAAAAGCAATATGAAAAAACGAATACAACTGGAGAATTAAGTGTTGCTAACTTTGAATATAACTCTGATGAACTTGCTAATCCTGTTAAATTTAATAAGGCAAGTTTAACGTTTAATCCGAAAACTGTCGCATTAAATAGTTTAAACGGTACTACAGGTAAAACTGATTTTGATGTTACCGGGACTATTAATAACCTTTTAGGGTTTATGTTTAATGATGAAAAGGTGGAAGGTAATTTTAATTTAAAATCGAACACCTTTGCTTTGAATGATTTCATGGTAGCTGAAGTAGAAACCACAACACCAATAGAAAAGAACGATAGTGAAAGTGGGGTGGTGGTCAAAGAAGAGAAAATTAAGATACCTTCATTTCTTGATGCTACCATTAATGCAAATGCAAAACAAGTATTGTACGATGATATTGTTTTAAGTGATGTCACTGGAATTTTGATGATAAAAGACGAAACGGCTATATTGAGCAATATGACCTCTGGTCTTTTTGGGGGTAAAATGGCTTTTAACGGTGAGGTTTCAACTAGAGGTGAGATTCCGACCTTCGTCATGAAATTAGATTTAAACCAATTAGGCATTGAAGAAACGTTCAAGTCAGTTGAATTATTTAAGTCATTAGCGCCTATTGCACAGATATTGAAAGGGAAGTTTACTTCGGATATTTCATTATCGGGGAATTTAACAGATGATTTATTACCTAATCTATTATCATTAAGTGGAGACCTTTTTGCAGATATAGCTACCGATGAGATTAATACGGAATCTGCTCCACTTCTAAATGCTTTAGTTTCAAAATTGAATTTTATCGACTTAAAAGAACTAAATCTTAAGGAATTAAAAACATCTCTTTCTTTTAAAGATGGTCTGGTTGCCGTAAAACCATTTACGATTAATTATAAGGATATCGCTATAAATATTGATGGGAGCCACACTTTTGATAAAAAGTTAAACTATAAAGCTACGTTACAGGTTCCTGCAAAATATCTAGGTTCTGACATTACCAAATTAATTGATAGAATTGATGATTCAGCTTTGCAAGATTTGACCATACCTGTTATTGCAAATATTGGAGGGGTATATAATAGTCCTCAAGTGACCACAGATTTAACCTCAGGCATAAAGCAATTGACCACGAAGTTGGTAGAGATTGAAAAGCAGAAGCTTATTAATAAAGGCACTGATAAGGCTAAGGATTTGATAGGGGGTATTTTAAGTGGTAATCAAGCTAAATCAGATTCAATTAAAAAAGATACAACTTCGAATAAACAAAAGGCCAAGGATATTTTAGGCGGAATACTTGCTATCAAAAATCCAAAAGATAGTACAGCGGTTAAGAAAGACTCAGTTTCTGCTAAGAACGAGAAGGAAGTAGTAAAAGAAAAAGCGAAAGATATTTTAGGTGGTTTGCTGGGTAAAAAGAAAAAAGATACAGTTAATTAACTGTTAGGCCTACATAATAACCCTCACTACCTCTAATATTAAATACAGTGTTATCTTCGAATATAAGATACTGTCCTTTTATTCCTTTTAATTTACCTTCATATAAAGGTGTTTTATCAAGATTAAGGCTTTTGACTTTAGTGGGATATTTCAATACCGGGAACTCTATCTGGGTTTCACTTTTATTGTCTAAATAATAAGGAAGAGCTTCTTCAGGAATGTATTGCTTTAATTTTTCACGCCATTCTAAAAGATTCTCATCTACAATATTATTGGTTAGCATAGTGCGCCAATTTGTTTTGTCGCCAACATGATTTTTTAAGGCTACTTCGGTAATACCTGCAAGATACCTGTTGGGTACTTCTACGATTTCAATAGCTTCATGAGCACCTTGGTCAATCCACCTTGTGGGTATTTGCCCTTTTCTGGTAACACCAACTTTAACGTTACTTGAATTGGCTAAGTAAACAATGTGTGGTTGCAATTGTACTTTTTTCTCATACGCTAAATCTCTATCTTCTTGGTCTAAATGGGCTGTGCTCAATTCTGGGCGCATAATCCAATCTCCCGCAGAGGGTATTTCAAAGAAACATGTTTTACAAAAACCTTGTCTATAAATAGGTCTATCATTTCCGCAGTTGAGACATTGGAATTTTATAAATTCTATTTTTAGGTTTTTATCGAGGACTTGATTTACATTTAGAAAATCAGATTCAAACAACATATAATATTGTATAGGATGACCAATTTCTGTTTGCATTTTTTTTAGTACTCCTTCGTATTGCATGTTTATTCTGCTTATTGTATGGTCAATTTGAAAATGATACTTAGATACGCTATTTTTAGCAATACAAAGATACCGATAAATGCCAATTACTTTATTTAATTCCATTGCCTCTTGGTTGTTGAAGAAGCGTTATCATCAGATAGAACTTTTTTTAAAGTACCCAGAAGAGGTTCAAGAAGAAGTTTTACTGCAATTGCTCGAATTTGCAGAAGACACAGAAGTTGGTAGAAAGTACGAATTCGATTCTATTGAATCCTATAACACATTTAAAGAACGTTTGCCAATCGTGTCTTATGAAGAAATTGAACCAATAATTGAGCGTACTCGAAAAGGTGAACAAAATCTTTTTTGGCCTACCAAGGTGAAGTTGTTTGCAAAAAGTAGTGGAACCACTAATGCAAAAAGTAAGTTTATTCCCGTTAGTAGTGAAGCATTAGAGGACTGCCATTATAAATCAAGCAAAGATTTACTATGCCTTTATTTAAACAATAATGAAAATTCACAATTGTTTACGGGTAAAAGTCTTCGATTAGGGGGTAGTAAAGAGCTCTACGAGGACAATGGCTCTTTTTTTGGTGATCTGTCTGCCATTCTTATAGATAACATGCCGTTATGGGCAGAATACAGTAGTACGCCTAGTAATAAGGTTTCTTTAATGAGTGAATGGGAAAGTAAGCTGATGGCCATTATTCATGAAAGTGTACAAGAGAATGTAACTAGCCTTGCAGGTGTTCCATCATGGATGTTGGTATTGATGAATAAAGTTTTAGAAGAAACAGGAAAAGAGAATTTATTTCAAGTATGGGAAAATTTAGAGGTGTACTTTCATGGCGGTGTAAATTTCAACCCATATAAAGAACAGTATAAAAAAATACTTCCAAATGATAATTTTAGGTATTATGAAATATATAATGCTTCAGAAGGATTTTTTGCTATTCAAGATAGAAATAATGAGGAAGATCTTTTACTCATGTTAGACTATGGTATTTTTTATGAGTTTATTCCGATGGATGTTTATGGCACAATAAAGCAGGAAGCTATTCCGTTGTGGGAAATTGAAGTAGGGAAAAATTATGCAATTATCATCACGACGAACTCTGGTCTATGGCGCTATAAAATTGGGGATACTGTTAGGTTTACTTCTAAAAGTCCTTATCGAATAAAGGTTACTGGGCGTACCAAACATCATATCAATGTTTTTGGTGAGGAATTGATAATTGAAAATGCAGAAGAAGCGTTGAAAATAGCTTGTGCTAAAACCGAGGCTGAAATTATGGATTATACTGCCGGACCTATTTTTATGGTAGATAAAGAAAAAGGAGCTCATGAATGGATAATGGAATTTAGAACCTTGCCAAAAGATTTTAATTCATTCATTAATGTATTTGACAATGCATTGAAATCACTCAATTCAGATTACGAGGCAAAACGACTTAATAATATTACCTTAAACCTACCCTTGGTTCATATTGCCCGTAAAAACTTATTCTATGATTGGTTAAAGGCAAATAATAAACTTGGCGGTCAACATAAAATACCACGACTTTCCAATAAACGTGATTATTTAGAAGAGCTTTTGCGTATGAACAGGTAATTTGCCCTATATACACTATTTTTTAGCCCAATCACAACAAACTTTTATTTCGGTTCAATAGTTGAGCTAACTTTACTATGGTTTAAGAGGTTAAGTGATAGCTATTTGAATTGCTGCTTTTTAGTATAAGAATTCTCAATAAAAGGGACTACAACGATAATTTTATACGAGTAAACAATTAAATAGTGATAAGTGAAGCTAAAAATCCAACTTGCTGTAGGAAAACTTGACCAAACTTTAAAATACTATTATTATGGCACAGAAATTAGTGATTGTTTCAGATATGTGGGGCGCTAAGAAAGGGTTATGGATTACTTCATATTTAGGATACCTTCAACAGTATTTTGATATTACTTTTTATGATAGTCAACAATTGGCCAATCTCGATATACTAGTTCAGTCAGAAGAAAATGTTCATAGTGCTTTTGTTAATGGTGGTATTGATACAGCTGTTTCTCATTTGTTGAAAAAAGAGAAAGAACCATGTTATTACCTTGCTTTTAGTACAGGAGCCACAATTGTTTGGGAAGCTGCAAAAAAAGGATTACTTGTTAAGTCGTTTTATAGTGTATCAGCTACTAGAATTCGTCTAAAAAATGAAAGGCCAAATGTTCCATTTCAATTGGTGTATGGTGTAAATGATCCATTTAAGCCAAGTGAAGAATGGGCTGATAGATTAGGTATCGATATGGAAGTGGTTTCCAATTATGGCCATACACTTTATTCTGATGAGAAAATTATACAAAAAGTGTGCTTAGATTTATTACAAGAAGTAACGCAAATAGCACCACAAATTAAGAAAGTGGTCTAGTATAAAATATAGAAATTGAACGTATAAAAAGCGTGGATATATATCCATGCTTTTTATATATAATATTCAGATCTTAATTAAGAAACTGCTTTTAACTTTTTTACGGTATCGTAAGATAATTTTTCTTCAGCATAAGGTTTCGTTACTTTGAACGTTGTGTCTTCTGTACTTGGCATCTCGAACATTGCATCTGTAAAGATTGCTTCACATAACGATCTTAAACCTCTAGCGCCAAGCTTGTATTCAATTGCCTTGTCTACAATAAAGTCTAATGCCTGTTCAGTGATGGTGAAAGTAATATTATCCATTGCAAACAGTTTCTCGTACTGTTTAATGATTGCATTTTTGGGCTCTGTCAAGATTGCTCTTAATGTTTTTTTGTCTAATGGATTCATATGCGTAAGAACTGGAAGTCGACCAATGATTTCAGGTATTAGTCCGAATTCTTTTAAATCTCTAGGTATTATATATTGTAACATATTGCTAGTGTCCAAAAAGTTATCAGATTTTGAAGCACTATAACCTACAGCTTGCATATTCAAACGTTTTGTAATTGCACGTTCAATACCATCAAATGCTCCACCAGCTATGAATAGTATGTTTTCAGTATTAACTTCGATAAATTTCTGATCAGGATGCTTTCTTCCACCTTTAGGCGGAACATTGACTACAGTACCTTCTAATAATTTTAAAAGCCCTTGTTGTACCCCTTCACCAGATACATCTCTAGTTATAGACGGGTTGTCACCCTTACGAGCTATCTTATCTATTTCATCAATAAATACAATTCCTCTTTCAGCTTTTTCAAGATTGTAATCTGCTGCCTGTAAAAGACGTGTTAAAATACTTTCTACATCTTCACCTACATAACCAGCTTCGGTCAATACTGTAGCATCAACTATGGCCAATGGTACATTAAGTAATTTCGCAATAGTTTTTGCCATTAGGGTTTTACCTGTACCGGTTTGCCCTACCATTATAATATTGCTTTTTTGAATCTCTATATCATCTTCTTTTGAAGATGGTTGAAGTAATCTTTTGTAGTGATTGTAAACAGCTACTGACATTACTTTTTTTGTTCGTTCTTGCCCAATAATAAAGGTGTCTAAGAACTCCTTGATCTCTTGAGGCTTTTTTAAGACTAGTTCAGAAGAAAGATCATTTGTTTTTGTCTGTTTTGATTCTTCAGCAACAATGCCGTGAGCCTGCTCTATACAACGGTCACAAATGTGTGCGTCAAGACCTGCAATCAACAAATTAGTTTCTGGTTTTTTTCTACCGCAGAATGAACATTCTAAATTTTCCTTTGCCATTATCTTACTTCTCTACTCTATTCCTAAACGATTGAAAATCGTTTTTGGTTTAAAATTCATTTATTTATTTGATTCAAGTAGTAGGAATTATTTCTTATCCCTTACCAAAATTTCATCGATCATACCATACTTAAGGGCTTCGTCAGCTTTCATCCAATAATCACGATCACTATCGTCACGTACTTTTTCAATATCAGTATTGGAGTGTTGAGCTATGATTTCATATAATTCATCTTTTAATTTTAAGATTTCTCTTGCGGTAATTTCAATATCACTCGCTTGGCCTTGAGCACCACCCATTGGTTGGTGGATCATGACGCGAGAATGTTGTAAACCACTACGTTTTCCTTTTTCACCAGCGCATAATAAAACAGCACCCATTGAAGCGGCCATACCTGTACAAATAGTAGCCACATCAGGCGTAATGAATTGCATGGTGTCATAAATACCTAAACCTGCGTATACACTACCTCCTGGTGAGTTGATGTAAATTTGAATATCTTTTTTAGCGTCAACACTTGCTAGAAACAATAATTGTGCTTGTATGATATTTGCAACTTGATCGTTGATACCCGTACCCATGAATATGATGCGATCCATCATTAAACGCGAATAAACATCCATGGCAACAACATTCATAGACCTTTCTTCAATAATGTTAGGCGTCATGTTTGTTGGGTACATGCTGCTCATTATTGTGTCGTAATATGTACTGCTAATACCTTGGTCGTTTATAGCGAAATTCTTGAATTCTTTTCCGTAATCCATAAATTGTATGTCTATATTTTTAGAGTAAAAAAAGGTGCCGAAAATTTCATTTCCGGCACCGTAAAGATACTTAATTTATTGTTTGGAATTATCCGTAAACTTCTTTCACGAAATTTTCATAGGTAACTTCCTTTGTCTTAAGGTTTGCTTTTTCCTTATATAGATTCAATAGTTTTTGACTCATCAATTGTTCTGAAAGTCTTTTTACTTCATCTTGGTTGCCAAGAACGCGAGCAGCAATGTTGTCTAATTCTTCTTCTTTTGGGTCTAATTGACCGAATTGAGCCATTTGCGAACGAATAAATCCTTTAGAGAATTCTTTCAACTCATCGAATTGAACCTGTAATTCATTGTCACGAATAATTTTACCTTCTATAAGTTGGTAGCGTAATCCTTTTTCAGATTTTGCATACTCCTCAACCGCTTGCTCCTCAGATAAAGGCTCTTCGCCTGTCATCTGTATCCATTTGGTTAAGAAACCGCTCGGCAGTTCAAATTTAGTGTTATCAATAAAGTATTCTGTAACATCGTTCAATAATTTTTGATCAGACTGTTGTTCAAATTGTTTTTCAGAATCTTCTTTAATACGCTCTTTTAATTCCTTCTCAGTTTTTACGCTGTCAGGTCCAAATAATTTATCGAATAACTCTTGGTTCAGCTCTGCAGCTTCTCTTTTGTTTATTTCCGAAATCGTAAAAGTCACCTCGGTATCTAAAGATTCAGCCTTATTTTTATCAATGCCTAAAGCACTAGATAGCATATGGTCTTCATTGAATAATCCTTTGGTTTTTAAAGTAATAACATCACCAACTTTTTTTCCTTTCAACGCATCTAAAGCTTTTTTGCTTTTTAGTTTGTCGGTTTCCAACATGGTTTTGTTGTCAATTTCTTCAGCTTCGTTAAAGAAAGTACCACTAACTTCGTCATTTTCACTAACTACATCTTTGCTTACAAGCTTACCGTATTGCTTTTGAATACGTTCTACTTGCTCATCAATCATCTTCTTATCGGCAACAATCTTGTATTGAGTAATCGCTTTTTTGGTTTTCAATGAAACTTCAAAATTTGGAGCTAAACCTAGTTCAAATTCAAAAGCTAATTCATCTTGGTCCCAATCAAAGTTATCTTGTTGTTTTGGTAATGGATTTCCAAGAACGTCTAATTTTTCTTCGGTAAGGTATTTGTTAAGATTGTCTTGCAACAATTTATTTACTTCATCGACCAATACGGCTTTGCCATATTGTTTTTTAATAAGGCCCATTGGTACTTGACCTTTTCTAAAACCAGGTATATTGGCTTGCTTCTTATAATCCTTTAAAATAGTATCTACCTTATCTTGGTAATCGTCTTTTGTGATAGCAACTTTAACTACTGCATTTAAATCGTCTATCTGCTCTTTCGTGATATTCATTCCTTATTATCTATTTGCATGTATAAAATGGGATGCAAAAATACTATATTTTGCAAAGTCAACCAATTTTTTAAAGTATTGAATTTCAAATCAAAAGCAACTAAGACTTATCATCATTTAGCAATGAAAAAAAGATGGATTGTAAAAAGGATAACAAGAGGCTAAAAATCAATGCCCACCATATGTTACTTACAACAAAACCGTCAATTAGCTTATCGGCAAGCAGAATGATTATGGCGTTTATAATTAGTAAGAAAAGGCCGAAGGTGACAATGGTTACAGGTAAGGTCAAAATTACCAATATTGGTTTTACTAAAAAATTCAGTAAACTTAGAACAACGGCTACAACAACAGCGGTCATAAAACTATCTACAGAAACATTTGGTAAAACATTTGCTAAGATAATTACGGATAAAGCGCTTAAAAGTATTCTTAGAATTAGTTTCATATCTATTGATTTATTGTGTTATTAATTATTTTAATTTTTTGTTTGATTGAAAAAAGTTAATGATTTTTCAAGGAATTCTTCAGGATTTTCTGCGTGTAGCCAATGGCCAGCATTACTTATAGTTTCTATTGTTGCCGCTGGAAAATGCCTATTGATAATTTCAACATCATTTTTTGTTACATACTCAGATTGGTCACCTCTTAAGAAAAGTGTTGGTCCGTCGTAAAAGTCTGTACTGTTAATATTGTCGCCTATCTCTTCCATTTTTTTGCTCAAAACCTCTAGATTGAACCTGAAGCACAATTTTTTATCTTCATTTCTAAATAGGTTTTTTAGTAAAAATTGTCGCGTGCCGAAATCTGAAATATATTTTGTTAGTTGGTCGTCTGCATCTTTTCGCGATTTCAAATTATTGGTATCAATCGAGTTTAAGCCATCCATTATGTTTTGATGATGCGGTGGGTAAAATTTTGGAGCAATGTCGGCAATTAATAATTTACTGATTCTTTCGGGGTGAGAGCAAGCAAATTGCATTGCCGTTTTTCCTCCCATAGAATGCCCAATAAGTATAGTGCTTTGAATTTTATGATGATTCATATAATTTAGTAGGTCATCTGAAAGAATATCATAATCAAAATCGGGTGAATGAAAGCTTTTGCCATGATTACGTTGATCAATCAAATGAACTTGAAATCCGTTTTCAGCATATGAAGTGCCTAGTGTTTTCCAATTGTCAAGCATTCCTAAAAATCCATGTAGAATGCATAGCGGTTTGCCTTCTCCTAAAATTAATGAATGTAAAATTTTCTTCATTTTAATCTATGTAAATACATGTTCACGACATTATCAAGGCCTAAATATAATGCTTCACTAATAAGCGCATGACCTATTGATACCTCTAGTAAATTAGGGATTTTTTTTGCAAAATATTGAATATTGTCTAAGCTTAAATCATGGCCAGCGTTAATTCCGATGCCTAATTCGGTAGCACACTTAGCGGCTTCAATGAATGGTTGTATTGCTTTTTCTTTACGTAGCTCATAATTGGCGGCATAGCTTTCGGTGTACAATTCTATTCGGTCTGTACCTACCTCTGCAGCGCCACGAATCATGATTGGGTCGGGATCAACAAAAATAGAGGTACGTATACCAGCTTGTTTAAAGGTTTTGATGACATCGGTTAAAAAATCCTTATACTTAATTGTATTCCAGCCTGCATTCGAAGTTATTGCTTCAATCGAGTCGGGCACTAAAGTGACTTGTTCTGGCTTTAATTCAAGGACTAAATCGATGAATTTTGGAATTGGATTGCCTTCAATATTGAACTCGGTTGTTACAATATTTTTCAAATCTCTAGCATCTTGGTAACGAATATGACGTTCGTCTGGTCTTGGGTGTATGGTAATGCCTTGAGCACCAAAACTTTCTAAGTCTTTTGAAACCTTTAGTAAATCAGGTACATTGCCTCCACGGGCATTCCTAAGGGTTGCTATTTTGTTTACGTTAACGCTAAGTTTTGTCATTATGTCTTATTTACCTTTTAAGAGCTTCAAAAATACAAATAAGGCACGCCTTTTGATATTATTAATTGTTATTTTGCGTTATAATCAAGCCTATGCATATTCAAGAACATATCATTACTACAATTCCTGTATTTGAGATAAAGGATACTTTTGAAAAAGTATTGGAGTTTTTTCAAGATACAACTTACTCACATGTTGCTATTGTAGAGGAAGGAAGGTTTTTAGGTGTTTTCTCGGAAAATGATGCGGAGGCATTGCTTCCAGAGACTAAAATTGAGAAGCTTAGATATGAGCTTCAAAGCTTTTATGTTCGAGACGAAACCAATTGGCTTGATGTCTTAGAGGCGTTTGCTCGAAATGAGGCTAATCTTTTGCCTATTTTGAATGAAAAAGAAGAAGTTGTAGGTTATTATGATCTTACCGATATAGTTGCTGTTTTTATTGATACGCCATTTTTTACGGACCCAGGTAGTATTCTAGTGGTTGCAACTGGTATTAAAGATTATTCGTTTAGTGAAATTGCTCAAATAGTAGAGAGTAATAATGCTAAACTTATTGGTGGTTTTATCACTGATACACAGAATGATATTATTCAAGTTACATTAAAGATTACTACTGAAAACTATAATAAGGTTGTTCAGACTTTTAGAAGATATAATTATCATATTCTTTTTGGTAATAGTGATGATCAGTTTCTTGAAGACCTTAAGGAGCGTTCGGATTATTTAGATAAATACCTCAATGTATAGTATGAAAGTAGCTATATATGGGCAAACATATCAAGATAATGCGATAGAATATCTAGTTGAATTATTAGATGAATTGCATAAAGAACCTTCAGAAGTGTTTATAGAAAAAGATTTTTATGAGCTATATCGTAAATTAGAATCTTCAAAAATCTTTCCAACTTTTACAATGACGAGTGGGCTAAATTCCACTTTTGATATGTTCGTTAGCTTTGGTGGGGACGGCACAATCTTAAGAGCAACAACATTTGTTAAAGATTTAGGTATACCTATAGTAGGGGTTAATACAGGTAGATTAGGCTTTCTATCTACTTTTAAAAAAGAAGATGTTAGAAAAGTAGTTCGGGAATTTAAAGAAGGGGCTTATGCTATTGTAGAGCGTAGTTTAGTTCAATTAAATACAAAAGAGCTTGATGTTGAATTTGGTGACCTCAATTTTGCACTTAACGAAATTACGGTGAGTCGAAAAGATACTACCTCGATGATAACCGTAGAAACGTATTTAAATAATGAATATCTAACTTCCTATTGGGCAGACGGATTAATCATTTCGACACCAACGGGTTCTACAGGGTACTCATTAAGTTGTGGTGGTCCTGTAATTGTACCAACGGCAAAATCATTGGTTTTAACACCTATTGCACCACATAATCTTAACGCTCGGCCACTAGTAATTTCAGATGATACTGTAATACGTTTAAAAGTTTCCGGTAGAGAGGAAAATCATTTAGTGTCTTTGGATTCTAGAATCGCTTCGTTAGAAAATGGACAAGAAATTACAATTAGTAAGGCGCCATTTACTATTAAAATGATAGAGTATACTTCAGAAAGTTTTTTAAAGACCCTGAGAAATAAGCTGCTTTGGGGCGAAGATAGGCGAAATTGAGCCTTGTTTTAAACAATAAATGACCTTAATCGCTGTTTATCTTTTGAGAACAAGAAATATTTCCCACTTTCTGTTTTTGAAAGGGGACGGGTTATAATTGTAAAAAATAATTTATGCGTTATATAGCGTTGTTAATATTGCTTTTTCCGTTTTTCGGACTTAAAGCACAGACCTATGAAGCAGGTGTTTTTTTAGGTGGGGCCAATACCATTAGCGATGTAGGAAGAACAAATTATATTTTACCTTCCGATATTGCTTTTGGCGGTTTATTTAAATGGAATATAAGTAAAAGGTATGCATGGCGAGGTAGCTTAATGTACGGTAAGTTTACGGCAGATGACAATAAATCAAGTTCAACAGCACGGCAGCAAAGAGGTTATGTGGTTGATAATTCTGTTTTAGAAGGTTCTGTCGGGCTTGAGTTTAACTTTGTAGATTATAATCTTCATAAATTGGGACCGGCTTTTACTCCTTATTTATATACAGGTATCACCTATTTTAGATACGATTATGAATATTTTAATGGAGGTGTTTTGCAAGAAATCGGACAAAAAGATGGTGCATTGGCTATACCAATGACGGCAGGTTTTAAGTATCGTATCAATCAGTTTCTTATTTTTGGGGCTGAAATAGGTGCTAGGTATACCTTCACCGATAACTTAGATGCTAGCAACCCTGTGGGGTCAAACTTTGAAGAATTCCAGTTTGGAAATATTTTTAGTGATGATTGGTATGTTTTTTCTGGGTTAACATTAACCTATACATTTGGCCGAAAGCCTTGTATGGATTGTTTTGAGTAAAAGAAAAATGGACGATATAAACGGTATTGATAAAACAAATGTTCCTAAGCATCTTGCTATTATTATGGACGGTAATGGCAGGTGGGCCAAAGAACGGGGTAAATTAAGAGTTTTTGGTCACGAGCATGGGGTAAAAACCGTGAAGATTGTGGTTGAGCAGTGTGCTCAATTGGGAATCGATTTTTTAACGTTATATACATTTTCTACTGAAAATTGGAATCGCCCAAAGGTTGAAGTGCAAACTCTTATGCGTTTATTGGTGTCTTCTTTAAAGAAAGAACTTAAAACTTTTAACAAAAACAACATACGTTTAAATACCATTGGTAATATTTCTGCTTTGCCGCCAAAAGCCTATAAAGAATTAATTGAGGTAATGGATCAAACAAAGCAAAATACAGGCATGACGCTTACATTGGCATTAAGTTATGGTGCTCGCGAAGAGATACAATCTGCCGTAAAAGCAATTAGCGCCAAAGTTAAAAATAATATAATTTCAATTGAAAATATTGACGAAACCATTATTAATAACCATCTTTACACACACAATTTACCAGACGTAGACTTGCTTATCCGTACTAGTGGAGAACATCGGATCAGCAATTTTTTATTATGGCAGATTGCATATGCAGAGTTATATTTTATTGATGTATTTTGGCCCGATTTTAGGGAACATCATTTGGTAGAGGCCATTAAAAATTACCAGAACAGAGAACGAAGATTTGGAAAAACTAGCGAACAACTCAATTAAAGATATGACTAGGTTCATATCCTTGAACCACATTTTAACTACCTTTTTAATATTAACTACCCTTATTGCCACCGCACAAGATGTAACCTATGAGGATGGTAAAAGCTACATTCTTGGTGGCTTAGATGTTACTGGGCTGCAAAGTTATAATGAACAAACAGTAAAAACTTATACAGGGCTTAGGGTCGGTCAACCTATTACTTTACCTGGTGAACAAATAAGTGAAGTCATAAAAAAATTATGGGGTCTCGAGCTTTTTAGCGAAATCGAATTCTACATCACCAATATAGAGGATAATACTGTTTTTCTAGAATTGAATATAATTGAACGTCCAACGTTAACTAACGTAACCTTTTATGGTGTTAAAAAAGGGAAAATAGAAGGCCTTATTAAGGATACCGATTTAAAGAAAGGTAAGAAAATAACAGAAAGTCTTATTTCAAACTCTAAAAATTATATTGCCAATAAATACAAGAAGCAAGGATATTTAAATGCTCAGGTAAATATTGCTACCGCTAAAGATACTTCTGATACCAATACTCAAAGTATGGTGGTCAATGTGAAGAAAGGTGATAAAGTTAAAATACGTAATATCATATTTGAAGGTAACGAGCAATTAGGTGCTAAGAAACTTCGTAAAGCCTTAAAGAGCACCAAACAGAAAAAGCTAGGTAGGTTCTGGAAAAAATCCAAATTCATTCAAAAAGATTATGAAGAAGATTTAGGATTATTGGTCGATAAGTTTGCTGAAAACGGTTATCGAGATGCTAGGGTTATTTCAGATTCTGTTATTAAGGTAGACGAGAATAATATCGATTTACGTATAAAGGTTGAAGAAGGTGATAAGTATTACTTTGGTAATATTGATTTTGTGGGTAATACGGTTTATACTGATAGACAATTAAATCAAGTATTGGGAATTAAAAAGGGTGATACCTATAATGGTGTTTTGCTGAGAGAACGAATTGCAGACAACTCTAAACCAGACCCAACAGATGTCACCAGTTTGTATCAGAACAATGGTTATTTGTTCTCAACCATTAATCCTGTTGAGATTTCTGCTGCTAATGATACAATAGATTTTGAAATTAGAATAATAGAAGGTAAAGAAACGTTTCTAAATCATGTTACTGTCTCAGGTAATGATAAAACCAATGACCATGTTATTTATCGAGAGTTACGTACTAGACCTGGTCAAAAGTATGATAAATCAGATATTATTAGAAGTATTCGTGAATTAGGTCAGTTGGGCTTTTTTGATGCCGAACAAATTACACCAGATGTTTTAAACGCCAATCCGAACGAAGGTACTGTCGATTTAGCATGGAATTTAGTTGAATCTGGATCCAGCCAAATAGAATTACAAGGTGGTTATGGTGGTGGTGGTTTCATCGGTACCTTGGGGCTTTCTTTTAGTAACTTCTCCATTCAGAATTTATTTAAGGGAGAGAAATATAAGCCAGTACCTATGGGTGATGGTCAAACATTTGCCTTACGTTTACAGGCTAGTAGAACTTTTAGGGTGTATAGCTTAAATTTTGCAGAACCATGGCTAGGTGGTAAAAAGCCTGTACGTTTTAATTTGAGTTTATCGCGAACTCAACAGTTTGCTGCCTCTTATGGGAGAAGCAGTAATATTGAGGTTAATAAAGATCAACAATTCTCAATAACGGGTATTACTGCCGGATTGGCTAAACGTGTGCAATGGCCAGATGATTTCTTTACTATTTCCCATTCGCTAAGCTATCAGTTGTACGATTTTAGAAATTATAATATAGGTTTGTTCAATTTTGGTAACGGTAAGGCAAATTCGTTAGCGTATACTTTTGGTATCTCTAGAAATGCAACACTAGGTGGGCGTATTTTTCCAAGAGGCGGCTCTAATTTTGAAGTTACTGCAAAATTTACACCTCCTTGGTCTTTATTTAGTGATAAGGATTATAGAGAATTACAGAATAGATCAAAAGAATTAGATAATAAGAAAAACACATTGGGTCTAACTACTGCTGAGAATGTAGAGCTAGAAGATATTGACCAAGAACGTTTCAGATTGTTGGAATATTATAAGGTCAAGTTTAAAGGAGACTGGTATACTACTTTGGTAGATAAGTTGGTTCTTCGTAGTAATGCAGAATTTGGTTTTTTAGGTAGTTATAACAGTGCTGTAGGTAATGTTCCTTTTGAAAGATTTTATGTTGGTGGTGACGGTCTAGGTAACTTTACATTAGATGGTCGTGATGTAGTGCAATTAAGAGGATATGAAAATCAATCTATTACTCCATACGCTGATGGTGCAACTTCGCCAGATGGGGCTCTGATTTACAATAAATTCTCATTAGAATTACGTTATCCATTGACATTAAAGCCTTCAGCGTCTATTTACGGTCTAGCATTTTTAGAAGGTGGTAATGCCTTCAACAATTTTCAAGATTTTAATCCGTTTCAATTAAAACGATCGGCCGGTGTGGGGCTGCGAATCTTTATGCCAGCATTTGGTTTGTTGGGTATTGATTTTGGTTATGGATTTGATGAAGATCTTAAGCCAGCGTCTGCAGGACAAGGTCCTAGTGGATGGCAAACACACTTCATAATCGGTCAACAGTTTTAATTTTAATTGAAATTTAATATTCGCGCTCTATGCTAATCCTTTCATTTTAAAAGTTTTAGTAAATTTGGCACGATATTTTCTATAGGATTAAACGATATCAACAATGAGTTCAAAAACAAAAGTTCTTTTATTAGTTTCGGTCATCTTTATGACTATTGCAAGTTTTGCCCAAAGAGGGGTAAGAATGGCTTACGTAGATATGGAGTATATCTTAGAAAATGTTGAAGAATACCGAGATGCTACCGAACAGTTAGAAGCAAAAGTGCAACGTTGGAAAGTTGAAGTAGAGCAGAAGCAAAGTATTGTGGAGCAGATGAAGAAAGATTTAATGGCTGAAAAAGTATTATTGACGCCTGAGCTTATTGCGGAGCGAGAAGAGGAGATACAGATACTTGAAAAGGAGATGATTGAATATCAACAAGATCGTTTTGGACCACAAGGAGACTTAGTCCTTCAAAAAAGAAGGCTTATTCAACCTATACAGGATCAAGTGTTTAATGAGGTGCAGAAAATAGGTGTGAATAAAAAGTATGATTTTATTTTTGATAAATCTGCGGATGTTGTAATGTTGTATTCAGAAAAAAGACATGATATCAGCGATTTGATATTAAGGGGTATTGCGCGAACAAGAAAGGTCAGTGCACCAAGTAAGAAGGCAGATGACCGAAGTAGGTTAGATGATTTTGAAGGAGAAGAGGAGTCAGTGGAAATTAGTGAGGCGTTAAAAGAACGTTTAGATAAAGCCAATGAGGCAGCTGAAGCAAGAGAGAAAAGTGCGGCGGACACTAGGTCTGAGCAATTGAAGTTAAGGGAGGAAAGAAAGAAGGCGTACGAGGAGCGAAGAAAAAAATTGTTAGAAGAGCGTGAAGCTAAGAAACAAGAAAAATTAAAGGAGAGAAATAGCGATACCGATAATAAAGATAATAACGGTACTATTTAAATAGGTTTAACGACCATAAAAATTAACACTCAAATTAGAATTAAATTTTAACTCATGAAACAAGTAAAACAAATTGTGGTAGCCTTATTGTTGTTCTTAGCAACGACAAGTTTTGTAAATGCCCAAAGTAAGGTAGCTCATATAGATGTTACTCAATTATTATCGGCTATGCCCGAAATGAAGGCTGCAGAAGCTGAGCTTAAAAAATTACAAGAAACTTACAATGCAGATATTCAGGCATCAATGACTGAATTGCGCAATAAGTTTACTCAGTACCAAAATGAAGCAGCATCTAAATCGAAAGAAGAGAACGATAAGAGAGCTGTTGAACTTCAAGGTTTTGAGAAGAATATAGGTGAGGCGCAACAAGCTGCACAACAAGAATTTCAAAAGAAGCAAGCTGAATTGTTCGCTCCTATTTCAGAAAAAGCTAAAGCAGCTATTGAGAAAGTTGCGGCTGCACAAGGTTTTGATTACGTTATCGATGCGCAAGCTGGTGGTGGTTTAATCGTTGCAAAAGGTAAAGACCTTCTGCCTGACGTTAAAAAGCAATTAGGTTTCTAATGCTAAATTTTATAGTAAAAAAAAGCCATCTATTTAGATGGCTTTTTTTATGCATATAATTTCCTCTTAATATTTGTCCAACGTAATCGTCTTATGAATTTTCCTTCTTCCTCATTTACTAAATAAGGCGCATTATTTTGAGCTGCATTCAAAAATCCAATAATATTGTTCCAGAAAGATTTAATCGATTTATTCTTAGCTGCCATTTTAATAGAAGCAATACAGGTAATCAAAAAGCCATAGCGCATGCTGTACATTGCTTTACCTTGAAGTCTTTTGGCTTTCTTGTTATAGGCCTTTCCAGTAGGTCTTAAATGCTTTACCTTAAGCGTAAGGTCTGTTTGTATAAGAAACCCATGATACTTCGCTATCAGTTCGTCTACAGTATCCCAACCCATTGCATTTTTCAATCCGCCTATGGCTCTAAAACAAGCGTTAGAGTAGGCTTTAAATGCACCTCTTACATGGTCTTTGTCCATCGGGTGATTTAGAATCCAGTGACCAGAAGCATTTTGCTCATAAATAAAACCACCACAAATTCCAAGTTTAGGTTCTTTCTTAAAATGCGAACTGATCACTTCAAAATAGTTTTTTGGCAGAATTATATCGGCATCTAGTTTTACAATAAAATCAAAAGATTCATCTAAGACATTGAAACCTTTATTAAATGCATTGATTACTTTACTGCCAGGCATATGCTGCGTAGAAGAAATAATGTTCAGTTTTTGAAAAATACTATGTTTCGAGGAAAAACTATTTATTATGGTTTCGGTACTATCGGTGGAGTTATCATTAACAAGAATAACTTTTTTAGGTAGTAAAGTTTGACCTAAAATAGATTTTAAAGTACTTTCTAGATAAGCCTCTTCATTATGTATTGGAATAACTAAATAGTAATCCATTTTAAGTGCGGTCTATTACTTTCGTGTAGCGTAAACTATATAATATCTCGGAGTAAACAATCTCAATAATGGTCGTAGGCCTATTTTTTTAACAGGATTGGTCCATTTTAGTGAGTCTTGTATTTTCCATCCTGCTTTTTCTAATAACCAATCAAATTGCCAATCTTCAAATTCATGATAATGTCTATCCCATTTATCTGTCTTGCTTCTATATGCTGGGGAGAACCATAATTTAAGTGGTATACTGGCAACTAATTTTTTGGACTTTACATTAGATAAAATGTGCAAAGGGCCTAATAGATGCTCAAAAATCTCAAAAGCTGTAACCACTTCTGCATCCGAATTCAGAATAGATGAAAAATCAAAATCTAAATCTTCACCATTTGTATTTTCAACTTTATAGCCATCTTGCTCCATTATTTCAGTAAATGGATTTTTCACACCTAAATCTAAAATTGATTCATTCGTGTCAATATGTTTTCGCAAAAATTGCAGGGTGTGTTCGTAGCGTTTGTTCGGAAAGCTATTTTCGTACATGTTAGATTCTGTAAATCATTGCATTGACGTTCATTCCGGCGCCAACACTTGCAAAGATAACAACATCTCCCTTTTTTACTTCTTGATTTTCTAATTTACCTTGTTTTATGAGGTCGAATAATGTAGGAATAGTGGCAACAGAGCTATTTCCTAATTTAGCAATGCTCATAGGCATTATGCCTTCAGGCATTTCTTTACCGTATAATTTGTAAAAACGCTTAACAATGGCTTCATCCATTTTCTCGTTCGCCTGATGAATGAATATTTTTTTAACCTCATCAATTTCAATTCCGCTTTTATCTAAACAAGAGGCCATCGCCTTTGGTACATGGGTTACGGCAAACTCATATATTTTACGACCAAACATTTTTATATAGTAGGTGTTGTCCTCTTCGTTTTTATTATAGGTTTCACCAAAAAATAGATAATTGGCTTCATCCATTGCATAGGTACCCGACTCATGAGCAATAATTTCACCACCAATATCTGTTCTCTCTATTATTGTGGCACCGGCGCCATCAGAATAGATCATGGAGTCGCGATCATAATCATCGACAACCCTAGATAGTGTCTCTGCTCCGATAACTAAACACTTATTGGCGATTCCGCTTTTAATAAAAGCATTAGCTTGTATCATGCCTTCTAGCCAACCTGGGCAGCCAAAAATTAGGTCGTAAGCAACGCATTTCGGATTTTTAATCTGAAGTTGATGCTTAACTCTTGTGGCTAAACTTGGTAAGGTATCTCCTTGGGTTTGGCCATGAACAAGGTCACCAAAATTATGTGCAACGATAATGTAGTCTAATGTTTCTTTATCAATTTGAGCGCTCTCAATAGCCTTTTCAGCAGCAAAGAATGCTAGATTAGAGGTTGTAAACTCTTTTGAGGCATATCTTCTTTCTTCAATACCGGTAATTGCTTTAAATTTTTCGATGATGACTTCATTGGTGTGTTTGAAGGTAGAGCCATCAAGGTTGAGAAATTCATGTTTATTAAAATCCTTATTGGTAATGGTCAAGGTAGGAATATAACTTCCTGTTCCCGTAATTGCTATGCTCATTTTAATGTATTGAATTGCAAAATAAATATAATTAAGTTAATATCCTTTTGTATGCATGCATAATAAATATTACGATGTTCAAGCTTGAATACTTAGATGAATATTATTGAAAAAGCCTTTTCAAATTATTGAAAAGGCCTTGTATTAAAGGGTTTGTCTCGTTAATTCGTTTCCATGTAAGCTTCTATCGGTGCGCATGTGCATATCAAATTACGGTCTCCATATGCGTCGTCTACTCTTCGAACAGATGGCCAAAATTTATTTTCTTTAATATAGGGAAGTGGAAAAGATGCCTTTTGCCTTGAATATGGGAATTGCCATTCATCTGAGGTAATCATTTCTAAAGTATGCGGGGCATTTTTAAGAACGTTGTTAGGTTCATCTAAAGTAGATTCATCTATCTCGGCACGAATTGAAATCATTGCCTCACAAAATCTATCGAGCTCTGCTAAGCTTTCACTTTCTGTAGGTTCGATCATTACAGTTCCTGCAACCGGAAATGAAACTGTTGGTGCATGAAATCCGTAATCCATTAATCGCTTTGCAATATCAGTAACTTCAATACCATTAGTCTTGAATGGGCGACAGTCTAAAATCATCTCATGTGCAGCTCTACCTTTTTCACCAGTATATAAAACCTCAAATTTACCTTCTAGTCTATGCTTAATGTAATTTGCATTTAGAATAGCGATTTTAGTTGATTGTGTCAACCCTTGCTCACCAAGCATTTTAATATAACTATATGATATTAAACAAGCTAAAGAGCTACCCCAAGGTGCTGCAGAAATAGCAGTTATCGCTTTTTCGCCACCTGTTGCAATTACCGGATTACTTGGTAAGAAAGGAACTAGTTGTGGGGCAACACATATTGGGCCAACCCCTGGCCCGCCACCTCCATGTGGTATTGCGAATGTTTTATGTAAATTTAAATGGCAAACATCGGCACCAATGGTTGCTGGGTTGGTTAAACCAACTTGCGCATTCATATTCGCGCCATCCATATAAACCTGACCGCCATGATCATGAATTAATTTTGTAATCTGTTTTATGGAAGATTCAAATACACCGTGGGTGGAAGGATAGGTAACCATTAATGCGGCTAAATTATCTGAATATAGTTTAGCTTTTTCTTCTAAATCGGCAACATCTATATTTCCTTTTTCATCTGTTTTGGTAACTATAACTTTCATACCTGCCATTACGGCCGATGCAGGGTTTGTGCCATGTGCTGATGAAGGTATTAAGCAGATATTACGTTCAGAATCACCTCTCGATTCGTGATAAGCTCTTATGACCATTAAGCCAGCATATTCACCTTGTGCTCCTGAGTTTGGTTGAAGCGAGGTATCTGCGAATCCTGTTATTATAGACAAATCCTTAGCAAGTTCTTTTAGTACTGTTTGGTAGCCTTCGGCTTGCTCTATCGGTACAAACGGATGAATATTACCCCAATTCGTCATACTGAGCGGTAACATTTCTGTTGCGGCATTTAATTTCATGGTACAACTTCCTAATGAAATCATACTGTGATTTAACGCTAAATCTTTGCGTTCTAATTTTTTGATATAACGCATTAACTCCGTTTCAGAATGGTAGGAGTTGAACACCTTATTTTCCATAAATGAACTAGTTCGTTGGATGTTCTCAGGAACTGAAGTTTCATTTAATAGACTTGTAATCGCTATTGTTTTTTTGTTGAGGGCTTCAGAAAATATAGTAACAATCTGATTGAGGTCTTTTAATGATGTAGCCTCGTTTATTGCGATAGAAATTGTATCATTGTCTATATAAAGAAAGTTAACCTCATTTTTTTCAGCAATCGGTTTTATTTTTTTTGCGTCGGCTTTGATGGTGATGGTATCAAAAAAGGCATTGTTTATTTGGAATATGCCTAAATTTTCCAAAGCATCTACTAAAGTAACTGCCGTTTTATGAATTTTTGTTGCGATATATTTTAGGCCATTCGGTCCGTGATAAACACCGTACATACCAGCCATTACCGCCAACAATACTTGTGCGGTACAAATATTCGAAGTTGCCTTGTCCCTTTTTATATGCTGTTCTCTGGTCTGCAAAGCCATTCGTAAAGCTGGTTTGCCATCGGTATCTTTAGTGACCCCGATTATTCTACCAGGGATACTTCTTTTATATTCTTCTTTTGTAGCAAAAAATGCGGCATGTGGTCCTCCATAACCTAATGGAATACCAAAACGTTGAGTAGTTCCTACTACAACATCAACACCAAATTCACCTGGTGGTGTCAATAAAACCAAGCTCATGATATCGGCGGCAATTGCTACTTTAATGTCATTCCCTTTAGCCTTAGCAACAAAACCTGAGTAATCGTTTACTTGACCATGTTTGCCCGGGTATTGTAGTAACGCACCATAAAAATCATTACTGAATTCAAACTCTTCATGATTACCAACCACCAATTCTATTCCAAGTGGAATTGAACGTGTTTTTAATAGCGATAGTGTTTGTGGTAATATTTCTTCGGAGACAAAGAATTTTAGAACGTCATTCTTTTTTTGGTCACGACTTCTAACATCGAATAACATCGTCATTGCTTCTGCTGCTGCAGTACTTTCATCCAATAATGAGGCATTGGCAAGTTCCATACCCGTAAGGTCTGTAACGATAGTTTGAAAGTTAAGAAGCGCCTCTAATCTACCTTGGGCAATTTCAGCTTGGTATGGCGTATAGGCAGTGTACCATCCCGGATTTTCTAGAATATTTCGCTTAATGACTGATGGTACTAAGCTTTCGTGATATCCTAAACCGATGTATGATCTAAAAACTTTATTCTTTTTTGATAGCTCTTCAATATGGGCTAAAAATCTATGCTCACTCATAGGAGCATCTAATTTTAAGGGTTCTTTAAGTCGAATATCTTCTGGTATGGTCTCGTAAATAAGCTGTTCCAGATTTTCAACACCTACCGTATTGAACATTGAGTTTAAATCTTCTTCCCTTATGCCGATATGGCGTAGAGCAAACACGTCAGTCTTCATAGATGCTATTGTTATATAATGTACAAAATTACCACTTTTATGTGTGTTAATTATGGTTCTAAGTGGTCTTCAAGGTGAAAGTTTTTAACCAAAATAAGGGGTTATAAACACTTTGCCTACTTTTGTTCAATGACCCTTATTAAAAGGATTTTTGATTTTTACTTAGATGCTAGCATTCATGTGGCTTTAGCTATCTTTAGTTTGGTTCATGTAACCGCACTTACCTTAAACATAAATGTACCTCAAGAACTTTATATTTTCATATTTTTTGGGTCTATCTGCTGTTATAATTTTATAAAATATGGAGTTGAAGCGGAGAAATATATTCTAGTTGCCAATAGATATCATAAGAATATCCAGTTTTTAAGCTTTGTATGTTTGTTAATCGCATTTTATCAACTATTTTTTTTATCAGAGAGAGTTATAGTTACCCTATTTATCTTGGTTGCAATTACAGGTCTCTATGCTTTGCCTGTATTGCCTAGGCATAAGAATTTTCGAAGTTTAAGTGGATTGAAAATTTTAATAGTGGCTACGGTATGGGCCGGCACTACTGTTATATTACCTGCCATCTCAAAATTAGAAGTAATCAGCTGGAATGTTAAGGTTGAAACGTTTCAACGTTTTATGCTGGTGCTGATATTGTTGGTTCCTTTTGAGATTAGAGATTTAAAGTATGACAGTGCGGCATTGAAAACTTTGCCGCAGCGTGTAGGGGTGAAGGGAGCTAAATTAATAGGTTGGAGTTGGGCAATTATTTTTTATGCAGCTACCTTTTTAAAAACTGGTTTAGATGTAACAAACGTAGTTGTCAAGTCTATTCTATTTATAATTTTATTAGCTGTTATATTTAGAACGGAATTAAATCAAAAGAAATATTTTTCGTCATTTTGGGTGGAGTCGATTCCTTTGTTTTGGTGGGTGCTAATAATGATTGGTAAGAAGTATCTTATTTTACTTTAGAGCAAGTATCTTTCATTTTCTTTTTGTCTTCATCTGACAATACGGCAAGTCTTGCTTGATTACATAGCGAAGTCAATTTTTTATTTTTCACACTATGTTTTGCGCAAGTCTTACACATGAGTAAATGAAACTTTAATTTTATTTTCTCCCAAGCGGAAGCTTCTTTGTATTGAGCTTTATCGCAAATATTTGCTGCTTTTTCACATGAAATCATCATAATTAAAACCAATTTTGATTTAAACAACCCATCAAACCTGTCCTGGCTCTATGTATCATTACCCAAAGATTAGACGCATTTATTCCTAATGCATTACAAATGTCTTCAGTTTCCATTCCTTCTATAGTTTTCATCCTAAAAACCTGAGCTTGTTTCTTGGGTAATTTAGATAAGCAATTTTGAATAGCAAGCCCCAATTCTTCGTTTTCAATAGCATCATTTTCAAAATTACTATTAGGATCAGCGATGCGTTCTTCTAGCCAATCACCCTCTGAATCAGTTTGTGAACTATAGCTCATACGTACCTCTGCTTTTCCTTTTTTAGAATTTGATTTACGATAATGATCTATGACTTTTCTCTTTAAAATAGCAATTAGCCACGTGCGTTCTGCAGCCTCACCCTTAAAATTTTTAGCTGATTTAAGGCCTGCTATAAAAGTGTCTTGCACAAGGTCTTTTGCGATTTCAGAATCACTGACCCTTGTAACGGCATAATTGAAAAGGTAATCTGCATAAAGATCTACCCAGGTATCAGGATGTAGTTGGTGTGTTTCCATTTTTTAATCTGCACCTCAAAAGTAAATTAATTTTGGGGATTATGATTACATTTGGATATAATCACTTAAGTCATGAAAAATATACTGTTCTTTTTTATATTGATAAGTGCTCAATTTGGTTTGGCACAAATGGAGTCTCTACCTATAACTGAATTTAAAAGTTTTGACTCATCTAAAGAAATACTTCTCGATGTGAGAACACCAAAAGAATTTGCAGAAGGTTGTATCGATGGCGCACTTAATATCGATTGGTTTTCATCCGACTTTAATCAACAAGTGGCATCGATAGATAAGGATAAAACAATTTACGTTTATTGCAAGAAAGGTGGTAGGAGCTTAAAATCTCAACATAGATTAAAAGAACTTGGATTTTTACATGTGATCAATCTAGAGGGTGGTTACGATATGTGGAAGATGTCTAAGGATTAATTGTCGTGATACTTTAAATAATAATGTATTATTTAGCAATGAAACAGTTTTAGGGTTTTAAAACCATTTTATCTCTAATTTTCTTTTTATAAAGCCGATCACCTATAGCCTGAATAATAAATATAAAAACTAACTATACGTGCTGTTAAAGGCAACACTGGGGATATAATAGCAGCTAAAGTCCATAAAAAAAGCAGTATTGTCAGACCTAAATTCCAACCATTTCCCCACGGTTTCAGGCATTCCATTAAAACCTATTTTTTTTGAAATATACCGCAGTAAAAAATAATTTAGTAGGCCTAAAATAATAAGGTTATTACATTAATATACAAAAGGTGCTATTCCATAAAAGTCACCAACATAAATTGCTGTTGAAAATGGTGAAAAACTACGGAAAGCAGTAATGCTTTGTTTAACCAAATCAGTTTTATTCGATTAGTCTTGCATAGCTGAAAATACGTAAATGTGAAACTCAATAAATAGTAATAACCATAAAACTGATAAAAAATCATTTTTATTAAGTACGTCGCTGCTTGGTACATCCATTTCTAGAATAAGAAGCGTCATTGCAATTGAAAAGATGGAATGGCATATTGCGGTTATTTTATCTAGTCATAAATGCAATTGTGCATAAATATTAAATATGAGTTTTCTCTTAGGTTATAATAACCCTGCGCGTTCTAGTAACGCTTCAACTTTAGGTTCAGCACCTCTAAACCTTTTGTAAAGAATCATTGGGCTTTCGGTGCCACCCTTAGAAAGTACATTATCCTTAAACTTAGTGGCGACCTCTTTATTGAAAATACCTTTCTCTTTAAAATAGGCAAAGGCATCTGCATCTAAAACCTCGGCCCATTTATAGCTGTAATACCCAGATGAATATCCACCTTGAAAAATATGGGAGAAAGCGGTACTCATACAAGTTTCTGATGTCTCAGGATAAAGAGTGGTGTTTTTGAACGCTTCATCTTCATGTTTCTTTACATCGGTAATGTTTGTTGGGTCAATACCATGCCAAGACATATCCAATAAACCAAAACTCAATTGACGTAGGGTTTGCATACCTTCTTGAAAAGTAGAGGATTCTTTTATTTTTTGAACCAGTTCCATAGGTATGGTTTCACCTGTTTTATAATGAGTTGCAAATAATTCTAAAGCTTCTTTTTCATAGCACCAGTTTTCCAATATTTGACTTGGTAATTCTACAAAGTCCCAAAAAACGGATGTTCCAGATAAGCTAGGGTAGGTTGTATTAGCAAGCATACCATGAAGGCCATGTCCAAATTCATGGAACAAAGTCGTAACTTCATTGAAAGTCAATAAAGAAGGCTTGCTTTTTGTTGAAGGGGTGAAATTGCATACGTTTGAAATATGTGGGCGCACATTTTCTCCATTTCTTTTCCATTGAGATTTATAAGATGTCATCCATGCACCACCACGCTTACCTGCTCTTGGGTGAAAATCTGCATAAAATAAAGAAATGAAGTTTTTATCGGAATCGAACACTTTAAAGGTTTTAACCTCGTCGTGGTATTTCTCAATATCATCTACTTCTTCAAAATGAAGGTCGAATAATTTTTCGGCAACTTTAAAAACTCCGTTTATAACATTTTCAAGCTTGAAATAAGGTTTTAGCTTTTCATCATCAAGGTCAAATAATTCTTGCTTTAATTTTTCTGAATAAAAACTACCATCCCATTTTTCTAAACGGTCAATTCCGTCCAGTTTTAAAGCAAAATTTTCTAATTGTTGAAACTCACGTTCTGCTGCGGGTTTAGCTTTTTCAAGTAATTCATTTAAGAAAGAATGTACTTTTTCTGGTGTTTGCGCCATTCGTTCCTCAAGAACAAAATCGGCATGGGTTTTATAGCCCAAAAGGGTGGCTCTCTCAAAACGTAATTTTACAATGTCAAGAACATTTTTTTGATTGTCTAACGTGTCATTATGAAAACCTTTACTGCCAAAAGCTAATGAAAGTTCTTTGCGTAGTGCTCTATTTTTAGCATATTTCATAAAGGGAATATAACTTGGGTAATCTAACGTAATCATCCAACCATCTTCTTTTCCTTTTGAAATAGCCAATTGTGCAGCAGCTTCTTTTTCCCCTTCTGGGAGACCGTCTAAATCTGCTTCATCCGTTAAGTGTAATCGGTATTTATTCGTTTCGGCTAATACATTTTCACCAAAAGTTAATTTCAGTTTTGCCAACTTAGCATCTATGGCTCGTAAACGTATCTTTTTTTCTTCGGATAAATTAGCTCCATTTCTACTAAAACTCTTGTATTTTTTATCTAAAAGTGTGTCTTGCTCTACAGTAAGGTCTAATGAGTCCTTTTGATCATAAACCGATTTCACTCGTTTGAATAATGATTCATTCAAAGTAATGTCATTACCAAATTCTGAAAGTAAAGGAGATACTTCTTGGGCTATTTTTTGAATTTCTTCATTCGTTTCTGCCGAATTCAAATTAAAGAATACACTCGAAATACGATCTAATTGTTGGCCAGAAAATTCTAAGGCTTCAATTGTGTTTTCAAAAGTTGGTTTTTCGGTATTTGAGGTTATGGCATCTATTTCTTTTCTGGCATTTTCAATAGATTTTAAAAATGCAGGTTTGAAATGTTCGTTTTTTATTTGTGAAAACGGGGCTGTATCGAATGGAGAAAGTAATGGATTCATTTAGCTAATATTGAGAAATTTGATTTGTGTATTGAGATTTGCCTTTTTGAGCAACGAATAAAATTATGCTTAAACGAACAACTATTTACCGTTTACCGCTTTTGCGCCTTCAATTACTTTTTGTTTCAAACCTTCTTTATAAAAAATAATTTTATCAAGTACACATTTGTCTGAGCTTCCAATTATCTGTGCAGCTAAAATTCCTGCATTTTTCGCACCATTAAGCGCAACTGTTGCTACTGGTACTCCACCAGGCATTTGAAGAATGGATAGGATAGAATCCCATCCATCAATAGAATTACTACTTTTTACCGGAACTCCAATTACAGGAAGGGGAGACATGGAGGCCACCATGCCTGGTAAATGCGCAGCCCCACCAGCACCGGCTATAATAACCGAATAGCCATTAATGTGTGCATTTTTACTGAAATCGAACAATTTTTCTGGTGTTCTGTGGGCAGATACAATATCTACATCAACCTCTATATCAAAACCTTTTAAAATGTCTATGGCTTCTTGCATTACGGGCATGTCACTAGTACTTCCCATTATTACAGCTACTTTACTCATGTTTTTTATTTTGAAATCACTTGAATCGTTTCCTTTACTTTTTGTGCAATACTTCTTGCCACGGCCAAATCATAGTTAACAATGGTCACATGGCCCATTTTTCGAAATGGTCTAGTTTGCGCTTTTCCATAAATATGTGGAGTAACACCTTCCATGGCCAAAATGTCCTCTATGTTTTTATAGACTACATCGCCAGTATAGCCTTCTTCACCAACAAGATTCACCATAATCCCAGCCACCTTGCTATCGGTGTTCCCTAAGGGTAACCCCAGTATACTTCGTATATGTTGTTCAAATTGGTTGGTGTAGCTAGCTTCAATGCTATAATGCCCACTATTATGAGGTCTTGGTGCAACTTCGTTCACTAATATTTTGTCATCTTCTGTTTGAAACATTTCAACGGCCAATAAACCGGTAAGTCCAATTTTCTCAGCAACTTTCAATGCTAGTGAACGTGCTTTTTCTGCTACTTTTTCATCAATTCGGGCAGGGCAAATAACATATTCTACTTGGTTGGCTTCTGGGTGAAATTCCATTTCTACCACTGGGTAGGTTTTTATTTCTCCTTTAGAATTTCTAGAAACAATGACCGCCAATTCATTTTTAAACGGAATCATAGTTTCTGCAATGCATTCTCCGGCAGGTAGACTTTTTAAATCATCTAAGCTTCTGACAATTTTCACTCCTTGGCCATCATAACCGAATTGTGCCACTTTCCAAACAAAAGGTAATTTTAGGCCACCATTTGCAATGCTGTCTTCAATTTCACTTAAGTAAGCAAAACGCTGAAAATCTGCAGTGGGTATTTCGTGGTCTACATAAAACAATTTTTGTTTTGCCTTATTTTGAATAATACGTAATGCTTTTGGCTGTGGATAAACTTTTACACCCTCCTCTTCTAATTTCTCTAAAGCATCTAGATTTACATTTTCTATTTCGATAGTAAGAACATCAATGTCTTTCCCAAAATTATATACAGTTTCATAATCTAAAAGGCTGCCTTGAACAAATTCATTGCATGAAATACGGCTTGGAGCCTCAGAAGAATTATCTAAAACTTTGGTATATATATCCCATTTTCGAGTTTCATACAGCATCATTTTGCCTAATTGACCACCACCTAAAATGCCTAATTTGAAATCTGAAGAAAAGTAATCCATATAAATGTTGCTTTTAGCAGTGAAAAAAACGCACTAAGTCCCACAAAAATACGGTTAAATCTTAGAAACCAATTCCTTTCTAATTAAAAACACAAGGCAATACCTTATCTTTGCAGACCTTGATAATTTAACAAAATTGATACAAATTCACGACAAGTTTTTTAAACGCTATTTAAGCGAATTAGAAATTCAACAGGCCGTTAAAAGCGTCGCTGATAAAATTGCTGCGGATTACAAAGACGAGACACCAATTTTTGTAGGTGTTTTAAATGGGTCTTTCATGTTTGTATCAGATTTAATGAAAGCCTATCAACATCCATGTGAAGTTTCGTTTGTAAGGTTGAGTTCTTATCAGGGCTTAACATCTACAGGTATTGTAGAAACCTTATTAGATGTTCCAGAAAATATTGAGGGTCGCAGTATTATTATCTTAGAAGATATTATTGATACAGGGCGTACTTTGCAAAAATTGGTGCATTTATTTTCAAAAACGAATGTCAAGGAATTTAAAATAGCCAGTCTTTTTTATAAGCCAGATGTATATAAAGGTGAATATGCCATTGATTATTTTGGACTGGCCATACCAGATAATTTTATCGTGGGTTATGGTCTTGATTATAGAGAGCAAGGAAGAAATTTAAGAGAAATATACCAACTAAACCAGAAACATATGATCAATCTTGTACTCTTTGGTAAACCAGGAGCCGGCAAGGGCACACAGGCAGAATTCCTAAAAGAAAAATATAACCTAAAGCATATTTCTACGGGAGATGTGTTTCGGTATAATATAAAAAATGGGACAGCATTAGGAACTTTGGCTAAATCATATATGGATAAAGGTGATTTGGTACCTGATGAGGTTACCATAAAAATGTTGATGGAGGAAGTTGAAAAAAATCCTGAAGCTGATGGATTTATCTTTGATGGATTCCCAAGAACGGCAGCACAGGCCGAAGCATTGGATAATTTCTTAGAATCGAAGGATATGGGAATTAATGCTACTATTGCTTTAGAAGCCAATGACGAAGTTTTAATAGAACGACTTTTAGAACGAGGTAAAATAAGTGGCCGTAGTGATGATCAAGATGTAACAAAAATTAGAAATCGTTTTGACGAGTACAATCAAAAAACTGCGCCTGTAAAAGAATTTTACGAAACACAAGGTAAATTTCATAGTGTGAACGGTATTGGTTCTATTACAGAAATTACCGAACGACTAACGAAAGTAATCGAAGGCATAAAATAATAAAGATTCTCTTTCGTCAAATTAATTGGCTAAAGATTTTTGAACTGAAAAAATATCAATGACCGAAGGTAATTTTGTAGATTACGTAAAAGTGGGTTTGACTTCTGGTAAAGGAGGTAAGGGATCTGTGCATTTACACCGTGAAAAATTTATTACCAAGGGTGGTCCTGATGGTGGTGATGGTGGTCGTGGTGGTCATATCATTGTTAGAGGAAATGAAAACCTTTGGACACTGGTCAACTTTAAATATAAAAAGCATTTTAAGGCCGGTCATGGTGAGCATGGTAGCAAAAGCCGAAGTTCTGGTGCTGACGGCGAAGATGTGTATTTAGATGTACCTTTAGGTACCATTATTAAAGATTTTGAGACTAAAGATGTGCTTTTTGAAATTACGGAGCATGGTGAGGAAAAAATTCTGTTGAAAGGTGGAATGGGTGGTCGCGGTAACTGGCATTTCAGAACATCTACCAATCAAACTCCTAGATATGCACAACCGGGAGTTGATGGGCTAGAGGGTGAGTTTTTACTAGAATTAAAAGTATTGGCCGATGTTGGTTTGGTAGGTTTCCCCAATGCTGGTAAATCAACCTTATTGTCGGTTATAACTTCAGCAAAACCAAAAATTGCCGATTACGAGTTTACCACATTGAAACCGAACTTAGGTATTGTAGAATACCGCGATTTTAAGAGTTTTGTAATGGCCGATATTCCTGGTATAATTGAAGGGGCAGCGGAAGGTAAAGGCTTAGGTCATTATTTCTTAAGACACATTGAGCGTAATTCAAACTTACTTTTTTTAATTCCGGCAGATAGTAAAGATATAAGTAAGGAATATGAGATTTTGTTAGATGAGTTAAGACGTTACAACCCTGAATTGCTTGATAAAGATCGTTTAATATGTATCTCAAAAAGTGATATGCTAGATGACGAACTCATGGATGAAATGAGAGAGGAATTGAATAAAGATTTAAAGGGCACACCATTTATGTTTATTTCATCGGTTGCCCAAATGGGAATTGTTGAATTAAAGGATAAGCTCTGGGCAATGCTCAACTCTTAATCGAATACCTGCTTAAAAACTCGAATTAAGCTTTATTTTTCTTTAATTTTAAAGAAAGACAATATCATGAGAATCTTCTTATTTAGTGTTTTATTACTTCTTTTGACCTCATGCGGAGTCGCTCGAGTTAATTATGACTATGATAACCAGACCGATTTCAATTCATATACTACTTATAATTATTTCACAGACATGGAAACGGGTCTCGGTCAATTAGACGAGAAAAGATTAATGGATGCCTTAGATGCTACTTTAGGTGAAAAAGGATTCATGTTTGCAGAAGAACCCGATATTTTTATCAATATTAAAAGTTCTGTATTTAAGTCTCAGCAAGGCAACAATGTAGGTGTTGGACTTGGTGGAGGAGGTGGTAATCTAGGCGGAGGAGTTTCTATCGGAATTCCTGTTGGTGGACCAAAATTAACAAGAGAATTACAGATAGATTTTGTCGACTCGAATAAAGACATGTTAATTTGGCAAGCAATTAGTGAAAGTCCTTTTCGTGAAGGTGATACACCCACAGAAAAATCAGAGAAATTACAAGCCGTAGTCGATAAAATATTTAGCAAATATCCCCCGAAATAAGTTTGTTTAATCACTTTTATTGTCGAACTTTTTTCACTTTTACTACATACGTAGAAATAAGGTCATCATCTACCAAAATATGCACATCGTGTAAACCTATTTTTTCAAAACGATAAATTAAACTGATTTTATTTTGGTTTCGTATAGTATTAGGCTGAATGGGTTTTTGTCGACCACCATTATTAATTAGTAATTGAAACTTTTCTTCTTTAAAATTATCAGGCGCATTTAATTTGAATGTAACTACATCGCCCTTCTTAATATAGATATACATCTTTTGAGGGCTTACGGGAATTATGGGAGCTAAAAAAGCTTCCTTGTAAATAACCGGGCCTTCAATAAACGCTGTGAAATTTTGTGTGCCTTTGAGCTTTATTTCTTCTGAATTAATTGAATAATGATTTTTCACAAACAGTTTAGGTTCAGCTAAAAAATATCCATCGAAATAATCTGGTTCAAACCTGGCGTTTCCATCCTCAAGAATAGTTTGCCCGGCAGACCAAGTGGCATCACATAGATACCATTTATTGTTTATTTCAATTGTATTCCATGAATGATTTGGCGCGCTATCCTCTTTTAATAGCAATGTTGGAGTACGCCCATAGCCATCAATAATTTCGCAATTAAAACCGGCAAGGTTAGCCATCTCTTTAACCAAATATGCATACCCTGTACACGCCGTTTTTCGTTCGGTAAGTAACCTTTCGAAGACTTTGGGTGTTATGCTACTATTCCATTCTAAAAAGGCTTGCCTGTCATTGACAAGCCTCTTTCTTTTATTGCTGATTTTTAAATACGAAGAATAATCATTCTCGATATTTGAACTTATCCATGTGTAGATTGCCCTAAATTTCTCAACATCGGTATCTAATGGTGCTGTTAAATTATGAGTAAGTACAGGTAAATTCCTTAAACTTTCTCCTTTATGAATTTCCGCAACACTATCAGCTTTTTTGAAATTAATATCATTAAAATCTGAACGCTGAGCGTATGAGATATAAAATGATAATAACGAGAATACAAATACTGATCTCATTATTTGAAGATGGAAATGAACTTTTGAAATATATTTCTTTTACTTCTATAAGTCCCATTGATTACAACTTCACCCATTAGCTCAACATCATAAGTGTCAAACGTAATATTAACGTCTATGGTGGAAGATTTGCTGGCGGTAACTTTATAAGTTTTGGTTTCATAACCAATATAACTAAACACTAAAACATCATTAACCTCTAGTTCTTGTGGAAATTCATACTTTCCATCAATACCTGTCTGAATACCTACAGTTGTACCCTTAAGTACAACATTAACTCCTGGTAATGGTTCATTGGCTTCATCGAGCACTGTGCCCTTCACTAAAAATTGTTCTTGTTCAGCTTCAATAATGATAATTTGACCCACAGTTTGTGTAGAAACTACTTCAAGATTAGTTTCAAGGCTTGCAGTTTCTTGCCCGCTAATTGGCATAGTACATAATGCCAAGAGCGATAAGGTCATCATTCCTATTCCTTTAGATAATATTGAATTGTTCATAGGGTAGAAAGAATTGGTTTTATAGGTTGATAGTTGCGATGCTTTAAACTTACCACAGGTTTTATTCGATGCCGTTTTAAAATGACGAATAAGTTCTTCATTCGATGTTTTGGTAAAATCAATGATCTCTTTTTGGCAACTATTGCAAAATCCACCTTTATCGGTTTTACTAAAATTAGTGAATTTTTCTTTGCAGGGTTCTTTTACGGTAATTGTAATTGAGCTTTTCATAATTCAGTGGTTTTGTATGTATACCCCTAAAGTATAATGGAATGCATTCTTATAAAATGTACAATGAGTGCAGTGGTACTTTCACTGAGTTAACATGATCTAGCTATTTATTTTAGGATTTTTTAATTTTTACCCCTAAGTAAAGTGGTAATAGTCAAATGTTAATGTTGTCAGTTAGGATGGAAAAAAATGCGTTGGTCATAAAATCCTGTTATTTTTGTAACAAAACACAAAAAGAGCGTCAAATAAAACATCACGTTTAAAACTAACTCATAACATGAAAAAAATTTATTTTCTGGCTGCCGGTTTGGTAGCTCTAGCTTCTTGTAAGGAGGAAGCTAAACCTACTGCTGAAGCCGAAAAAATACCTGGTATCGTCCTAGCGAACATGGACACTACACAAAATCCTAAATCAGATTTCTATAACTATGTTAATGGAAATTGGATGAAGTTTACCGAAATTCCAGATGATAGAACAAGTTGGGGTGGGTTCAGTGTACTTCGTAAATCAACAGATGATGATGTTTTAAAAATATTGGCAACTGCAAAGGAAAGTGGAAATTATGCTGCAAATACTGACCAAGCAAAAGCATTGGCGATTTTTGATACGAAATTAGATTCAGCTGCAAGAAATAAAGCTGGTATTACACCTTTACAACCAGCATTAGATGCTATTGCATCCGTAAAAAATCTAAAAGATTTACAAACTGTTCTAGCTACTAATGCCGCGGTTTCTTCCCCGTTTTTAGGTATAGGGGCTGGTGCTGATTTAAATAACAGTAGTATGAACGCTGTTTATTTGGGAGCTAATGGATTAGGACTCCCAGATCGTGATTTCTATTTAGAGCAAGATGAAAAATCTATAGAAATTCGTGAAGAATATAAAAGGCATATATCAAAAATGTTGCAAAGGTTAGGAGATGCGGAAGTAGATGCTACAAAAGCTGCCGAAAAAATTCTTGCTATGGAAACCAGACTTGCTGAACCAAGATTGGATAAGGTAGAAAGTAGAGATGCCAGAAATTATAATAATCCGAGATCTATTGCCGATGCTGACAAAATGTTAACGACCATAGATTTGAATAAACTTATTTCTGATATAGGTATTACTAAAAAGTTCGATACACTTTTGGTTACTCAGTTAAGATATACCGAAGCATTGGATACCTTTTTGAAGGAAACATCAATAGAGGATATAAAGAGCTTGGTGAGATGGGATACTTTTAATAGTGCAGCGGGAAGACTTACTACCGATATAGAAACAGCTGATTGGGAATTTTACAGTAAATATTTAAGTGGAGCAAAAGAACAACGTGCTGCAGATGAACGTGCCTTAGCAACTGTGAATAATACTGTTGGCGAAGCTTTAGGTCAGTTGTATGTTGATGCTAAATTTCCACCAGAGGCAAAGGCAAAAGCGGAATTAATGATTGCCAATGTCATAGAGGCTTTCAAAGAGCGTATTTCTGTTTTGGATTGGATGAGCGATTCGACCAAAACAAAAGCAATTGAGAAGTTAGATAAATTTACCGTGAAGATTGCCTATCCAGATAAATGGGAAGATTACTCTACTATGAATGTATCGAAGGATAAATCGTATTTCGAGAATATGACAGCTGTTGATAAATGGGGCGAATTAAAAAACTTTGCTGATATAGGGGAGCCTGTAGATAAGACGGAATGGGGAATGTCTCCACAAACTGTAAATGCATATTTTAACCCATTGAACAACGAGATTGTTTTTCCAGCAGCTATTCTACAGCCACCTTTCTACAACTATACAGCTGATGAGGCAGTGAATTATGGCGGAATAGGTGCCGTTATCGGACATGAAATCTCACATGCTTTTGATGATAGTGGTTCTCGTTTTGATGCGGATGGTAATTTAAAAAACTGGTGGACCGAACAAGATTTGAAAGCCTTTACCGAAAGAGCCGATGCTTTGGCAGTGCAATATGATAGCGTTTCGGTATTAGAAGGCGTTAACGTAAATGGCAAATTCACCTTAGGTGAGAATATTGGTGATTTAGGTGGTTTGTTAGGTGCTTATGACGGACTTCAAAGATACTATGCAGAGAATGGTCGTCCTGAAGATATTGATGGTTTTACTCCTGAGCAACGCTTTTTTATGTCTTGGGCAACTGTTTGGAGAACTAAGAGTAGAGATGAAGCCTTAAGAACACAAATCAAGACGGATCCACATTCTCCAGGAATGGTTAGAGCAACTCAACCACTATTAAATATTCAAGAGTTCTACGATGCTTTTGGTATTAAAGAAGGTGATGCCATGTATCTAGCTCCTGAAAAGAGAGTGCATATTTGGTAAATCTTTGTATAAAGTATTAGAAAAGGCGCTACAGAGTAGCGCCTTTTTTTATGTCCTTTTTTCTATGAGGTATAAGAAAATTATTAATTTGTCTTAGTGAGATACATGGTAACCTGTAAGATGATGGTAATTCATCAAGGGATTACTAAACTATGTTAGTAATAACGTTATGTTCTATTGACCTTCCACGTTAACACGAACACCTTCACTATGACTACTAAATTCTGGGGCATACATACTATGTATGGAAGTAATGCCATTGCTGAAATCACCGGCATTGTTTACACGAACATCATATTCGAATACATAAACACCCTTAGGTAAAAAGTCAAAAAAGAAGTTTGTACTAGCATCTTTCGTGCTTTCATAGTACCCTAAACCATCTTGCCATTTAAATCTAGATATCACATTTACAGGTTCAAAACCTGCCGCGCGCATATCTTTCATGTGAATGAATTCCATATCTCGGTCAGACTTCAATTCTATTCGAACCCGAACAAGGTCTCCAACTTTTAATTCTGTTCCTTTTGAGATTTCAGAAATAAGTTCACCTGTCTCCGTGTTCTTTTTTAAGAAGAGTTTTTTCTTTAATTGCAGCGGAGTTTCAGTAGAGGTTATTTTGTCTAAATCCTCGAAATATTGCCAGTATAAAGCACCCCAAGCAATACCATTACCTTTTTTGCCAATTTGAACTTCACCCATTTTAGGTTTTATTTCGCTACTGTTCCAAGATGTTTTGAAATAGCCTGTTCCAGCTTCTGTTTTTACATCTTCTAATATAGAAGGGTTTATTGCTTGTCCTCCTACTAAAACATCTACAGCGTCAGTAATAGATAGCCATTTATTGCCTTGTAATAATAAAGCATATACAGCTTCGGTGGTTGCCTTGGTGCTATTCCATTGATTGGTTTGTTTGTTTTTGAGCAACCAAATTTTAAGATTATCAATGGTCTCTAAATCGGTTGGTCGAATTTCAGAAAATGCCTCTATCAACAATGCTTGGGTTTCAATAGGGGCTTGGTACCAAAACCAAGAACCCGTATTTTTCTTCCAATACATCCCTAGTTCTTCGTTGGTAATACTATTTTCTTCAAGGGAAAGTAAGATTTTGGATGCAGTTTTCATATCCTCAATTCTATATAAGGTCAATGTCAACATTCCTTGAGCATACAAACCTTTATTTGTCCAATACTTTCTCGCTTGATTTAGGTAGTATGCGATTACTTCATCAACTTTTTTAGAAGTTTTAATCTCCTTAAAAAAACTTCTCATATATAAATAATGAACCTGGGTTGCACTCAAATGGTCATCATTTATGTTCGTAGCACGCTTCTTCATTTCTTCATACTCCTTAACGAACTCGCTATCTAAATAACCAATTGCCTTATCGATCATCTCAGATTGGTTGTTGGTCATAGAAGAGGCAATATTTAAGTGATTCAAATGTCCTAGGCCAGTAATGATATGTTGGGTGATATATCTATTATCTGGTCCGCCATTAAACCAAGGCCAAGCACCATTTACTTTTTGATTTTGCATTAATTTGTTTAATGCAAGTTCTTGCTCACTCTGCATTTTGTTCATATTGAACAATAATCCAATTCGTTTCTTTTGCACGCTTTCAGATTGGGCATCACGTAACCAAGGTGTTTCTTGAATTAATAAGGATTTTAATTCTTCATTTTTTTCAAGATTACTTAGCAAGGCATCTGAATTGGCCCATTGTTCGAACACTTCCTTAATTCTAGGATTACTAGTGGCTATATGGCTTGCCAAGGTATTCGCGTAATATTTCGAGAATGTTTGTTCGTTGCATTCGTATGGATACTCCATTAAATAGGGTAGTGCCTGTACAGCATACCATGCCGGATTTGAAGTGATTTCCAAAGTCAGTTTGTGGTGTTTGAGCGTAGTTGAGGACACATTCTTCAATTTATCCAAATAAAATGTCTTTGTCTGGTTGCTGCGAACCCACATGGGCATCGATTCGGTCACTAAGGTTCTGTTTGTCAAAACAGGTAACATATTTTGTTCCCCATCACCAAAGTCTCCTGCTTTTGCGATAATCTTATATTGAACCGTTTGTAGCCCTTCGGGTATATTCAATTGCCACGACACTTGTGTATTTCCCATAGAATCTACTTCAAAAGGTCTTTGATCAATAGGATGTGACATTTTTTCTAAAGGAGTTTCAATCAATCTGGGCAAAATGTCCAAACCCGTTTGTGCATCTACTAATTCTAGTTTGGCTTGGCCATAAAGTGTCCTATCGGTTAAATTGGCAATCTTTGTACTGATAATTATTTCATCACCTTCGCGTAAAAAACGAGGAGTATTTGGTATCACCATCAATTCTTTTTGTGTTACCGTATTCAGATTTTTAGTTGTACTCTCTAAGTTTTTATTATGCGCTAGAAGTTGCAAATTCCATCGTGTTAATGCTTCTGGTATTGTGAAACTAAACGTTACATTCCCATCTTTATCGGTTTGTAGTTGCGGAAAGAAAAATGCAGTTTCTTGAAGGTTTTTACGAATACCCACCGAATCAAAATTTGTTTTTTCTTCTTTAGATTCTGGCTCTTCTGGAGAACTAATAGCAACACCTGCCGCTTTACCTTGAAGTTCATCTTCCATTACAGAACCTGAATAATCAACAGTATCAAGATCCTCTAAAGAAGCTGAATTTTCCATTATCCCAGAGGCTATCGGAGCAGCAGAATTCAATTTTCTTGATCTCGATTCATATAATCTTCCATAAGAACCAAAATGAAATTCAAACCAATCGAACGTATCAAATCCTAACTCCGAATAGCTATAGCCGCCATAACTTTGATGGGTATTGAAATGACTCTTCGAGAAGCTTTTAGTAGCACTTGTTCTAATCGCGGAATAATAAGTTGGCCGATACATCGGATCAAAATTCCAATTATGATAAGCGAACTGGTCTAAAGAAGCATCATACATGCTTGCCAATAGCTCTGCCGATACTTTATCGCCTTTGGCCCCCATTATCTTAAAAGACCAAGTTTCGGCCGTGCCTGGAACTAATTTGTCTCTAAACGCGAGGGTTTCAATCTGTAAATCACTATCAGGATAGGGTACTTGAATATTTTTACTTTGTGCTTGAAACGAGTTGTAGAATGCATAACTGTAGTTAATGGCAAATCCGCCTAAATCTTTTTCAGTTACGGATACCGTTATGGTTTTTGAATTGTTATGCAGGTTAATGAGCATCGAATCGACTACTTCATGGTTCTTTTCTATACTGACCATAATGTTGAGGTCTTTGGCATTCGATAAAAATGTAATTTTTGCTTTGTCGCCAATGGAGTACTCGCTCTTATCCGTTTTAACCTGAAATAATTGATTGTCCGCTAATTCGCCTTCATCCCCTGTTAAGGTAATAAGGGCTACATCTTTTACAGCTTGACCGAATTTATCATTAGATTCTAGTTCCATTATGTATTTGCCAGAATCCCAATTTTTAAGCTTTCCAAGAAGAATTTCTGAAGATTTACTAGTATCAAAAGACGTTTTCCAAACCAGTTTACCTTTCTCCCAGTTTAGCGGGTTATCCTCATCTTTGTATGCATCATGCGGATACAATTTTTTAAACTCTTGTTTTGTAAAGCCGGCATAATCTGGAGCAGGCCATGATCTTGGGCGTAATACATTATTGGGTGCTTGTAATTTGTATAATTTAATAACACCAGTTGCAGCCACAGATGCGCCATTTAAATTAGCGCTAGAAATACTGAACTTAGCATCTTTTGTTTGTTTTTCAAGAACAGAGGATATCATCAAATTTATATTTAGAGAATGATACCCTACATATACATTTGTTGTAGTACTTCGTGTTTCGCCATTAATATCGGTAACATCTGCCGTTACTTCATAATTGAACGTTGGTAAATCACTTTTCTTAAAACTTGTATCGGGTATCGCCTTAAATTCAATTTCATATTTTCCTGATGCATCGGTGGTCGTTTCGCCATGTGTTATTTCTTGCGGAGTGCCATTAAAATATGGGCGATACCAATAATACCACCTAGGAAAATTCACTATTCTTTTAACTCTGTACACTACTTTGGCATCTGAGATAGAGCTACCTGCATAGGCTGTCGCTTTACCAGAAACTTTAATACTGTCATTGACTTTATAGGTTTCCGTAATTTGGTCAAATGAAGTTTCAAATTTTGGACGCTTATATTCCTCGACCGAAAAGCTTTTATTACCGTTCAAGTTAAGTTCATCTGAATACACATTAATAGAGAAGAAACCAGAGAGGCCACCTACTGGTAGAATAAATTCACCAGACAATGAGCCAAATTCATTAGTAATTAACTTTTGAGTTCCTATTTCTTGACCATTTACATCATTAAGTTTAACGTGTATTATAGTGTTCTCCAAAATGCTCGATTTGCCATTTTCATTACGGACGGCAATACCTTTAAAGTATACAGGTTGTCCTGGTCTATAAATACTACGGTCGGTAAAAAGAAAGCAATTGTTATCTACCCTAGTGGCGTTTTGAGGATAACCTCTACTAATGTAGTAATCACCAAAATAGGCTATCTCCTTATCCTTTTTAATGGTGATGTAAATACTACTTCTATTATCCTCATTTCTTTTAATTGAAAATTTACCTTGTGAGTCGGTCGTAAAATGTTCACTTTTTGCAGGGGAATTGTAATTCTTGCGATAGTTGAAAATCACTTTGGCGCTTACAATTGGCTTTCCGTTGTTACGATCAATTACTTGATAAATTTGATGCGTATCGGTTTGGGTTTCACTTAGTGCAAAATTAGTTGCTTGTATGCTCTCATAACTGAAAATTGAATCGCTCTTATCTTTTGACTGTACTACAATAGCATAATAACCATTTGCCAGCGCAGGCATAGAAATTTCGGTACTATGCGTTTGAAAATCGTTTTCAGTTTTAAGTGTAGAATTCCATGTTGTTTGAACAGAAAGATTTTTAAGGAAGGTTAATTTTTTCGCTTCGGGATATAATTCGTTAAGTTCCTCTAACTGTTTTTTAGAAATTCTATAGGCTGTTAACTGAATATTCTCATAGCTCTTATAGGTAACTAATAGCCTACCGATAGTATTAGTAGGAATGTGCTTTTCCGTCAATAATTGAATAAACGGCGTTTCAATTTGTGATTTTAATGCTTGGCACTTTTTTGCAGATCTACTTTTAGGAAATTTTGTAATTACCTTATCACACAGCGCAATGGCTTCCTTGAGTTTCCATTGATGTTCTTCATTGGTTTTTGGGTTGTATGTGCCACCCATTTGTTGATATCGATAGGCTATTTCAAACGTATATAAACCGGAAAGCGGACTATTTTTAATGCTTTCGGCGGAGTTTTGCAGTACTTCAATTAATAAATTATCCTTGTTGGCAAACGTTGCAAATTGATGTATGAAAAGCAAGCGTTCAATATCTACTAATACCAATGGTCGTATATCTGCATTGCCAAAATGAAAAGAAACTAACTGCTGGTAAATCTTCAAGGCTTTTGATTGAAGTGAATTGGCATCAGTAGAATCAGCATTTAAAAAACTGAACGAATATGCTTCACATAACACCTCTGTATTGTCAATTTCAAAGGCATCTGCGGGCTTTTGTATGCTATTCTCACTAGTAGTATAAAAGCTTAGGGCATTATGCGCTAATAGGTCGAATAACGTAGGCCTAAATTCTGAAGATTCCTTTACTTTATTTAAAATTACATTAAAGTTAGAAATCGGTAATTTCTGTAGTACTTCTGGGTTTTCTAAGGATGCTTGAAAATGAACATCAATTTCTTGAAAAAGGGTGTTTAAGTCCCAAGTTCTGAAATCAACGTTGTCTACTTTTGTTTCAGTGGTTGTACGATTATAAAATGTATATCTGTTTTGCTGAAAGTATTGCCAATAGATATTTGCCAAGTAACTGTGAAGTATGTTTTTTGTTGAACCTTCTGCAATGGCTATCTCAACTTTAAAATCATTAACGATATTTAATTCAGCATCTTCCTCTAAAATCAAGGCGAATTTTGATTTATAGAGAAGTGACTTTATGATTTGAGTCTCGTTTTTTTCAAGACGTGCTTTTTTTGATATGGTTTCAATCAGATTTAATGCTGATTTAGATAAATCTTCGGTCTCAAGTTTTTCAACCTTTTCCCAAAGCGATTCATATGAATCGCCTTGTTGTGCATTGCCGAATTGTGCAAACATGAATATACCGAAAATTAAATGTAGTTTTTTCATAATAGTATAATTACAATACAAAACTGTGCCAATTAAATATTTGAAACAATGTAAAATTAGGGAATGCTACTTTTCGGTTAGTAAAAGGTGAATTCTTTTACAGGTATTTCAAAACTTTATGGGAGTCTTTTTTAAGAATGAAATAACGAACATTACAGTAATTAAAGTTATAGCCATAATCTTCTTATTCTACCGAAGTATTAGGCTTGTGTTCAATTTTAAAGTTACAAGAATTTGCTATAAAACACATTTTATTCGCTTCTTCGTGTAACTGGTTTGCTTTTGTTATCATATTTAAGTTTGTGATAATGACTTTGGGGTGCAGTGTAACTCTTGTGAATTTTCCACTTCCATTGTCGGTTTCTTCCATAACACCGGTTGCATGATCTACATATTCGGTAACTGTTATTTTATGCACAGAACATAAATGTAAGTACCACAACATATGGCAAGCCGATAACGACGAAAGAAAAAGGTCTTCTGGGTTGTATCTAGTTTTATCTCCAAGAAAAGATGGGTCAGATGAACCTTTTATTTCACCATACTTTCCATTGGCAATAATCTTATGATTGCGTTTGTAAGATTTATGGTCGAGCGTACCATTACCCTCATTACCTGTCCATTCTGTTCTTACTTCGTAATTATGTTCTTTCATAAAATATCGTAAAAGGTATTTCCTGTTTTAAAAGTAGTAAATGTCTATAAACTATTCTCACGGTCAATATGAATCACAATTTAATCTTCATGAAGTATTTTACCAAAAAAGTATATAAATCATTAAGTTTCTTTTATAGGATTTGAACTAAAAATTTCACGCAGAATTTTATGCTTTTGCAGTCATAACACCAAACTAATTTGTTATATGTTATTTTCTTAATTGTACTCAATCACTTTCATTTTAAGGTGACTTGTGTCGGTGTAATAAGAAAAGAAATACTGTACGTTAAATTATTCTATAATTTCGTAGTCGATACAATGTTTACGCAGAGCTCTTAAAGCAGAGCCAGAGTTTTTATCCTCCACATTAATAATAACAGCGTCACCTTCTAAAAGTATATCTGTAAGCTCATTAGATAATGATTCATTAACCTTCAATGAAATCTCTGCAATACATTGCGATATTGCCCTTCTATCTGGTCTTTGAGCATGGCATGACAATAAGTTTAATTTCATAACTATAATTTAGTATCGCAATATAAGGGGTAAAAATTTTATACCCGCCTGAATGTTTCTTACACTACAGGCGGGTTTTGTTTGTAATAATATTTTATTACTCATAATAAGTGAAGTAGTTTTTATTTTCTGGCCGCTTTAAATTCACTTCCATTGTACCATTTCGGGAAATATGCTTCATTGGATAATTAACACCTACATTTAAAAATAGTTGTAAATCTAATTGAACACCAGTTAAGTCTGTCGTTTCAGGATTGTATTCATTAGAAGGTTGATGGTATTTATTAATAAGATAATTATCCTTGTACCTTTTTATTTCTTCAATACTATAATCAAACCCTTCATGAGAACCGCTTGCATACAAGGCAGTGATTCCTACTTTTCGCAAAATTAAAATGACCTGATTTAAAGAAATATCCGTTTTTAGCTTCTTGATCAGGAACAATGTATATGTTTGGACTTGCAACAAAAAAGCGGACAATTAGAAAAGAGTTGTGCTGCTATTGCAAAATCAGGGAAGCCATAAGATGAAACTTAAATTTCAATATTGCTAAAGTAAAGAGTGAAATAAATACAATAAAAAAAGCTCGAAAAATCTAATTTTTGAATTTGTGGGCCTAGAATTATAATGTCTCAGATTAAAGAGGAATTTGTTTGTTTTTTACCTCAATATCTTTGTTGTAATTGGTTTATTCAAATTAGCTACTCTATTTTATTTTTAGAATCTTACTTTGAAAGCTATAAATAAGCAACCTGATATGATTATTATGTTTATGGTAGCTCGCGCTATCCATGGAAATTTTGAGTAATCAATTCTTGCATAATCACTTAAAATCACACTGAGCCCCATTAATAAAAACCATGAAGTTAGGAATAAGGTAAACTTCCATTTTAATAACATGATAGCTAAGTCATGGATAAATCCACAGACAGCAAAAGTGATTATCAGGGATAATGCTTGGGGTAAGATAAGTTTAAGCGGTTTGAATATATGTTTCCCCAGATAGAATCCCCAGATTGGATTCCAGTATTGCCAAAATATTGAAAACTTTCCGGCACCCAGAGAACGACTCAACATATTACGAAGTGAATCGCTGTGACCTAAAGGTACACCATTTCTTTTTTTTACGTAATCAGATAAATTCAAATTAGCAGTTGATATATTCTGTGGTTTAATTAATTACAACGGTTTGGCTATGCGCAGTGTCCAGAAGGGCATTGCGTATAGGTTTTGTTGTGCGTAGTTTTTATTATTTTTCTTTTAAATTTTCAAATTCTTTCAGGCATTCATCTAATGGTTGGCCATTATTATGAATGCACTCACAAAACTCAAATCCAGCATTTTCATTTCTAGTATTCTCAAATTGCTTTTTACAATCTGATAATGAGTTCCTTGGCATTACATCATATCCAAAACGAGCAAATGAAATAGTTAGAGCTACAGTTATAACTACTCCTGAGAAAAACAGAAACGGAAATTTTGTGCTGTATTTTGTCGGTTTCTGGATTATTCCAAAGTCTGAGAATTGTCTAAATGGTAATATGTATCTTAATCTGTCATAATTCCAAGTAAGCAGATAAAGATTGGCTAGGACCATTAAGGGTGAGGTCACAATAGAACCTTCAAAACGCACTGCATAGGAAAGTAACCAAATATTTACAATAATCGGAAAGTATAGTAATGCTCCTAATGTGACGGTTCTAGGTATTAGGAGTAAAACGGCCGATACTACCTGAGCAATTCCAATGAATGTGTAATAATAACCCGTATGATGTAATGCTTCCAAATAAGCGCCCATCGGATGAATATCGGACAACCCACTAGCGAATCTTTCGCCTACGATTTTCACTATTCCTGCAACAATAAAAGCATAGGCTAATGCCAATCGACAAAAGATTGAAAACAGCCAATACCATCTATTCCCCTTGATTTGGAAATAGAATTGTTCGAATGTTTCAATTAAGTTCAATTGATTGATATTTAGTTTTAATTGTGTCTAACGTGATTGTGTATGATTAGTGGCGTGTTTAAGCACCTAATTTAGCAAATAAACACCAGATAGAAAATTCGAAAGGATTTTCGTAAGTAAGCGAGAACTAGCCATTAATTATACACGGTGTTGTACTTTCGTTATTTTGCATTCAGTTCTTCATTAATCATTTCAATCAACGATTTAGATCTATTTTTCAAATTTTGAGTAACCTCTATTCCTAATGATTTTCTTGAAATATTATTTCTTAAATTATTTCTACCTAAATTAGATTCTATCTTTTTTATTAATGCCATTTTTCTTGTTTCTTCGTTTTCTGCATAAGGTAGGTCAAGATTTTTGCTTCGACCAAAATCAGGATTAATTTCATAGTCGTCGGTAACAAACCAGAAGTCATCATCATTTAAAGAACGTTTTTCATCATAGTCTATATACAAATTGAATCGATATAGGCCTTCTGAATAATAATTGTTGATTGCGTTATTCAATTCTTTAGACCCTAATTGATTTGCTAATCCAGAATTTTTTAATTTTTGGTAGGTTTGGTCAGTAATTTTATAATCATTGAAATAACTTGTTATTGTTAAAACAATTGAGTCGATAGGAAGAGTTTGATAATTTTTATTCTCAAAAACCTTAGAATTATTTTCTATTTGCTCATTCAAGTTTTTAATAATTATGTCAAACCGTTTTGTATCATTATTTAAATCAACCACAATACCTTTTAGGTAGGTTTCGATTGTTGAGTTTTCCTTTCTTTTCTCATTCCAATTATTAATTTGAAGTGCGATTAGAATACCTATGACGACAAGCACAATTTCGCCGATGGCGTATTTCAAATACTTTCCAGTTTTACCTTCTGAAAGTAAATTTTGTCTAATTTTTCTAAAGAATTTTATCATTGGTTAATGGTTAGTCATAATGAAGCACAACGTCTCGGCTAAGCGTAGTGCGGATGTAAGGACACTTTTCGTTTCCGTCTGAGCACGAAGCTAAAGCTTATTGTTTAGTTTTATTTTTTCTTGTCCAAAGCTAAATCCATAAGATTTAGCGACTTTATAAATTTACACAGACCTTAGCTTTAACCCTAAAGTCCGCATTACGTTTAGGTTTTGTTAGCTTTAGTTTTTTCTCTCGTAAATATTAGTTTTCTATCAAAGCCATCATAACCCCGAACTTCATTTTCTATAAGTATCTCCAATTTAGTTTCTGACAAGCTTTCTATTTTGAAAATATTTCTTAAAATATTCCGTTCCTTTTTGACTAATGTATCCCATGCTATTCCGTCTTTATTTATTACCGCATCGGGGAATATTATCAAATTATTTGCACCACCAATAGTCCATTTTTTTGTTGATTCAACATTGTTTTTTTTAGTATAAATTGAGTCTTTGCCAATACTAATAAAACTTAGAGTAGGTAATTTGTAACTTGGAGGTAGACGTTTAGTTTCGATTGATATATTTTCTGAATCGACTAGAGTCCAATTACCCAAAAGGTTTTTCGGAATTTCTAATTTTCGTTCTTTAAATGATAATTGATACTTCTCTTTATTATAAAGTGAAAGGTATACCATATTTTCTGTTAATGAATCAACACTAACAGCCTCAACAAATAATTTATCAAGTATTATAAATAAATTGTTCATTACATCGAGAGTGTTCCAATGACCGACAGAAATATCTTCATTTTCTTCTACATAGTCTACAAAAAGTCCATTCTCTAAAAACGTAGAGTTGACCAATGATTTAGTGCCTTTCCATTGGTATGATTTGTTTTTTGGATTCCAATCTATCTTTGAATCTGGCTCCTTTAGTTTTCTATATACCTCTCTAGTGCTGGATTCTGTATTGTAGCTTAGCACTAAACTATCTGGTGTCATTTCGTGAACGTAAATTTTTAGATTAGAATGTGCATCTTCTATTATTATAGCCCCTGATGTTCTTCTAAACTTTGTTTTAAAATGGGAGGTATTAAAATCATTTTTAGGCTCTCCAGTATTATTAAAAAAAATACTATCACCAACTATTAGCATGATTTTGTTATAATCAACCATTCCAATATTTGGCTCTGTTTGAATTTGATATGCACTTATCCAAAGTCCATCCAAATCCGACTTGATTTTAGTGCACCCATACTCCAGAAAGAGAAGGAGAATTATCGATATGTGAAATATTTTTTTCAAATTAAAGCTAACAATAGTATATATAACATATGTTATATATCTTTTATATAAATGTAATTTAATCAAATCTTATAAAGTATCAATGTTTATCGTTAAATGTGGGTATGGTATGCAAATAATATGATTTTATAAACGTTTAAATCTAAATTTATCGATGCATTGAGTTCCTGTTAACTTTACTAACTTTTATTGGATTCTAATTGATTACAGTGACTTCAAAAGTCCGCCATCGATGGGGATATTTATACCGGTAATATAGGCTGCATTATCCGAGGCAAGAAAGGTGGTTAAATAACCGTATTCTTTTGGGTCGCCTATACGCTTTACCGCCACTTTTGATTCCATTTCTTTTCTTACCGCACTTTGTTCTATACCTAATTGCTCAGCTTTTTTAGCATTCAGTTGCGCAATGCGGTCGGTATCGAAATAACCGGTAAGAACATTATTAACGGTAATATTATATTTACCCACATCGGTTGCCAACGATTTTGCCCACGTAACTACTGCAGCTCGTATGGAGTTTGATAACGCTAAATACGAAAGTGGCTCTTTTACCGAAACTGATGCTACATTGATAATGCGGCCCCAATTGTTTTCAATCATATGTTTTAAGGCCAATTCTGTAGTGAAAACAACTGTTTTAAAAAGTAGGTCGAACGCTTCTTGATAATCGCTAACTTTTTTTTCAAGTGCATTGCCTGCTACCGGACCTTGGGTGTTGTTCACCAAAATATCTACTGAGTTATGTTTGAAATAATCGGATATAATCTTGCGAAATCCGTGAAAATCATTGAAATCCACTACTAGATATTGATGCTGTTGTTCTTGGTCTTTCGGTAGGGCATCAATAATTCGTTTTAGTTTTTCTTCGCTGTGAGACATTAGGGTTACACTGGCACCACTTGCTGCTAATTGTTGAGCAATTGCTTTGCCAATACCGCCGCTACTACCACCAACTAAGGCTCTTTTATTTTTTAGGGATATGTTCATTTTCTAGTTTTTCATTTAATAGGTTACTAATTTCTTCCGCTTTATCAACAATCATAAAATGTGTACCATGCTCAATTAAAATAGTATTGTTTCCTTTCGCTGGTAGTAATATATCTTTAGAACCTCCTATTTTTATTAGGTTAGGTAATCTGGTTTCGTTTTTCCAATTCGTCAGTTCTTTTAGCGCCCATTTGGTAAAAGTTAAATCTGAATCTTTTAATATAGCTTTTAAAAGTTTTTTTTGATCTGTACCAAAGATAAACTGAGCAAAGAAAAGGGGTGGTTTCAATATTTCTTTAGGAATCAAATTAAGTAATTTAGACTTTCCTAAAAGTTTTATGATACTACTTAACTCAGTTCTAGTTTCGATTGATGATATAAGTATTGTCCATTTTGGGTTAACTATTTTACTCATTTCAATAGCTATTAGACCGCCAAAGCTAACTCCTAGAATAGCATAATCATTCTCCTCTGATATTCTATATTCTTGAATTAACCTTTTGGAATATGCTATTATTGTTTCCTTTTTTCTCGGTGCGATCCATCTTATGGGAACAATTTCATGATCTAAGGTTAGATAATTGAAAACTCTTTCATCTGCACCGAGGCCACTAATTGCGAATATTTTCATTCTTTATATTTTACCATCTATCGATACTCTTCTCGTGTGGGGCTAAAAACATCTAACAGTTTGCAATCGGTCAAAGCCTTACCACTATGTTTCTTATGAGGGGCGATGATAACAATATCGCCTGGGTGATAGACTTTTGTTTCACCATCTAAGGTAAATTCAAAATCACCCTCCATAACGTGCATTATCTGTTCGTTCATGTGGGAGTGTTCGGGTACTTCAGCATTTTTCTTAACCTCCCAGAAGGCAATACTCATATTTTCTGAATGTACTAATTTGCCAAAATAACCTGGCATAATTTCTTTTGATGTAATGTTGGAAAGGTTCAGTGTCATCGCTTTTATTTATGAACACCAAGATAATTGAATTGGCTGCAAAAAGAAAGCCTCATAGGATTATTCCTTTGAGGCTTTCTTTTTTACAATTTTAGTTTGTTATTAGGGTTTCTTACTATCATAACCCCAACCTACTACTACGAATTCGCAGCGACGGTTCCATTCATGATCTTCTTCTGAACAAGCATCTTCCGTAGGGCAGACAACAATAGGTTTAGACTCTCCATACCCTTTTGATACGATCCTATCGGAGGCAATTCCGTTTTTAACCAAAAATTCTTTAGCGGAATCTGCACGTTTTTGAGAGAGGTCTTTGTTATAGCCACTATTACCACGAATATCGGTATGGGTGCCAATTTCTATGATTATTCCCGGATTGTTTTTCATGACATCGATAACCGTTTTTAAACGTTCGCGCGATTCCCTTCTTAAATACCAAAGGCTATAATCGAAATGAATTTCTTCGGTCTGTATTATGGTGCGGCCACTTTCTTTTACCAAAGCTGTCTCTGTAGCTAGGGCATCGGTTATTTTTTTGGCCAAGGTTTGTTCACTTTTCACTTTTTCTGCAATTCGCACTTTTTCTATACGTTCTTTTTCTTGAGCTTCTTGTTGTACCAATTGTATTTGAGCTTTCTTATTCTCTTCTAGCTTTTTAATGGCCAATTGTTTTGTTCTTAGCTTTTCTTCTTCTAGTTTCTTTAGAACCACGAGGGCTTCCGCTTTTTCTTTTTCCGTAATGGAGAATAAATTCATTGAAGCATCTTTGGTCGCATTACGTTCATTGTTGGTGATTATATTTCTAGAAATACCTTCATATCCTTTCTTTTCTGCTTTAATGCTATAGGTCGTTTCGCAATGTACCTCAAATTCAAAAGCACCATTTTCCTTGGATTTTGAAGTAGAAACTAATTTATTTTCCGTATCTACTAATGTAATGATTGCATCAGAAAGTGGTAAAGTGGTGGTGCGGTCTGTAATAATACCGGTAATGAATTGTTTACAATCTTCAATGACCAATTCTTTGGTAACAGTGAAACTGTATATATCATCACTTCCCTTACCAGATGGTCGGTTAGAAGCGAAATATCCGGTTTTTATATCAGTGTTCAAGTTATAGGAGAAATCGTCGTAACCACTGTTTATAGGTAGCCCAAGATTATCTGGTTGTTGAAAAATTCCGTTTTTGTTTTCTGATACGAATACGTCTAAAAGTCCAAATCCAGGATGCCCATTGGAAGAAAAATACAATGAACCATCCGAAGACATGAAAGGGAATTGTTCCTTTTTATCAGTATTGATGATAGCGCCTAAATTAACCGGAATGCCAAACGTATTGTCTTGTTGTATGGTAACTTCATAGATGTCAAAAGAACCAAATCCGCCAGGTCTATCCGAAGAAAAATAAAGTTTTGAGCCATCAGAATTTAAAGTTGGGTGTTCATTTGAAAAATCGTCACTATTAAAAGGTAGTTCCACAATGTTCTTCCATTCGCCATCTACTAAATTTGCACTATAAATTTTAAGGTTCGATATTTTTTTATCGTCTGTTTTACGCTTTCCATTTTTGAAATTATTTCGGGTGAAATACAGTGTGTTTCCATCTGGCGATATTGTAAAAGGACCTTCGTGTAATCGGGTATTTATAGCTTTTGAGACTTCACTACTTAAACTATCACCTAGCATTTGTTTGTCTAGAGGATGGGTGTAGATATCCAAATAATGCTCATTGTTCCATCGATAGGTTTTCGAAGTCGATTTTTTATGGGTAGCCGTATACCAAAGTTCATTACCGATCTGCATTGCTCCAAATTCGGAGGTGATCGTGTTAAGGGCGCTGTTTTCAATAGTAAATCGATCTCCAATGGCCTTAACATTATCAAGGTATATAGTGGCTTGCTTTAATTGATTCAGGTTGTCTGTTTCCCCTTCTTTTGTATAGTAATCGAACAATACAGTTACTGCTTCTTCGTATTCGCCGATTGCCTTTAAAGACTGGTTTAGCTTAAAGTAATATTCTTCACTAACGGTATCTCCATAATTAGAAATGAGATATCGGTACCAACGTGCTGCCGCATTTAAATCGAATGTATGGTAATAAGAGTCTGCCAAATTCGTTATGAGTTTACTGCTTTTGTGGGTAGGTAACGCAGCTTCGTATAATGCAATAGCATCGGCATAGTACGCTTTTTCAAATAGGTGATTGGCACGTTCCAATTCTTGCTGTGCCCAAGCCGTTTGGAAAACTCCTAGTATTGCAATAAGGTATATAAGTATATTTTTCATTTTAGTAGAATCTAGGAGATTTGTCATAGCCCTTTTTGAGTCCCCAAAGGTCTAAATTGAACAATACGAATATTTCGTGCGAGCCATTATTGAAAGCTCCTAAGTTTGATAGGGTATAATCATAGGCATAACCAATGCGTAAGGCTGGTAATACCGATATATTGAACATGGCACTGACCGAATCGTCTAAACGATACGAGACGCCACCTTCAAAACGATTATTGAACAATGCATTTAAAGAGACATCTGCCGTAATAGGCGCCCCTTGTACTATTTTGGTTAAGATGGATGGTTTTAGTTTTAAATCGGCATTCACATCAAAAACATAGCCTACCATACCGAATAAATGAATAGCCTCTGCGCCTATACGATTAATACCATCTCTATTTTCAAGATGCTTTGAAGTTAATAGGTTAGGAATTGACAAACCGGCATAGAATTTATCCCGATTGTAAAAAGCGCCAACCCCTATATTTGGAAACGTATTGTTCAGGTTTTCATTGAAAGCAGGGTCATCTTGAAATTCTGGCAGTCGAAAGCCATTAAAGTTAGTTTCAAAAGTAGTAATGCCACCTTTTAAACCTAAACTCAAATTACTTTTTTCATCGAGCTTTAGTATGTAAGCAAAGTCGATATAAATATTATTTTCTTTTAAAGAACCATCTCCAATATCATCAGAGATTAAGGAGGCGCCCATTTCAATTTTTTCTGAAAACGATGTATGAGCAAAAAAGGTCAATGTCTTTGGTGCACCGACAGCATTTTCCCATTGGGTTCGATACAACGTTCCAAAATTTAGCATACCCGGTTCGTTAGTAGTGTATGCAGGGTTTACCACATTCATGTTGTACATGTATTGTGTGTACTGTGGGTCTTGCTGCGCTCGCGTTTTACAAAGGAAAAGTAGCATTATAATGCAAACATTCCTTAGGTTTTTTATAAGTGTCATTTGCATTGGTTATCTGTTTAAGTAAAGTCTACCTTGTATGGGTTCTGAATTGCCTTTGTTGTAATTGATGATATAAAAGTAGATACCGTTTGGTGCCATAGATGACCCATTACTACCATCCCAAGCGGGTTTGTTTTTATCACCTTTGAATAAGGTTGTACCATATCGGTTGAGGATTTCTAAAGTGTAATCAGGAAATATGGTTTCAATGTTTGGAATGAAGAATGTATCGTTACGGCTATCTCCATTAGGCGAAAATCCGTCAGGAATAAAAAAGTCATAATTTTCAGGATCGCAATCGCTCAAGTCTACGTTAACAGGAACACGACTAGGTGATGAACATCCTGTAGCCGTGTTGTAATTTTCTGCATAATAAACAGTATCTGCTACTAAAAGGATATCATCAGTAAGTGCAATGCCGCCAGTTTCGGTGCTATACCAAAATACTTCATTGTCAATTTCTTCTTCAAGAGCTCTAAGTTCCAAAACTGTTGGATTGTCGAGTCCGCAAACTACTATTGTATTTCCCGATAAAGAAGTAGGTGCTACAGTAACTACTGTAGGTATTATTTCTAAACGTTCGGTGCTTGTACAACTCCCAGAGCTTTTTGTTGCAACAAAATAGGATTCGCCATCTTTGAGAATTGTCGTAGCATCTAATGCATTACCATTTGTGCTGGCATCGAACCAAACTATAGTACTACCTGCGGCAACGTCAATATCGATACTTAATAGTGTAGGATTGTTTTCTGCGCAGAACAACGGATTTAAATTTGTACTTGTCGGTGCATTAGGATTACTAAAACCTACAGTAACTTGTATTCGTTCTGTGCCCTCACAATTATTAGAAGTGTCTGTGTTCGATATAAAGTAATCTTCCCCATCAACGAGTTGCGTTGAAATGGGTAGAATTGCGGTATCGGTTTCTGTTGCATAAAATAATAGGTTACCGCTTGAAGTAACCTCGATATCCATTAAGGTTGGTCCGTCAGGAAAGTCACTTAAACAAAATGTTTGATTTGCCACTGCCTGTGGTGCGTCTGGTATACCACCTCTTGAAAAGTTTTCATTTTCTTCAAATTCAAAAACAAAACGGCATTGTGTAGTATCATCTTGAATACTTCGAACGCTTGCGGTATAGTTGCCAATAGGTAAGGCATCAACATCTATTTGATAATTTGCCCTACCACCAGTAAAATTAATGGTGTTTGTTGTTAATACTGTATTCGAACCTAATTCTGTTACGTCATAAGTAATAGTATACGTACCGTCAACCAAAATAGGCGCATCGATAAGTACGTCTATTTGTGTGGCATCACAGTTATTGTCTACCAATAAATCTAGTTGAATTTCACTAGGTGTCTCTAAAACATTGAACAGTGTACCTAGATTACAATTGGTTGGAAAAGTATCTTCAATGGTCAAGTTGATAGCATATTCCCCATCTAACAAGAAATTCGTTGCAGGAATTATAAATGAACTATTACCGTTCGTTAATTGAATTACAGTTAGGTTAATGTCGGCGGTTCCTGCATTTGGGTCGGTTAAGGTATATTCTAAATTATACAAGCCATTGGCAATATTTCCAGAAACGTCCAAAATATTAATCAATTCAACGGTCGCTTCGGTATTTACGCAAATTTCAGAAACCGTGGTATTGGTATTCGAAACGAGAAATGTTGTCTCATCAACTAAAATTGTGGGGCAAACATCTTGGACAGGCACAGAACCACTAGCAGATATAATATCTATTGTAATAAATTCATTTGTAGCAACGAGCGTAGGATTTAAAGCGAATTGGGCATTGCCATTATTAAAGAAAACATCTTGGGCGGTACCAGTTCTTAATCCAGAGGTGCTATTGAGGGTATATCCTAAATTGTACAGACCGTTTGGTAAAATTGTATTGTCATATGTAAGGTTTATTTCATAAGCATCTCCCGAGCAAAAATTGTCAACTACTAAAGGGCCATCTAAAACTGGTAAAATAATAATGTTTACGGTAGCTTTTTTTTCGGCGCAAACAGGGTGGGTAGGATAAACGGTATATGTAAAAGGATACGTACCATACCCTAAATTAGTATTGATTTCATCAATATTTATAAATGAATCATTTAAATCACTCAATTGATTTGTGTTGTTACCTTCAGACCAGGTTCCATTAGGGTCTTGACCCGTTAAAAAATCAAACAGGTCGACATTCGTCAATGATGAAAAATCTTCGTTGGTACAAATAACAAAATCTTCTGGCGTTCCTTCTTCTGGTGATGGGTGTACTTCAAGTATTAAAGTGGCAGTTCTGCTTGGGCATGAAGCTACGGTACCTGTTGTATAGGTAAAGATATATGTGCCAGGACCTGCAGAGAATGCATCAAATGAAAAACCAGAAATAAATCCGGTGGCCGTACTAGGGTCTTCTTCCCATAAGCCATTAAAATCTTGTACTTTGCCTTCAATTTCACTGCCCAGAAATCCATTAAGGTTAACGGAAGCATTATCACTACATGCATTCGCACTTCCATCAATATTGTCTTCCCCGGGGTAACCACCCAAATTAATGGTTACTGTGGCCGTTTGGTTACACGCTGTATTATTGTAAGTAAAAACATGTACTCCATAATTATTGATTCGCCATAAATCTATGATACCAGAATTTTGATTTAGGGCGTTGAAATTAGCAGGGTTTGTAGTGGACCATGTTCCGCCAGTAGTTGGAGCACCGTCAAGTTCTGCGAAAAGATCAAAGCTTCGATTTGAAACATCTACATCTTTATTACAAATTTCGATTGTTGAATCAGTGCCGGCACATTGCCCTTGTATTAAGTTTGAGAAACTTAGCGCTAAAAACGGTAAGACGAAAAACCTTAATTTAAAATTGTTCATTGAACGTGGTTGGTTGATGAATGCAATTATTCGATTTTAAAGGTATTTTGGAATAGTAGGGTTATAAAAAATATGTTGTCAGGCATTCAAATTGTAGGGTGAATACTACTAAAAATGATATAAGTTGTTAATATAAGGTGTATTTCGTCGATAAAAAGTTGCTTGTTAAATAGTTAAGGAATCTCTTCGAAAGGCTAGAATTCCGTTATTATAAAAGGACAATACTTATCTTTGGAGACTAAAATTTGGGAATGCAAATACATTTTATTGCTATAGGAGGAAGCGCCATGCACAATTTAGCACTGGCTTTAGAGCACAAAGGATATAAAATAACAGGTAGTGATGATGTTATTTTTGAGCCTTCTAAATCGAGGTTGCAAGCAAAAGAATTATTGCCAGATGAATTCGGTTGGTTTCCTGAAAAGATAAATTCTGATTTAGATGCCGTTGTATTAGGCATGCATGCAAAGGCAGATAATCCTGAATTACTAAAAGCACAAGAATTAGGTTTGACCATTTATTCGTACCCAGAATTTCTTTACGAGCAATCTAAGAATAAGACAAGAGTTGTTATTGGTGGCAGTCATGGTAAAACCACCATTACGTCCATGATTTTACATGTACTTAACTTTCATGATATAGAGGTTGATTACATGGTTGGGGCACAGTTAGAAGGTTTTGAGAGAATGGTTCATTTGACCGAGGATAATGACTTTATTGTTTTGGAAGGAGATGAGTATTTATCCTCACCGATAGACAGACGGCCAAAGTTTCATTTATATCAGCCCAATATTGCCTTATTGAGTGGTATTGCTTGGGATCATATCAACGTATTTCCAACTTTTGAGAATTATGTTGAGCAATTCAAAATTTTCGTGGACAGTATTGTAAAAGGAGGTTCGATAACCTATAATGCGGAAGACGATATAGTAAAGCAAGTAGTTGATGCATCTGAAAATACCATTCGTAAATTACCATATACAACTCCGGAATATGGTGTTGAAGATGGAGAGACTCTTTTAGAAACTTCTGAAGGCCCTATGCCTATAGAAGTATTCGGAAAACATAATTTAAGTAATTTGGCCGGCGCAAAATGGATCTGTCAAAACATGGGTGTTGATGAAGATGATTTCTATGAGGCAATTGCCACATTTAAAGGAGCTTCAAAACGTTTGGAGAAAATAGCTGAAGGCACTTCGAGTATAGCATATAAAGATTTTGCACATTCACCTAGTAAGGTAGCGGCAACGACAAAGGCGGTAAAAGAACAGTATCCCGAAAGAAAACTGATAGCCTGTTTAGAACTGCATACCTACAGTAGTTTTAATCCGGAATTTTTAAAGGAATATAAGGGGGCTTTAGATGCTGCCGATGAGGCTGTTATTTTCTTTTTACCTGAATCTGTAACCATTAAAAAATTGGATGCGGTAACCCCAGAACAAATTTCCGAAGCTTTTGAAAGAGACGATTTGAAGATTTTTACCGATGCAAAATCTTTTCATGGGTTTTTAGAAAATCACCCATATAATGACGCGACATTATTACTGATGAGTTCAGGGAATTATGGTGGATTCGATTTAAATAAACTTCAAGGATTAATGGCCTAGTGAGAAATAAGAGCACTAGATTATAAGAATTAGTTTATCTGAGCAAGGATTTAGGTAATTAGGATAATATTGATCTTTGTTGTTTTAAAAGGGTAGAAAAAGATATTTGCATTTTTTTCAACAATCAACGACCAACCAATACTTAAACGCCGAATTGCGTTAAATGGTGATCTAAATGTTTATACTGCATTTGGCCCCATTGTTCTTTTGTAAATGTGCCGAACGCAGGGTGTGGGGACCATACTTCCCGGTCACGTAAAGCATATAATTCATTTACCAAAGATTTTAATATCTCAAGTTCAGAAGTGAAATCCTTATTTTCTTTAGTTTTTAGTTGAGGTGCTGTTGGCAAGTTCTTACGCCAAGGCTTATCGTTGTATAGCGATTTCTTGAAAAAAGTTTTCACGAACCAACTCCCCTTAGAGGTGTTTGGCTTATTTGTTATTGCTAATTTCAGCGGGTATTGGCAATGCCAGCACATTTGGCCGACAGACATTTTACCCCAACCTTTTTTTGCGTTTTCAGTAAGTTGTTCTATTCTTCCTTTTATTTCTTGATATCCGTCTTCAGTTAGTAATGATTTCATAGTTGTTTTTTAAATGATGCTTAAATTTACCATAAAATAATTTGTTCTGTATCTTTAGCAAATGCAGGATAAACAAACATCGTTCTCAATAAAAAATTGGTCAGATGATGATAAACCAAGGGAGAAATTGGTGCAGAAAGGTCGTTCGGTCTTATCTGATGCAGAATTGATCGCTATTTTAATAGGCTCCGGTAGCAGAGCTGAAAGTGCTGTTGAACTCTCTAAACGTATTTTGGCATCTGTGGATAATAATCTGAATGAGCTAGGTAGACTTTCAATTAAACAGCTAATGACCTTTAAAGGAATTGGTGAGGCAAAAGCGGTAAGTATAGCGGCAGCCTTAGAAGTTGGAAGAAGGAGAAGGGGAGAGGACGCCTTGAAAATTGATAAGATAGGAAGCAGTCAAGATGTTTATCACCTTTTACAGCCTTTACTTGGCGATTTGGAACATGAAGAATTTTGGATTCTCTTTTTAAATAATTCCAATAAAGTATTACACAAGGCTCAATTAAGTAAAGGTGGTATCACTGGAACCTTGGTCGATGTTCGATTGGTAATGAAACAAACTTTAGAACTTGGGGCAGTTGCCATTATTTTAGCGCATAACCATCCTTCGGGTACACTACGCCCGAGTGCTGCAGATAAACAGATAACAAAAAAAATAAAGATAGCTAGTGAAACTTTAGATGTTAAGGTATTGGATCATTTGATTATTACTCAGAAAAGTTATTATAGCTTTGCCGATGAAAAAATTCTATAGATGCTACTGATTTACACTCATAAGATAACACCACGCCTTACTTATATCATGAGGCATATCTTCATTAACATTTTGGGTGTTGAGTTAGATTTTACAACTAAAGTTGAAGAATTTATAAAGCATACCGGACCGAAAATCACATATACTAAACAGCCATTGCAGAATGAGTTTTTTATACGAAGTAATGAGCTATTATTCAACCAGGGTATTAATGATATTCAATTAAGTATTGCAGATTGGGAGGGTACGCCCTGCTTTTTTCCAACAGGTGAGCGTAGTAATCTTCCCTATGACGTTTTTGCTGCTAGTTTTTTTCTAATTTCTAGATATGAGGAGTATTTACCGCATGTAAAAGATGTACATAGTAGATTTTCACCAAAAGATAGTATTGCGTATCAAAATGGCTTTCTTCAAAAGCCTGTTGTCGATATTTGGGCCTTTAAATTATTAGAGGCATTAAAAGAACGTTTCGATGATTTTGAATATAAAATTAAAGGCTATGATTTTGTTTCGGTCTTAGATGTAGCTACCTCACATTGTTATGCCAATAGAGGCATAGTGCGTGGCTTGGTAGGTTTGATAATGGACTTTGGTACGCTTAAATTTAAGCGGGTTGCTGACCGAATATCGGTTGGTCTAAATAGAATGAAGGATCCTTTTGACAATTATGAAGAGTTAATAGCATTACATAAAAAGTACAAAGTAAAGTGTAATTTCTTTTTTCAGTTTGCTGATTATTCGAAATACGATAAGAATGTTTCTACTAATAGCATGAAGTTTAAGTCGTTGATAAAATATGTTGCCGATTATGCACCAGTATCTTTGGCGGCCTCGTATAGCTCTTTTACAGATCTTGAATTATTGAAAAAGGAAAAGGCTAATTTAGAGGAGGTAATCAATAGACCTGTAAACAGTTCTAAAATGCGCTATAATAGAGTAGATGTGCCCGAAACTTACCGAAATTTAATTGCCGCAGAATTTACTGATGACTATACCATGGGGTACACCTATGAATTAGGATTTAGGGCAGGTACTTGTACCGCATTTCAGTTCTATGATATTCCCTTAGAGGTAAAGCAACCCATTAAAGTACACCCTTTTGCTATTCATGATTACGCCTTGGCAAAAATTAAGAAAGACGAGGCAATACTACAACAAGTAAAAAAAATTAAACACGAGGTAAATAAAGTCAATGGGACTATGATCATAATGTTTTCTAATGAACTTTTAGGGAATAAGGATGATAGAGATTGGATGTCATTGTATGCCGAAATATTAAAAGAACAATATGTTTAAAAATAAGGTCACCGATATTTTTTTCGATTTAGATCATACTCTTTGGGATTTTGATAAAAATTCAGCATTCACCTTTCAAAAGATTTTTAGCGAACAACAAATAAATTTAGAGATTGAAGATTTTTTAGAAGTTTATGTACCTGCTAATCTCAGGTTTTGGAAAATGTATCGTGAGGAAAGAATAACGAAATCAGAATTGCGATTTCAAAGGTTGAAATCGGTTTTTGATACTATAGGTTATCCTGTTTCAGATCAGCTAATCGATATTTTATCCGATGAATATATCAACAATCTTTCTACATTTAATAATCTTTTTCCCAATACTCTTGAGGTTCTAGACTATTTGCAACCAAATTATAAACTGCATATCATAACCAATGGGTTTCAAGAAATACAAGATAAAAAATTAAGGAATTCAGGTATTCATGGTTATTTCAATCATATTATTGATTCTGAAATGGCAGGGGTAAAAAAACCCAATCCTATCATATTTAATCTTGCCTTGAACAGAGCTAATGCCAATCCTCAGACTTCTTTAATGATCGGCGATAGTTTAGAAGCCGATATTCTTGGCGCAAAAGCTGTTGGTTTTCATACAATTCATTTTAACGCCCATAGAGAAGAGAGTCATAACGAAGCACCCATTATTTACGATTTACAAGAAATAAAATCGTTTTTATAGAGTTAATACTACTACAGGGTTACCCCCTATAATGTATAATCTATAAATATAAATGAAAGGCTTTCGAATTTTAGTAACTGTAATTTTTGGCTTTCTGTTGGTTACAGCTTGTTCTGAACAACAAGATTTCGACCAGCTAGATAATTTAGAAATTACACCTACTTATGAGACAAGTGTTTTCTATGTTAAGGCTCAAGAAAGTTTAATAAATAGGGTTTCGGGACTCAGTTTTTTTACTCAAGATTTTAATTTCGATGCTTTTGAAGAACCTTTGTTTGCAGAAAGGGTACTTTCAGGTGTGCTCAGTTATGAGCTTGAAAATACAACAAGCAAGCCGATAGAAATAAGTCTTGAATTTCTAGATGAAAATGAAAATATTTTAGATACTGAAGAATTCAGAATGGACGCAGCGCCTACTTCTACGCTAGTAAGAAATGTTGCTTATGGCCCTACCGGTAAAAGTCTTGATATCATTAAAAATACTTCAAAAATAAGATTGGTTGCCACTAATTTAGGAGATGGCAGTAGTACTTCAAATCTTGCGAATCCCGCCATTGTGCTTCGTTCTAGTGCTAAATTCACATTAGAATTAAAATGAGGTTAACCCATTATTTACTACTTGGTAGTGTAATGCTTACCATGGGTGTTTTTGCCCAGAATAAGCAAATACTCTATGATTTTAATGAGATTCCTCAGTCGTTAATATTAAACCCTGGTGTGGAAACGGATTTTAAATGGTACGCTGGTGTACCACTATTATCAGGAGTTTCTGGCTACGTGGGTGCCAATGGAATATCTGTAAATGATATTTTCGCAGAAGATGGTGTTGACATTAATATAAAAGTGCGAGAAAGGGCATTAAATGTTTTAAAACCACGTGATGAATTTAGCACTACCGTACAAATAGAATATTTTAATGGAGGGTTTAGAAGTAATGACCCTAGTGTATTTTATTCCTTCGGAGGTTATTTTGAAATAGACAACATAACTTTTTGGCCGCAAGATTATGCCTATTTAATCTTTGATGGTAATGCAGACCAATTGAATAGAGAATTTGACCTTGGCGACTTGAATTCTAGAGGTTCTATGGTAAATGTGTTTCATTTTGGAATTAATAAAAAGGTAGACAGAAATTTAACGATAGGCGCTAGAGGAAAACTTTATTCTGGTATTGTAGATTATAGCTCTACGTCGAATAAAGGTTATTTGGTAAATACGCAAGGACAAAATAATCGAATAGCAACAACATTAGATGCTGATTTAATGTTGCGTACTTCTGGATTTCAATCGTTAGATGAGGCAAGTGATTCAGATACGGCTGCAGGGCAATTTGTGAAAAGAGCTTTTTTCGGAGGTGATTTAGGTTTGGGTATCGATGTTGGTTTTACATATCACTTAAGCGAAAGAACGACTATAACGGGTAGTGTCCTAGATTTAGGTTTTATACATCATGGTAACGATGCTCAAAGTTATAGTCTAAACGGAAAAGCAACCGTTGAAGGAATAGAGATTGATATTTTAGAAAATTTCGCTAATTTGAATAGAGATTTTTGGCAAGATTTAGTAGATGAGGTTGAAGGTTTAATTCCCTTTGAAACCGACACTGATAGTTATGTCACATTTAGGCCAACTAAACTCTATGCATCTATTAGAAATGATTTTGGAGAGCCTGTAAATAATGGAGGTGGTCAAATTGATTGTGATTGCACCGCAGGATCTTCTGGTGCCGTTGAACTTCGTACAAAGTATAGAAATTCAATCGGTGGTCAGTTATACATGATTAATAGACCAAGAGGTCCGCAAATTGCTCTTACCGGTTTTTATACCCGTAGGTTTGGTAATTTTTTAGCGTTAAAAGGAACGTATACGGCAGATAAATTCAGTTACACGAATGTGGGTCTAGGTATGAATTTACAGGCAGGTCCTGTTAACTTTTACGTAATGGCAGATAATTTGCTTTCATATAAGAATATAGCTGCAACAAATTATGCTTCATTTCAGCTAGGAATGAATATTATATCATGGGGACGCAATAAGTAGTCTACCTTCTTCACTCGATTTTATTTTTTTGGCATGCTTTTTTCATATATTACCTCGAATTTAAAATTATAGAAGTTTTGAAAACTATCATCGCATTACTATTTGTTTGTATTGGTTATTCCGCTTATGCTCAATCCAATTTAAATGATTATAAATATATTATCGTTCCTAAAAAGTTCAATTCATTTAAAGAAACCAACGAGTTTCAAACGAGTACATTAATAAAATATCTTTTTAATGGAAAAGGGTTCAATGTCGTTTATGATGATGCCTTACCTAGCGATTTAAATACGAATAGGTGTTTAGGGCTATTGGTTGATTTACAAGATGATAGTAGTTTGTTCACAACAAAGACTATCATAGTATTAAAAGATTGTAATGATAATGCCGTTTTTACTTCAATGCAAGGGACTAGTAAAGAAAAACAATATAAGGCGGCCTATACCGAGTCAATAAGAGAGGCTATGCGTTCTTTTAATGGTACTGATTATGCTTATAATGGTAAGAGTGAGAAGAACGAAGCTGTTACGGTTAGTTTTAGAAATGATGTTAAAAAACTTGATGAGGATAACGTTGATGAAATGAGTAGTATAGAGTCGACAAAAGTGGAAGAAAAAGGTGGTGATTCAAAAATTGTTTCTGAAGAAGCTACAGAGATAACTCAATATTACAAAGATAATTCACCAGTGGATTCTAACATTAAAAAAGATAAAAAAGAGACAACATCTTTTAAGAAAGTAGCATTAAAAAAGTTGAACGTTGACGATATTTGGTATGCCCAAGCAACCAATGTTGGCTTTCAATTAGTTGATAGTACGCCTAAAGTAAGAATGAATTTACTAAAAAGCTCGGTCGATAATATATTTATAGGCAAAACCGATACAAAAAACGGAATCGTATTTCAGAAAGAAGGTAGCTGGATTTTTGAGTATTATGAGAATGATAAATTGGTTCAAGAAGAATTGAATATAAAATTCTAAAAATCATACTTCTCTTTCCATCTGTTCTTTAAGAAATCGCTTAGCGCTTTTTCACGTGGATTACTTCCGGGTTTATAAAAAGTAGTACCCGAAAGTTCGTCGGGTAAAAATTCTGCATCTACAAAGTTGTTTTTAAAATCGTGGGCGTATTTATATTCTTGTCCGTATCCTAAGTCTTTCATTAATTTTGTCGGCGCATTTCGTAAGGGTAACGGTACAGGTAAGTTACCTGACTGTTTTACAGCCTGCTGTGCCTTACCTATAGCCATATAACTTGCATTGCTTTTGGCAGAAGTTGCTAAATAAATAGCACACTGGCTAAGAACGATACGTGCTTCAGGGTAACCGATAGTAGTCACTGCTTGAAAAGTGGTATTTGCCATAACCAATGCCGTAGGGTTTGCTAAACCTATATCTTCAGAGGCCGATATAAGCATTCTACGTGCAATAAATTTTACATCTTCTCCACCTTCTATCATTCTTGCTAACCAATACACGGCACCATTGGGATCACTGCCACGTATAGATTTAATAAAAGCTGATATAATATCATAATGTTGTTCACCTGTTTTGTCATACAGAACTGTGTTTTTTTGAACTTTAGAGAGTACTAGCTCATTGGTTATAATAACATCATTACCTTCTTCAGAGTTGACCACAAGCTCAAATATATTCAGCAATTTTCTACCATCACCTCCAGATAACCGAAGCAAGGCTTCGGTTTCTTTAAGTTCAATATTTTTAGTTTTCAGAAAATGGTCTTTTTCCATCGCCCTGGTAATTAGATTTTCTAAATCTTCTTTTCCAAAAGCATTTAAAACATAAACCTGGCAACGAGATAACAATGCGGGTATAACTTCAAAACTCGGATTTTCTGTAGTTGCACCAATTAAAGTTACCCAACCTTTTTCCACAGCGGCTAATAACGAATCTTGTTGCGATTTACTGAACCGGTGTATCTCATCAATAAATAGTATAGGGTTTTTAGAAGTAAATAAGCCACCGGCCTGCTTTGCCTTATCAATAACTTCACGAATATCTTTAACACCGCTATTGATAGCGCTAAGCACATAAAATGGCCGCTTGCTTTCTTCGGCTATAATGTTGGCCAACGTAGTTTTACCAGTTCCAGGAGGTCCCCAAAGAATGAGTGAAGGAATTATTCCTTTTTTAATTTGATGTGTTAACGAGCCTTTTTCACCTACTAAATGGTGTTGACTTATATATTCATCTAGTGTTTTAGGGCGTACACGTTCGGCTAAAGGTTCATTCATAGTACAAAAGTATGATAATCTTAAAAGAGAAGATAATTCTAAGTTAGTCAATCGATAACTTTGCAAAAGGTTGTGTGACAATTTGACCAAGTTCAATAATTTGGTTACATAATTGTAAAATCAATTCAAAAGAAAGCTCATGTCAGAAATTGGACATTTTAAATTTTCAAATAAAGTCTTGGCAATTCCGCTAATTGCCATGATTATTATTTGGGCAGTGTATTGGGTAGAATTGGCTTTGGGAGTAAATTTCAATGAAATGGGTGTAATGCCTAGAACACTATCAGGTCTTAAAGGGGTGATTTTAAGTCCGTTCATACATGGGTCACTAGAGCATTTATATAATAATACGATTCCGCTAGGGATTCTACTTACTGCATTATGGTATTTTTATAAGGATGTGGCTTGGAAAATAGTACTTTATGGAATTATAATATCTGGTCTTCTAACGTGGTTAATTGGCCGTACTTCGTATCATATCGGTGCAAGCGGACTTATTTATGTGCTAGCAAGCTTTATATTTTTCAAGGGTATTTTTAGTTCTTACTATAGACTTATTGCACTTTCTTTAATTGTGGTTTTTATCTATGGAAGTTTGCTATGGTATATATTTCCTGTTGAGGAAGGAATTTCATGGGAAGGACACCTTGCCGGCTTTCTTACCGGATTATTTTTAGCAAGAGTAATAAAGGCTACCATTCCAAAACCTAAAAAATATGATTGGGAGAAAGATGATTTTAAGGAAGAAGATGATTTGTTCTTAAAACATTTTGATGATAAAGGAAATTTCAGAGAACTGCCTATTATAGAGGAAGTGTCCGAAGATGATAATTTTAAGGTAAATTATATCTACAGATCTAGTGATCAAATTAATGAGAAAGAATAATGTTTTACATACGTTGACGTACAGCTTCGTATAAAAATACTGCACAAGCTACAGATACATTCAATGACTCGATTTCACCTAACAAAGGCAACTTTGCACGATAATCGGAAGCTTTCAAAATAGAAGGTGTAATGCCTCGGTCTTCAGCTCCCATGACAATTGCAATAGAATCGGTAAAAGGAACATCATAAACGGAATCATCTGTTTTTTCTGTGGCAGAAACTATTTTAATACCTGAGGCCTGTAAGTAAAAAACGGCATCTTTTAAATGGTCTACTTTTGCAATAGGTACTCTATATGCTGCACCGGCAGATGTTTTTATAGTATCGGCCGTTACAGGGGCGGCACCCTTCTTTTGAACAATAATGCCATCAACACCGGTACATTCGGCCGTTCTGATAATAGCACCGAAATTACGAACATCGGAAAGTTGGTCTAAAAGTAAGAATAGGCTAGGACCTTCTTTTTCGTTAGCCTTTTCAACAAGTTCTTCTAATGTATGAAATGAAATGGGAGAGATGTTGGCAACAGCACCTTGGTGGTTGCTTTTTGTTAAGCGATTTAATTTTTCAACAGGTACATACACCATGTTGATTTCATTACTACGTAATAAACCCTCCAATTCTTTCATAAGGTCTCCTTTAAGACCTTTTTGTAGAAATACCTTGTCTATCTCCTCATTTGAATTTACAGCTTCTATAATGGCTCTTAAGCCATAAATCTGAGTGGTTTTTTGCATGGGTCAAAGGTAAATAAAAACAGCTCAACTATTGTTGAGCTGTTGCAAATCTTATGTATTAAAAACTAATTTATCATGTGTAATTTTTTCAGGTCATTTATATGTCAATTAAAGATCGAGAGCTAAAATTGCTGGATCGTCCTTAGCATAATGGTATGCTCTCCAAAAGAATCCTGGGGCAGAAAATTTCCAAACAACTTCACCTTGTTGAGTTACTTCCCATAATCCAAAATCACCTTCAGTAATTAATGTATTGCCACTAGGTAAGCGAACTGCGCCAGAAACTTTAGGCGCATACAATTCAGGATCGGTAAAACTCCATATAATTTCTGGCTGTGTAATTTGGGGTATACTCTTTTGGTTTAGTGCTGTAGGCAGTTTTAGTTCGTATACAGTAGATTGTTCAAGATCTCCTCCATTGGTATAAATCAACATTTTTCCTGGTTCAAACAGGTTAGGATAATGATTGTTTATAAAGAGACGTTGGGTTGTCCCGTCGTTTTGAGTAGAGGGGTTACCAAATCTGTAAAGTAAATCGCCACCTCTATCAAAGTTTCCGCCTGAATGTAAAGCGGCATCTACGGTACTTGTAGAATGGTCTATAACCCAAACTTCACTATAATAATTGACACTTAAATAAATTAAGTTATTTAATTCGTCGTAACCTATTCCATTGGCGTGCATAATATTGCCTCCATCTGCATCAACATAATTTAAATTTATTAATTGTGGATTTTCTTCGATGCTTCCAAAATTTAATTTGGATTCATCAAAATCTTGAATCAAATGATCTTTAGCGTGCCATTCCCAAACAATAGTACTTGTAATAGGGTCAATCTCTATAATTGATTCTGGAAAGATATCGGTACCTAGCTTTGAGCCATTTGCAATTGCTTCGTCTTTGACCATTTTCTCCCATGCAATAGCTAACACATTGCCATTTGGTAAAAGCTCCACGTCATGATGAGATCTATGTTCTGTATTAGAATAGTTGAAATTCCATAAAGCTTTCCCATTTTTATCTATGATTTGTATTATGCCACCTTGTCCTCCAAATTGAAAATCTGGATTGTCTGATTCAAGTGAAGCTAACAATGTGCCGTCATTTAGTAAAATAACATCATTACCTATTATACGATCACCTAATGGCCATTCGTATACCAAGTCCGCATTTTTATCCATTAAATATACACTATTAGCTGCTGCATCATTTACGAGAATATAATGGTCTTCGATTTGTTCTTCGTTATAAAAAGTAACGGTTCCCAATTCGCCAATAGTTGTGGTTGAAGATTCTGACAGCGTTTCTTCAATTTCCGCTTCGCCAGTTGGTGCTTCAGTCTCAATTTCTTCTTCGGGTATGTCAGTTATTGTGGTATTATTTGTAGAACATGATGATAATATAAATATCCATACACAAAGTATAGCGTTTTTTGTATTTGAAAATTTTAATTGTACCATAAGTGTTTACAATTTTTAAACATTAAAATTAATTCGCTAAATATATATTGAATAAAAGAATAACCCATCACGGTAAACCTTTATTAAATTTAAGTTTTATTTAAATTGTTTTTCAGTTTCTTTGGTGTTTTTAGGTAAGATTTTGATTTTCTACTTTCCATTTCTGAAAGTTGTTCAGTTCCGAATGTTTCTTTATCCCCATTAAATTGTACACGCCAAATTTTGCCTTGTTTCGATTCTGAAATATAAAGTGATCCGTCAGCACCTTCTGCCAAGCCCATTGGTCTGTATTTTGCGTCTGGCATGGAAATTATTGTATCGACCCCTGCAAAACCATCAGCAAAAACTTCCCATGTACCTGTTGGTTTGCCGTTGCTAAAAGGAATAAAGGCTACAATATAGCCTGCTTGTGGGTAAGGGGTTCTATTCATAGAGCCATGAAATGCAATAAATGCTCCGTTTTTATATCTTTCAGGAAATGCATCGCCTTTATAGAACAATAGGTCATTAGGCGCGAAATGGGCAGGAAGACCCATAATGGGATTCTTGTAATCTTTTGCTTCCTTTTTGCCATCACCCCCATATTCAGGCGCTATTAATTTTTTGTTTTTAAAGTGATCATAGTAACTGTATGGCCAACCAAAATTATCACCTTCTTCAATTTTCATAAATTCTTCGGCCGGTAATACAGCTTGATCCCACTTACTAAAATATTGAGGGGCATGGTTATGTAGATAATCGCGACCGTGTTGAAGTCCATACAGGCTGTTGTCCATTTCATTCCATGAAATGGCTACCATGCTTCGAACACCAGTGGCGTAAAGTTCGCCATCTTGTTGTGATTGGTTTAATTTATTTTCGTCAAATTTCCAAATACTTCCCAGTACTTCTAGCCCTGGACAAGGATTCATTCCTTTTATTTGACCAACCGAATTAGGGTCTTCGCAAGCGTTGGTCGGTGCGCTAAATGTCACAAACATGTTACCTTTTTTATCGAAGGCCAAAGATTTAGCATTATGCCATCTTTTTGGAAAATAGTCGGTTAAAACTACTTCAGGCTTACCTTCTGGTATTAATTGGTTAGGAGTTAGTTTTTGTCTATAAATGACCTGTTCAGAACTAAAATATAGATACCCATTATGAATACGCATTTCAGTCGCAAAAGTACCATCATTAGGGTACTCTCCAAATCGTTGAATAATATCGGCAGCTCCATTCCCTGTTGTATCGCGTAAGGCCATATTTCCTTTAGTACCGTTAGGCTCTCTCAATTTTGCATAAATGTCACCATTGGTATTTACTGCAATATGTCTTGATGGACCAATGCTATCTACAACTACTGTAGCATGAAATCCTTTCGGGAAATATAGGCCACCATTGAGTTCTTTTTTTTTGGGTGTAATCTTTGTTGTTGGTTTATTGGAAATAACAGGAGCATCATCTTTGTTTTCTAGACGGTCCTTGCATGAGAAGAGGAGTACTACTATGAGAGCAATTAGAAAGTGCCATATTGATTTTTTTTGAAATAGGTGTTGGTATTGAAAATACATATGCTGATTTATAATTGATTTTTTTATTTAGGTATTTAACAAACGTAAAACTCCGTATCCTCAATATAATAAAAGGTATTGAATTGTATATACCCAAAATGAAAAAAGGGTGTAAACATAGTTTACACCCTTTTTGTAATTTCTAAATATTAGGTTTAATCAACACAGAAATCAATAGCAATTGGTCCTGCAGCAGTTCCAGGAGAACCACTAGCGGCAACATTACCATTAGGTGTTACGATTTCAAATATGATTTCACCATATGCATCTCCAGGGAAGAACCAATCAGCAGTTGTAGTTCCAGCAGGAATTTCTACAGTTGCAGATCCAACATTACCAGGAGTACAGTCATAGGCAGATGGTCCATAAGGCGAACAAAGGCCAACCTCGAAAACAGTACCATCATTTAAAGTAATAGTGATACCATCGCCTGCAGTGGTGTCAGATGTTTGCCATCCATCACCGTAAGTATCTTCCATGTTTACAACCCAAGTTCCCGCAGTTGGAGGAATTGGAGGGCAAACTAAAGGAATAGTATATTTAAAAGGTGATCTAAAATAAGACCCACCTGATACTGTACTATTCAAATTATTGCTTGAGAAAGATCTTCCATCAGTTAAGTTCAAAACATATCTAATGGTAAAACTATCCCCACCGGTGTAATCACTAGCCGATAAACCAGTAGCAGCAGCTAATTCACCTAATGTGAATGTGGCTGAAATACTAGGTAAACCGTCAGCATTAGTAGTGAAGGATGAAGCAGGAAAGGTTGTAACCAACGATTCGGCTGTACTTGTGCCTGCTGTAGCGCTATTAAAAGAAGCGTAAACTTCTACATCTTGCAAGTTAGCACCTTGTGCATTATCTTCAACTTCAAAAGCAGTTGTGATACTTGCAGAAGGATCAGAAAAACTGAATTCCTGTGCAGCTATCTCCGTTCCAGGTGTAGTTGCTCTAAAAACAGCCCCACGAGTTACTTCAGCGAAGACATCATCAATTGTCTTGTTGCTAGACTCACAGGCTAAGAATCCTGTGGTTACTAGCGAAAGTATCATTATGTTCTTAATATATCTTTTCATCTTTTCTTTTTTTAATTTGATAATGGAAAACCAGCATCAGGGTTGTTGTCCCAGAAAACTTTTTCGGTCACAGAAGTCTTTTGAGTAACCGTATTGTTGTTATTCGCATAAACTGCTGGATAAAGGAATGATCTAATAAAAGCACCCGGATTTGGTTCAAGGTCAGGTTGTAAATCACTAGGATAACCTGTTCTTCTGTAGAAGTTATAAGCATCGATCCCATTTCCATATAACGCAACGAAGAATTCCTTAGCGATCAAGTTAAGCTTTTCATCACCAACTGCAGCCTCGTAAAGTGCATCAACTTCATCAATATAGTCAGCAACATCATCATCTGTTGGAGCAAGTGATAAATCTGCACCGCCATCTAATTCGCCAAAAGCTAATGTTTTATCCATTGATTTTTGAATACCGTTAAGCAAGAATGTTTTAGCGCCAGCTGCGTTGCCACTAGCATAAGCCATTTCTGCTCTTAGGAAATCGACAGTTTGAGCTAAGAATATTGGCATGATACCAGCTCCACCAGCTCCAGTACCTAAATCAACTGATGCAAAGGTGCTGTCATCAAACTCACCACCTGCAGGGTAAACCCCATAGGTTGTTTTCAATTGACCATCTGGAGGAGTACCATCATCATCACCGTGATCTCTACCCCAATATCCATTTGGAAGGTAGCAGAAGGTAGTTCCTGCTGCAAGATAATGTGCAGGTACAGGCTCTACACTACAAGAAAGATTCTGTTGGTTAGGACCATCAGAGTCAGATGCGCCTGGTGTTGTTGCAGCTTGTCTGTAATAATAGTATCTAATTCTTGGATCGCTACTAGCTTTAGAATTATCCATATAATTCATCAACCAATTGCTCATATAATCATTAGATCCTTGAGGAGTATAGTTGTCAATATAATTAGGATGTCTAGAATCAGGATTTACTACATTGGTTCCCCAAGTAAATTGAAAATCCTCATCTACAGATGTAATAAAGTTACCACCAGTTATAATTGCATTAAAAGCACTTGCGGCTCCTGCATCAACTAATCTAGTTTGAGCATAGATCTTTAACTTCAACGAGTTAGCTAATTTTGCCCAATTGTCCCAATCACCATCATAATAGTAATCATTTTCTGGATCCGCTGCATTATCTGTAGTAGTGAAATTTGCACTGGCAGCAGTCAATAAATCTAATGCTGCAGCATAAATTGATGCACCACCATCAGCAGTTGGGTTTAAGTTTTCAATACCTGTACTGGCATCAGAATAGGGTACATCACCATAAAAATCAACCAACGTAACTATTGTGAATGCTTTCATTACTTGCCCCATACCAATATGACGTTTGAAGTTAGCTTCTGTTGCTAAATCATTCATGGCGTTAATATCGGTTAGCATTGAAGAATAAGCAAATCTCCATTCTGCATCTTGTGAAGCAGGTGAATAAGCCTGTTGATAAAGGCGAGTTCCCATTTGTTCTATTCGGGTTACTTCAGATCCATTGGTACCAAAGGCATCGTTAAATCGAGCGAACTCTTCTTGTACGCGATTCAGATAGAAATCTGGCGTAGCTTGTTCAGGACTAACCGCATTTGGGTCAGACGTAATATTAAGTTCAGTAGTCTCACACGAAAGGATAAGCCCCGCGGAGAAAAGTGTTAGAACTAGGTTTTTAATAATTATTTTCATTTTCTTTTTTTTTAAAATGTTGCTTTTACAGACATACCGTATCTTCTAGAACCTGGACTGTTGATAAAATCAAACCCTAGTGCATTACCTACACCAACTCCAAGATTTTCAGGATCAAAATTAACACCGTCAGGAACATTGATTCCTTTAAACCATAAGTTTTGACCGCTAACGGTAAAGCTTAATGATCCAAATGGCGTTTTGTCAAGTGCTTTAGATGGTACATTATACCCTAATCTCATTTCTCTTAAACGAAGTGTGCTACCATCGTAAACTTGTAATTCACTAGGGCCGAACGCTACGTTTGTAAAGTAATAATCAGAGTTGTTAATTTGAATGTCATTTACAGAACCATCGGTTTTAACACCAGGTAAAATAAACGTAGAGACACGATCTTCCGTATCCGTAGTTAAACCTCTACCTACTAAAGCAGAAATAGTATTTGCATACACATCACCACCATGTCTGTAAGAAATATCAAAGTTGAATGAGAAGTTTTTGAAATTGAAACCGTTACTTACGTTCAGTCTCCAGTCTGCATTAGGATCACCGATTTCGAACAATCCATTTTCTTCTACATAATCACCGGTACTGGCTACAACCTTGTTACCGTTATCATCTCTTAAGACTCTACTACCCATAATGATACCGAAAGGTCTATTTGGTACTGCAAAGTTAGAAAGATCAGAGAATAAACCTCCAATGTTAATGTTATCTGTGTCTTGACCTAAATCAATAACCGTAGATTCATCAGCAGTAAAGTTGGCGTTCACATTCCAGTTAAAACCACCTGGGTTATCATTACGGAATAAAGTAACTCCTAAATCTGCTTCTATACCTTGTACTTGAACCTCACCAATGTTGGTAACCGTTGTAGTGTATCCTGTCGAAGGATCCAAAGGTTGTTCAGAAATTAAATCGGTAGTTGTTTTCTTATAGACAGATAAATCTAAAGACACTCTGTTATTGAGAAAACGAGTTTCTAAACCAAATTCAAGCTCTTGCAATAATTCTGGTGAAAGAGCTGGATTAGCCAATTCATCATCAACAGTAATTGAAGAAACCAATGTACCATCTTTTAAGAATTCTCTTGTATCTAACGTTGCTGTATTTGCAACAGGATAACCACCGGTGAAACCTGCAGAAGTACCGTAACCAGCTCTTAACTTCAAGAAGTTAAGTCCGTTTTGCGATTGTAACCCATCAATAAGGGCCGTTGGCAAAATAGATAAACTTGCAGAAGGATAGAAGATTGAGTTATCGATAAAATTCGATACCCAGTCATTTCTTCCTGCTAACGTTAAATAGGCGAAATTGTCATACCCAAATTCTGTTTGAGCGTATATACCCACGATATTTTGAATTTCATCAAATTGGACTGGAGATTGTGTTGCGAAATTGTAATGTCTGAATACATTGAAAATAGACTGTTGATCACTGGTAACCCCTTGTCGTGAAAATTCTCTTCTTCTAGAAGTACCACCTAAGTTAACGTTCACGTCTAATTTTTCAGACAATTGCCACATTCCGTTAATCTGTGCCGTATGATCCCAAATAGTATTTTTGTTATCGTACGTTTGGTATCTACCTTGTATATACCCTTCAGCACCACCTTTGTTTTGACCTATTTCATTACGTTCTGTATAGAAATCTAAACCTGTTCTCCAGAAAGCATTGATATTGTCATTTATTTTATAAGTAAACTGTGTACTACCGAAAACTCTATTCGTTATCTGATCTGCGAAAGCATTTTCTGCGGTCCATCTTGGGTTTTGAATATCGTTACCACCTCTATAATAAACACTTCTACCATCGATAGGGCTTTGATAAGGAAGACCCATTAAGTCAACACTTCTAGGAGTAAAGAATAAATGACCAAAAACAGAAGCTCCATCACCAAAAGATCCGTTACCGGTACTTGCAGCAATTGGTGGAGATTTAACGTCACTTTTGGTAAAGTTCATTGTACCGTTAACGGTAAATCTATTGCTTAACTCAGCTTTACCACCAACACTAAAAGTTGTTCTTTGTAATTTGTTTCCTGGTGTAAACCCTTCGTCTCTTAAATTACCAACACTTGCGTTATATGATATTTTTCCATCATCAGAACTTCCTGAAGCGTTTACAGAATTGTTGGTAACCGTTCCTACACGGAAGAAATCCTTAACACCATTATAAGGCTTATACTCGTAAGTCTGACCTTGATATTCTGGAAAAGCGGCGCTTACACCAGCATTATTAGAATATGGATGTTTGATTAAAATAGTGCCATCGGCAGTTGTTCCTCTCCACTTGGCTCCAAAACTGTTTGGGTTTGGAACGTTGAAATCAGGACCCCAGTTGCTGAAAAACTCACCGTATGCCTGGTCAAAACCATTACCGTATTGGTTTTGGTAATCAGGTAAAGTTGAAATTTCGTTGTAGAAAAGGGAAGAACTAACTGTGATTTCAGATTTTTTCTTAACTGAACCAGATGCACCTGCCTTAGTAGTAATTAAAATCACACCGTTTCTACCTTGCGAACCATATAAGTTAGCCGCAGCCAAACCTTTAAGTACATTCACATTGGCAATGTTGTTTGGATCTAGATCCAAAAATCTACTCGAACCAACGTTACCATCAATAGCATCACCTTGATTGTTCGTGTCAGAACTAAAAGGAACACCATCTACAATGAATAAAGGTTGGTTAGAACCTGAGATAGAAGTAAAACCACGAATAATAATGTTCGTAGCAGAACCTGAAACACCACTGGCAGCATTAATTAATACACCAGAAGCTTTACCGTTTAGTACTCTACCAACGTCACCTTCAGCTCTTTGCTCTAAATCTTCTTCACCAACGGAAGAAACTGCGTAACCAAGAGATTTTTTCTCTCTTTTAATACCCTGGGCAGTAACAACTACTTCTTCCAAAGCTTGAGCGTCTTCCTCCATCTGTACATTAATCGTACTACCAGCGCCTACCGTTTGGCGAACTGCTTTCTGACCAATATAGGTGATAAGTAATGTTTGCCCTTGAGAGGCCATAATTGAAAAATTACCATCGAAATCGGTTTGTGTACCCGTAGTGGTACCTTCAACTACGATGTTAACCCCGGGCAAAGGAAGCCCTCCTTGATCAGTAACCGTACCGGATACCGTTTTTTGTTGTGCAAAAGAAATATGCACAACTAACGCCAATAGTAGCGTTAACAATCCATTTAGTTTTGTTCTCATTTTTAAATTATTTGAATTAGCTAGCTACAAACTTCATAATAAAGAGTTAATAATGCAAGAGAATTTTAATAAAACTTTAAGAAGTTGTTATAAAATTGTGAGTTACAGATTAAACAGCATCTGCATTTAAGGGTAAATAATATAACATATGATTTATTGTGAAATTCATAATTAATCAGAAAGGTGACAAAAGATTTAGGTTTTTATAGGTATTATGAATAAGGTGATTTCTGATTGATAAATAGATAGGATATATATAGGTTAGGCCAACTGTTTTGAAAATAAATAATTTGGCTTATTTAAAAAAAATAAAAATAAATTGATCGGGGTTTGAATTATTGTAAAATATCACTACATTTGCCGACCCTTAAAGTAGGGGTAATTTTTATATATTATTATAGTATGCCAACAATATCACAATTAGTACGAATAGGAAGAGAGACGATTACTAAGAAGAGTAAATCGGCTGCTTTGGATTCGTGTCCTCAGAGAAGAGGTGTTTGTACACGTGTTTATACTACCACGCCAAAGAAACCAAATTCAGCTATGAGAAAAGTAGCAAGGGTTAGGTTGACCAATGGTAAGGAGGTAAATGCTTACATACCTGGTGAGGGTCACAATTTGCAAGAGCACTCGATAGTATTAGTAAGAGGCGGAAGAGTTAAAGATTTACCAGGAGTTAGGTATCATATTGTACGTGGTGCATTGGACACAGCAGGTGTGGCCGGTAGAACACAACGTAGATCTAAATATGGTGCGAAACGCCCTAAGAATTAATTAAACTTGTTTAAAAGGAAGTAATGAGAAAAAGACAGGCAAAGAAAAGACCACTTTTACCGGATCCGAGATTTCATGATCAATTGGTGACGCGTTTCGTCAACATGATGATGTGGGATGGTAAAAAATCAGTTGCGTTTAGCGTTTTTTATGATGCAATAGACATCGTGGATGCTAAAAAAACCGATGATGAGAAAACAGCTTTAGAGTTGTGGAAGGATGCATTGAGTAATGTAATGCCGCATGTTGAAGTAAGAAGTAGAAGAGTTGGTGGGGCAACGTTCCAGATACCGATGCAAATTAGACCGGACAGAAAAATATCGACTGCTATGAAGTGGTTGATTAGTTATGCAAGAAAGCGTAATGAAAAAGGGATGTCTCAAAAATTAGCAGGAGAGATATTGGCAGCTGCAAAAGAAGAAGGCGCAGCGGTAAAGAAAAGAGTCGATACGCACAAGATGGCTGAGGCAAACAAAGCATTCTCGCACTTTAGATTCTAGAATAAAATGGCAAGAGATTTAAAATTTACAAGAAATATAGGTATTGCTGCGCATATTGATGCTGGTAAAACTACGACTACGGAGCGTATACTTTTTTATACGGGTGTAAGTCATAAGATAGGTGAGGTTCATGATGGCGCTGCTACCATGGATTGGATGGAGCAAGAGCAGGAGAGAGGTATTACTATTACTTCTGCAGCTACTACATGTGAGTGGAACTTTCCAATGAAAAACGGAGAGATGACCGATGAGACAAAGCCGTATCATTTTAATATTATTGATACCCCGGGACACGTAGATTTTACTGTAGAGGTGAATCGTTCTTTGCGTGTGTTGGATGGTTTGGTCTTTTTGTTTAGTGCTGTTGATGGTGTTGAACCACAATCTGAGACCAACTGGAGATTGGCTGACAACTATAAGGTTCCAAGAATTGGATTTGTGAACAAAATGGACCGTCAAGGTTCTAATTTCCTTATGGTTTGTAAGCAAGTTAAGGAAATGTTAGGTTCAAATGCAGTTCCAATTGTACTTCCTATCGGTGATGAGTCCGATTTTAGAGGTATAGTTGATTTAGCAAAAAACAGAGCTATTGTATGGCATGAAGAAGGCTTTGGTGCCACTTTTGATGTTATCGATATTCCTGAGGATATGAAAGCAGAGGTTAAGGAGTATAGAGCTGCCTTAATCGAAGCTGTTGCAGAGTATGATGAGCAATTGATGGAGAAATTCTTCGAAGATGAAGATTCTATCTCTGAAGAAGAAGTGCATGCTGCTTTAAGAGCTGCTGTAATGGATCGTGCAATCATTCCAATGATTTGTGGTTCTTCATTTAAAAATAAAGGTGTTCAGTTTTTATTGGATGCAGTTTGTAGATATCTTCCATCTCCTATGGATAAGGAGGCTATTGAAGGTACAAACCCTGATACAGGTGCTGTTGAAAGACGTAAGCCAAGTGTAAAGGAGCCATTTGCGGCTTTAGCCTTTAAAATTGCTACTGATCCATTTGTTGGTAGGTTGGCCTTTTTTAGAACATATTCTGGTCGTTTAGATGCGGGTTCATATATATTGAATAATCGTTCTGGAAAAAAAGAACGTATTTCACGTATATATCAAATGCACTCCAATAAGCAAAATGCTATCGATTTTATCGAAGCAGGGGATATTGGAGCGGCAGTAGGTTTTAAGGATATAAAGACTGGTGATACCATGTCTGATGAAAAGCACCCAATTGTTTTGGAAAGTATGAATTTCCCAGAACCTGTTATTGGTATCGCTGTTGAGCCTAAAACTAAAGCTGATGTAGATAAGTTAGGAATGGCTTTATCTAAATTGGCAGAAGAAGATCCAACTTTTCAAGTGAAAACCGATGAAGCTTCAGGTCAGACGATTATTTCTGGAATGGGCGAGTTGCACTTGGATATTATTGTGGATCGTTTAAGAAGAGAATTTAAGGTAGAGGTTAATCAAGGTGAGCCTCAAGTTGAATACAAAGAAGCATTGACTAAAACAGCTTCACATAGAGAAACTTATAAGAAGCAATCTGGTGGACGTGGTAAATTTGGTGATATTGTATTTGAAATGGGTCCTGCTGATGAGGATTTCGAAGGAGAAGGACTTCAATTCGTAGATCAGATAAAAGGTGGTCGTATTCCAAAAGAATTTATACCATCTGTGGAAAAAGGATTTCAGGCTGCAATGCAGAATGGACCTTTGGCCGGTTATGAAATGGATACAATGAAAGTTGTACTTAAGGATGGGTCTTTCCACGCTGTGGATTCTGATGCACTTTCTTTCGAGTTGGCAGCAAAAATGGGTTACAAGGCTGCGGGTAAAGCTGCAGGTGCTGTAATAATGGAGCCAATAATGAAGTTAGAGGTTATTACCCCTGAGGAAAATATGGGTGATATTGTTGGGGATTTAAATAGACGTAGAGGAGCTATCGGCGATATGAGTGATAGAGCTGGTGCCAAAGTTGTAAAGGGTACTGTTCCATTATCTGAAATGTTCGGATATGTTACTTCGCTTAGAACTTTATCTTCGGGTCGTGCAACTTCAACAATGGAATTTTCACATTATGCAGAAACTCCTTCTAACATTTCAGAAGAAGTAATCAAAGCAGCAAAAGGAATAACAGCATAAATTTAGGACATGAGTCAGAAAATTAGAATAAAACTAAAATCTTACGATCACAATTTGGTAGATAAATCTGCTGAGAAGATTGTAAAAACGGTAAAGACTACCGGTGCTGTAGTAACAGGACCTATTCCCTTACCAACGCATAAAAAAATATTCACCGTTTTGCGTTCACCGCACGTGAACAAAAAGTCTAGAGAGCAGTTCCAATTAAGTTCTTATAAGAGATTATTGGATATTTATAGTTCTTCATCAAAAACTATTGATGCACTTATGAAGTTAGAGCTTCCAAGTGGTGTAGAAGTAGAGATTAAGGTGTAAATTTGCTGCCTATCCCGATTATGGGTTAGGCTACATGTCCTAAGCTGCGTGCGAAGGAAAAATGGAAAAAATAATTTAGGGTTAAATTATTTTGACCCTATTTTTTTGTAAAGAATTTAATAAGTAATAATTAATATAAATAAGTATGTCTGGGTTAATAGGAAAGAAAATAGGCATGACTAGTATTTTTGACGAGAATGGAAAGAATATTCCATGTACCGTAATAGAAGCTGGGCCATGTGTAGTTACCCAAGTCAGAACCGAAGAGGTTGACGGGTATAGTGCGCTTCAGCTTGGTTTCGATGACAAGGCAGAAAGTCGTGCTAATAAGGCTGAGTTAGGCCATTTTAAAAAAGCAGGTGCTTCTCCTAAGAAAAAAGTCGTTGAGTTCCAAGATTTTGAAGGTGATTTTAAATTAGGTGACACAGTAGGTGTTGACGTTTTTGTTGAAGGCGAATTCGTAGATGTTATTGGTACATCTAAGGGTAAAGGTTTTCAAGGTGTTGTAAAGCGTCACGGTTTTGCTGGTGTTGGTCAAGCGACACATGGTCAGCATAACAGACTTAGGGCCCCAGGTTCTATAGGTGCTGCGTCATATCCTGCAAGAGTTTTTAAAGGAATGAAAATGGCCGGTAGAATGGGTACGGATCGTGTTACGGTTCAAAACCTAAAAGTTTTAAAAGTAGTTCCAGAAAAGAATCTTTTAGTTGTAAAAGGTTGTGTTCCGGGCCATAAGAATGCTTATGTAACTATACAAAGGTGGATGTAATGAAAATAGCAGTTTTAGATATTAAAGGAAAAGACACAGGTAGAAAGGCAAACCTTTCTGATGATGTTTTCGCTATAGAGCCTAACGATCACGCAGTTTATTTGGATGTTAAGCAATATTTGGCACACCAAAGACAAGGAACGCATAAGGCAAAGGAAAGAGCCGAAATTGCAGGAAGTACTAGGAAGATTAAAAAACAAAAAGGTACAGGTACAGCAAGAGCTGGTAGTATTAAATCGCCAATATTTAGAGGTGGTGGTAGAATATTTGGACCTAGACCTAAGGATTATACTCAAAAATTGAATAAGAATTTAAAGCGTTTGGCAAGAAAATCAGCCTTGTCTTTAAAGTCTAAAGAAAATGCAATTTTAGTAGTTGAGGACTTTGATTTTGACACTCCGAAAACAAAAGATTTTATTCAGGTTTTAAGGACTTTAGGTCTTGAAAACAAAAAATCTTTAATAGTGTTGGGTGATTCAAATAAAGGTGTATATTTGTCTTCGCGTAATTTTAAAGGTTCAGAAGTTATAACCAACTCAGAATTAAGTACTTATAAAATTCTTAATGCTAATAGTGTTGTGTTGTTGGAAAGCTCTTTAGAAGGAATCGAATCGAATTTAAATAAACAATAATATCATGAGTGTGTTGATAAAGCCAATTATAACGGAGAAGATGACTGCTGATAGCGAGTTAAATAACCGTTATGGTTTCGTAGTTAACCCTAAGGCAAATAAATTGCAAATTAAAGATGCAATTGAAGCTACTTATGGTGTTTCAGTAAAGAAGGTTCGTACTATGAATTACGGACCCACCAGAAAATCCAGATATACAAAAACTGGTGTTCAGCATGGTAAAACAAATGCTATTAAAAAAGCAATTGTTGATGTTGTGGAAGGTGATATTATCGATTTTTACAGTAATCTATAAAGACAAGAAATGTCAGTTAGAAAATTAAAACCAATCACTCCAGGACAGCGTTTTAGAGTAGTAAATGGATTTGACGCCATTACTGCTGATAAGCCGGAGAAGAGCTTGCTTGCTCCGTTAAAAAAGTCCGGAGGTAGAAACAGTCAAGGAAAAATGACAATTCGCCAAAAAGGTGGAGGTCATAAGAGAAGGTATCGTGTAATAGATTTTAAGAGGGATAAGCAAGGTGTGCTTGCTTCTGTAAAGTCTATTGAGTATGATCCAAACAGAACAGCTTTTATTGCTCTTTTAGAGTATGCTGATGGTGAGAAGCGATATGTTGTCGCTCAAAACGGATTGCAAGTTGATCAGCAGATCTCTTCTGGTGATTCGGTAGCTCCAGAAATTGGAAACGCATTACCGTTAAGAGAGATACCTTTAGGTACAATTATATCATGTATTGAGTTAAGACCTGGTCAAGGTGCCGTAATGGCAAGAAGTGCAGGTACTTTTGCTCAACTTATGGCGAAGGATGGTAAGTTTGTTACTGTTAAAATGCCATCTGGTGAAACTAGATTAATTCTTTCTGGTTGTATGGCAACAATAGGTGCTGTATCTAACTCGGACCATCAATTATTGGTTTCTGGTAAAGCTGGTAGAAGTAGATGGTTGGGTAGAAGACCAAGAACTAGACCGGTTGCAATGAACCCTGTCGATCACCCAATGGGTGGTGGTGAAGGTAGAGCTTCAGGGGGTCATCCAAGATCGAGAAACGGAATACCTGCTAAAGGATTCAGAACTCGTTCTAAGACAAAGAGCACCAATAAGTATATAATAGAACGTAGAAAGAAATAAAAAAGTAGAAAGA
>NZ_CAXBBZ010000005.1:0-218115 GCF_963974015.1 uncultured Maribacter sp. | reverse complement strand
TGCGTGACGGAAAGCAAATGCCAGTTTGCTCCCGTACTGTTCATAGCTAAAACGTCAGACTGCGCAAAAACCTATTTTAGATATAAGCGCATTCGGATAGGTGTTCGAGAAAAAAATCAAATACGGGATTCTCAGAGACCGAAATTGAGTTCATGCGCAGACTCCCGTTGCCCAACATTTGAAAAAATCTCTTATGAAAAAAATATTCTTACTCATTTTAATAATATCAACTAGTGTTTTTGGTCAAAAAAAAGTCGGAAACGACATTTTTAAAATGGAGTTTTTAAGAACAATGACAAACCTTGACGGAAGTTCAAATGACTATTACACTGACTTGGTTGAAAGATCAATGTTTTCTAAAAAAGACTCTCTGAAATATGGTTTCCTAAATTCAAAAGGAAAAGAAATTATTGGACCAAAATACACTTATGCTTCAGATTTTTATAATGGTAAATCTAATATCATAAAAGATTCAATTCCAGGGATATTACTTGAAAATGGTAAAGAAATTTTATTTCCTGAATACAATGCAACATATTGGTATAAAGGAAATTTAGGTATTGCCATTAAGGAAAAAAAGTATGGTTTTATTGATACGAGTGGCAAAATAATTATTGATTTAAAATATGAAGACGCATTTCCCTTTTATCAAGGCTATGCTTCTGTAAAAGAAAATGGTAAATGGAATTACATTGATGAAAATGGGACAAAAGTTTTTAGTGATAGTTTAACTTTTAGCTATAGACCAATGATTGACAATAAAGCAATCTTTATGATAGATTCCATAAAGGCTGAAAAGAATAAATCAATGATAACTGAAAATGGCAGTAGAACTTTTGTTGAGTTTTTGAATAAAACTGGTCATATCCAGCTTAAAGAAGGCTTGATTAACACAAATGGAAAAATCATTCTAAATCCTATTTACGATGAAATTTCAGGATATTATCAAAATGGATATATGAGAGTAAGAAATAATGGAAAAACAGGCATAATTGATGAACAAGGAAAAATCGTAATTCCAATTGAATACGAAGATATAAGTGATTTAAAAGATGGCTTGTTTTTAGCCAAAAAATCTAACAAATATGGAATGATAAATACCAAAGAGGAAATTGTAATACCATTTGAATACAGCAAAATTCGTTTTTTTAATGAAAGTCTTGCTTTAGTATTACTAAATGGAAAAGCAGGCTATATTAATAAAGAGAATGAAATGATAATTGAACCTAATTATAAATATAACTTTATGGGAGATTTCAATAATGGTTTAGCTGCAGTAAGAAAGGGCGATAAATATGGTTACATAAACAATAAAAATGAAATAATAATTCCAATATTATACGATAGCGCACTACCTTTTAAAGAAAATAAAGCAATTGTAAAAAAAGATGGAATTTCATTTATCATAAACACTAAAGGAGAAGAAATTAAAAATATTTCAGAACCTTATTTATGGCTCGATAGAGATAATTTAATAAGATTTGCAAAATAAAAAACGTTGGGCAACAACGTGTATAATTAATGGCTAGTTATAGCTTACTTACGATAATCCTTGCGGATTTTCTATTCGGTTCTTATTTGCTAAATTAGGTACTTAAACACGCCACTAATCATACACAAAAACGTTGTAAGCAATTTTCAAATAATTTATGCCTTTTATAAAAATCATATGACTATTAATTTAAAAAGTATTTTCATAATTGTACTTCTCCATTTGTACACCAATATTGTGGCTCAACAAGTGCCTTTACATCAAGAAGTTCTTGTTTCGCATCTGAATCAAGAGTTATCTGGTGAATCGGCCAAACGCAACCTTGAATACATCTCCCGACTTCACCGAATGAGAGGTTCCGATGATTACGTCAAGGCCATTGCTTTTCTAACCACCAAACTGAAAGATTACAATTTAGAATCAATTGAGGTAATAAAAATTCTGGCAGATGGTAAAACGCTATACGGGACCCATAAAACACGGCCTGCTTGGAATGTCGAGTTTGCAGAGTTATGGGAACTCAAAGAGCAGAATAATCATTGGATAAGACATTCTAAAATCGCCGACTATGAGTCTATTCCTATGGTCTTGGCTCAGGACAGTAAAACTGGCGAAGTATCTGCCAATCTGGTTGATATTGGCAAAGGAACAAGTGAAGGTGATTATGCGAATAAGGACATTAAAGGAAAATTGGTACTTACCTCTTCTCAACCGGGCAGTGTGGCTTCATTGGCCATTACAAAATACAAAGCTGCCGGCATCATAAGTTATGCGCAGAATCAACCTTCGGCATGGCATGGAGAAGACGAAAACCTCATCAGGTGGGGGCATTTTGATTATTTTGCCGACATCCAATCTTTTGCTTTTATGGTCTCATTAAAGCAGGCGAGAGCCTTTAAATCCAAATTGAGCAATGGGGAGACCGTTAGATTGAATGCCAAGGTAATATCCGAAACAAAACCCACAGACTGGGAGTTACTAACCGCAGTAATCAAGGGTAGTGATCCCGACTTGAGCAAAGAGGAAATTTTATTTACCTGCCATCTTGATCATCCACGACCCGGTGCGAATGATAATGCAAGTGGATGTGTAGCCATTTTGGAAGTAGCGCGAACATTGAAAAAATTGATAGATGAAGGCAAGCTTGACAGACCTAAACGCACCATTCGCTTTCTTTGGTCTCCTGAAATTGAGGGAACCAAGATCTTACTTAATTATAAACCCGAATATGCGGAAAAAACCAAATTCAACATCCACATGGATATGGTAGGTGGAGGGCTTGAAACTAAGGGCGTTTATCAGGTTTCCAGAGGCCCCATGAGTTTACCGAGTTTTATCAATGACGTAGGAGAATCTTTTGGAGAATTTTTGAATCAATCAAGCATTGCTTATGCAAGTGGTACTGCTACAAAATTCCCCGTTGTTTCAAAAGAAGGTGGAAAAGAGCCATTGCAAGCCATCATTGGAAATTTTAGAATGGGCAGTGACTTTGAGGTGTTTACAGAAGGGTCTTTCATGATTCCATCCATTTATTTGCATCAATATCCTGACAGATATATTCATACCAATTACGACTCCCCATCTAATATTGATCCAACTGTCTTAAAGCGCTCTGGGTTCATTGGTGCCGCATCAGCCTATTACTTGGCTAATTTCACTACAAAAGATTTAGCCCCCCTTTCCAATCTGATGAAACAACGCGTGTTGCAACGTGCTTATGCGATGTTAAACTTTAGTTATGCATTCAATGCTGAGGAACGGGAAAATGCTAAGTATTATTTTTGGCAACAGGAAGTACAAGCTTTCAATTCCATCAAACCTTTCGCTGATGTATCTGAACAAACAAAAGACTATAAAGCTTATTTAGAAAGCCTCCAGTCCACAATTGGCCCTGGAAAACCATTGGTGAGTTTGGACGAAAAGAATCTGATTGTTTACAGTCGTGAAGAAGGTTTAAAGGGTGGCATGCTTTCATTTGGTTATGACTACTTTAGAGATCATTATCCTGCGAATAAGCCCCAGCCAAAATTGCTAAATTTTAATGCGCTGAGGGGTAATGGTGCAGAATACGGGTATGAAACCCTAAATCTTGTAAATAGCAAACATAGTATTTCTGATATTCGAAATATTTTATCCGCACAATTTGGTCCGATACCGATAGCAATAGTAAGCGAATATTTAGAGGCACTGGAAAGTATTAAAGTAATTACAGTTGCAGACAATTAAATCAGCGTACAACAATAGATAAAATCCATTAAAACGAATTTTATCAAGACGTTGTGCAACATTTAAAAGTGAAATATGATTGAAAAACTTGGAGAAAAAATAACGTACCTATTTTTAAAATATATGCCTAATGCATTTGTTTTTGCAATACTCTTAACTTTCATAACCGCTATTGGAACTTATCTTTGGTTGGACGTGACACCCATGAAAATCATAACTTCTTGGTATGATGGTTTTTTTGATTTATTAGGGTTTGCGATGCAAATTGTTTTAATTATTATTACCGGTTTCAGCATTGCCTTGTCTCCTATAATAAAAAGAGGAATAGATTCCCTTGCTCGACATATTAATTCCCCAAGACAGGTATATTTTTTAGTTGTTTTCTTAGGTTTATTATTAACTCTAGTAAGTTTTGGATGGATAGTTATCACATGTGTTTTAGCAAGAGAATTGGCATTACGTGTGAAAGGCGTTAACTATCCTTTTTTGATTGGTTGTGTTTACCTTTCTATGTCTAGCTGGGTTTCGGGATTATCAAGTACAATTCCTTTGCTATTAAATACAGAAAATAATTTTTTAATTAATTCTGGTGTATTGACCGAAGTTATCCCTACCTCTTATACTCTCGGTTCAATCCTAAATATCTCAATGATTATCACCTCACTTATTGCTGCTCCTTTAATTCTACTTATACTAAGTCCCAAAACACCGAAAAATAAAGAGATTACAGATTTAATGATCGTAGATGAAAATTCAAAAAGACAAACAATTGAAGAAGAAGCATTAAGTCAAAAACTTCCATTTAAATCATATTCTGATAAGCTAAACAATAGTTTTATCCTTCAGATGATTATTGTAATAATGGGGCTTGTTTATATCATACGCCATTTTATTACAAAAGGGATTGATTTGAATTTCAACATAATGATTTTTATATTTTTAATTTTTGGTTTATTACTACACAAAACACCGATGCGTTATGTTATTTCAATGAAAAAAGCAAGTAGTAATATTTCTGGAATTTTATTTCAATATCCTTTTTACGCTGGTATAATGGGAATAATGTTGTTTACCGGATTAGGTGAAAAACTTGGGCAAATATTAGCATCACAAGCTAGTATACACTCTTACCCATTTTTTGCCTACTTAACCGGAGCGTTTGTCAATTTTGCAATACCATCGGCTGGAGGTGAATTTGCAGTTGTAGGTCCAAGTATAATCAATGCTGTAAAAGAAATAGGCACAGGGTTACCGACGGAAGTAGTAACAGAAATGATTGCAAGAGCCTCTTTATCTGTAGCATATGGAGAAAGTTTAAGCAATATGCTTCAACCTTTTTACTTGTTACTGGTATTCCCTATTATGGCGGCAGGTATTAAAATACAAGCTCGAGATATTATGGGATATTTAGTGTTACCCTTCATTTTGCTCTTCATTATACAATCTGTTCTAGTTACATTTTGTCCATTTTAATTAAATTCAAGTAAAAAAGATAATGGTATTAAGAAAAACGATTGCCCAACACCGTATAAAATTAATTGCTAGTGAAAGCCTACTTACGAAAAGCCTAGCGGATTTTCTATACGGTTTGTACTTGCTAAATTAGGCGCTTAAACAAGGTAACTAATCTTATACAAACACGTTGTAAAAAATTTAACTAACTAATAAAATGCAAAAACTTTTAATTCTAATTTTTCTACTATTTAATTTATCAAACTTCTATGGACAAGATAAAAGTTCAAATTTCGGATTAAAGGCGGGAATTAATTATGGAAAATATACTCCAAATAAAAATTCTATAGATTATAAATATAAAATTGGATTTTATGCAGGGGGATTTTTTAATATCTCTTTGGAAGAAAAATTGGAATTTCAACCAGAGGTTTTATTTGCACTACAAGGTAGTAAGGTCAATATAGGAAGTTTAAGTATTCCTAACTTCGATTACAACGGTAATCCATTACCTAATCGAAATACATATGAATTCACTTATCAGGTTAATGAATTGACTGTATCTATACCATTGGCAATAAAAGTCTTTTTTTCCAAAAACTTTTATCTTGAAAGTGGTCCGCAATTTGGAATTATTGTTGACCGAAGTTTGAATACGTCACAGCAATTATTAGCTGGAGAAGATGATAGTTTTGTGATTAGAGAAGGAGATTCTTTTGATTTTGGAGTAATCCTTGGGTTTGGTCAAAAATTATCAGAAAGTTTATCCCTAAACTTAAGGTCATATTCTGGATTATTAAAACGAGATGATGATATTAAATCTTTTGTTTTTAATCTAGGAATTGAATATGGTTTATAAAACTTTTTACAACAAAAACCTAAACGTAATGCGGACTTTAGGGTTTAAAGCTAAGGTCTGTGTAAATTTATAAAGTCGCTAAATCTTATGGATTTAGCTTTGGACAAGAAAAAATAAAACTAAACAATAAGCTTTAGCTTCGTGCTCAGACGGAAACGAAAAGTTTCCTTGCCTCCGCACTACGCTTAGCTCAGACGTTGTGCTTCATTACCAGAAACCGCTAACCAATGATAAAATTCTTTAGAAAAATACGCTACGACCTTATGGAAAAAAATAACGCTGGAAAGTATTTAAAGTATGCTATTGGAGAAATTGTTTTGGTCGTTATTGGAATTTTGATTGCGCTGAGTTTAAATAATTGGAATGAATCAAGGAAAAATGAGATAATTAAACAGCAGTTAATTGAAGACTTAATTGTAGAATTACAATCATCGAGGGTTATAATAAATAATGCTATTGCCCTTGGTGATTCTCTAATTGCAGACGGTCAATTGTATTTAAAACACATTGGATCTAGAGAATTGACAATTCAAATAGATTCACTGAAAAAACTTGGAGATTTTATAACATATGGTATTCCTTATGATCTCAATTTACCAATTTATGAAGATTCAAAATCGTCAGGCAGGCTTAGTATGATTAATAATAAGAAAGTACTAATACTTTACGCTGAGATAATGTCTGCCGACATTGGTGGAACCATTCACCGTAAAATTAGTAATGATATGTATTATAATGGTTCTGACTGGGAACTAAGAAAAGAAATAGGATTAAGCGAAATTTTATCTACGCCTAATGAAATGATACCTGAAAGATTTAGATTAACTGAAAAAGAATTTTTGGAAATCCTTGCACGTCCTTCTACGTTTGCCACGTTAAATAATTCTTTACAGATGAAAGTTGTAAGGATTAATTATATGAATAGAATAAGCAATGGAATGACAGAAGTTATTGGATTACTTGAAGAAGAAAAAAAATAATCTTAAGTTATAAAAAATAACGAAAGCACAACACCGTGTATAATTAATTGCTTTGGCAAGTGCTTATTTGGAAAATTCCTTCGGAATTTTCTCGTATCAAAGTTTGTTTACTAAATTAGGTGCTGGCCACCGCACCTAATCATACACCAACCGTTGTGCTTCATTATATCCAATCGCTAATCAATGATAAAGTTCTTTAAATAATACGCTACGACTTAATGGAAAATATTTTAAGTATGCTATTAGAGAAATAGTTCATATGGTTATTGGAATTTTGATTACGTTAATCATTAATAATTGAAATAAAGTACAAAGTAATATGATAAAGAATAGTATTTCATTCTATGATACTAAAAAATATAAAATTGAATTAAGCTTTTCTACTTCAATTTTTTTCTACCTTTTTATCGTGTTTTTTCTACCATTTGGAGTAAGTAATTACAATCCGAATCATCAATACACAATTGATTTTCTTTTAATGATTTTTTTCTTTTTTCTTCCATTGTTGGTGTTCTCATTATTTAATGATATAGTGTTGCGGCCATTTTTTTTTAAAAAGGCATCTTTTAAAAAAATAATACTTTGGAGTATTTGGACCTTAGTTTTTTTAGGCACAGTTTTATTTTTTACCTATAACATTTTAGGAAACTGGCACGATTTTAAATTGAGCAGCTATATAGAATTTTTAAGTCAAGTATCCGTTGTTTTACTTTTTCCAATTGTTGGCACCTTTTTCTTTTTTAGATTCCAATTTTTACAAAATCATATTGAGCATATTTTAACTACCAAAGAAAGGTCTCTAGACCAAAACCAGCTTATCCATTTTAAAGGGCAAGGTAGTAAAGATCAAATTACACTTTCTTTAACCAATTTTATTTACGGCAAATCACAAGACAATTATGTCGAATTGTACTTTCTTGAAAAGGAACAGTTAAAAAAAATTATTATCCGTTCTTCACTAAGTAATTTGTCAGAGTCAATTGACGATACAATTATTGCGAGATGTCATAGATCTTATATTGTCAATTTATTCCATGTAATTTCGGTAATGGGAGGAAATAACGTAATCACCCTAACATTAAGCCCGTTCGATTCTACCATTCCCGTGTCAAAATCGTATCGAGACACTATCCTTAAAAATCTCCATGCGATAAAGAACTTCGTTTAGTTTACTTTTTCACCACAAATAGAAAGATTTCACCACAATGCCATAAAAATGTGTAACACGGTACCGCACTTGTTTGTCTATATTCTAAAAGTCGAATTACTAACATGTAACCGAAAGAAATCAACACATAAATTTTATAACAATGAAAAACGCTCGTATCTCTTTAACGATTTTTACTGTGCTATTTAAGGTAGCAACTTCCATTACTTATGCTCAACCTAGCTATCCTACCAACCCAGAAAATGCTCAATTAGTCTATACTGATGTGGAAAATTTTGTGGAGGCTTTTGAGCAATTAAAAACCACAACAGATACTCTAGCCGTACTAAATAAATATTATTTTGATCCTGGCACGGCGGGCTTAAAGGAATATATAATTAAACATGCTTTAACCCCTGATATGCTTAAAAATGCTATTGCTAAGAACCCGGACAGATATGCAAAAATTGAAGGGTTTTTAGCGAACAAGGCCGTTTTTGGGACTGAATTTAACGAGGTAATGCAAAATTTTGGTCAAATATTGCCTAATGCTATGTATCCGCCAACCTATTTACTTGTAGGCGCAAATCGGGGCATTGCTCAGGCCTCAAAGGTGGGCCAATTAGTTACTGTGACACGCGTTGTGGACAATGGAGAAAAGCTTAAAAAATTAATAGTCCACGAATTGGCGCACTTTCAGCAGGCACTATCTATGGGGATTGAAAAGTATGGATCGCTTTATACTCAGAAAAATAATATGCTAGCCCTTTGTTTGCGTGAAGGCGGCGCCGAATTTGTAACCTCGTTGGTTCTAAATCAGATAACACAAACAAAAAGTTTGGGGTATTTAACAAATAACGAATCCGAACTAAAATTACGGTTTATACGCGATTTAGCCGCTCAGGACACCAAATTCTGGCTATGGGAATCAATAGACGACCCAAGTGCTCCCAAGCTTATGGGCTATGTGATGGGATACAAAATATGCGAAGCGTATTATAAAAAAGCAACCAATGAGCAAAAAGCTTTAGAGATGATTTTAATCATGCCAGATCCCGAATCCTTTTTGAAAATAAGCGGTTATTTTAAAGAATAATACAACTGGTCAATGTGTTGTAATACGGTTGTTTGATTCCTTTACCTAGGGAAGCCCGTGAAAGCGGGCTTTTTTGTTGTTGCGTTTATGATTTTTAGTATCTTTAGGATTCTCCCCCTTGATTATTATATAAACTATTTGTTAAAGCTATCCCGGAATTTTTTCGGGATAAGGGCGGTATATTAAGGTATATAACACGTTGTGCATCATTAAAACCAACCACTAACCAATGATAAAATTCTTTAGAAAAATTAGACAAAACTTACTATCCGAAGGCAAAACTGGAAAGTACCTGAAATACGCCATTGGGGAAATTGTGCTTGTTGTCATAGGGATTTTGGTTGCATTGCAAATAAACAACTGGAACCAAACTCGATTAAACAGAAGCTTTGAGGTTACAATGCTAAAAGAAATTAAAAGCTCTTTAGAGCAAGATTTTAATTATTATGAGGAGTTTAAAGCTAGAGTAGAAAGAAAAAGGCAGGGAATTGAAGAGTTACTAGCTATGATAGCTTCAAATAAAACTTATCCTGATACTGTTTTGCTTGAATCATATAGAAAAATGAGGTGGGGCAATTTATTCGTTTACAACAAAGGGGGGTATGAGGGTATAAAATCAGTTGGCCTTGATAAGATTTCCAATGATTCATTGCGAAGAAAAATAATTAAAATTTACGAAGTGGATTTACCAGGTGTTTTATCGTATTATGATATGATGGGAGCAAGATATTCTAATGAAGATTATAAGTTACAACTTGATAATTCATTATGGAAACGTGTTCTAATACAAATGCCCGATAAAAGCTATGAAATTGCAAGCATACCAATTAACAATGAAACATTTTTAAAGCAACCTGAACTTATTGATAGAATTCATGTTGCACAAATCATTTTAACATATACTCAGCTTCAAATGCCAATTTTAGAAAATGCAATAAAGGAAGGTATTGATATTGTGAACAAAGAGATAGATAAATTAAAAAAAAGTGACTGATAAAAATCAAACTTAAGACGTGTATAATTCATTGCTAGTGCAATGATTAAAAGGAAAGTCATACACGAGCACGTTGGAAATAATCCCTCACAGACTACTAGATTCTTTAGTCCCTCGGCTAACGTAAAATAAGTATATTGAGGAGAAAAAATTAAACAAATTGACTAATTTTAAATAATTGATAAACAGTGATTTATTTTACATTAGTCAGAATTATAAAGACAATATGAGTCAAAATAAATCAAACAGAATTGAATCACTTGACTTATTGAAAGGTCTAATTATGATTATTATGGCGCTAGACCATGTGCGAGATTATTTTCATTATGATGCTTTTTTCTTTGACCCAACTGATCCAGACAACACAAATATTATCCTCTATTTTACACGCTGGATAACGCATTATTGTGCTCCTGCATTTAGTTTTTTAGCCGGCATATCGGCATTTCTGGTAGGAAGAAAAAAATCAAAATCAGAATTATCTGTGTTTCTACTAAAGAGAGGTATTTGGTTAGTCTTTATCGAATTAATTGTAGTTAATTTTTCTTGGTATTTCGATATTCATTTTAGTACAATAAGCCTACTTGTAATCTGGTCTTTAGGAATTAGTATGATATTTCTTGCTGGACTCATCCACCTAAAATTAAAATACGTGCTAATTTTTAGTGTATTAATGATATTTGGACACAACATACTTGATTATTTCCCTGTTGAAAAAGGAATATTATGGTCAATTATTCATGAATTCGGCTTCATTACTTTAGAGAATGGTAAAATTTTACTTGTCGGTTATCCAATCATTCCGTGGGTTGGAGTAATGTCACTGGGTTATTATTTCGGTTCATTCTATAATTCAAATAATGAACCATTGAAACGACAAAAAATGTTCAAGCTGATTGGTTTAATTTCTGTTGTTGCATTTTTAGCTATTCGTCTAATTAACGAGTATGGAAACCTTAATTATTGGAAAAGCTATGATACTGTATTAAAAACAATCTTTTCGTTTTTAAATCCGGCAAAGTATCCTCCATCTTTGACATATTTACTCATGACATTAGGACCAATACTTCTTTTTTTGGCATATACTGAAAATACCAAAGGAAAAATCGCAAAATTTATTAGTGTATATGGAAAGGTTCCATTTTTCTACTATATACTTCATTTATATATCATTCATACTTTGGCTTTGCTATTGGCATGGTTCACCAATTTTGGATGGCAAAAAATGATTATAACAGGATGGGTTACCGAATCATCTGAACTCAAAGGGTATGGATTAAATTTGGTTTATGTTTACATAATATGGATAGGTGTAGTACTTATGCTTTACCCTCTGTGTAAAAAGTTTAGTACATACAAGCTAAATCATAAGGAGAAAAAATGGCTTAGCTATTTATAATAACTATTGCCAACATAGTGTATAATTCATTGCTAGTAAAAGCCTACTTACAAAAATCCTCGCGGGTTTTCTATTTGGTTTGTATTTGTAAATTTAGTTTCTAAGACACGTAACGAAATCATACACTAAACCTTTGTGCTTCATTATCAGAAACCGCTATCCAATGATAAAATTCTTTAGAAAAATACGATATGACCTGATGGGAAAAAATAAAACTGGAAAGTATTTTAAGTATGCTATTGGCGAGATTGTACTGGTTGTCATTGGAATTTTGATTGCACTATCAATAAACAATTGGAATGACGAGCGAAAGAATACAGATAAAAGAGATACTATTTTATCGAATCTTATATTGGATTTAAAAAAGGATATAATAGCTTTTAAGAAAGCTGAAATTAGGAATCAAAAATCTATTGACTTTATTGGTGATTTTTTAAGAACTGCTCAAATAGATAATTCACTCGAATTTATAGAAAATATTGATGAAAGATATGCCTTCTATCCAAATAGCTCAAAGTACAAATCTATTATTTCAACAAATCAAATAGAATTATTAGATGACTCTAAAATTGATAAATTAACGGACTACTATGAATACGATTACTATAGACTAAAAAGTTGGATTAGGGATTTAGATTTTACCACAAAAGAAATTGGGAATTTCATGATTAATGTACTTCCAAAACACCCTATTAAGAATGATACGATTTTTAATAATGAGGTAATAAAATTATTAAAACAAAAAAAAGTTTACAACCTTTTGTCTTATAGTCAAAATGAAAGAATTTGGCTTAATGGCTTAGTAATAAGTACAAGAAAAAAGGCAGAAAGATTAATTATTGATTTGGAAAAATAACGAAAGCACAACAACGAGTATAATTAATGGCTAGTTCTCGTCTACTTACGAAAATCCTAGCGAATTTTTATCGGGGTTGTATTTGCTATATTAGCTGCTTAACAACGTAACTACTTGTAGCCGGGTCGTTAGCTGCAAGGCTACCACGGACAATAAACAACTAAAACGTATTTAATAAATGGACAAAAGCGAAAAAGTAATAACAAGAACAGTTGCAATTCCTGAGGACATTGAGAGTATTAAAAAATTATGGTTCGACTATTTGGTTTGGGGTAACGACAAAATGCAAGAACTATATGGCGTCCATCCTCATAATCCACAAGAAGCGGTTATACAGGACATTCAGCAAATAAGTAAATTTCAGCCACCATACGGACAACTAATCATAGCTACTTATCAAGGTAAAATATGTGGACTTGGAAGTCTGAAGTGCATCAATTCCGAAATTGGAGAAATAAAACGAATGTTTGTTGACCCAACTTTCAGACGTATTGGTGCGGGACGTGCTATACTTGAAGGACTTTTAATAGAATCGAAAAAAACTGGTTACAAAAAGGTTCGACTTGACAGCCCAAAGTTTATGGAAGCAGCTCATTCTTTGTATAGAAGTTTTGGATTTCGTGACATAGAAGCATATCCAGAAATGGAAATTCCACCGGAATTTAAGGACTATTTGTTGTTTATGGAATTGGATATAATGAACGACACTAAATAAAAAACGCAAACCCAGCAGCTAACAAGGTATAAAAATAATGCTTAGTTTGGTGCAAAACCCAAAGTTAGTGCGCATTTGGTCGCTCTGATTTTTCTGCGGAAAATCCTCGGACACAAAACCGCACTATTCTTATACAAACAGTTTTCGGTCATTATTAAAACACAAAAAAATGAAAATAATCAAACTTCTTATACTAGTGCTCTTTATTTTAGTTCTTACAAACTGTGAAGATTCGAATTCTAAAAAGGGCACAGAAAATAAATCGCCAGAGACTGATAGAGAATATTATCAACTTAAAGTCTACACCTTTGATTCAGAGGACCAGGTAATTTTATCTGATAAGTACCTTAAAGAAGCTTATTTGCCCGGGGTAAAAAGGTTGGGCATAAATAATATTGGTGTATTCAAATTAAGACCAACTGATACTGATACTATTCTAAAAACTTACGTACTAACTCCTTTTAGTTCGATTGAACAATTAATTGGCCTTGAAGATCAACTTAATGGCGATGAGCAATATTTAATAGCCGGAAGCGATTATTTAAATGCATCTTATGACCAAGAACCCTATGGGCGAATTGAGTCAACAATAATGCTTGCTTTTAAAGGCTTTCCTACAATGAGACCGTCTAAATTGAATAGTCCAAGAGCAGGACGAATCTATGAATTAAGGAGTTATGGATCACCAACCGAAGTATACTTGAAAAATAAAGTCGAAATGTTTAATGATGCTGGAGAAATAAAACTCTTTGAGCGTCTCGAGTTTAATGCAGTTTTTTATGGAGAGGTCATTTCGGGTTCTATAATGCCAAATTTAATGTATATGACAACTTTCTCTGATCAAGTAAGTAGGGATAAACATTGGGAAGATTTTGGTGCTTCTCCTGAATGGGATGAAATGAAAGATATTCCTAAATACCAAAACAATGTTTCTAAATTTGATATAACCTTCCTTTATCCTACCGAATATTCAGATTATTAATCGTTCATATAAACGGACAAAGAACGAAACGACAACACTGGTTATAAATAATTGCTTGTTCTTGCCTACTTTGGAAGTTCCTGCGGAATGTCCAACTTGGTGCGTACTTGCAAAGTTAATTGCTAAACCACGTAACTACTCTTAGCCGAGACCGTTGTGGTTAATTATCACAAACCACTAACCGATGATAAAATTCTTTAGAAAAATACGCTACGACCTAATGGAAAAAAATAAAACTGGAAAGTATCTCAAGTATGCTGTTGGTGAAATTATTCTTGTCATCATTGGAATTCTAATAGCAGTATCCATTAATAATTGGAATGGAGACAGAAAACTTAAGTTAGAGCAACAATCTATTTTCAAAGACTTAAAACAAGAGGTGGAGGAGAATTATAAAGCATTAGCTATTGCATTTGAAGGAAACGAAAAATCGTTCCAAGCAGGAAAAGAAATGAAAGCCCTTCTTTATGATAGTGAAGCGTTTAACAAAATGTCTGATAGTATATTTGATGCATTGGTCGTGAAAATGAATATGAACTATACTTATGATCCGCAATATGGGATACTAAATTCTATTATTTCCTCTGGACAGATAAATCAATTTTCCAATAAAGAGCTTAAATATTTATTAGCTTCCATAAAGGAATTGACAATAGATGCTTTAGAAGACGCATTGAAAATAGAATCTCAAAGAGATGAATTAATGAGATCATCTTATAATCACGCATATTTAATTAAGGACAATATAATTACAGGGTATAATATAAAGTTACTTTATTCTCATCCAGATTTCAGGTGGGCGGTTCATCATCTTTTTTATAGTGTTCGAAGGGATGGTTTAGAAGAAGAAAAAGAATTGATGACAACCTTAGAACACATTATTGAATTAATAGACCAGAATATTGATAAATAATGAAAGCACAATAATGGTTGTGCTTCATTATCTGAAACCGTTAAATAATGATAAAATTTTTTAGAAAAATTCGCTACGACCTTATGGAGAAAAACAAAACTGGGAAGTATTTAAAATATGCCGTTGGTGAAATTATCCTCGTTGTTATTGGAATTTTAATAGCCATTCAATTAAATGAATGGAGAAATGATATAGTAAACACCAAACAAAAACAGAAAGTATTATTAGCCTTAAAGACGGATTTTGAAGAGAATCTTACAAGGTTAGACACTGTATATTACCACCAAGAAAAAAGCTTTTGGAAGTTCAGGGAATCAAGAGATCTTATCGATTCTATAAATTATGTCACAGACAATACAGTGTTTAAAGAAAACTTGGGACATGGTGGATATGGATATAGTTTTAGTCCAATTAATGGGGCCTTGCGTTCTGCTATATCGTCAGGAGATATTCATTTAATTAACGGTGAGCGCTTAACAAAATTATTATTTAGTTGGGAGGACTTGGTTATTGATTCTTATGAAGAAGTTGAACTTCTTAGAAGTTACGGTACAGACCCTTATGTTCATTTGATAAATAGCTATGTCCAAGCAAGAGAATTAGGTGAAAAATCACCCAATAGGAACGGAAGCAAGCACCCATCTAATTTCGTTGGATTATATAAGGATCCACTATTTGAAAATAGTACCCAACAAATGATTTACTACTCATACCAATATATGGAAGAACTAAAGGTCATTAGAATAAATAATTTAGAAATTGTAGAATTAATTGAGCAAGAATTAAAAAAATAACGAAAGCACAACAATAACTATTAGTAATTGCTTGTTCTTGTCTACTTCTGAAAATCCTCTCAGATTTTCAGTTTGATGTGTACTTGCAAAGTTATGTGCTAAACCACGCAACTAGTCATAGCCGAGACCGTTATGCGGCAGCATAGGACGACCGTAAACAAACGACAGGCAGAAATGGAAGTATTATTTCACTTCATATTCGAATTAATTAAAATTTCAATTTTAAGTTCTATTTATGCGACCTTGACACTTTTGACTTTTAAAATAATTGGTCGCTACAAGCCTAACAGTTGGTTCTACAGAGTTTCACGGAAGAAATTACGTCTTTGGTTTTTAAGCGGACTTGCTATTTCGGTTGGACTTTTCTTTTATATGTTCACTAATTATGGTGACCACGGACTTGGTGACGGTCCTAAAATACCAATTGGTCACGGAATAGTCGTTGACAATGCCAATTGGACGGAGTATGGTTATATTAAAGGAATTACAACAACAGATAACATAGATATTGAAATGACAAAATTTATTGTTGTTGACAATATGTTAATCGGAAACCTTGAAAGTTCTTTTTATGACTTTCAAAACCCATATTTTATTTATGACTTGAAAACCAAAGAAATAAATGAATTTAAAACTAAGCCAGAATTTGACACATTTGTAAAAGAAAACAAACTACCTACTTCTGAAGAACTTTTGACATTTGAAGAGAATTACAGTAAACATTGGAGCTGGTGGAGATTTTGGCTTTTACCTTGACAGCATTAAATATGACAATATACCTAAACGGAAAAGAAAGCCGACCGCATAACAGCACCTCTACTCCACCACACTAGCTCAATCAATTCTTATCTCGTATATTTATATGGTGCGGCGATGGCATAGCCGATCCTTTGGCAGCAATTAAAAAACTCAATTATGAAAATAACATTGAGAAATGTAATATTATCTCTAGTAGTATTTTCCAGCTTATTTATCAGTTGTGAGTCAAATCAAGACAGAACTAAATTGACAGAAAAGGTTACTGAAGCACAAGAAGAAAAAATACTGAATCCAGAAGAACAAGAAATAAAAGCCATTGTAGAAAAATTATTGATGCTTGTAGGTAATTCTGACTTTCAGGGGTTGGATTCTATAATTTCAGACAAGGCAAACCTGGCAAGTGCAATAATTAGAGATGGAGCCTCGAAAAATTCCGTCATCACAATTGGCGAATATTTTGAATCACAAAAAAATCGAGAACGGAAGCCCTTTTACGAACCCGTATATGAATACAAAATTCTTATTAATAAAGGGCAAATCGCTTTTGTATGGGCTGATGCTATCCTACATTCATATGGTGTTCCTCGGACAAATAATATCGATAATTTTACCCTAATCAAGGAAGATGGTAAATGGCAATTCATTAACATCTCTTTCACAAATACACCATTACCAGAAGAGTTGAAAAAATTTGATTTGGAGGTTTTTGCCAAGAGTTATGCACAAGTGTGGTGTAGTCAAAGACCAAATTTTGTATCATCCTTTTTCTCTGAAAATGGCGTTCTACAGATAAATGATGGCTCACCAGCAAAAGGAACTGAAGAAATAACAAATGTCGTAAAAGGATTTATGGACGCTTTTCCGAATATGGTTGTTTCAATGGATAGTCTAACTACTAAATTGGACAAAACACGATTCTATTGGACACTGACTGGAACAAATAATGGACTGAATGGAACTGGAAATAAGGTTAAAATTAGCGGATTTGAAGAATGGACTTTGAATAAAGATGGGCTAATCCAAGAATCAAAAGGCTATTTTGATCAAAAGGAATATAACCGACAATTTGAATTTAAATCGGATAAATAAAAACTGCTGCCAACACCGTGTAAAAATAATTGCTTGGTTCTAGCCTACTCGGAAAATCCTACGGATTTTCCTCTGGTTTGTTCCATTTTTAATAAGTCAGTTGCTTACACAAACCGTTGTGCTTCATTATAACCAACTTAACCAATGATAAAATTCTTTAGAAAAATTAGACAAAATTTTCTGTTGGAAGGAAAAACAGGAAAGTATTTTAAATATGCTCTCGGAGAAATAATTTTGGTTGTAATTGGGATTTTAATTGCTCTTCAGATTAACAATTGGAATGAAGACCGGAAAGCAAGTTTTGAAGAAATCGTAGTATTAAAAGCGATGAAAACAGATTTTTTAGAAACAGAGAGAAGAGCTAAAGAGACAATCGAATCTCAAAATGAAGTTGTGGATTATTGCTATAAACTACAAATTATGATGAATGGACAAAAGGATACTGATTCCATTGGAGAATATATATATCGAGGCGCATTATCTTATTGGAGAATAGAGCCGGCTAATGGTACTTACGATGGACTGATTGGTTCTGGAAAAACTTACATAATAAAAAATCAAACCTTAAAAAGTTTACTTGCAGAATATTCCGCAGAAATCAAATACGGATTTGAAGATGAAGATTTTGGTTTAGAGCTAACATCAATATTGGTAGAAAAATCTAGCCCATATTCAGCTTTTCTAGAGCCTGAAAGATATAGGGTACGAGTAGGTATAGAAAAGCCTATAAGTAAGGAAAAAAGAAATAGTTCCATAGCTGAACATCTCAATAATAATTCATTTTTAGGTGTTTTAGTGGCGAAATCCGATATGGCTCATAACAGATTAGTATATCAGAAGAATATTTTAAGTTTGGTAGAAAAAATTCTAACACAAATTGAGTCAGAATTAGAAAATAAAAAATAACAAAAGCACAACAATGCCTATAAGTAATTGCATGTTCTCGCATACTTTGAAAATTCCTGCGGAATTTCCAACTTGGTGTGTACTTGTAAAGTTAACCGCTAAACCACACAACTACTCTTAGCCGAGACCGTTGTGCTTCATTATGACCAACCAATAACCAATGATAAAATTCTTTAGAAAAATTCGTCAAAAATTACTTTCAGAAGGCAAAACTGGAAAGTATTTAAAATATGCAATTGGTGAAATTGTCCTTGTCGTAATTGGAATTTTAATCGCCCTTCAAATTAATAATTGGAACCAAAACCGTCTTAATAATCAATTGGAATCTCAATACAATGAACGTCTCTTAGAAGATGTGCGAGAGGAAAAAGTAATTCTTCAAGCCGTTATAAATTATTCAAATCAAGTTCTCAGTCATGCCAAAAATGCCATAAAAGTTTTTGAAGATTCCTCAGATGCAAATCCAAATCCACTTGATAATATAATAGACATGTATCAGGCAAGCCAATTGCAGGATCCTTACTCTGCATCATCAACTTATAAAGAGTTGATCGCTTCTGGTCAAATCAACCTAATTCAAAATGATAGTTTAAAAACTGCTTTAATCAGGTACTATGAGATAGATTGGACTAATGTGGGCGTGTTTAACTTAAAAAATACATACAGAGATAATCTAAGAAGGAAAATGCCTAATGACATTCAATCAGAAATTAGATTAACATGTGGGGATCTTTATATAAAACACAGAAATGCATATCAAACCTATTTACCCAAAAACTGTGAGATTGATATTGATTATAATTCAACAAAGTCAATCGTTGCCAATTTAAGAAAGGACGAAAGCTTAAAAGAAGATTTGCGTTATTTGATTGGAAACGAAACGGGTAAATTGAATGATTTGGAGTCTATCCAAAAACAACTTAATAATCTCGTTTCTCAATTGGAAGAAATAAACAATGATTAAATTCTATAAAAAAATCAGACAAAATTTACTTTCAGAAGGTAAAACTGGAAAGTATCTGAAATATGCATTCGGAGAAATCATATTGGTCGTAATTGGAATTCTTATTGCACTAAGTATTAATAATTGGAATCAAAATAGAATTAACACAGGTAAGCAAGAAGACTATTTTTTAGGACTTAAAAATGATTTAGAAAATCAAATTACAATTTTTAATTCTATAGTTCAATTTAACGACTACATTATTAGTGAAGGAGAGTCTATCTTGAGAGACTTTAGTGCAACGAGTAAATTTTCAGAAATTGATAGTATAAATAGAAAGTTAACCACTATGATGTTTACCCAAGATTATCCAGATATCTCAACCAGTTTTAATGAACTAAATAGTACTGGGCAGTTCAACTTAATAAAAGAAAAATCGATTCGATATCAAATAATTAAATACTACCAAGACTCTAAACATTTTCAAAACTCGATGGTTGGAAATAGAAATGAAGTTATTTATCCTCAAGTATTTCCAATTATCAAATCGATGGTTATTATACATCAAGAAAATTTTAGGATTAAGAACAGCGGGATTAATTTAATGGACAATTTGAAATCAACCTTTGATAATAATTTTAATGACCCAACAAAGGAATTTGAATTAGTAAATGCAATTAATTTGCGAGTTATAATTGCTAAAAATGATAAAGGGATTATTGGAAATGCAAAAAATCAAGCTGAGCTATTGCTTGAAGTTATAAATAATCAATTGAAGATAAATTGATAACGTTTAATTTTAGTATATAAAATAACGAAAGCACAACAATGTATATGAAATCATAGCACCCTTCGGGATGCTACTACACCATACACGGAACGTTGGCAATCATTTAACAAAAGATATGAGATCAAAGAAAAATAAAAGTATTGATCGAAGGGAATTTTTAGAAATTACAGGCAAATCTGCAGTGGGTATTAGTCTAACTTCTTTACCTTTTTTGGTCTCATCCTGCAGCGAAAATATAACTACCAAGACTACGCACGGTGCATGCTATCACGATTGTCCCGACAGGTGCAGTTGGAAAGTAACAACCGCTAAAAATAAGGTAGTTGCCTTTGAAGCAAGCCAAAATACTTACACGGCGGGAAAATTGTGTAATAAAATGGTAGATTTCCCTAACGATGTAACCTACCACCCTGATCGAATTCTTACACCTTTAAAAAGAACTGGGCTTAAAGGAAAAGGAGAATTTGAAAAAATTAGTTGGGATCAAGCAATAAGCGAAGTTGCCTCTAAACTCCAATCTACTATTGAGGAAAAAGGTGGTGAAGCAATTCTTCCATATAGTTTTGGTGGTAATCAAGGCAAAGTCCAAAGCAAAGCTCCCAATCGATTTTTTGCCCATATTGGAGCTAGCCAACTGGAAAGAACAATTTGTGGCGATGCAGCAGTAGCCGGGGTTTTGGCAACAAACGGGCAAACAACGGGTGTATTACCAGAAGATTGCGTCCATAGCCGATATATCATTCTTTGGGGTACCAATCCAATTCGTTCGAACCAACATCTCTGGCCTTTTATCCAGAAAGCTAAAAACAATGGGGCAACAATAGTTGCTGTGGACCCCTTTCGTTCTGAGACTTCAGAGAATGCGGACTGGCACATTCAACCGTATCCAGGCACTGATACAGCTCTTGCTTTGGGGCTAATGCATGTAATACTCAAAGAAAACCTGCAAGACCAGGAATTTATTGACCAGTATACCATTGGAATAGAGGAGTTAAAAGAACATGTGCAAAAATATGATCCAGATTCAGTTTCTCAAATTACGGGTCTGAATGAGGAAACGATTATTTCATTAGCAAAAGCATATGCACAAAGCTCACCATCCCTGATTCGAGTGCTTATTGGTATGGAACATCAGGTAAATGGAGCAAGTGCCTTTAGAGCTGTAGCCATGTTGCCGGCATTGACAGGTGCATGGCGGCATTTTGGAGGCGGATTGATGCACATGACCTATGAGCTGTTCGGAGCATCACTGAATTGGGAAAGCATAAACTTACCTGAGGAGTTAGCAAGCAAAGAAACCCGATCTATCAATATGATAGAATTGGGTAAAGTTTTAAATAGAAAAGATCTAAATCCCCGTATAGATGCGTTATTTGTATTTAATTCGAATCCGGCAGTCACCACTCCCAATCAAAATCTGGTTCTTAAGGGATTGGAAAGGGAAGACTTATTGACCATTGTATCAGAGCACTTTATTACGGATACAGCTAGATATGCCGATTATATTTTTCCTGCAACAAGCGTTCTTGAAAATTGGGACATACTAGATTCATGGGGCACACCCTATATAAACATTAACGAGCCAGCAATTGAACCACTAGGTGAATCAAAACCCAACTCGGAACTTTTTAGGTTACTTGCTAGGGAAATGGGACTCACGGAATCGTACCTATATGAATCGGATATTGATATTGTTAAGAAAACACTGCAAAGTGATCATGAATATTTAAAAGGAATCACTTTTGAGTCTCTGAGAAAATCAGGAGGACAAAGATTAAACCTTCCTGATAAATGGATGCCACATGCTAAAGGTAATTTCAAGACCAAAACAGGAAAATGCCATTTCTACGATGAGGATATTGAACCTAGTCTTCCAACTTATATCCCTAAAGGGTATAGTCAAGCAGAAATAGAAAAATACCCATTGCATTTATTGACTATTAAAACGCCTAAATATTTACTGAATAGTAGTCATGCCAATATTGACCATATTCTTAAAAAGGAAGGGAAGCCCTTTTTAGAGGTGAACCCAACTGATGCATTCAATAGAAACATAGGTGATGGTGATGAATTGAAAGTATATAACCAGCGAGGTAGCGTATATATAGCGGCACGTATTAGTCAAAAGGTAACACAAGGAGTAGTATGTATGCCTCAGGGATTTTGGCCTTCTATGTTAAAAGGTGGGTCTTCAGCTAATGCACTCACTGATGATCTCTTAACAGATAGGGGTCGTGGTGCCGCAATACAAGAAGCTAAAGTTGAAATAGTAAAGGTCTAAAAAAAGACCACCAATAATGTATAAAAATAATAGCGGTATAATCGCTAAAATAAAAGTAAGTAAATATAAAAAAGGTCTGTGTTTAACCGAATAGTTAGTGCGTGTAAATCCGTTACTATTCTTATACTAGACCGTTAGCCTTCATTATGACCAACCAATAACCAATGATAAAATTTTTTAGAAAAATTAGACAGGACTTGCTATCAGGCGGAAAAAGTGGAAAGTATCTTAAATATGCTATCGGAGAAATTGTTCTTGTAGTTATGGGGATATTGATTGCATTGCAAGTTAACAATTGGAATGAAAATCGAAAAAACTCTAACAAAGGAGTCTTTTTTTTACAAAGCCTATCCAATGATCTTGAAGATGATTTAGTTCAAATAGATAGTATTTACAAGTTTAGGACCAATCTTCTTAATGTCTATAATTTATTACTAGATAAAACCGAACACATAGATAAAGAAAATAAACAATATATAGATTCATTGTATACAATAACTCAAGGAAGAAACCCTACATTTTTTCCAACAGTAGGAGCTTACAGTAGTGCAACAAACACTGGAACTTTTGAAAATTTGACTAACGAAAATCTTAAAAAAGCGATAAGAACTCTTTATGAAAGATATTACAAGCGTATTTTATATAATGGTGAAATACTTGACAAGAGAGTAGAAAAAGTATCTTGGGAGCGGCGATTGTATTTTAGTAAAATACATTCAAAAATATTATCGATAGAAGCCATAAAGGATAGGGAATTTATAGCACAATTAGAATATTTACAAACCACTAATTTCCTTTATAAAGAATTGTTGGAAGAGGGCAAAAAAGATATTTCAAAAGTTAAATCTATTATCATTAAAGAGTTAAAAAAATAATAATGATAAAATTTACTTTTAGAAGGAAAAACTGGAAAGTATTTTAAATATGCTATTGGCGAGATTATCCTTGTTGTAATTGGGATTTTGATGGCCTTACAGATTAATAATTGGAATGAAAATAGAAAGCTACAAATTACACAAAACATTCTCCTTATTAATTTATATGAAAACCTAGCCGCTGACTCTATTATTCTACAAAATAATAGGCAGCACTTGTTGAAAATAATTGAAACCCAAAAACAGCTTCACGCTTTCAGGAAAAGTTTGGTAGAGCCCGATGAAATTGACAACCCACAAAGTATTAGGGGTTCATTTCGTAACTATTCAATAACAAAATCAAATCATCCAGAAATTGCAACTATAATTCTCAATGAAGCACTAAAAGAGAAAATAAGAGAGTATTATAGATTGCTTGCTTTTTTTTGGAAAACGCTTATACCCAATATGATAATGTAGTAAAAGAGATAGTTAGACCTTATTTAGCAAATAACCTCGCGCTAAACCCTGATTTTCCTTTTGATAATCACAGCCAATCTGATAAACCAGAAAAACTTAACCTTGAACAGTTTTATTTGATTGTTAAACGAGAGGAATTTGGTCAGATACTTTTTGAATCTAACATAAAGGCAGTCGAAACCGACTATATTTTAAATAAAATTTTGGATGCGAACTCTGCACTTCGACTTTCTATCAATAGTGAGATAAATTAAATTTAAATGAATAACGAAAGCACAACAATGCCTATAAGTAATTGCTAGTTCTCGCCTACTTCTGAAAATACTCACTTATTTTCAGTTTGGTGTGTACTTGCAAAGTTAAGTGTTAACCCACTTAACTACTCAAAGCCGAAGCCATTGTATGCTATTTAAAAAAAATCCAGCCATGCATTTTTGCCTTTTTGATTTTTGCCAACATTGAAAAACCAAAAGGGCTAAAAACGCTCCAAGCACGGAAGGTGAGAATAATTTGAACCATTTTCATCTTTAAACGAAATAGTTGAAAATTAAAGATTATTTTAACAGAAATGAACCGAATAACGGAAGTACTTAAATAGAAATGAATTAAGCAGACTTGGTTACTTTACAAAAACAAGAAGGGGTTAATTTATGAAAAAAAGAAACATTGGACTAACTGGGGGGCTAATTACTGGCGGCGTAATAATGGGGATGGGACTCCTCCTTATGGCTCAGGGTGATACTAAGCCTGGCGGCAATGGGCTTATGCTGGTACTTGGTTGGTTAGTATTTATTCCTGGCGCGCTCCTTGCAACGATCACATTTGTCAGTTGGCTGTTTACCTCCCTTTACAGTTCCCTTAGTTCTAAAAATAGGCGAATTTTCTGGTTAGTAATTTTTATTTCTTTGATTAGCATAATTGGCGCAACGAAGGTTAACGACTATCTACAATCGCAGCCTGAAGTAGTTGCTAGAAGAGCAATGGAAAAACAAGTCGAAGCTGAGGCTAAAGCTATAAAAATGGCATCTGAGAGGGAGGCGGCTAGTGAAAAAATTAAATCTATGCAAAGTTTAATACTAGGTGATTGGTCACATCAAGGTCACATTCTTGTATTTGAAGAGCAGGGCAAGATGCATTATAATTACGGGGGTAATATCTATTCAGGTAGCTGGTCACTTGATCAAGACTCAACCCCTCCGTATGATGTATATTTAAAAATGGTGAATGTCAATAACAACTGGGAGGCTTATGTATTACAGATTGATGCAGCACATTTAACATATGCCATTTTTACTTATAGAGGCCAAAATTTACAAGACTTAATCAAAACACAATACAAACGTATTGAAAGTACAGAACAGGAACTACAGCAGCCATAATCGGCTCATCTTTGTATTTCAATTATTGGGATTATCTAATAAAGATAAATTTAGCACCAGTTTTTATTTAAACCCCCTGATGATGAAGCACAAAAAATAGGATTAATATTATTTTAATTGATTAATAAGTAATAAACTGCTTACAACAATGGCTATAAGTAATTGCTGGTTCTCGCCTACTTCTGAAAATCCGGTAGAATTTTTAGTTTGACATGTACTTGCAAAGCCTGCCTATGGGCAGGTTAAGTGCTAAACCACGCAACTATTCATAGCCGAGACCGTTAGTATACATTACAAAACTATAAAATCATGAAACATTTAATGAAATCATTTCTTTTTATACTACTAGTATTGGTAAGTTGTAAAAATGGTAAAGAAGAAAATATCAACAATTATGTTGATTCTAACGCCAGTTTTCAAAATAAAGATGCTGAAGATGTTTTGGAGAAACAGGCTCCGACATTCACCCCTTCTGAACTTCCTTATCCCTTTTCAAGTGCAGTACAGGTTGGGGATATCCTCTTCCTTTCTGGTGATATTGGAGTTGCTGGGGAAGGAACCGGAGTTGTCCCTGGTGGTATTGTACCTGAAACTCACCGTATGTTCGAACGAATTGAAGCTACTCTTGCTAACCACGGACTTGGTCTAAAGGATGTCTTCAAATGTACCGTGATGCTTGCCGACATGTCTGAATGGCAAGATTTCAATGAAGTTTATGCAGGTTATTTTGAAGCGGGCCGTTACCCTACTCGTTCAGCAATGGGAGTTAAGGGTCTAGCACTTGGGGCTCGAGTGGAGATGGAATGCTGGGCTTATAACCCTCAACCAGATTAAAACAGAATAATAATTCGATTAATTAAAAACGTATACTAAACCTAATTCTCTCTTTTGTTCTTTCTGATTAGACTATCAATTTAAAGAGAATCAAACTTAAGAGATGTATAATTGCTTAAATGAATAAAATTACTTTCCAATATTCAGATTGAAGTTACTAAAGCATTAAAAAAACTGAATATTATTTTCTTTTTTGCTTAAATTGCTTTCAGAATTTATTAACAATCAGAAAACTAAAACTGAATACGTTTTTGCATACGATTTTATAATTTCATAGCGGTTGAGCCCAATAAAACCGTTGGATTTTTTCCAAACCAAGAGCTCATAACCCGAAGGTCGCGGGTTCGAGTCCAGTCCCTGCTACTAAATTTAAAGTATTTAAAAAACGTTTTAGTTTACGCTAAACCGTTGTTTTATGTAGAAGTAAGACCTTTTAAATGCGAAATAATCTTTCCCACAATAGAGGTTGTTTTTAGTACAGTATTATCTGAATTAGGCTGTTTTTCGCCCACTTGAAAAAGAAACAGTAATGGTCGTACCTATAGCTTCCTGACTAACAACATGAATATCCCCATTGTTTCTTTTTACGAATTCAGAACTTAGAACAAGGCCTAGGCCGCTACCTTTTTCTCCTTCGGTACCAGGAATTCCTTTGGTTTTTTGAATAGAAAAAAGATTTTCACTAAACTCAGACGACATTCCAACACCGGTATCGGAAACTACTATTTTAATTTGATTTGAAATTTGCGTGACCGATACATTAACAATACCCTTTCTTGGGGTGAACTTAATTGCATTGTTGATTAAGTTACGAATCACAAATTCAACCTGATCCTTATCCCCTATAAAATGAGGGTCACCCATTACAGAGGCTATTAACCTTACCTCTTTGTTATTGGCAATTACTTTGAAGATTTCACAAATCTCATTAACGACTTCTCTTAGATTTATGTTCTCCTTTTTATCCTCGATTATATTCATTTGGCTTTGTGCCCAGATAATCAGGTTGTCCGCCATCTTAAGAGTATTATCCAAGGATGTATTGAGTTTTTTCCCCATACTTTGAATTTCTTCTTGGCTTATAAAATCAATATCTTCCACCAAAACGGAGCTAAAGGATTTTAGAGAAGCTAAAGGACTCCTCAAATCATGGGCAACGATGCTAAAAAACTTGTTTTTAGTCGCATTAAGTTTCTGTAACTCCGATTTCTGTTCATTGATCGTATCGTTTTGGGACTTGAGTTCCCTATTAATATGTTTAAGTTTTCTTAAAACGACAAACAGAGCGATTAAAAAAAAAGATGTGATATATAAACTGATATTACGATAAAATATAGTTGAGGCTTGGGCCGCATTTTCTTTATGGAGTTTATCGGTTCTTTTGTTTAGTTGATGAATGGAAGTCATACTTTCGGTGAGTCTGTTTCGATCTTCCAGCTGGACTCTTTGGAGGTCACCAGCAAGTTCATCGTATGCATTGAGATAAAACCTTACTTCCCCAAGCTTATTCTGATTTAAATAGAACGTTTGCATTTCGTGATAAACCTTAAGTAGGAGTTTTTTTAAATTAAATTTTTCACAAAATGCTTCGGCTTGTTGAAGGTACTTAAGTTCAAGGTTATATTTTTTAGGTGATTTGGCCATTGTAGCCAAATGTATCATAGCTTCTACCGTAGCTACTTTTTGTGCGTTATCTCCAAGTTCATTAGATATTTTAATAACTTTATTAAAATAATAGCTGGCGGAGTCTAGTTGTTTTTCATTTTCTTTGATCAGTCCCATTACCTTGTAACAACTTGAAAGCACTGGAAGATTTAGAATGGAATCATTGATTTTAATAGCTAATCTTGTAAGGTTTTCGGCTTTTGCAAACTCCTTGTTGTTGTAATAACTCTCGCCTAGATTATGTGCGGAGACTCCAATGCGTTCAGTAATTCCTTGTCTATTAAAAGCTTCAAAAGATTTATTATGGTATTTTATTTCCTGTTCATGATTATTTAGGCTACGATATATATGGCCCAATGAAATATAGCAATTTGCTATTCCTATCGCATCGTCCCGATTTTCAAAAATGTCAATAGCCTTTTGGATATATTCCATGCTCATAAAATAATTATCATTTAAAGCATAGATGCTCGATAGTATTCTATAGCTATAGGCGATGCCATCAATATAGTTGACTTCGGTTGCTAATTGTAAGGCCTCTTCTGCGTATTCCAGAGATTTAATATTGTCTACATAGGTTAATTCCCGACTTAGGGTATATAAGGTATTTATTTTCTCTTTTTCAGTAAGCTCTGGTTGAGAAATCAAATGTTGAAGCTCTTGAACACTTTGTGCTCCAGCTGGGAAGGCATTTAGCATAATGAATAGTAAATAACATACTTTAATACCTAAACATGGATATTTCATACCTCTGAAAGATTTTATAAGAAAATACATATAAAACGTTGAAATTATGAAGTTATTATAGTGTAAAAAATTGCGTAAAATTTTTAAATTTTAAATCGAGTTAGGAGATTTTAATCCCAAATTATTGCATTGATATCCTACAGTTAAACTGGACAGGTCATAATTCAGAATCATTTCCTTTAGGAAAATTCAAATAAAATCTACTATGTCGAAAAGTAGCTAAATTTCATATTATGATATTCATTCATAACTATAAGGCATACTTCATAGGATATGTAAATAACTTAAAAAAACAAACCTTAATCAAATTTTATTAATTGAAGATAGATAAATTACAAGTAGATTTCAACTATCTAAATGTATAATTAACGTACAAGTAAACGTACACGTTATTATTTCTAAAAGTCAATAAATACAAGGAAATCGGAGCTTTTTGGTGAGCTCATTACCCGAAGGTAGCTGGTTCGAGTCCTTTCTCCCTACTATAAAAAACAAGTTAAGCAGACACCTCGTTCTTAAATAAATTACACTAGAGATTTAAATTATTTTACAGGAAGTTTTTATCCTTATTGTCACAATTGTATCATCCTTACGAACAATGTTTAAAAACCTACTTGGAATTTTATAGTATTCTTTAGAACAAGAAAAACCATATCAGTATAACTATTCTTAGTATCAATACCTTCTTTTAAAAAAGCATCTAATTACAAATCTAGATTTCGTTTTGCAGTACTTAACCTCGTATAATCAAAAACCATAATTAAAGTTTATATAAAAATCAAAATACAAACTTTATCAAGGGTTATGATTTTTTTATTATTTGATTAAGGTATTTAATCTTTCATTAATTTTTTTTGATTTTTCATTAATCACTGTGTAGGTATAATGCGATTACATTTGATCTTAAGTTGAGTTTGTTACGATGTTGGTAAAATCACACCAATAATAAAAGGTAAATGACCGGCCAACTTTGGCCGGTCAATACTTTAAACAATCGACCTAAAAACCAATTATAAAATGACCGCACTTCTACTTTCACTCTTTCGATATAAGCGAAAGGCACAGATTGATTTAAATATCTTGATTGTATTTTTATTTACCGCTGTTCTTTCTATTGGACAGACTCCCACTGATGCCTTAATGATGCCACCAAAGAATATATGTATTCTTTTAAGTTATGATTACGGTCATTTTGACCGATATTGGGAAGGTGATAATTTAAGGTCGAACGAAACCATTGCTTCTGTAAATCGCACAACAATATTACCAATGGCAGCCGTAGGCATATTCGATGACTTAAACTTTTATATTGGGCTTCCTTATGTTAAAACAAAATCATCTGAACCTAATGGGGGCAAATTTGAAGGGGCAAATGATTTTCAAGATTTTATGGTTGCTTTAAAATACAAAGCTCTAGAAAAATCAGTGGGTTCCGGTCGATTATCACTGTTAACGACAGTAGGTTATTCAACGCCTGCCACCAATTATTTATCAGACTATATGCCTTATAGCTTGGGTTTTGGTGCTCCAGAGTTTTCGCTACGTGGTATTGCACAATACCAACTTAGCAATGGTTTCTATGTGCGTGGTATGGCAAGCCATTTATGGCGTGGCTATACAGAGGCCGAACGCGACTATTATTACAATAATGGCAGTTTTTATACTTCCTTGATGGATGTCCCGAATGCATGGAATTTTGAGGGGGTTCTCGGTAAATGGTTTATGAACAATGCATTAAAGTTAGAACTAAATTATACTGGTCTAAAATCTACAAGCGGTGACAATATCAGGGCTTACAACGCGGCACAACCTTCGAATAAAGTGAAATTTGACAGGCTTGGAATTTCCCTCCAATATTACCCCCCTTCTCTCAATGGTCTGGGTGTAGTAGGTTATTATACTAATGTAGTGAACGGTTTAAATACAGCAAAAATCAGCAATGTAGGCTTAGGTTTGACCTATCAATTTAATTTCATCAAAAACACAAACAACGAACAAAATGCGCAATAAATCAGCTATATTAATTATTATCATTTGTGGCGTGGTTGCATTCGTTTCATGCGAAAAAGATCTGCACACATATTTAAAATATAAAGACTACTCCTATTCAAGGGCCGATGAAAATGGAGGTACTTGGCAACCCATTTTAATTGATGAGGGTGCTGCGATAAATATAGACGAACCAGAAGACATCTCTTCGGATAGCTATCAAGCAGAAATTTCTGCATTAAAGGTGTCTATGAATGAAATAGATACCTCTCAAAAAAAGGCATTGGCTTACTGGGGCAATAATGCCGTTGTGAGATGGAATGAAATAGCCTTGGAGCTTATTGCAAAATACAACCTGATTCCCGGACCAAATGATGATGGAACTTATACGTTGCCTAATCCAAGCAATCCTAATGGGCCTCCTAGTTTTCCTTTTGCACATCCACCCTATGCCTCTAGGGCTTTGGCATATCTTTCCGTAGCACAGTTCGATGGATTGATTTCAGCTTGGCATCATAAATATTTATATAACAGGGCCGCACCTTACCAGCAAGACAATTCTATCACCTTTGCGTATGAACCTAACGATATTCCTTCCTATCCATCCGACGGTGCTGTTTTAGCAAGAGTTTCCAAAAAAGTACTTTTAGCTATGTTTCCATTAGAGGGTGATTATTTACAAAAAATGGAAGACGAGCATTTAGAAAGTCTTTTACTTTCTGGTGGAAATGTCCCTAGTGATATTGTCTCGGGTATAACAATAGGTGACGAAATCTCAACAATTGCCTTGGCAAGGGCTGGGAATGATGGTATGAAAAATGCACAAACACCTAAAGCCATTTCCGATTCTATAAAGGCCGCGGCCTTTGAACGTTTTGGTTGGCAATGGGATAATCTTGAGGTACCCATAAGACCTGTGGGACTTACGCCATTGTTCGGAAAAGTTAGTATGTGGAATATTGCCAATGTCGAAGATGTACGTCCCATACCACCACCAGTATTTGATTCTGAAGCTTTCACTAGAGACGTCGCCATATTAAAGGACCATGCCGATAATATGACCGAAGAGAAAAGAAGAATTGCCAATTTTTGGCAAGATGGATTGGGCACTTATACCCCTCCGGGACATTGGAACCGTTTTACGAATGAATTTATGGTAGAAAACAAAATGAATCCATTAAGATCAGCTAGAACCATGGCCTATTTAAATATGGCCGTAATGGATGCGGGCATCAGTTGCTGGGATGCCAAATATTATTACCACTATCCTAGACCCATACAACTGATTGATGGTTTTAAGACCATTGCCGGTACCCCAAATTTTCCAAGCTACACATCTGGCCACAGCGTTTTCTCTGCAGCGGCATCTGAAGTACTTGCATATATATTTCCAGAAAAAGCGACTTTGGTGAGAGGTTGGGCCGAGGAAGCAGCCATTTCTAGGGTTTATGGCGGAATTCACTGGACGTTTGATGCAACAGTAGGAACAGATCAGGGTCGAGAGGTAGCCAAATTTACCATTGATGTAGCAAAATTAGACGGAGCCAATTAGTAGTGTATAAAACTTAGAAAATCATTTTGAGAAGTATATGATTAATAGAAAGGCTCTCTTTATAACATTCAGATATTCGCTTTTCAACAATGGTCTCTAATTAAGAAAGTAAAGATTTTATAATCTCTTCAAAGCAATAAACTTGTTGTCAATGGATCTCACTCAAATTACATACAATATTGTGGCCTAAAAACATTAAAAAATGAAAAGTGAGAAAAAATGTCAATTTTGAATAAAAATACTAGTTTTTGCCCTACTTATATCTTTACAGATTCTATGAGAAAAGAATTGGGTAGAACCTTGTATTAAATGCGATTAATACTTTTGGCGTGTAATTCTTTCATGAACATCTTTTAAGGCATGATTAAATTCAGTCTTAGAAAAAGGCCTTGATAAAAAATTTACACTGCCTAGTTCGATAGCATGTAATCTACAACTCATTTTAGTTGACGTAAAAATTACATGTAGTTTTTCGCTGAACATAGATAGAAAAGAAAGCCCGTTCATCGAAGGCATCTCAATATCCGTCATTAAAACGTTAGATTTATTCACTTGTAAAACTATCCAAGCATCCATAACCTCTACATTTGGATGTAATTTTGCCAATCTTTCCGTTATAGATAGCCAAAGAGCTGAATCATCTACAATTACCAGATTAAATTTATTAATAATTCAAGTATCAAACTTATTAGTATTTTAAGTGTTGATTAGCAATCTATACTAATACTGGTAAGGAAACAGCTATTAGTTCTTCTTTATAAAATTTAAGTTCCTTTTGAATAATTACATTTTCTGTTGTTTTAGAGGTTGGAAATAAATTCTCATAATAAACGATTCCATCAAACAAATTACTTTTAAAAACTTCCCACTTCTTACTTTGTTTATTCGTAATATTTTCTGAAAACGTTTCTATTTCTTTTTTCAAATAATCTATATACATTTTCAATTCTTTAATAAACATATTGGGTCGGTAAATAGACGAAAGAACAGAGTCATTCCTATAAATATGTCGCATCATTTTAAATAGTGACACTTCTGTGTTAAAATAAGCCATATTAGGGCCAGGACAAATTACTACACCTTGTTCTTGGCCTTTAATTTTAATATTGTTTTCCAAAAAAGATGCATTCGCCAAGCCTACACAAAGACAGGCTTTTTCATTTATTTTATTTTTTTTATTCTTATATGCGTCTTGAGATATCTCTAACCTTTTAGTTTCTAATTCTTGTAATTTTATATCTTGATATTTTTTTGAAGCGGTACAAATACCTTCCGGACCTAGCTCTTTACTTAATGCCAGATATTTTTTAGGACAAGAACTACCGGCTTTATTATTATCGATTCTTTTTTGCTTATGGTACTCATTTGTGGTTCCCTTTATGGTGTTGAAAGGAATACCTAAAGGTGAAATATTACTTAAATAAAAATCTTTCTCAATAGCGTTTGCCAACAAAGTTCTGGTTTTTGCATCTACAGAAGTAGCTTCTGGAACCAATAAAAATGGACTTCCCCAACCAACAGAATCTACTAGATAGTTTTCAAGTAAAAATTCGTGTTCACCTGCTGTACCAACCCCACCTTGCACGGTAAGTTTCAAATCTAGTGGTTGCTCAGGCGCAGTTAAACCTTTCTGCGTTAAACCTTTTACAAATACATCGTGGGTATCTTGTAGTAATTCTGCCTTTTTATTTTTAAACTCTTCTAAAATAGGCCCTAATAATATGCCATCTGTCGCAAAGGCATGTCCGCCACAATTTAAACCAGATTCAATTCTGTATTCTGAAACCCAAAGTCCTTTTTTTGCCAAAAATTTACCTTGTATAATTGCCGAACGATAATCGCTAACCTTAAGAATAATCCTTTTTTTCAACTGGTTGTTTTTATCTGGAAAGAAATCCTTAAAATTCTCAAAGTAACTATATAATCTGGGATTCATCCCTGCCGAGAGCACAACTGAAGAATTTAAATTACTATTGGCAAAACCACGAAGAGATGCATGTGCATCATTAAATTCGATAGGTAATTGTTCATTTTTAGTGAAATTATCCTTATCCACTTTTGTCATGATATTCACATCGATATCACCAACTTTTAAATACATTTCCAAAAAATTATCTAAACTCTCTTTATGTGCCGTTCCTTCATTCATTAAATTAGAAAGCCCTTCTTTTATGGAAGATGTATTTGGTAACGTTGCTAGAAAATTTTCTAATGCCAATTTACTTTCTAATAGTTCTGTTTTAAATTCAGTAAATTTCTTCTTAACGATAATATCCACTAAATTTAGATAAGAGGTAATGCGTTCGGCACGGTAGTCTTGTACTTTTTTTGATATTTCTTTATAAGGAAGACTGAATTTTTTGCTATAATACAAACTCATTTTTTCCATAAGCTCATCATCTATTATAGAAATTACAGATGAAATTCCATAATGAGCCACGCGAATTGGGCTGTCTATGGTATATGCCAATCCCATTACAGGAATATGAAAAGTGTGTATTGATTTAGATGTAAGCATTGTTTCTAGATTAAATATGCTACAAATGTGGCCTTACTTTTCTAGAAAAAATCTGATAAATGTCATAAAGTGTGGACTTTTTATCAGTAATTATTTTGGGGATTATTTAAAAAAAAAGGACACCTGTTAAACCTTTTTCTAAGGTACTAATAAGCCGAGTAATTTTTTTAAACAGTGCCAATTAATTGTTCTGTTTTTCCAAACACTCCTTTTTAATTAGAAGAACTTCTAACTATTAATTCTGAATCTAAAATTATTTTATTCAAAGATTGAACAACAACATCCTTTTCTACATAGCCTAAAAAAGTTTCTGCCGCTAACCTTCCAATTTGCTCACTATGTTGGCTAACACTAGTAATGGAAGGAGTAACCAGTGAAGTGAACGGCTCATTACCAAAACCTACCAATTTAATTTCTTCCGGTACCTTAATTCCCCTTTCATTTAAAATTTGAAGTGCTCCCAAAGCAGCATAGTCACTTGCTACATAAACTGCATCAGGTCTATTTTTCAATGCCAATAATTTTTTCATTTGGCGCCTTCCATCTTCTAATGTCAGACTGCTTTCTATCAACAACTCATCATCATGGGGCAAATCGTGTTTTTTTATCGCATCTATATATCCACGTATTCTATTGTTAAATATTCTTGTTCGTCTATAGCCACCAATATGTGCAATACGTTTACATCCTTTTGCCACTAAATGCTCAATAATCATATGGCTGCTATCATAGTCATTAATACCTACATAATCGACATTTAAATCGTTCTCTCCCCTATCAAACAGAATTAAAGGAATACCATTGGATTTTATTTTTTCATAGTAAGATAAATCTACCGTCTCATTGGCCATTGAAGCTATAATACCATCCACTTGTGTATACAACAGCGTATCAATATTCTTACACTCCTTTTCAAAGGACTCATTAGATTGGGTAATAATAATATTATACCCAGCTTTATTAAGTACCTCTTCCATGTTTTCAACCACAGAAGAAAAAAAACTGCTATTAGTTCTAGGTAAGATTACACCCACCAAATTACTTTTCCCTTTTCTAAGCGCACTTGCCAAATGATTAGGCTGATAGTTCAATTCCTTGGCCACTTGCTTAACCGCTTTTTTTGTTTTTACGCTTATGCGCGTGTCATCGTTCAGAGCTTTGGAAACCGCTGCCGTTGAAATACTTAAAACATTGGCAATGTCTTTTAAAGTTGTTCTTTTTATATTCAACTTCTTTATATATATTTGTTTAATCGATTAACCAAAAGTAAGGCTTTAATTACCGTAATCAAAAAATGTCTTTTTTGGTTATTTTTTATGATAATTGGTTAATCGATTAAACAAATATATTTTATTACATTTCAAACTTAATAGCCAACATGAAAAAAGTAGTAACATTCGGTGAAATTATGCTTCGTTTAGCACCACAAGGATTTTTAAGATTTTCACAAGCCAATAGTTTTGATGTAGTTTACGGAGGAGGAGAATCTAACGTAGCTGTTTCTTTAGCTAATTATGGTGTGCCTGTCGATTTTGTAACACGTTTGCCAAAAAATGATATTGGTGAATGTGCCATGATGGAAATGCGTAAAAGAGGTGTTGGAGTAGATAAAATAGTATACGGTGGAGATCGTTTAGGAATTTATTTCTTGGAGACTGGCGCAGTATCTAGAGGTAGTAAAGTAGTTTATGATAGAGCACATTCGGCTATTGCAGAAATAGAATCTGGAATGATCGATTGGGATGTTGTTTTTGAAGGTGTAGAATGGTTTCATTGGACAGGTATTACACCCGCTATTTCTCAAGGAGCTGCAGATGTTTGTTTAGAAGCTGTAAAAACGGCTAGCGCAAAAGGAATTACAGTTTCTACAGATTTAAATTATAGAGCTAAACTTTGGACGTATTGTGATGATGCGCATAGAGAAAAAGTAATGTCCGATTTAACTTCGTATTGCGATATTATCTTAGGAAATGAAGAAGATGCAGAAAAGCATTTTGGAATTCATCCTGAAGGTTTAGATGTTCATAAACATGGGCACGATGTTAAAGCAGAGGCTTTCTTATCGGTTTGTAAGCAAATGATGGAAAAATTCCCTAGAGCAAAAAAGGTGATTACAACCTTAAGAGGTTCCATTTCTGCATCACACAACACATGGGCAGGTGTATTATATGATGGTAAAAACATGTTTGAAACACGCCAATATCAAATTACAGATATCGTAGATCGCGTTGGTGGTGGAGATTCTTTCATGGGAGGTTTGATCTACGGATTATTGAAATACCCAGAAGATGACCAAAATGCATTAAACTTTGCAGTTGCGGCATCTTGTTTAAAACATACGATTAAGGGAGATGCCAACTTGGTTACTGTAGAAGAAGTAAACAAGCTTATGGGTGGCGATGCCTCTGGTAGAGTTGCTAGATAATACTGCGGGAATCTTCTGTAGACCTCCTGATACTACAACCAATGTCTAAAAAATAAATTGATAATCCAGAAAATTCGATTTCAATAAAAACTTTATTAGAGAAATAAAAAAACATAAAAATGGCACAATATTCAAGAATAGAAGTAGCAAGAGTCATGAAGGAGTCTGGCATGGTTCCTTTATTCTATCACCCAGATATCGAACTAGGCAAAAAGATTCTACAAGCCTGTTATAATGGTGGTGCACGATTAATGGAATTTACCGCACGTGGCGATTTCGCTTTCGAAGTATTTACCGAACTTAACAAATTTGCAATAAGAAACCTACCTGATATGATTATGGGCGTAGGTTCTATTACCGATGCTGCAGCGGCTTCATACTATATGCAAATTGGGGCTAATTTTATAGTAACACCATCTTTAAGAGAAGATATTGCAATTGTTTGTAACCGAAGAAAAGTTTTATGGTCACCAGGTTGTAGCTCATTAACTGAAATAAACAAAGCTGAGGAAATGGGCTGTGAAATCGTAAAATTATTCCCCGGTGATCTTTACGGCCCTGGTTTTGTGAAAGCGATTAAAGGCCCACAACCTTGGACAAGTGTAATGCCAACTGGCGGTGTTAGTACCGATGAAGCAAATTTAAAAGCTTGGTTCGATGCTGGTGTTACTTGTGTTGGCATGGGCTCGAAACTAATTAGTAAAGAAATTTTAGCTAATAAAGATTACGCTGGCTTAGAAGCTTTGGTAAAAGAGACCTTGGCTAAAATAAAGGGATTGCGAGGTTAATTAAGTTGTTAGGGACCTAAATATCAAATGGTTTCCTTGCTCATACAGTTATCTTAAATTTTCATTACATCGATTACCTTATAAAATTATAAATGATATGATTTTATAAGGTAATTTCAATTTTAGCAAAGACCAAAATATTTGGCAAGACTATCACAAACTAAAAATTTTATAGAAAATTTGTTGCTACTTTAGAGGAATGAAATACACAAAAGTTTCATTACTTTTTCAAACCATATTATTCAGTTTTTTCGCAATTTCATTGCCTTTAATATCAATAGCACAAACACCTATTGACAGCTCTTATTATTATTATTATGGAGCAATTAATAATCCGGTACATCCAAACGATTTACCATCTGGAATTAATTTCTATATCCAAAAAAAAATAACTGATTTAAACTCAAAAGATACACTAAGTGCTATCAGTGATTTAAGACTTTTAGCTATAGGAGAATTTAAAATCGGCAATAATTTCAACAGTGAAAACCATATTGTCGAAGCCTTAAATCTTATTCAATCTATGTCTTCAAAAGACACATTGATCGATGCTAAAGTTGGGCTATACAATCAATTAGGCCGAATTTATAGAGCATCGAATAATCCATCTGAAGCCATTAAATCTTACGACAATGCTTTACAAATAGCAAGTAAATTTAAAGACAGTGTTATTTTACTTAATAACAAAGCAAACATCTATAAAGATCAATTGGATTATGAAAACGCACTTGATATATATACCCTACTCTACCAAAAACAAGTATACTCAAATGATAAGTTTCAAATAGCATTAGTTTTAAATAATCTTGGGTATGTACAATCAAAACTTAATCTACCCAATGCTTTAAAAAACATAAAACAGGCATTAAAATATAGGGAGGATACCAAAAATTTGGTTGGTCTTCACGCAAGCAATAAGCATTTAGCAGAATATTATCTGGATAGAAAAGACACTGCAAAGGCGCTTATATATGCAGAAAAAGTACTGTCATTGGCAAATAAAATAAATAGCAGCTCTTTAAAACTAGAAGGTATTTCTCTTTTAATGAGTATGAATAAGAACCCACTAATTCATGAATATAAAAGAATGACCGATAGTATTTCTATCGCGAACCAGATTGCTGAAAATAAAAACGCATTTTTAAAATATAATGTAGCTGAAGAGCAGAAAAAAACCCAAGCCAGTCAATTGCTACAAGAAGTTGAATTCCGAAAACGGCTTGTTTACCAATTTCTAGTATTATTTGTATTAATGATTCTTATTGGTTCCTATTTTATATATAGAAATAAATATCGTAAAGCAAGAATTGAAGAAATCTATAAAACCGAAACTAGAATTTCTAAAAAAGTACATGATGAAGTAGCTAATGATATGTACAAAGTTATGACCTCACTTGAAAATAATGCTGGAATAGACAGCAAGGTTATTGATGAAATGGAAAAAATCTATGCTAAAACCAGAGATATTTCAAGAGAAAATAGTGCTATTGACTTTCATCAAGATTTTGGCATCCAATTAAATGATCTGTTATTTGGTTATAAAAACAATACGGTAACTGTAGTCACTCGTAATCTGTCAAAAATAAATTGGGAGGCTGTGCAAGAGCTCAATAAAACAGCTATCTATAGGGTCTTACAAGAGTTAATGACCAATATGCGTAAACATAGTAAAGCTACATCGGTAGCCTTGGTATTTCATAAAGTTGGGCCTAAAATTCATATAGACTATAGGGACAATGGGGTTGGATGCGACCTTTTTAAAAAAAATGGACTACAACATACGGAATCCCGTATCGCATCTTTAAATGGAACAATTACTTTTGAATCTAAGCAAGGTGATGGCTTTAAGGCAACTATAATTATTTAAGACATGTTCAAAAAGGTTTTGATTGCGGAAGATATGGAAGACATCAATAAAGGTGTACATACTTTATTGACCGAATTGGGAGTTTTGATTATTGACCAGGTTCAATATTGTGATGACGCATATTTAAAAATAAAAAAAGCTGAATTAGACTTTGAACCTTATGAAATGGTCATTTCAGACTTGTCTTTTAAGGCTGACCATCGTTCACAAACATACGCATCGGGCCAAGCATTGGTAGAAAAACTTAAAGTAGAGTTCCCTGTTTTGAAGGTAATTGTTTATTCGGTTGAAGATAGACTGCAAGCAGTTAGAACTCTTTTTAACCAGCACCATATTGATGCTTACGTCTGTAAGAGTAGATCCGGCCTTAAAAACTTAACTACAGCAATAAACGAAGTGGTAAATGGTAATAATTTTTTATCACCCGAAGTTTCCAATGCACTTAATAGTACTAATGAATTAGAGGTTGATGATTATGACATTTTGCTCTTAGACAACCTCAGTAAAGGATTGTCGCAAGAAGAAATAAGTTCGCTTTATAAAAAAGAAAATATCTCGCCTGCCAGTTTAAGCTCTATAGAAAAGCGGCTTAATAAATTACGCATTCAATTCAATGCCAACAATGCCATACACCTTGTGGCAATTGTTAAAGATTTAGGCTTAATCTAAAAAAAAAATCCCACCCGTTACGGATATCCGTAACACCCTTTCAAATAATGAACTTAGGTTTGATCATTCAAATGTATAAATACAGTTACTAACATATAGTAACATCATATATTTTTAGGTCAGCCTACTGAAAAGGGAATTCGGGGGAACTAACCGATTTGGTAGGTTTGACCTTTTTACTAAGAATTTACCCAAAGCGAAATATACATTTGAACAAATACCTTAAAACAATTTCTTGCCTTATTTATTAAGTTACAAATATTACATTTGGAAACTAGATAAATTAAACCGTCATGAAAGATTTTATTGTTTTATTATTCATTTCGCTCTTTGCGATAAGCTGTAAACAAAATCCAAAAAATGATGTTTCCTCAAAACCGATCAAGATACGAGAAGCCAACAATTACGCTAAGCATGATTGGCAAATGGATTCAATTTACAATAGGCTAGACTTAAAGGACTCTCCTAATAATTTAAATTGGAAAACAGCCATTACGCCCCATGATAACTATCGATTTGCCGGTCAGCTATATTATAAATCTTTAAGAGGTATCAATGCCCCTAATATTATTCTTATAGGGGTGGCACATAGAGCTCGTAATTATGAGCTACAGGATAAGCTCATTTTTGGAACATTTACAGAATGGGAATCCCCTTATGGGGGCATTAAAGTATCTTCTTTAAATGATGAGATTATTTCTCATTTACCGGAAGATAACTTTGTAGTGCATGATAGTATGCAAGTAATCGAACACTCACTCGAAGCAATTATACCATGGTTGCACAAAAAAAACAGAAAAGCTGAAATTGTTCCAATTCTTGTGCCTTATATCAATTACACAACCATTGATTATATAAGTCAAAATCTTGCTAAAGTAGTGCATAATATATGTGCAGAAAAAAATTGGGAATTTGGCAAAGATGTAGCAATCGTCATTTCAAATGATGCCGTTCATTATGGGGATCTAGAATGGGGAGACAGTAAAAATATGGCTCCAATGGGCACAGATTCCGTTGGTACTCAAAAGGCGGTTACTATGGACCTAAAAATTATAAATGACTGTTTATCAGGAACTGTAACTAATGAAAAAATTAAGATGTTTACCGAATATACGGTTCAAAAAAATGACTATAAGCAATATAAATGGGTTTGGTGTGGCAGATATTCTGTTCCTTTTGGTATGTCATTTGCAAACAATCTCAATATTTTAGAAAATCAAGAAAACCTTCAAAGCTCCTTTTTAGGATACCAAACCAGTATTGATCATCCCCTTATCGAAGTTGAAGATTTAGGTATGGAAGTAACAGCACTCTCAACAAATAGGCATTGGGTTGCTTATACAAGTATTATTTACCAATAAAATTTATTGTTAAATAATACTGTTTACTTTTAAAGGCCCGAATCTTAAAAATAATTTTTGAAATTAAAATTTACGGTTAGGAGTGTAAGGAGCCCCTATCTCCTCTAAATTTGACTCAAATGCTTCAAATTTCATTAGATAATTTCGCATTTCTGATTGAAATTTATCAAAATCAATGGAAGCAATATCTATATTCGTTTTTTGCGTTTCCGTAGGCGATTGGGTGGTCTCCCAATGTGAATAGCTTACTTGACCCACTCTAGACCGAATAGAAGGTATAGTTGCTTCATCTTTTGATTGCTTAACACTATCTCCATTCAATTTTGTCATTAGCCCACTTAATTCTACACTCAACTTTTCTAATTGTACAAATAAACTTGCAGTTGCTTTTGGTGTATTTATCAATGCGGCTTTCATATAGCGAAGGCGTTCACTAATCTCACCCAACTTTTGGCCTACATTTGATACTTGCCTAGATAGTTCGGCAGTCTTGTTTTGAAAGGAAGAAATTGACTTATAATCTGTTTCTGTTTTTTTGACTGGTTTTACAAGGAAGTTTTCTGAATCTCCTTGCGCTTTTAAATCCCCATTAAATAAAACATATAGTTGCACACTATACCGGCCTGGCATTGCCAATGGACCTTGAGCTTCGCCTGCCCATGGTGGTCTAAAATCTGGTACTGTCAAATCAATAGGGTCTGGTGGCGAAAATCGTAGATCCCAATTTACTCTATGAATTCCTTTTTCAGAACTACCTTCAATCCATCTTACTGGTTGGTTATTTTCATCACTAACTAATAGCAATACACGTGGCTCATTCTCTTTGGCCTCCTCCCCGAGTTGTTTCCATCCTGGAAAAGGTATACTTAAATTATTCTTTTTCAAAGAATTTTCATTCTCCTTGCGTGTAACTTTTAAGGTCTTAGGCACATCTGCTAAATAATATGTAAACAAAGCTCCAAACGGAGGATTCTCTGTTGCAAAACTCGTACTACCTAATGTAGGCATTCCTTTGGCCTGCATAGGCGTATTAGGAATATACCACCAAGCGTCTCTCACTGAAAACAACGTATTCTTCTTTGCATTAAGTGTAGTAGCCATTTCTCTTAAAGGAGAATAATCATCTAAAATATAAAACCCTCTTCCAAATGAGGCAACAACTAAATCATTATCTCGCGGATGTAGTTCAAGATCACGAAACGGAATAGTTGGTACTCCTGATTTTAGTTGAATCCAATTATCACCTTTATTGGTTGAAAAATAAATTCCAAATTCTGTGCCTATAAACAGTAAGTTGGCATTAATAGGATCTTGTTTGATAACCCAAACAATTGTTTCGTTAGGAAGATCACCCACTATTGATTTCCATGACCTACCTCTATCTGAACTCATGAAAATATATGGTTTGAAATCACCAAACTTATGCGCATCTGCACTGATAAAAACAGTGCTCGCATCATGATTTGACGATTCTATATCATTTATAAAAGAAAGTGCCGGTACTTTGGGAAGCGTAGCGCTTTTTCTCCAATTATCACCACCATCTTCACTAATATTCACTAATCCATCATCAGAACCAACATATAATAAGCCCTTAACTATTGGTGACTCAGAAATTGAAGTTAGCGTTGCATATTTTGACATGGCACTGTTATCGTACAATGCATCAACACTCCAAACTTTGCCCATCATCTCCAACTCATACCGATTGCGGTTCGTAGTTAAGTCAGGGCTTAACGATTTCCAAGAATTACCTTGATCATCACTACGCCAAAGTCTTTGAGAACCATAGTAAAGCCTTTTGTTATTGTGCGGGCTAATTAATAACGGACTGTCCCAATTCCATCTTTCCGCCATTTCGCCTAGACCTGGTTGGGGCTGTATATCCATTCCTTCTTCTGTTAAACGATCATAACGAACAAGATTACCCTCTTGAATTTCCATATAAACCGTATTAGGGTCTTCAGGGTCAAAGGCATTATCATAACCATCAGCACCCAATGGAACATACCAATCACTATTTCTAACTCCCTCGGTATTCATTGTTCTCGAAGGACCAATTAAGGAACCCAAATCTTGTGCCCCTCCAACAATATTATAATATGGCTCAGAATTATCTAAATCAAGTTTATAAAACTGTGCAATAGGTAAATTAGGAAAATGACGCCAAGTACTACCTTCATCGAAAGTTTCGTATAATCCGCCATCCGAACCTGCTAATAAATGTTTGCCATTTTCAGGATCAATCCATAGCGCGTGGTTATCACTATGTTTTTCTCGGCCTGTTCCTAATACTTTAAAATTTTTACCTCCGTCCCGTGATACTCGAATAAAAACATCCATCTGATAAATCAAATCTGGATTGGAGGGTGAAACTTCGATCTCTTGATAATAATGAGGTCCTGTTCCACCAGAAATATATTCGTTCTGATGTTCCCAACTTTCTCCCTTATTTATAGATTTATAAAATCCTTTTTCAGAATTCTCGGCTTCAATAGTAGCATAAACAATATCAGAATTAGCAGAAGTAACCGCTAACCCAATCTTACCCATTTCGCCTTTAGGTAAACCTGTGCTCTTTTTAGACCATGTTTCACCATTATCAGATGATTTATAAATTCCTGATTTAGGCCCACCAGAAAGTAGCGCCCAAACATGTCTTCTTCTTTGATATGCAGCGGCATAAACTATATCGGGATTAGAAGGATCAAATTCAATATCGGTAACTCCTGTGTTCTCATCAATTTCTAGTACCAGATTCCACGTTTTACCACCATCTATTGTTTTATATAAACCACGATCTCCGCCTGCCGACCATAATGGACCCTCAGCGGCAACAAACACCACATCGCTATTTCTTGGGTCAATTAAAATTTTACCTATATGCTGTGATTTAAAAAGCCCCGTACGATTCCAACTTATGCCACCATCGTTACTCTTATACACACCATCTCCCCAACCGACATGCCTTCCACTCACATTTTCACCAGTACCTACCCAAACCACTTGCGAGTTATTAGGGTCAATAGCAACCGAACCAATAGAATAAGAGGTCTGGCTATCAAAAACAGGTTTCCATGATATACCATTATTACTGGTTTTCCACAAACCCCCAGAACCAACTGCTACATACCAATTACTTGGATCTTGTTCACTTACCGCTATATCGGCAATTCTACCACCCATTACCGCTGGCCCAATTGAGCGCATTTTTAAACCATTAGCGGCATCGGCGATAGTGGCAATATCTATTGTTTGAGATTTGACAGACGAGGAAACTGAAATAATAAAAAAAATCAGGAGAAAGCCAAAAGAATGATTATTATATGACATAAACTTTAATATTTAAATTATTTAAAGCACGAGATGTTGAAATCATTAACCCAATTTCAATATCTTGAACAGTAAAAATAATTAACTACTCTGAAACAACTAAAAATATAAGCTTTTTTATAAATTTCCATTCCGCAGACATCTATGATTTGAGCTTAAACCCACCATCTGAATTAAGAAAACGAATATTACCGCAGCTCAATTAATAAGTAACTTACAATCTATTTTGCATTTTACCGTATTGGTGCTTACCTTGTTAGGCTGATACGTTTATTAAGCACCTATACCAAATGATTACACTAATTGAAAGGGCCTCTTCGTTCAAGGATAGAGTTGCCATCAAAAGCAATGGTAAAAACCACACATACAATCAACTATTAGCGCAGTCAGAACATGTTTCTGCTCATCTATTGCAAGACAAAAAAGATTTAAACCAGGCTAGAATTGCTTTTTTAGTTCCTGCGAGCTTTTCTTACGCCGCAGTTCAATGGGGAATTTGGAGGGCGGGTGGTATTGCCATTCCTCTTTGTGAAAAACATCCGTTACCTTCCATGCAGTATGTACTAGACGATACCGAAGCCACAACGGTAATTTATACCGAGGCTTTCGAGGAATTGCTTTCACCTCTATTTAAAAGTACTAAAATCCGATTTCTCAAATATGCTGATATTACTCCCAAAAAATGTGAGTTGCCAACGATTGCGTTAGACCGTAGTGCACTTATACTTTACACAAGTGGCACTACCGGGTTGCCAAAAGGTGTTGTTACTACCCACGCCAATATTGAGGCACAAATTACGGCCTTAACGACTTCTTGGGAATGGAACAAAAATGACCACGTTCTAAATGTTTTGCCACTTCATCACGTGCATGGCATTATTAATATGTTAAGTTGTGCCTTATGGAGCGGAGCCTGCTGTGAATTCTTACCTAAATTTAGTCCGAAAGCTATATTTGATATTTTCCTGAAAGGTGAGGTGAATGTTTTTATGGCCGTACCTACAATTTACTTTAAATTAATTACCTATTTCAATGAGCTTCCTCAAGAAGAACAACAGGCTATCTCAAACCATCTTTTAAAATTTCGTCTTATGGTTTCTGGCTCGGCCGCACTGCCTGTCAGTGTTCTGAAGGAATGGAAAGAAATTAGCGGACATACTTTATTGGAACGCTATGGTATGACCGAAATGGGAATGGCCATTAGCAATCCATACAACGAAACACGTAGACCAGGCCATATTGGTCAACCGCTACACGGCGTCTCTATTAGGCTAGCCAATGAAAACAATCAAATTGTTACAGCTGGTGAACCTGGGGAAATTCAAATTAAGGGACCTAATGTCTTTAAGGAGTACTGGGGAAATCCAGAGGCTACTGCAGAGGCTTTTACAGTCGATGGTTGGTTTAAATCTGGTGATATAGCCATATTCGATGTCGATAGCTACCAAATCTTAGGTAGGAATTCAGTAGATATCATTAAATCTGGTGGCTACAAAATATCTGCATTAGAAATTGAAGAGGTACTGCGCACACATCCCCAAATTAAAGATTGTGGCGTAGTGGGCATTCCCGATTTGGAATGGGGAGAAATTATAGGGGCTAGCATAGTTTTAAAGTCTGGTGAATTATCTGTTGAAGATTTAACATCATGGATTCATGAAAAATTACCTGCATATAAAACACCTAAAAAGTATATTTTTCAAGAAGATTTACCCAGAAACGTTATGGGGAAAGTAACAAAGAACGATATTAAAAAACTATTCATATAAACCAACCTATGAAAATATACGGAGTAGCATTACTGGCCGCTTGTTTCTTACTAGGCAAACTCCTAGGAAATTTATTAGGTAAACTCATCAACATCAATAACGATATTGGGGGCGTTGGCTTTGCAATGATTCTGTTAATGGCATCGAGCATTTATCTTAGAAAAAAAGGATGGTTAATTCCTGAAACTGAAAAAGGTGTTTGGTTTTGGAGTGCCATGTATATACCCATTATTGTTGCTATGGCTGCAACGCTTAACGTTAAAGCTGCGGTTTCAGGAGGTTTTGTTGCGGTTGTTGCCGGAATCGTAACCACCATAATCTGTATGCTATTGGTACCTGTATTATCTAAAATTGGCAGAAACAATGAAATTCCAAAAACATAGGTATGGAGATCATTGAAAAGATTATTTCTAAGAACGGACTCGTATTCGCTTTTCTATTTGTAGGCATCGTGATGCTTATTTCTTTTTGGATTTCCAAAAAAATATTTAAAAATAAAATACCTGGGGTTGCCATTGCAATTCTAATAGGATTATCATTAGCATTTTTTGGCGATAAGAAAGGTATCGCAAATATCCCCATTTTTGCAGGTATGGCGATATTGGGTGGGTCTATGTTTAGAGATTTCGCCGTTGTTGCTACAGCAATGAGTGCCGATATTTCTAAAATAAAACAAGCCGGACTTGCAGGAATAATCTCGCTATTTATTGGAGTCACTGTAACCTTTTTTATTGGGGCTATAATTGCTTACTCTATGGGTTACACAGATGCGGTTAGTATGGCAACAATTGCAGCAGGTGCTGGTACATATATTATAGGCCCTGTAACTGGTACTGCACTGGGTGCTAGTTCAGATGTCATTGCCATAAGCGTAGCTACTGGAGTCGTAAAAACAATTTTTACCACAATAGCAACCCCATTGATTGCCAAACGTATTAAGCTAGACAATCCACATGCTGCCGTTGTGTTTGGTGGATTAATAGGTACTACCAGTGGTGTAGTTGCAGGCTTGGCCGCTACAGATGAAAAGCTTGTTCCTTATGGAGCATTAACCGCAACATTCTATACAGGAATTGGTTGTTTATTATGTCCTTCCGTTTTTTATCTGATATTGAAATTTTTCGGTTTTTAATTTTTCTATACATCAATAATCGAAAACATTTTACTCGACCGCAGCAATATCTACCGATACTTTCAACTTACTTTGACCGCTTCCATACACCACACCTTTTAAGGGAGGCACATCATAATAATCCCTACCCCAACCAACCACAATGTGCTGATCTTTGGGTATTATGTTATTAGTGGGGTCAAAATCTACCCAGCCAAAACCTGGTATAAATATAGCAAACCATGCATGCGATGCATCTGCACCTACCAATTTTACCTTACCAGGAGGTGGTAGAGTTTCAATATAACCACTAATATATCGTGCGGGCAATCCAACAGAACGAATACAAGCAATGGCAATTTGCGCGAAATCTTGACAAACTCCCTTTTTTTCTTTCATAACTTCTTCTATGGGAGTCGAAATAGTAGAAAACTCCGAATCGAAATCGAAATCGGTATAAATTCGTTGCATTAATTCGTAAGCTGCATCAAAAACGGAACGGTTTCCTTTAAAAGACAATTCGGCATACTCACGTATATCCTTATCTGTGCGTCGTATGAATATTGATTCAAGTATATATTGCTTTGCCTCAAGTACCTCTGGATCCATTCCCTGTAAAGCTAACAAAGCATTGTTCATCGTGATGTTTTTACATGCTGGACTTTTGAAAGATTCCTGAAATTTCGCATAGTCCCTTTTGATTTTACTTCTGGTAGTTACCTTCAGTATTTTATGTTCCGTTTGTATGGAAAAACGGGTGATGTAATTACCAAAAAAATCGATACGCTCAGATATTTCAGTGGGTTCTGGAGTAATCTGTATCGTATAATCTAAAAGCTCTTGTCCCTTCGATTCTCTTGGCCTAAGCGTAGCAATATTATGACAATAACTTACCGGGGCATTATATTCGTACTTGGTAATATGTGTTACATTAAATATCATGCTTAAATAGGGAAAGACTGTGTAAACAATTGGTTTTGCTTGTCTGTATGATTGAAATAGGTATTTGATATAGATTGCGAAGTCTGATATAAAAGCTTAGAAAGAGCTTTCAATAAATTATCAAGTTCTTCTCTAGAAAAATCAGTTTCAGATTTTGTTTTGGCTAATTTTGATGATTCTGCTAACCTCAACTTTGAAAAGGCCTCGAATACAAATTTCTCATAATTACTTAATCGATGGTCTTGTTTCGAATGTGGCAAACGAGATATATCTTTCTGCAATCGATTAATCATAAAGGTTAAAGAACGTGCATAGTCTAGATCTAACACTATTAAATCAAGTACATGCTCTAACTCAATATGCGAACGATAACTATATCGATAAATATTTAAACTTTCGTGGCTTGTCAATAAATACTCTAACAATTCATATTCTACCTGATCGTCGTATTTAATCGTTAGTAAGGCACGACATTTAGTAATGGTCAACGAACTTTGCTCTAATTGCAATCCTATGAAATAAAGCAACAAACCTTGTTGTACCATAATACTCTCCTCAATCAGCCCCATAAAAGCAATTAAGCGGGTAATTAACTGATTCAATACTTTTAATATTCGATTGATAGAATGATCCTCACTATCTACCAAAGAACTCCAAAGCTTTTGAATATTTTCAAAAACACGCCACATATCCGAAGACCAAAGATTACGTATAGAATAGTATGAATTGCTGAACATACTTATGGTATGGGCTAAACTGCCCACTCTATTTTTATCTAAAATAACGGATAACATTTCTTCGTACGGGTTATCCATCGCCAGTTTCCCATCCTTATCCTTCTCTATAAAACCTGGGTAGGTACCTGTCAATTGGGTAACAGCTTTGAAAAGTACTTTTAGCTTTTCAGAATCAGGTTTTTCATCCCTATTCTGTACTATGGCCATTTGACGCATAACCGTACGTAAAAAACGAGCGTTAACTAAAGTACGCCCAACGTAACGCCCTGCCCAATATAAATTTTCTGCCGTGAGACTTGGCAAATCATTTAATCCTGAAATTGCAACCGATGATTTCTGCTGCCATTGTCTACTCTTATCTTCTTGTGAGGTGGTCTCATCCAATATCCATAAATCTTTACTTGTACCACCTCGCTGATTAGAAACCCTAACGGTTTCACTATCTGATGCTACCCTAACCAAACCACCGGGCATTACAGAATACTGGTCTTTTGAGGCAATACAAAATGCGCGAGCGACTACATTTCTAGGCTCTACGTTCCCATTTGTAAGATTCGGAGCGGTAGAAAAATTAATGTGCTCTTGAGCAACAAAACGATATGGCCTTTCTAAAATTACTCTTTTAAGGGCTTCTATTTCTTTGGTACTCATTAACTCACCAAAATAGATACTTTCTCTATTTGTGCGATCTATTCTTTTTACGACTAATTTTGATAAATTTTCTAGTACGTAATTTTTCTCTTTTTCTTGTCCGCACCACCAAGAGGCTATTTGCGGTAATAACAACTCTTCTTTCAAGAAATATTTAGCAATCGCTGGCATAAAAGGAATTAACCCAGGATTTTCAATAACTCCACTTCCTACTGGATTAATGACCGATACATTTTTTCTTCTCACCACATCTAATAATCCCGCGACACCTAAATGTGAATCTTCACGTAATTCCAATGGATCTGTAAATGCATCATCTACCCTACGCAATACTACGTCTATCTGTTTTAACCCTTGTAGTGATTTCATCCATAGAAAACCATCACGCACTACCAAATCATTGCCTTGCACTAATGGATATCCTAGAAATGAAGCCATGTAGGCATGTTCAAAATACGTTTCATTATGTGATCCGGGTGTTAGAATTACGATATTCGGATTCTCTTTTTTACCTGGGGCAGCATCAACAAGCATCTGATTGAATTCTTGAAAAAAACCAGATAAACGTTTAACATGCATTTTCGCGAACATCTCAGGAAGAATTCTACTGCTTGTAGACCTATTCTCTAATGCATAACCCATTCCTGATGGTGCTTCTGTACGATCATTAACTACCCACAAACGACCATCAGTGCCACGACACAAATCTGCTGCATATATGGATAAAAACTTTTCTAGATTAAGCTCCATTCCTGAGCATTGTCTTAAAAAACCACGATGCCCATAAATAACTTCATAGGGTACAATACCATCTTTAATCAGCTTTCGTTCGCCGTAAACATCTTTTAAGACCAAATTAAGCAATTCGGCCCGTTGTTTTAAACCTGCCTCTACCCTATTCCACTCTTCTTGATGCAGAACAAAAGGAACCACATTCAAGCTCCAAGGCCTGTGCATTCCTTTTGGGTCATTGTATACGTTATAGGTAACTCCGTTCTCGGACAATAACCAATCAATATCTTTCTGGCGTGCCGTTAATCCGTTCACCCCAAGTTTATCAAACCCTTTAAATAATTTATTCCAATAAGGTTTTAACTCATCGTTCAATGAGTACATTTCATCATTGCCCTGATGGGTTTTATAGCTATTTAACCAGCTAGTCTTCGTTGTTGGCATTGCCTTTTTCAATTACTTCTTACGTAAATCGGTTACATGTGGATACTCGGGATTGACTGGCAACTCCTTATATACAAATGTATTTGAACCTGACTTAGGTTCAACCATTCTACCTGTAAAATTTGTTGTAGCGACCAATTCTTTCGGTGTTTCTTCTTCTTGTGTTAAACCAATATCCCAAAACCTATTTATTCTTCGCGATTCGGCTTCAAGGCTGTTTATAGGGTAATTATCATAGGAAAGCCCGCCAGGGTGGGCCACAAAATAAGTACAACCTCCAATAGATTTTTGATTCCAATCATCTACAATATCAAAAACCAAGGGCGTATCTACACCAATAGTTGGGTGCAATGCAGACCAAGGATCCCAAGCTTTAAAGCGTACACCTGCCACATACTCACCTTTTGTTCCCGTAGGGCTAAGATCTACTTTTACGCCGTTACACGTTAACGTATACCTTTCTTCTGTGAAGTTATTAAGTTTCACCTGTATGCGTTCTAAAGAAGAATCGACATAACGCGAAGTACCACGCCCTGTCATTTCTTCGCCCAGCACATTCCAAGGTTCGATGGCCATACGAAGTTCTAACTGCATCGCATTTATTTCTACCATGCCATACAATGGAAAACGGAATTCAAAGAACGGGTCGAACCAATCTAACTTAAATGGATAACCCGCATCGTTCAATTGATCCACAATATCTTTTATATCCTCTTTTACGTAATGCTCTAATAAAAATTTGTCATGAAGTTCAGAACCCCAACGAACCAACTTATGCTTATAGGGCTTTTTCCAAAACCAAGAAACCAAAGTCCGCACCAACAACATTTGCATTAAACTCATTTGTGCGTGTGGTGGCATATCAAATGCACGAAGTTCTAGTATACCCAACCTACCTGAAGAAGAATCTGGGGAATATAATTTATCGATACAAAATTCTGCCCTATGAGTGTTTCCTGTAATATCGGTCAGTAAATGACGAAACAAACGGTCGGTCAACCAAAATGGTACTTCTTTATCTTCGGGTATTTGCGAAAATGCAATCTCTAGCTCATATAAGTTTTCTAATCTAGTCTCATCAACTCGTGGTGCTTGACTCGTTGGCCCTATAAATGCCCCAGAAAATAAATAAGAAAGTCCAGGGTGATGTTGCCAGAACGTCAATAAACTTCGCAACAATTGTGGATTACGAAGTAGTGGACTATCCGCTGGCGTAACCCCACCCAACGTAACGTGATTTCCCCCTCCAGTACCGGTATGCTTACCATCCAGCATAAATTTTTCTGTACCTAAACGAGCTTTTTTAGCCTCTGCATAAAGCGTCAACGTATTATCAGTTAGTTCTTTCCAGTTATTTGCCGGATGAACATTTATTTCGATAACACCGGGATCAGGTGTAACTTTCAATACCTCTAAACGGTTATCTCGCGGTGGCTCATACCCTTCTAAAATTACCGGAGTGTTTAATTTTTTAGCAGTAGCCTCTATACTAGCCACTAAATCTAGAAAGTCTTCTGCGCTATCTAAAGGCGGTAAATACAAGTATAATTTATCTTCTCTAACCTCAGCACAAATTGCAGTACGAACAAAAGGCTGATTTTTATTTTTTCTTGTTTCTGTTTTCCTTCTATTTCTTCGCTTTAAATCGACTCCGTATGCTGGTAAAGCAGGTCGTTTTTCAAAAAGTTCAGGCTCTGCTGTTGGCTCTGATGGAATTTCAGGATTTTTTGGCAAAGAGTCTAATGGTAATCGCAATCCTATAGATGAATTACCAGGTGTCAATAATAAATGCTTACCTCTAAACTCCCACAGATTAGTAATCCATTTGCCGTTTTTTTTAATTAATGGGAATACATGACCTACGGCCTTACCGATACCTTGCTCTAAAATATCGCCCAATTTACGGCGTAAGTGGGTATCGTTTTTATTGTATTTTTTTGGATCAACATCAATTGGCAGTTTACCTTCTTCCCATAAAAAGTAAAATGCATCTTCGTATGCAGGAGTAACAGCTTCATTGTCAGTCCCTAAAAATTTGGATAATGTTCTTAAGAATGTCTCCGTAATATTTACGGGTAGTTTATAATTTTCCGCAAAGGAGGCCAGCAACTTTGGATCTCTCCAAATAGGGTTTCCATCTTTACGCCAATGAATACCTATTAACCAACGCGGTAAAGGTTCTCCAGGATACCATTTTCCCTGTGCATGATGTAAGACCCCGCCTTTACCGAACACATCCATTAAACTTAATGACAATTTACTTGCCAGTTTGCGTTTGTGCTCACCATCGGCCTCGGTATTCCACTCCCCCGACTCCATATCATCTACTGAAACAAAAGTTGGTTCGCCACCCATGGTTAGTCGAACATCATTCGCCTGTAATTCATCTTCAACCACAAAGCCTAAATCATAAATGGCTTTCCATTGCTCTTCTGTATAAGGTTTGGTTACGCGTGGAGATTCAAAAATACGGGTTACAGAATTTTCAAACTCAAAGGTAGTTTCAGCAAAATCGCTAAATCCGCTAACGGGTGCTGCACTTTCATAAGAAGGTGTACATGCCAAAGGAATATGACCTTCACCAGCCAACAGACCAGATGTAGCGTCTAAACCGATCCAACCCGCTCCTGGCAAATATACTTCTGCCCACGCATGTAAATCTGTAAAATCTTCTTCAGGACCCGATGGGCCATCCAATGATTTTTCGTCGGACTTCAATTGAACTAAATATCCAGAAACAAAACGTGAAGCCAAACCTAAATGGCGTAGCGTCTGTACCAATAACCAAGCATAATCTCTACACGAACCCAATTTACTGCTTAAGGTTTCTTCACAAGTTTGCACTCCAGGATCCATACGTAAGGTATAATTCAAATAATCATACAAATCGCTGTTCAAACCAATTAAAAAGTCGATACTACGCTTAGGTGTCATGTCGATTTTCGCCAACCAATCTTTTAAAAGCGGGCCACTTTCCACTTTTTCTAAATAGGGCAGTAATTCCTTTTTCAATTCTTCGGAATATGTAAAAGGAAATTCTTCTACAGCTTCTTCAACAAAGAAATCGAACGGATTAATCGTTTTTAAATCTGCAATAATTTCGACATCTACAGAAAGTTCAGTAGTCTTATCGGGGAATACGATACGTGCTAAATAATTACCAAACGGGTCTTGTTGCCAATTGAAAAAATGATTCTCTGGCTTAATCTTTATGGAGTACGATTCAATGGGCGTTCTACTATGTGGTGCAGGCCGCAATCTAAATATGTGTGGAGATAAGTTTATACTTCTATCGTATATATATTTTGTCTTATGTTTAATTGCAACTTTTAATGCCATAGGTGAGTCGTATTTCTTTCTTACCTAATATAAGCACTAATAATTATAATTGTATGCGTAAATATGTTAATCGCCTTTTTTTTATTCATAAAATAGCTAGGACGTTTTTTATTGCTAGATTGATAATCTAGAAGTTGATTTTTCATTCTTTCTATGGATAAAGCGCCTCTATTACAAGCATTGAAAACTAATTTTACCTGCTAAATTGCACATATAAAAAATTAAATCACTATTAATTTTCGTAAATTAAAGTTCAATTTCAAATCATCGACAAAATGGAAAAGGCACTTAAAACCATGATTGATAATATGCCCGAAAAAACAGGTAAGTCTTTAAAGGAGTGGAAAACGGTTCTGAAATCAAAATCATTTACAAAGCATTCTGAAGCTGTCAATTTTCTCAAAAAAGAACATGGTGTAACCCATGGTTTCGCCAATACCATTGTCACTTTATCCAAAGAAGAGAATAATACTCCTACAGACTTGGTTGACCAACAATATAAAGGGAAGGAAAACTTAAAACCAATTTACGAAGCCATTTTAAAAGTGGTGAAATCATTTGGCGATGATGTAACCATTACTCCTAAAAAAACCACTGTCAGTTTGATACGGAAAACACAATTCGCCCTTATTAAACCGGCCACTAAAACTAGAATTGACCTCGGACTCAAAATAAAGGATAAACCTACAAATGACCGATTAGAATCTTCTGGCCCTTTTGGCACCATGTGCACGCACAGAGTTCAGCTTACCGATGCTACGCAAGTCGATAGTGAATTAATCGAATGGTTAAAAGAAGCTTACGAAAAAGCAAATTAACAGCTGTATTCATTATTTAAAGTTGAGATTAAATATAAATAAAAATATTCTGTGATTTCTGATACTATTACCTTTGCTATATGAGTATCGAACAAACTGCTATCAAGACCACTTATTTCAGCATTATCGGAAACATATTTCTGGCCTTGATTAAAGGATTTGCTGGTTTTTTTGGTAATTCATATGCCCTTATTGCAGATGCTATTGAGTCTACTACCGATATTTTTTCTTCCATTTTAGTGCTCTTGGGATTCAAATATGCAGAACGCCCAGCAGATGAAAATCACCCGTACGGACACGGAAAAATAGAACCAGTCATTACATTTTTAGTCGTAGCGTTTTTGGTTATTTCTGCAACGGTCATTGCCTATGAAAGCATCGAGAATATTCAGACTCCGCATAAAGTTCCAAAAGCATGGACATTAATAGTTTTAGGTTTAATAATTGTATGGAAAGAAATCTCATACCGTATTGTGATCAAAAAAAGTGAAGAAACCAATAGCACTTCTTTAAAGGCAGATGCTTGGCACCATAGAAGCGATGCAATTACTTCTGTAATGGCTTTTATTGGTATTTCAATTGCCGTTATTTTTGGCAAAGGTTACGAAACTGCAGATGATTGGGCGGCATTACTTGCATCGGGGTTTATTCTTTACAATAGTTATTTGATTTTAAGACCTGCGCTTGGTGAGATTATGGATGAACAACGCTATGATGCCCTTTTGGAAGAAATCCGCACAAAATCTTTAGAGGTTCCCGGAGTTACAGGAACAGAAAAATGCTTTATTCGTAAAGCGGGAATGAAATTTCATGTTGATTTGCACGCCATGGTAGATGGTAATATCTCAGTTACCAAAGGCCATGACATTGCTCACCTGTTACAAGATCATCTTAATAAGGAAATTCCTAACCTAGAACATGTGCTGATTCATATTGAACCCGATGATCTATAAGTGCAATAACGCCAATGCATCTTCCGTCTTTCCTTCTTCCAACCATTTTTGGGCTAGCTTGTGAATTTCAGATGAATTCTTAGTTCCTTCTAAAATGGACTTAACTTGTGGATTTTCTGCAATTTTACCGATTGATTCTTTTGTAGGCAATTCTTCCAAATTGCCTAATCGACCTAAGTTATTACCCGTTAAAACAGCACTATTACGAACAGCTTCTGGCAACGAATCCACCCCAATTCCTTTGGTACGTATAGGTTTTGGTATTTCAAAAAGTGCATCGCCATTGGCCCTGCAATACCAATTGCCCCCCATACGCGCTACTAAGTCTAATTTTGGAGTGTCTAGATTACCATCTGCGTCTAAATACGCTTTCTTCACATGAATCTGTACCACTTTAGCCAATACCAAATTACCTGCTCCTGGTCCGTCGCCCAGTGCTATTACCTTATCGACCACACATTCAAAAGCAACAGGAGCTTCCCCTACTCTTGGTGGCTTTATTTTATCACTGGGTACTTGGGTAAATCCGGCTTTTATGAACTCATTTACACCTTCGTCATATTCGGTACTTGACAATGACATTTGCTCTACCATATCGTAATTGACAATATTGATGACCGTCTCTTTTATTTCCAAAACATTTTCTAAGGTATGCTTGGTAGTATTATCACGACCTCTTCTTGAAGGAGAAAATATCATAATCGGGGGATTAACACTGAACAGGTTAAAATAACTGAACGGACTCAAATTCACATTTCCATCCTTATCTACTGTACTGGCAAAACAGATTGGTCTAGGTGCAACTGCAGACAACAAATAACCATGTAACTCTTGTTGCGAAATGGTAGTTGGGTCTATTGAATTTATTTCCTTGTTATTTGACATTGCTGTAGTATTCTAATTTATTTATTGGGTACTATGGTTCCAGATACCTCTCCAAAACCTACTCGCTTTCCATCTTTTTCTGCGAAACCTCGCATTGTAACCGTATCGTTATCTTCAATAAATGTACGCTCGCTGCCATCTTTCAGTTTAAACGGTTTTTTACCGCCCCATGATATTTCCAATAAAGAACCAAAAGAGCTTTCATCTTTACCTGATATGGTACCAGATGCCATTACATCACCAACATTTACATTGCACCCGTTTACGGTATGATGCGCCAGTTGTTGCATCATATTCCAATACATATATTTGAAATTTGATTTACTAATGACAGTTTCATCTGAATTTTGTGCAGACATACCCACTTCTAATTGAATGTCATAATTATTTGCACCTTCATATTTTAAATAAGACAACACCTCTGGTTGTTGCTCGGGACCTTGAACTTTAAAAGGTTCCAATGCCTCTAAAGCAACAATCCATGGGGACATGGAAGATGCAAAGTTTTTACCTAAAAACGGACCTAAAGGCACGTATTCCCATTTTTGAATATCACGTGCAGACCAGTCATTGAACAACACTAAACCGAAGATATGTTCAGCTGCATTTTTGGTTGAAATACGCTCACCTAATTCGGTGCTTTTGCCAACTATGAAACCCATTTCCAATTCAAAATCTAAATTTTTGGAGGGCTTGAACGAGGGCAATTCTTCATTATTTGGTTTTACCTGACCCAAGGGTCTGTGAATATTGGTGCCACTGACCACAATTGAAGAAGCGCGCCCATGATACCCTACCGGAATATGCCTCCAGTTCGGTAACAACGCATTTTCTGGATCACGGAACATCTTACCCACGTTGGTGGCATGCTCTATACTAGAATAGAAATCGGTATAATCACCCACATGCACTGGTAAATGCATAGTTGCATCTTTCTGTAAAGCAAAAACTTCAGGGTGATTTTTCAACGGAGAATTCTCAGAAACCAACATACGCTGTATATCTAAACGAACCTTATTGGTGATTTTCTTTCCTAATGCTATAAAATCATTTAACGTCTTCTGCCTAAAGTATGTCGCACTTACCTCTAACAGACCTAAATCAGATATTGCCGCCAAATCTAAAATCTGCTCTCCAATGGCCATACCTGCCCTAGGGGCATCATCTTTTAATGAGAAGATACCAAATGGAAGGTTATAGATTGAAAAATCTGAATTTTTGGGTACGGAAACCCATGTCTTTAATGTTGCCAAGTGCTTACTTATTTCTGTTATAACCAAGATTGATAATAGTCGCCATCATCTAATTTCAAAGCATTTTCGGTGACCATTAATGGTTTAAACGTATCTATCATTACCGCTAACTCTTCCGAACCTTTTTGACCTATACTGCGTTCTGCTGCACCAGGGTGCGGACCATGAGGTATACCTGCCGGATGTAATGATATATTACCTGGCTGTACGCCATTTCTACTCATAAAATCACCATCTACATAATACAACATCTCATCAGAATCAATATTCGAGTGATTATAAGGTGCCGGTATGGAAAGTGGATGATAATCATACAATCGTGGTACAAAAGAACAAATTACAAAGGCATTCGTCTCAAAAGTTTGATGCACTGGTGGCGGCTGATGAACTCTACCTGTAATAGGCTCAAAATTGTGAATGGAGAATCCGTACGGGAAATTGTACCCATCCCAACCCACAACATCAAAAGGGTGACCAATGTATACCATTTCATGCATGATACCTTGCTTCTTCACCTTCATCAAATGCTCGTTGTTATCATTAAAAGTTTCTAGATTTTGCGGCAATTTATAATCACGCTCACAAAATGGGGAATGCTCCAATAACTGACCGAACCAATTACGATAGCGTTTTGGTGTATATATCGGAGAAAAGGATTCTGCATATAGAATACGGTTATCCTCAGTATCAAAATCTATCTGATAAATAGTCCCCCTAGGAATAATTAAATAATCGCCATATTCAAAGGGAATTTGCCCAAAAATGGTACGCAAAGTGCCCGTGCCTTTATGAATGAACAACATTTCATCGGCATCGGTATTTTTATAAAAATAATCACGTAACGATTTTCTTGGCGCTGCAACTCCGATAATAATATCACTGTTCACCAACAATGGTTCACGAGCCTCTAAGAAATCATCTTTTGCAGGAGCATTAAAGCTTACCAATTTTAACGAACGTATATTCTTCTCCAAGGCAATTTTGGGAGAAACATCGGTGCTCTTTAATATCTCTTTGACCATGGTAGGCCTATTGTGGTGATATAATAAAGAGGACATACCGTCAAAACCAATTGTACCGAACAATTGCTCAGAATACAATTCACCATTTGGTTTCCTAAACTGCGTATGCCGCTTAGGTGGTAATTCTCCTTGTCTATGATATATAGGCATATACGTTCGTTATTAGTAGTTAATAAAGCTTCCTTTAAAAGTAATCTATTCCTAGATTTTCAAGAAATCTGTTGAACTTATAAAGTTCCTCTTAATTCTTGCTCACGTTCTATAGCTTCGAACAATGCCTTGAAATTTCCTTTCCCGAAAGAAGTTGCTCCTTTTCTTTGAATGATTTCAAAAAACATTGTTGGTCTTGCCTGCACGGTTTTGGTAAAAATCTGAAGTAAATAGCCCTCATCATCACGATCCACCAAAATACCGAGTTTTCTTAATGATTCAATATCCTCATCAATTTCACCAACTCTTTCCGTCAATACATCATAATAAGTAGTTGGTATGGTAAGAAATTCTACTCCTCTACTTTTTAAGTCAGACACTGTTTTTACGATATCATCTGTAGCTACGGCAATATGCTGCACCCCTTCACCTTCATAAAACTCTAAATACTCATCTACTTGAGATTTTTTCATTCCCGGTGCAGGTTCGTTGATAGGAAATTTAATACGACCGTTTCCATTACTCATTACCTTACTCATCAATGCCGTAAACTCTGTTGAAATATCCTTATCATCAAAAGACATAATCTGCTTAAAGCCCATTACATTAGCATAGAAATCTACCCAATAGTTCATTTGACCTTCATTCACATTACCTACCATATGATCTACAAATTTCAAACCTGTAGAAGTAGGTTCGTAATCGCTTTCCCATTTTTGGTACCCAGGTAAAAATATTCCGTTGTAGTCTTTACGTTCTACGAATATATGCACGACTTCACCGTAAGAATAGATTCCCGAACGAACTACTTTACCGCTCTCATCTTCCTCTGTAACAGGTTTCATATAGCTTTTAGCTCCTCTTTTCATAGCCTCTTCATAAGCATAGGTAGCATCATCTACCCAAAGTGCAGTAACTTTTACACCGTCACCATGCTTATCAATATGTCTACCTACATCCATTCCGCTTTTTAATGGAGATGTCAAAACCAAACGAATCTTGTCTTGTTCTACAACATAAGATTCCAAATCCCTACTACCAGTCTCTAAACCTTTATAAGCTAGAGATTTAAAACCGAATGCAGTTTTGTAATAATGTGCCGCCTGTTTTGAGTTACTTACGTACAGCTCTAAATAATCTGTACCATTGATAGGCATAAAATCTTGCGCCTCTTTGTGTTTGTTTTCTACTGCTGTTGATGTTGACATACTATTGAGTTTTATATTTTTGCTTTACTTATTGTTGCTTCTGCAACATATATATTAAAAAAAGTTATGCTGTTGTCGTTTGGGTTTTCATCAAAACTTCTAAAGCAGCTAATAGCGCTTTGTTCGCCTCTCTTACTCCAAATGAAATACGGACTTTACCTGGAGCACCAAAATTACCTACCGGGCGTACCATGATGCCTCTTTGTTCTAAAAAAACTGTAAACTCCATGTCATTAATTGGTGGGTCTATTAATACAAAATTACCTTGTGTTGGCCAATATTTTATATGTAAAGCATGAAGTCCGTTCAAAACGAATTCTCGCTCCTCTTTTACCAAGGCTACCGTTTTAGTTACAAAATCAACATCTTTTAAAGCAGCAATCGCACCTTCTAAAGCCAATGAAGAAAGTAAGAATGGCTTACATATTTTTCTCATATAATTACTAATTTCCAATGGAGCATAGCAATACCCTACACGCAGACCTGCCAAACCATAAGTCTTTGAAAAACTGTTTATGGCAATTACATTTTTACCTTCTATTACAAAAGGAATTCCTGAAGTGTAATCTTCTGCTTCCGCAAAATGCCTGTACACTTCATCTAATACCAAAACTATGTGTTCAGGCAGCTTGTCAATAAACTTCCGCAAGTCTTCCATGGGAATATAATTCCCTGATGGATTATTTGGGGAGGCAAGAAATACTAGCTTCGTCTTATCTGTAATAGCCTCAAGAATACCATCTAGGTTATAATTATAATCTTCGGTCATAGGCACATTGATCGCCTTTGCTCCCATCCATCGTGTAAAAGCAGTATACGGCAGAAAACAAGGCTGACTAACAATTACCTCATCATTTTCACTTAGGAAAGCCTTAGAAATCATATCAATAATTTCAGAACCACTATTAGCGGTAATAAAATTATCCGCACCCAACACCCCATCGAAGTCTTTAACTAGTGCCTCTCTTAATCGTATATCGGTATTATCAGGATAGAAGCTTAAATCATCTAACGTGTTTGCTAACGCCTGCTTCACTTTCGGTGAATACCCTAACGGATTTTCATTTGAAGATAGTTTGTGTACAGTTACACCATCGGGCATTACGATTTTTTTACCTCCACCTTTATATGTACTATCTTCTAAAATATAATTCTTAAAACCTAATTGCATATATCCCATTTTAGACCGTCTCGGCGGTAGTAAAATTACAACTATTTTTTAATTTTGTTGCATTAACAACAAAATTAACGATAAACTCCGTTACTTTTGGAAGAATAAGCACGAAAATTATGGACAGGACTGAGGGATTCGGCGTTTACATTGACCGTACCCTAAAAAAAGTACAAAGTACTTTTTTACAGGTATTTGCAGAAAACAGTATTGATTTAACTATTGAGCAATGGGTTATTTTACAACGTGTACACCTAGAAGGCAAAGATGCTTCACAGGCAGATATTGCCAAATCAAATTTTAGAAATCGAGCAACAACATCTAGGGTAATAAGCGGTTTATGTAAAAAAGGGCTCTTAAGAAAGTCAAGATTTAGAGATGACCAAAAGCGTTTTAAATTGGTAATGACCGAAGAAGGCACTAATCTTATGAAAGAGGTTATGCCCTTTATAAAGGATTTGAGAAAGGCTAGCACCCTGGGTATCACCGAAGAAGAATTTGAAATATTCTATAAAGTCTTAGATCAACTGTGGGAGAATTTCGACCAATACGATGGCAGGTCGTAACCGTATTTTAGAACATACATAAAATAATGAAATTTTTAATTGATTTTGGTTTTACCAGTCTATAAATTTCACTAAGTTTGCACCCACATTTGAAAAAATGGTGACGGTCGCATAGCTCAGCTGGATAGAGCATCTGCCTTCTAAGCAGACGGTCGGAGGTTCGAATCCTCCTGCGATCACATTTAAACAAAGGGGTTATGCGATTTTTTCGCGTAATCCTTTTTTTATTGTGCAGAAAATTTGCAGAAAATGAAGTGTATTTTTAAATAAAAAATAAAATCCTATTACTATGGACTTACTTCAGCAAACCCTATTATATATTGAGAATAAAAGGTTTTACACTAAAAAAGAAAGAAGATTAATTTATAAAAACATTGAAAAGGAAATTGACAAGAAATTAATAGAATTTCAAAACAGGAAACTTTAGATTATCATTACTTGATAGTATTTTATTGTATTTACTAAGTATCATACCCCCCCCCTCTAAAAAATTCAATAAGTATAATTGTTACTAAGTGGCGATGTATAGCCTTTAAATATCTTAGTGATTTAACCCCATATACCCCCCTTCAGCTAATTTTTTGTAAATATTTTTTTAACTGGGTCAATCTATCGAAGTACGGTTTATATATTCCTTTGCCGTTGTGCATTTTTACAATACTTAAATTACTTTCAATAAATTTCTGAAGGTCTATGATAGGGCCTGAAGAATCTAATTGAATAGGTTCTTCTGGTAGTGTAACCTTATTAAAATATTCTTCTAATTCTTTTACAGGCCACACTTCTAATTTTTCTTTGGTCTGGGTTGCCTTCAGTTCATCAAAAAAGGAATCGTTAACCTCATCTTCATTAAATGCCCTTTGGTTACTTTCTAACGTATTATAATCTTCTTTTGTGGGTTTAAGGGTTTGTTCACATTCTTTGCGCCCTACGGACTTAGAAGGGGGTAAGGTTAGATAGTCTGCCATATCGTAACCCTCTTTTAATTGTTCTGGGGTTGCTCTGGTTTCAATTAAATCAGATACCGTAAAGCTGGCAATATCTTTTAATTGTTTGGCCTTATCTTTCCATATCTTAAAGGCCCCAGCATCTGGGTAAAGCATTACTTTCTTACCCTTTAGGCATAGTAATCTTTTTGCGCTCAAATTGTTGAGGTTGCCAGAAGCCAGCCAATTTATTTCTGGTAGGTGTCCAGCGCATAACATTGCGGTCTTTTCGCTTTCAACAATGGCAATTTGTTTTTCTGGGTACATACTTAAAAGATGTTCCCCAAATAGGCATTGGTTAAGGTTGTAATCTTTATACTTTAAAACCTTGTGAATCCAATTGATATGTGGAAAGGGTTCCTTTATTCGTTTGCCTGTATCTGGGTCGTACAACATAACCTTACCAGTCCTTACAAGCCCTTCAATATCAATCTGCCAGAATACGGTTGCACCTTTCCAATGTTTTGAGGTTCCCAAATAATATAGGCCAGCAACATCTTCAGCAATTTTATTACCTAACCTTTTTACAAGAAATTGGGCAAAATGGTTTTGGTCATAGGCCTTCAATGTTTTTTCAAGTATATCAAATGATATTATCGAAATAGGTTTTTTATTCTGGGGTTCCATTATCTGCGGGGTGCCTTGTGTGGTGTTCGGTTTAACATCTGGGTTAAACTCTTTATTATCTTGAAAAAATTGTTTTGGTGTGTAGTGATAACCACAATTAACGGCCCTATTGCATAAGCCTACCAGATTAGAAAGTGTTTGCCCCGTATGCTGGTCAATATAAAGTGTAAACTGTTTCTTTTTCTGGCATTGGGGGCAAACGTGCCTAGTGCTGGGGCCTTTATATGGTTCTAATATATATTTGAAATCGTTATTCATTTGTCCGTGTAAGTCCGTTAATGCGGACATAATTAAATGCAGTTTATTTATTGATTATCAAATAATTATGATTTAGTATTCTTGTTAAGTCCGTTGTCCGTGGGTTTCTATATTGTAAAAACCATAAACAGGTAAAACTTTCTTTACGGACAACGGACTTAATTAATCCTACCCTTCATAAAGTATTGATTAATAATATTTTATCTCTTATTTTATTTGTCCGTACGGGCGGACTAATGGCGGATATATCAAACAAGATTAAGGGTTGAATCGTTGCCATTTTCATCATTTTTATTAGCCCTGTTACGCCCTTTTTTCTGGGTTATATCTTTTGTGTTATCACTGACAAAGGTTTTTGAAATACCTAATTTTTCAGCAATATCATAGATAGTATGACCCTCTTCTTTCATCTGCCTAGCTAGCACCCTCTTATCTTCAAAAGAGTTATCTCGGTTCATTAATAAATCAAATTCGTTACCGTAATATTGAAATTGAAACATTAAAAAATTATTGGGTTTTGCTATCTGGCAAACAGCTACGTTTTTAGAATCAAAAATGAATTCTGTATTTCTGGCCTTAATCTGTTTTAAATATCTGGCCCCTTTTTCGGTTTCACATTCCCCAATTGCAAAAGAAGAATCACAAAAATTAATCAACATCTTAGATCCCTGTAAATCGTTTTTAGTAATTGCTTTGTGCTGATCTCTTTTTGGTGTATGTGCTAAGGCCAGAATTGAAAGATTATACTTTGTTTTAAGCTTCTTTAATTGCTTCATTAACGGTAAGGCGTCTTTAGCCTTTTCGGTCTCATTTGATAGGTAGGTAATATTATCTACTATTAGAATTTTAACCCCTTCTTCATTTAGCATAGCATCTAATGAAGCGTGAAGAAATTCTTCAAATTTACCTTCTGGCCCCTCTGTATCTGGGTCTATTTCGGCCCTAAGAAAATTATCAATGAATTGATAGTGGTTTTTATAATTTAGAGAATACCTAACTTCAAATTGTTTGTCTGAAAGTTCAAAATCCAGATAAAGAATTTTCTGTTTTTCAGAATCCATTTTAAAACCTTGTAATGGTTCCCCCAGCGCAATGCTATTGCCTATCTGTACTGCTAGAATACTTTTACCAACGTTCGTATCTGCAAACAGAATACAAAGTTCACCTTCGTGCCAAAACTCACTAAACAGCATTTTGGGCGTTGGTCGGTTCTTAGCTTCGTCAATCCATTGTGAAGCCTTTTTTAAAATGAATAACCCCTTCTTAGATTTTGCCTTTTCAGCATCTGCCAATATTTGTGCAGTTACTTCAGCGGTGGTAAGTCCTTTGCTGGCCTTTGCCCCCTTCTTTAAAATTTCATCATTGAATTTAGGGTTCATTCTTCGCCTTTTTCAATGTTTGAAAAATCAGTATCTTTATTTTGTTCTTTGCTGGGGGCGTTAAGAAGTTCTTTACTTCTTTGCCCCTTTTTTTTATTGTGCTGGGCTATCTGTTCAATCTGTTTTTGAGTTTTGGTTTTCTTCTTTTGACCCTGTAAAGTATTATTTACTTCGTCTGTTAATTCTTCGTGGGCCTTATGCTTTCCCTTCTTTATCCATTCCAGCAATTCACTTTTCAAAAAGTATCTTTTACCAAATTTTTTATAACTCGGAATGGTACCTTTTAAGGCGTTATTATAAAGGGTTCCTTCAGCTTGATTTAAAAATTCTGAAGCCTGTTTTACGTTTAGTAAATCGGGTTCAAATGAAACCTTATCTGAATTGTTTTGAAGTTCATCAAATGAATACTGAAGCTTGTCCAGCTTATCATTAATAGTTTTAAAAGGATTATTTTCCATTTGCGTAATTTTTAGTTACACAAATGTTTGTGAATAGTGAAGGTGGTAAGGGGTTATAAGTGGTTACACTTTTAATTTAATTAAATCAAAACTATTTGTATTTAATTCATTAAAAGGTGAATACCGTTTAGAAATTCAGAAGCTTCTTTTTGACCTTGGTCGTTTATTTTATTTAAAATGCCCTCAATATCTCTTTTTAGTCTTTTGGGTTTTATTCCTTGTTTATCGCAAATTGATTCAACTATTTTTTTATATGATTTTTCTTCTTCAATAGCTTCTTGAATAGGCTTGTAAAAATCAAAATAAATCTGCCTAGCCGAAGTCTTACTTATAAAATCATATTTTTCGGATACTATTTTTTTTAATCCTTCGGTCATGTCAGAATCTGGGTTTCTTACCATTTCCTTTTCAAAAGTTAGAATTAAAGCTATTTGTCGCCTGCTAAATCTATGGTTTTCTTTTTTTTCTGGTTGAGGTTCTTTAATTGGCCTAATTTGACCGTTTTGGAAATTCCAATTAAAGCCTAGATTTTGAAAAAGAGCCTTTAAGGAAATAGCGTTTTCGCTTATTTCTGTTAAAAAATAGTTTAGCCTGTTTTCTTCTGGCACATCTTTTAAATCATCAATTAAATCAGTTTGACCGATTAAGCCTAATCTAAAGCTTTCGGCATCATTTAAAATTGAGGTATCTGAAGGGTTCTTTAGATAGGCAGAAGCTTGCTTTATTATTCGTTTTTGTTCATCAAAAGCAATTTCTAATATTTTGCTTTTTTCGTATTCGTTCAATTCCAGAACAAATAAAGGGTGTTTTAAAACTTCATAAAATTGGGCCCTAGCTTCATTTTCGCTAAGTATCTTTTTTGCTTCTGGGGTTGGTGCTTCTAGTTTGAAAAAGCTTTTTTCTGGTGTCCAATTCCAGCCTAGTAGGTTTAATATTGAAATTTGCTTTCTGGTGTCCAGATTGACAAAAAGAATGTGGTCAATCCTTTTTTCTTCTGGTAAGCCTTTAGGGTAATTTTCTTCTTTCCAAATATTAAAACATTCAACTGCAAAAGAGTAATTTTTAATGACCTTCTTTTGTGTGAATATTCTAAGTTCATCTTTTTGATAAAGAGATAGCGTATCTAAAAATGAAGGTATCTCTAAAGCTTTATCGTACCAATTGTTTAATTGGTTGTTGGTCGGTGTTTCGCTCATAACCTCATCAATCAAAATTTAATAAGCTTTCACTTAATTTCTTTTTCACATCAGTAGGAAAACCAGCAAAATAATTTTGGGTAGTTTTAATACTTTTATGGCCTAAACTTTCCTGTACCAGCTCCATACTGGCCCCCCCGTGATTAATGGCAAAGGTTGCAAAGGAATGTCTGGCCCAATAGCTAGATATATCTGAAGGTAAACCGTTGGCAATAGCCAGCTTCTTAATATGTTGCCCAACAAAGCGATTAAAATTTTTAATTTTTGTTGACTGTTCAAATGCCGTATCACTTTTTAAAAGAATTGGAAAAATATAATCGTTCTTTTTTCCTTTCGTGGTTCCATATTCTTTGATAACATTTTTTGCAAATGGTGGTAAAACTACCTTAATTTCATCCTTAGCGGTGCCTTGCTCGGTTCTGGTCTTTGCCCTTTCAAAACTTAATTCGTTACCGTTAACACTATCAAAAGTTAATAAGGCAACATCTTTTAAATTCATACCGCTTGCCAAATAACTAAAAAACCAAAAGGCCTTTGCTTTCTTTTGATATTCATTCGCTGGTTTTGCTTCAAATAAAATTTTTAGTTGTTCTTTGGTAAGTGCCTTTTTCTTTTTGAATCCTGAAGGTATTTGAAATTTCTTAGCTGTCTCTTTACCAAAAGGATATAGCGATTTTTTAACGCCAGAATTAGGGTCGTTAATTGCTTGGTTAAAAATTGTTCTTAGCGGTCTTAAATAAATTCCTATTGTGGCATTGGTCCGCCCTAAATCAGAATAATAATTTTTATATGCCTTTAAAAATTTTGGGGTTATTAGTTCAAAATCAATTTCTTTAGGTTCTTTTTTCTTTGAATATTCTATATACGTTTTGAGCCTTTGAAGCGATAAACGGTAAACCTCGGCAGTCCTCACTTTTTTATTATTTTCTAGGTTCTTAATATAATCTTCATAGTAATTGCACACATCTAGTTTTGCCGACTTGTTGTAATACCTTCTTTCAAAAGCTTCAAAAGAAAATTCTGGTAAGTCTTTAAGTATGTTAGTAGCTTTACTTTTTAGTACGTGAAGAATTTCCCCTATTTCTTGTTTTCGTACCTTAGAAATCTTCTTTGCGCCTTTTGCAGATTTAAGCTTCACCGCTTGCATATATTCTTCTTCTGAAAAATAGTAGCCAGTTCTAAATAGTTTTTCCTTGGTGCTAGGTGGGTGGTATAACCTCAACTTAATTGGAAAGGTGTTTTTTCCCTTCTTTCGCCTACTGTCAAAATAAAACGAAATTGTATATTCCTTACTCATCCTTTGTTCTTTGCTTTTTCAAAAATACAAAGTGTGCAGAAGATTTGCAGAAAATGTGCAGAAAAATAATGATATATGATGAAATAGAATTAAACACTATATTTGCAAAGTTCTGTAAAACAGTATTTTGATATAGTTAAATTAAAATTAATGAACCCTAAGAATATAACTTCTAAGCAGACGGTCGGAGGTTCGAATCCTCCTGCGATCACTCTGAAGCCCCTTTTAAGGGGCTTTTTTGTTTTCTATTCTTTACCATTATAAATTACCATACAAGCATTTTTTCAATATCAAATGGGCACATACTTATTTATCATTTTTATTATTTTTGAATTTTATGATTAATTTCTTTTTACATGTACACATTAACATATGAATCTGTAGCTACTGAAACTGTAAAGGGCACAGACATGGAAGAACTTCTTCAAAAAGCCCGTGAGAATAATAAACGTGAGGGAATAACTGGTTGTCTTATTTATTATAATGGTGGATTTGTTCAATTACTAGAGGGTGATAGAAGTAAAATCGAAATTCTTTATGATAAAATTAAAATAGATTCCCGTCATAAAAACGTCACTCTTTTCTCCGATGACGAAATAAGTGAGAGAACATTTCCTAACTGGGGTATGGCCTATTATCCTATTAACGAAAACCACGTCACCAAATATGAATTTGAACAATTTAGAAGAAATTTAATTTTGTTGTCTGATTTGGTAAAGCCTACCAGTGCAACCTCAAAACAATTTTGGGAAAAAATCAAAAGTCTTGTTTCAGATCAACCTATATAAGTTTCGCCAACATAAATTTTTAAAAGAAAAATATGCTCATCTAAAACCGTAATTTTAAGGTTATCTGAGACAATAGAAATTCAAAGAACATCATTGAATTTAACCTATACTCTTAAATTATTACTAAATCGGCATACTATAATATGCAGATTAACTGTTTATATGGTGTATAAAATGATTTTATAAAAAATTATAATCAGGTTTTGAGTTAGATTTTTAGTGAATAGCATTACTGATTGAGCCACCTAATTTTTAATTTGCATTCGTGTTTTACTATATCTTTTTAACTTCTAACACGTGGTTTAATAGTATAATTGATTTAATTAAAATGAGCAAAACTTTACTTAATGTTTATCTAGCAGAAGATGATAGTGATGACAGATTATTTTTTTCTGATGCATTACGAGAGATTCCAATACCATCAAGAATTTTTGAATATAATAATGGGGTTGATTTAATGTCAGATTTAACATCAGGTACAAACGAAGAACCAGATGTTATATTCTTAGATTTAAAAATGCCTATGATGGACGGATTTGAATGTCTTGCTGATATTAGAGACCTTGCCAAATATGTGAACACACCAGTAATAATATATTCAACATCGTATCACCCTAAAGAAATAGATAGATTAAAAGAAATGGGGGCTTCGCTATACTTACAAAAGCCATCATCTTACAACCAACTTAAGACACTACTGCATAAATGTCTTCGTTATGTCAATAGTTCTGAAAGAATAAAAGTAGAACCTGAATTCGTTATTTCAATCTAATAGAATTCAATCTCTTACTACCTATCTTTTACTATTCATTAAAGAGCACAACAGAATAATTTATTTAGAGAGGGGTTTCCCTACAATTCGTTTTCACAAAAAAATTACCAGTCTTCTCCGATTATTTGAAATAACTGCCTTTATAGGTATGTATAGTTTATTAAAACTAGCTGGTCTTGCGAGTACATTTTCGCTTTTAAGACTTAGTATTACAAACTTATAGAAATAGCAAAAGTCAGCTATGGCTGACTTTTGCTATTTCTTATTCTTGCTCTTATGCAGAAAGAGAGACTTTTCGAATATTCATTAAATAAGTTTTAGGAGTACACTTATATCTATTTCTAAAAATCTTTGAGAAATAACTTCTACTCGTAAAACCTATAGAATAAACTATCTCAGAAATATTCATATCTGATGTTTGAATTAATTCTTCAGCTAGTATAAGACGTTCATTTCTTATGAAATTTGTTACCGTAGTACCTTCCATAACTTTAAACCCTTCTTGTAGTTTTGTTGGAGAAAGGCCGTATTCTTTACTTAAATCTGTCACGGTATATGGAAATTCAGGTTTTCTCTTTATTGCATTTACAGCCTCTTCTATCCTTAAAAGCTCTTTTTTAGTCAGCAAGGTATTAACTTGACCATTACCGTCAATATCTTGTTTACAATGAAGAATTTCAAGAGCTAATGTGAAATTAACAATACCTTCAATTAACAACTTTCTAACCAATCCTTTTTGAGTAATGGAGCGAATTTGTAGTAACTGCTCTTTAATTTTCAAATTAAAAGTTCCAACATGAACACTATCATCCTCATTTAAGAATGAAGCAAATAAATGATCGTATAATTCGGAACCGTCGTTATTTTTAACCGAGTGCTCATTATCTTGCGTTACTTTTATAACAGACAAGTTAGATTTCGTTCCCTTTCTTAATTTAATATTGACTACTTCATTAGAGCCACCAACTACTACTGTTTGTAACGCCTCTACCTTAGATGTTTCTCCACCCTTGGTAAAGCTAAAATTTCCTTCTAAACAATAAATAAAAAACAAACTACGGTTTTCATCCAATTTCAAATCGAAATTAAAATCTTCTACCAAGTCCATGTTATATTCAGAATAAGATATTCCAGAATTTAAAGAAACTGTTTGAATTCTACCTGTACCTTTTTCGTTATCATATTGCAATACACGATCACCTTCAAAACTTGAAATGCTACCGCCTAAAATATTATTAAAATAACTTAATTGATTATGTACTACTTGCATGATATATTGTTTACAGTGTTATTGAATAATTTATTTGCCGAGCTTTTAAAACTCACCACAATACCAGTCATACTTTGATTATTATATTCAGAACTACTGTTGTCAGCTTTCGCTCTTACGGTACCAACTCTAGCGTATTGAAGATTTTTCATAAAGACCGATTATTTGATGATACAAATATCCACACTTTGACCTGTTAATGTGTTACATCATTTTGAGAACGTGTTACACAATTTTAAGAACCACTGAAAAATATAGCCTTAATGGATATGTTGGTTATAGTAATGTTGGCAAGTAAACCGTAAACTCAGCTCCTTTATCTATTTCGCCTTTTGCCTGTATTAGACCATTATGTGTTTGAACAATCTTTTTGCAGATTGATAATCCTAAGCCAGTACCTGAGTATTCAGTTTTACCATGTAATCGTTGAAATATTTCAAATATTTTCTCCTCGTATTTTTTCTCGAAGCCTATTCCGTTATCTATAAATTGTAATTTAACGTAACTACCTCCGAAAGATAAAAGTTCAGGCGGTAATTCGTTACGGGATACAATTTCACTTTTTATTTGAATCTTAGCTTTCGTTTGTTGCTTTACATATTTTAATGAATTACCTATAAGATTTGCGAATAATTGTTCAAGTTGAAATTGAACGCCATTTACGACCGGCAAAGCATCTGAAGCAACGGCAGCATCCATATTTTCTATTCGCTCACCTAAATCATCTAATACATTTGATAGAACGTCATTTAAATCTGTTCTTTTAGGTTGTTCTTCAATCTCGTCTACTTTTGAATAGGACAACAGATTATTAATAAGATTTCGCATTCTGTTAGAAGAAGATTTCACTTTCTCTAAATATCCTTGAGATTTTAAACTCATAGTATCTTTCTCTTCTTCGTTCAAGCGACTGACAAACATTTGAATTTTACGTAAAGGCTCTTGCAAGTCATGACTTGCTACGCGATTAAAGGCTTCTAAATCTGAATTTGACCTTTTTAACTCCGCATTTTTACTTTGTAGTTTAGACTCTACCCCTATTTGCTTGGTAACATCTCTTATCACTCCTACCATATACCAATTTCCTCCTTTTTGATAGCATTCCCCTATGGCATTCATATACTTCATATCGTTAGATTTCGTGTATATGCGAAAAACCAAGTCTGTTTTAGTTTTACCAATCCGAGCCTTATGAAAAGCATCCTTTACTTTCTTAATATCATTGGGATGTACATAAGCCAATAAACGGTCATATCTGCTATCGAATTCCTTAGGTTCAAAGCCGAAAATACGATACACATTTTCAGAATATTTAATTTTTTCTTCACCTAAATTCCAGCGAAAACTTCCAATATTCGCCACATGTTCAGCCTCTAAGAGCAATCTATTCTGTATAAATAATTGTTCTTCGTTTTTCTTTTCTCGGGTTATATCTTTTGAAAAAAGAACAATTCCATCATTCATCCTTACGGCCGTATTACTCAACCAATATGACTGTTCGTTAAAGAAAAACTCCTTAATGTAATCTTGATTCTGTCCACTATAGAAACATTCTTTTAATCTATCAAATACTCCATTTTCAAAGTTTTGTGGATAATACTCGTAAAAGGTTTTACCGATAATAAATTCAGGTTCTTCCTGGGTAATATCGTCCATTCGATTATTGATATAATCTATTCTAAAATCGGATATAACCCCATTATCATCAAAAATTGGTTTTAAATAGGAAACTATACTATCATAACTATCTAAAACTCGGTAACTAAATAAATTAGAAATTTCAAGCTCATTTATTCTAGCTTTTAAATCACCCACTGGCAAGTTCGATTCTTTATCTTCTACATAATACACCTTGGCCTCTGTAACACTTAACAATAGTCCGGTTTCATGACTTTCAATTTTAAAGTGCATATTCAATTTGTTTTGCCCGACCTTTTGAACGAAATTATAAGCCTCTTGTTTTTTTGACTTTATTACCGAACTTAAATGATTTAGTAACTCGCCAAATTCGCAAAACTTGGGTAACTCTATAAGTGCCTTGTTCTGTATTGTTTCTATTGTATTTGCAAAAAGTGATTCAGCTTTTTTATTTGCATAAACCACTACATATTCATTAATGTCATTCGATTTTTCAAAATTAGGACACAAAAAGACTAAAGCTTCATTAGAGCCATCGACAATATTCTTAAAAAAACTATCTGATTTAATGCTTGTCATAGGTATACGTGAGGTTTAAACCTCTAATAATAGATTGCTGCTAAATACGTGGTATTAATTCGAATCGACTAGTGCAATAACTAAAAAAGTTGCTCCTTTCGAAACAACTTTTTTAATTCAATTTGATATGAGCTATTATATTTTCAATAAAAAATTCTCTTTTTTGAAATCATTTAGATGATATGCCCAATTCATTTTAACCACTTGTTTCAATGATTTTTTCAATTCACTAAAACTTGAAGGCTTTTTAATATAAATATTCGCACCTTTTTCAAAAGTTTCCTCTATATCTCTTTCTGCAGATGATGTTGAATAAATAGCCACTAATATATCTTTTAAATGTGGTGTACCGCGAATTGCTTCTAAGCACTCGAAACCATTCATTATGGGCATGTTCAAATCTAGAAAAACCAAATCTGGCGGATTTTCAGTTTCTTGGGTCAAATACTCCATACAGCTTTTACCATTTTCTAATTGGCGTAATTCTGTATTAAGCTCAATACCGTCCAATGCATCTGCAAAAAATTGCCTGTCATCTTCATCATCGTCCACAAGAAGTATTCTTAATTTATCCATTTTCAAATTTCATATTGGTTGAAAAATTGTTCTTCTTATTTTTTTCTAAACTTTAAGTATTGAGTTATCGTTAACCCAGTTACTTTTTTAAATTGATTAGATAAATGTGGAACGCTACTAAAACTTAAATCATGTGCTATTTCAGCTAAACTTGTATTTTCTAAGAGTACTAATTCCTTCACTTTTTCTATTCGCACTAATATATAAAAATTCTCAATTGACGTATATGTCTTACTAGAAAATAGATTTGAAAGATATGGATAACTGAAACCCAATCGATTTGAGAGCAGTTCTGAAATTTTCACATTTCGTATATCACCGCCATGTACCATTTTCTTTATATAAATCTTGATTTCCTCAACGATATCACGATTCTCTTTCGTTTGAATTTTAATACCAAAACCATTAAGTTCATTAGAAATTGATTTAAGCCTCTCCTCACTTAAATCATCTAAAAACTTAATAGTTCCGTCTTGCAAAATTTCAAAATCAACCCCGGCTGCGATCATTGTTCTATGAAATAATTCATTAACCATCTTTTCGGGATCATATATGAAACTATATTCCATTCATTATATTACAGTTAATTCGCTTCTAAAAAGTTTGTAAAACTATTGTTTTCAAAAAACATTCTATAACAAAATACGGCAAATTATTACCACTTTTGAATCTAGTCCTAAAAAATTACCCTTTTTCAATATTTTCGATTCTATTAGTTGATAACCTTAAAATTTTCTATGTTTTTTTGAATATCAAAGAAGCATAAGTAGGTATGTTTATTTTACATGTCCACTCTTTGGGATCGGTTTCTTCTTCAACCACTTCTACACTATCTACTGATAATTCTGAAAAAGCAGCATCATACACTTTACAGGCTGCACTGATTCTTAAGTGATAGGTGCTCCTTATCATTTAACCAGATACCATAATCTTGATATTCTTGATTACTGAAATTCAAGACCCAAAAAGCGGTTTCGTCAGCGTTATTTGCCAAAAAAAGAACAACAGCAAAATTTATGCTTTTGGAGAATTTAAAATTAGGAAGTTCTCATAAATACTAAACTTCATAGTATTCATTATAAAAAATTAAAAAAGCTTTTCTAAGATATACCTGACTGACTACTTGGAATAATGATTTGAAATACTGCACCAGTTCCCGATTCACCATTGGCACTAATGAAACCGTTGTGGTTCTGAACTATCTTTTTAACAATCGCCAAGCCAATACCTGTACCCGTATATTCTTGCTTTGAATGTAACCTTTGAAAGACTTCAAAAATTTTCTCAGAAAATTGTTTATCGAACCCGATCCCATTATCTGTGATTGTAATTTTAGCATAGCGCTTACCAGCTATTAAAAGTTTATCATCACTATCTGAACCATCTATAGTCTCCCCCATAATTTTAATGACAGGGTTGACATCTGACTTAGAATATTTTACCGAATTCGATAATAGGTTATACATTAATTGACGAAATTGAAATGGCACTACCTCTAGTTTGCAACTACTCAAAACTTCGACTTTACCTTGTTTTTTAGCCAACTCTTCACCTAAATCATTCTCAACCACACCAACAACCTTTTTTAAATCGATAAGTTCAAAAACTCTTTTCTCAGTATCGGCTCGTGAATAGGCCAATAGGTCGTTAATCAATGATTGCATTCTATTTGCGGCAGATTTTATTTTCTCGAATTTCACCCTACCTGTCTTGGATAAGTTATCATACTCATTCTCCATTAATACTTCTGCGAACATTTGAATTTTTCTTAGCGGCTCTTGAAGGTCATGACTAGAAATATAGGCGAATGACTGAAGTTCTTTGTTCATTGATTCTAGTTTAATATTACTATCAGCAAGCTCCCTGGTTCGATGATAAACTTCACTCTTTAAATGTTCTGCAAAAGACTTTTGCTGATCAATATTCATTCCTGTTCCTATGAAACCTACCAGCTTACCTTCTTCAAACTTGGGGGCTGCAATAACTTTAAACCATTCATAATTAGTAGTTGATGCATTTTTTATTCGAAATTCTAAAGCAAACTCTGATTGATTTTGTACCGCATCAGCGAAACCAGCAAATACTAACTGAATGTCATTTTCATGTACCACATCCTTCCAAACTTGTCCTGTAAAGTCAGAGGAATTCTCAATTCCGATATAGTTTAAAAGTTCTTTATTTGCGTATTGAACATTAACCTCAGCGTCGGTTATCCAAATCCAAATAGGTGATTGATCGGCCATTTCTCGAAAACGGCGTTCACTTTCTCGTAGACTTTTAACAGCCTTAACAGCTTCCGTATTATCGCTACACACCGTTAATACACCTACAATATTACCAGACGCATCTTTTACCGGACTATAACTATAGGTCCAATAAACGTCCTCTAATTGTCCATTTCTAAAAATAGGAATCAACTGATTTTCTCTCCAAATAGCCTCTCCATTTTCAGTGACTGCGCTAAGTAAAGGAGAAATATCGTCCCAAATTTCTGGCCACGCCTCTTTAGCGCTCATTCCTAAAATAGATGGATGTTTACCATTTATCCCAAGACTTGGCCTATAGGCATCGTTATAAAAGCACTTTAATTTTTTACCCCAAAAAAGAAACATAGGAAATGGGGAGTTCAACAATATACTCATTGTTGTTCTTAAGGCTGATGGCCAAGTTTCAGGCAGCCCAATTCGTGTTTTTGACCAATCCTTGTTACGCATCAATTCGCCAATTTCACCACCGTCTTCAAGAAAATAAAACTTTTTATCCATAATTGATATTAGATTGCTCTATCATTAAAAGATGTTCAGTGAAAATTGAATCAATACTTAAATAATATACATCTGCACCACAAGATTAATACAATTTTGTAAAACATATTTTAAATATAATTCACAAATAAAGTAATTCATAATTAAAAATTAAAACTAAAAAATTAATGGCTGTTTTTTGTTCTACATGGGTTATTTAGAATTCTACTAATTTAATATCTTTTACCACATTTTAATTTTCGACCTTTCCTTTTTATTCTTCATACACCTCTTGCCCTTAATCTTCTTATATAAGCACATTCAAATAGATTATTTTCAAGTAACATGTAAAGAATATTGGTTCATTGATTCACTATTCTTATTTTGCATTCATATACCAATCACTATCTAAAAATGACCAATTCCACCTTTCCGAAATCAGTTTTTTATTTGCTCACCTTTCTGTTAGCCAATTTTCCGAATTCTGCCATATCCCAAGGCAAAGATTCGAATGAAGAATTGGTGAAAATTTTTAAAGAGTGGCGATTATTCGAAAAACCACCTTTGCGAGATGGTGCACCTGATTATACGGAAACAACTTTTGTTAATAGAGATCCTCAATTCAAAACTCTTCAACAAAAACTTCATGCGATTGACACCACGGGTTGGCCAATAGCGAATAAAGTAGATTGGCGCATTGTTAATGCAGAAATGAATGGGTACGATTTTAACCAAAGAGTGCTTAAACCTTGGGTTAGAGATCCTGCATTTTACACCACTATATGGACAGACCGTAGTGATGTACCAGCACATGAAGGCCCTACGCACCACGCAATCATAGATGTGTGGAAATATACCTTTCCACTCGACAAAGAAAATGGGACAGAATTACTTGCCGCTTTAGAGTTAATTCCGGTTATCAACGACCAGGCTAAAATAAATTTAACCGGTAATGCCAAAGACCTATGGGTTGCCGGTATTCGTGATATTGAAACTCAAAGCATAAACTTGGAGGATATGAAAAATCTTCCAGGAATATCAAAAAATAAAAAAATAGTATCGGCTATTGATGAAGCTATAAAATCTACAAATAACTTGGTCACTTGGCTTCGGGCCGAGGCTCCTTCTAAAAATGGCCCTTCTGGTATTGGCAAGGAAAATTACACTTGGTATTTACAAAATGTGCATTTGGTTCCTTTGACATGGGAAGATGAAGTAATGCTCTTAAAAAGAGAACTTACCAGGGCATGGTCTGCCTTGAAATTAGAAGAACATAGAAATCGAAACTTACCACCATTAAACGATGCAAGTACACCAGAAGAGTACGACGCGAGGGCTAAAGCTTCCGCTAAAAGTCTTCTTACTTTTCTCGACAAAAATGAAATGGTTACGGTGAAAGATTATTTTGAACCTGCCCTTAATGAACATTTAGGCGCCTTTGTTCCTAAAGAGAAAAGAAACTTTTTTTGGATAACTGCTCATTACGATCAACGCCCGTTATACTCTCATTTTTACCATTGGTTCGAATTAGCTAGAATGGATAGTGAACCTAATTCTAGAGAAATCAGAAAAGGTGCTTTGTTATATAACATATTCGATTCTAGAAATGAAGGTACTGCAACAGCTGTTGAAGAAATGTTTATGGATGCCGGTCTGTATGATGACCAACCTCGTTCACGAGAAATCGTTTACATTATGATTGCACAACGTGCGGCAAGAGGTTTGGGTTCTTTATACGCTCAAGCCAACGAAATGACGTCTGAAGAAGCCGGTGTTATTCATTCGAACTACACCCCGAGAGGATGGATGAAAACAGAAAAAGATTTATTACTTTTTGAGCAACACCTATATCTTAGACAGCCTGGCTATGGCACCAGTTATATAACTGGAAAATATCTTTTAGAAAATACACTAGCAGAGTATGCCCGAATGAAGGAGTCTAAAAATGAACCTTTCGAGATGCGTGCATTTTTTGACCAACTAAATTCTGTGGGTAGCATTCCTATTTCCTTGGGCCGTTGGGAAATGACAGGGGTACAATCTTATCTTGGTCAAGAATAGCAACTAAATTGCAATTCAATGTATCATGGCCAAAACAATTTCTAAAAAACTAACACGTCAAATGGGGCTCTTGGCCCTCACTGCTACAGGAGTTTGCTCTATGTTGGGTGCCTCTATAAACGTTGTTCCCTTTATGATTCAGCGCAATGTACCCGGCATAGGGCCTTACGTACTTCCCGCATTTGCCTTTGCCGCCATACCTGCATTATTCGCAGCATTGGCCTATGGTATTCTAGCATCTGCAATGCCACGAGCTGGCGGTAGTTATATTTACGCAAGTCGTGGCTTAAATCCATATTTAGGCTTTGTTGCCAGCTTCTCTCAATGGTTCGGACTTTCTATTGTTATTGGTGTTATTGCCTATGTAACCGTACCTTTTATTCGCGACGTTACCCTAAGTTTAGGTTGGGAAGAAATTTCTAACGGACTAGAAGTTGGATGGATAAGAGTATCTATTGCGCTATCACTTATTTGGACTTTTGTAGCTGTTAATGTGCGCGGCGTTAAAAGCTATGAACGCATTTTACTCCCTATGATGTTTTTAATGTTCACCTTAGGGGGAATTGTCATTGCAGCAGGTCTACTATATGATTCTACCGATTTTTTAACCGGACTTCAAGAAAAAACGGGACGCACTTTCGAACCTACCACAAACATAAATTTTGACTGGCGTATATTTCTATCGGCAGCCGCTTTGCTTTTTTCTAGCTTTATAGGTTTTGATTCTATTGCACAAGCAGGTGGCGAAGCTAAGAACCCGACAAAAACATTACCAAGGGCTATTCTTTTAGCTATTGTCGGTGTTGGTCTTTTCTACTTCTTATTCGCTTCTGCTGTATATCATATTGTACCATGGAGCTTTGTGGCCGAGGAAGCTATGGTAAAAGATATTTCAGCACCTGGCCTTCTGAGTTACGTATTACCATCTGGATTGGGAATAGCCATTTTAGCAGGTGCCGCAATTGCATTGATCAATGATTTACCTGCCATGCTTCTATCGGTTTCACGATTAATGTTCGCTTGGGCAAAAGATGGTATTTTTCCAAAATCTATTTCTAAAGTTCATCAAAAAAACAATACGCCACATATTGCACTTTTTGTTGCCGGTACTATGGCAAGTATAGGTGTATTAGGCTCACATTATGCAGGAGATTTCTTTTTAGGTATCGATATTATGGTGACTTCTATGATGGTCAACTTTCTGCTCATGTGCATCTCCTTGGTAGCGATTACCAAAGTCAATCCTACCTTGGCAAAACAAATTTCAGTTTTAAAAAACAGGACTTTACAATTATGGATAGGTTGGCTTGGCATCATTACGCTATCTGCCTTTTTAGGCATTCACACCTTTAAGGACTTAACCGCCCAAACCGCAGCTTGGTATTTTCACTCGACTCCTATTTGGCTAATCGTGATGGGAATAGCAAGTATTATTTTCGGTGTTAATTGGAGAAGGCTGCAGAAAAAGAATGCCCAATTAAAAGAATTATTTTTAAAACTTCCTGAAGAATAAAAAATGCGAACAAAAATTGAATTGGCAAAAGGCTTAGAGATTTCTAGAGTTGTAACAGGCTTATGGCAAATAGCCGATATGGAGAGAAACGGTAACACTTTAGATCCGATAGCGACCGCTAAATTTATGGCGCCATATGTAGACGCCGGACTCTCTTCTTTTGACATGGCAGATCATTATGGGTCCAGTGAAATAATTGCAGGAACTTTTAAAAATAGTCTTAACGATAAAGACAAAGTACAGCTGTTTACAAAGTGGGTGCCAAAACCAGGGAAAATCAACAGAGAAGATGTTAGAGCGGCAGTTAAAACCGCTATAGATAGAATGCAACAACCATCTATTGATCTCTTGCAGTTTCATGCCTGGTATTATCCAGATGCAAGCTGGCTAGACGGACTTTTCTATTTGAAGGAATTACAGGATGAAGGATTAATTAAGCACTTAGGGGTAACCAATTTCGATGCTGCACATTTGCGTATAGCCCTTGCTAGTGGAATTCCCATTGTAAGCAATCAAATTTGCCATTCTTTAATCGACCAACGTGCAAACGGAAATATGGCCGCTGTTTGTCGTGAATACAATGTGAAATTATTAACCTTCGGAACTTTAGCCGGTGGTTTCCTAACCGATAAATGGTTGGGGAAAAATGAACCTACTGCCGAAGAATTGACCACTTGGTCACAAATGAAATACAAACGCTTTATAGATGCTGCAGGAGGCTGGACTCCCTACCAAAACCTACTGCAAACAGTAAAAAAGATAGCAGATAAGCATGATGCCTCTATAGCCAATATTGCCAGTAGATTCATTTTAGCAAATGAAGCAGTCGCTTCAGTAATCGTTGGGGCCAGATTGGGAGAAAGTGAGCATATTGATGATAATAGACGAATGCTCGACATTCAACTTGATACTGAAGATATCAACGCTATTAAACTTGCCCAGCTTCAACTGAAGATGATTCCTGGTGATTGTGGAGATGAATATAGAAAACCGCCATTTTTGACCGCATCAGGTGATTTAAGCGACCATTTAGAAACGATACCAAAAGCTTTTACCCCTGTAAAAAAAGGAAAAAACAGAGAACAGATTTTTAGTGGAACGGAATGGGAAGAGTTTGCAGGATATTGCAGAGCAGTGAAAATCGGAAATAGTATTCAAGTTTCAGGAACTACAGCTACTCATGGCAGTAAAATGATTGGTGGTTGTGATCCAGCAGCACAGGCCCATTTTATTATTGACAAAATTGAAGGTGTTATCACCTCATTCGGTGGCACACTCTCGGATGTAGTACGCACCCGAATTTTTGTGAATCATCTTGCTGATTGGGAACTTGTGGCCCGCGCCCACGGCGAACGATTTAAAGGCATTAATCCGGCAAATACCTTAGTAGAAGCCAAGTTAGTAGGCGATGGTTATTTGGTAGAAATAGAGGCCGATGCTATTTTACAATAGTTGATCCTTACTTATTTTTCTTCCCAAATCAGGTTGCTATTTTTAACAGTAACTTCAAAAGACGCCCATTCATTGGACATAAAACTAGTCACCTTTTTCGAAAAATCGTCGACAAGTAATCTTCCTTGTTCAAGTATTTCAGTATGTTGACTTGAAATTACATTTGTTTGGGCAGCCGCTATACTAAGGGCTTCCCTAATTTTCGTATAAGGTGACGTTTCAAAAGACTGCCATGCACCTACTTGCCTTTCTGGCTTTGGAGTTTGCCCTTTTGCCCGCAACATAGTTAAAGACTGTTTCATTGCTTCAAGTTTCAATATTAAGCCTTGGTCAGTTTTATTGTCAGCTTCATGTACTTGTTTTAGCAAGCTCGCTACCTTTTTATTTTTAGCATCGATATCGGATAAGTGATTTGACAATACCTCTACCTGTCCATCAACTAATTTTCTATAACGATAAAGCTCCTCGTCTACTTCAGATTCTAATTGAAATCTAGGGTCTGGTATAACTTTAACGCTCGTAGTATCGGTAAACGAACCATTTTTCAAAACAATACTATATTCTCCTGGCAGAACAGGAATATCTCTTGAAAAATCATCTTCCCAAGAACCAGGCAATGAAGAAGAAGACTCGTCTAACTTCCATATCAAATAATTCAACCCTTTAGTGAATTCTTTAGTTTCTATCGTATTTATCAGCCTATTTTGATTGTCATAAATAATAGCGGTTACCATTGATTCCGCCGTAGGTTCATTGGTAATAAAAAATGGAATTTGGGTTTTCTGAAAAACCTTATTCTCACCTTCAAAAGTGGTGTGAAAACCTGTCCAAATATTTCCTGGGGGATTAATGAACAATCCTTTTACTTGTACAGCATCGTTCATGGGCAATGCGGTCAACCCAGATTTTAATCGGTTGCCAGCCAATTCCCTTAAGGTCAATAAATCATCTAACACCCATATTGCCCTTCCAAAAGTTCCTACGACCAATGCAGATTCTGTTTCTTGAATTTTCAAATCCATTGTAGAAACCGAAGGAAAACCATTTTTAAACTGGGCCCATGTAGTGCCCTCATCAATACTAATCCATAATCCGTTCTCGGTACCTAAAAACACTAAATTAGATTCCACCGGATCTTGGAGTACACTTAAGGCATACCCTTTTACATTTTCTCCATTCACCGATCTAGACCAAGATTTTCCAAAATCTGTGGTTTTAAAAAGATAGGGTGCATAGTCTCCTTTTCTATAATTGTTAACAACCATCCATGCCGTACCGGCATCATATCGAGAAGCTTCTATCTGGGCTATCCAACCTTCATTAGGCATCCCTTTAACCTTAGTGGTTACATTTTTCCAACTTTTTCCTCCATCCATTGTTAATTGAACTTGACCATCATCGGTACCCACCCATATTACATCTGCATCTAGCGAACTTGGTGAAATGGTCAAAATAGAATTGTAACGTTCTGCTCCAGAAACATCTAATGTAAGTCCACCGTAATCCGGTTTTTGATGTACAGGATTGTTCGTTGTTAGATCGGGCGAAATTATCTTCCAAGAAGCACCTTTGTCGTTAGTAACATGTACAAACTGTGAGCCGTAATAAGCGAGATCGGTATTAAATGGATTTCTTGCAAAGGCTGCATTCCAATTGAAACGCAGCGCGGTATTTAAATCTGGCGCAGGTGGTTTTATACTCACATAATAGCCTGATAATTTATCATATCTATACAAATCGCCATTTTGTGAAGAGCCATATCCAAATCGTGAATTATCTAAATCGGGCGAAATATCAAATCCATCGCCACCTACCAAATACTGCCAGTATAAAGTTCGTATACCTCCTCTTTTCCAAGTATAGGCAGGTCCAGACCAATTGCCGTTATCTTGCATACCACCATAAACATTATACGGGGTATCATTATCTACGCCTACATGATAAAATTGAGCAACAGGAATCGTCTCTGGAAAATACCAACTTGTACCATGGTCATAGGTAATTCCCAATCCGCCATCACCACCAATGATAAAGTGTTTAGCATCTTTTGGATTCACCCAAAAAGCATGAAAATCTGCATGAATACCTTTTGTTTCATCGGCAGGTATCATGGGTATGGTATCAAAAGTAGTTGCACCATCATAACTTACCGATAAGGGCTGGTAAATATTATAAACTCGATCTGCATCTTCTGGATCTACCGCTAGGTCTTGAAAATAAAAAGGTCTGTTATTAGCGAACTTAGGATTGTCATTTATTATTCGCCAATTCGCCCCACCATCATCACTACGATAAATAGCGTTCTTTTTAGCTTCAATCTTAGCATAAATTCTATTCGGTTCAGAAGGTGCAATTGCAAAACCTATTCTACCTACATCACCTGATGGCAGACCTTCTTTTTCTCCTAATTTTTTCCAGTTCCCCCCGGCGTCTTCAGAAACATAAAGTCCAGATCCTTCACCACCGGAAGTAAAATAGTACGGTGTTCGTTTATGTTCGTAAAGAGCTACGTACAATTTTTTAGGATTTGATGGATGCATGACCATATCACCAATACCAGATGTATTGTTGGAGTATAATATTTTTTTCCAGTGTAGGCCACCATCTATTGTTTTATATAGACCACGATGTTCATTTGCAGTAAAGGGGTCTCCCATGGCTCCTACATAAATGATGTTTGGGTCTGTGGGATCAACACTAATTCTGTGTATAGTTTTAGTAGCTTCTAACCCCATATGTTTCCATGTGAGGCCACCATCTATGCTCTTAAAAATCCCAATGCCCAGATTCATGGAATTACGTGGATTACCTTCACCCGTACCTACCCAAATTACATCAGGATTACTTTGCTGAATGGTAAGTGATCCAATGTTTTGTGTGGGCTGCTCATCAAAAACCGGTTTCCAGGCAGACCCTCCATTTTCAGATTTCCAAACACCACCTGATGCCGCACCTACAAACATAATTTTCGGATTCTCCGTTACCACATCAATTGCAGTTATGCGCCCACTCATATTCGCAGGGCCTACATTACGAATCTTTAAATTTTTTAATTTAGTTAAATCAATTTTTTGTGCAGTTATATTGGAAATACAAAAAATAGTAAGGAAGATACTTATGCGGATTTTCATGCTCAGATAGATGATTTTTATAAAAATAAAACACAGCCTCTAAAATAAGTCACAATTCTTTTCAAAATTGCATAAATCTTAAAAGACTTTTAATTGAGAGACAGATATCAAAAAAACCAATTTTCTGAATTAACCATCCCTAAATTAGAAAAAACGAAAAATTAAAAAATGATTGTTTTTATTAAAAAACAATCCAAAAACTCCTCAAAATAGACAAATAAATCACAAAACCGTCGATAAACTTGCATTTCAACTAAATTATGCTATGTTATAAATACTAATCCAAAAAGTATATATGCGACAACTAAAGATTACCAAACAAATAACTAACAGAGACTCCAAATCATTAGAAAAGTATTTTCAGGAAATAAGTAAAATCGATTTAATTACTGCAGATGAAGAGGTAGAACTGGCTAGAAGAATTCGTGAGGGTGATCAAAAGGCGCTAGACGCATTAGTAAGTGCTAATTTAAGATTTGTGGTATCTGCCGCTAAACAATATCAAAATAGAGGCTTACGGCTTACCGATTTAATTAATGAAGGCAACTTAGGCTTGGTAAAGGCTGCAAAACGTTTTGATGAGACTAGGGGTTTTAAATTTATATCATATGCCGTTTGGTGGATTAGACAATCCATTCTACAAGCGCTTTCAAATACATCTCGGGTAATTCGTTTACCACAGAATAAAATCGCTACCAATACTAAGATATATCAGGTGTATTCAATTTTAGAACAAACCTACCAAAGGCCTCCAAGCCCAACAGAAATTGCCTCGGAACTTGATATTAGTGTGTCAAAAGTAAAAAGTTCCATTAAGTCTTCTGTAAAACATATATCCTTAGACGCCCCTTTTAAAGAAGGTGAATCCTCATCATTATATAATGTTTTGGAATCAAGGAAACTTAATAGTCCTGATAAAGAAATGATCGATGAATCATTAGAGACCGATATCGATCAAGTACTAAATAAAATACCGGAAAGACAAAGTGATGTTTTACGCCTTTTCTTCGGACTTGGCAATCAACCACCAATGAGTTTGGTTGAAATAGGAGAAGTTTTCGACGTTACCAGAGAACGCGCTCGCCAAATTAAGGACAAAGGTCTTAGAACCTTACGACGCACCTCGAACACAGAGGTATTACGCGCTTATTTATAGCCTAATACCAACTTTTAAAATCAATATTCCCTTAAACCAACCTTAGCACATTTTTTTCATCATTATAACATAAGCTTAACACGTCTTATTAGGACTTGGCAAAGCATATGTTATGTTACCATTGATAATAGTACAACATGAAATTTATTTATATAAAAAGACAAAGCGTAATCAAAGAATTGTATCGAACGAGAACCGGACTTAAGAACTCAAAAGTCACTTCGATCACCAAATACTTTTTAGGAATACCGATAAAAGAAGTGCACACTTATAAGCAAATATATTATCGCAGAAAAAATAACGCGATTGAAAAAATGCTATTTATTTAAAAACATAAAATAATACGATTAATACATAATTTGAATTTATGAAGATATTAGTAATAGGAGCTGGAAATATGGGGTTGACCTATGCAGAAGGCATGTCAAAATCTAAATTATTGAAGAAAAGAAATATAATGGTCTTGGATACTTCCGAAGAGAAATTGGAAGAATTACGGGAGAATCCACAATTTGATGCGTTCGATGATTTAAAAAAGTGTGCCCCGCAGGCAGATATCATTTTCATTGCTGTTAAACCTTATCATGCAGAAAGTGTTTTTTTAAAATTAAATCCGTTGGTAAAACCTGGGCAGATTATAATTTCCATTATGGCGGGTGTTACTATGGAAACTATACAAAATCTTACGGGTCTTACCAAAATAGTTCGAGCCATGCCGAACTTACCGGCTTCAATCGGCAAGGGATTAACGTCTTTTGTTGCTTCTAATGATGTCACGAGAATTGAATTGTTGACCATTGAAAGTTTATTGGATACCACAGGGAAATCTGTTTTGGTGAGCGATGAAAATTTTATCGATGCTTCAACAGGTATTTCGGGAAGCGGACCTGCCTATGTTTTTTACTTTATGCAAAGTATGATGGAAGCTGCATTGAAAATGGGCTTTACACCAAACGTCTCAAAAATTTTAGTGGCACAAACCTTTACCGGTGCCATCGAGCTTTTTAATCAGAATGAATTATCACCAAATTCTTGGATGGACAAAGTTGCCAGTAAAGGTGGTACTACCCGTGCGGCGTTAGATTCTATGGAAAATAATAATGTTGGAGAATTAATTAAAGAAGCAGCTTTCGCAGCTTTTGAACGTGCCGTTGAACTAGGTAAAGAAAAGGTACATGTATAAAGAGAAAATTGTAGTTAAAGTAGGTACAAACGTAATGACCAATAAAGACAATCGGATTGTAAGACCCGTATTACGAAATTTGGTACGACAGATTGCTGAACTTTATGAACGTGATATTTTGACCGTTCTCGTATCCTCTGGATCCGTAATTGCAGGTAAAGAGGTTTTAGGTACATCAAGTATTGAGAATGACACACAGCGCAGACAGGTATATTCGGCCATTGGGCAACCTCGTATGATGCGCCATTATTATAATATTTTTAATGATTATGGTATGAAATGTGCGCAGGTACTTCCTACTAAAAGAGATTTTACTCCTGGGGTACATAGAGAGAACATGATTAGTTGTGTTGAGGGTTTGTTATCCGAAGGTGTTATTCCAATAGCCAACGAAGATGATGCCGTTTCGGTGACCATGGGTATGTTTTCTGATAATGATGAGCTTGCAAGTTTGATCGCTCAACTTATAGATGCTGATAAACTTATTATTCTAACGGATATCGACGGACTTTATACTGGGCACCCAAATGCCGAAAGTAGCGACCTTGTAGAACATGTGAATCCTGAAGAAAATCTTGATGAATTCATAAAGGACAGCAATAAGAAAGCTGGAGAAGGCCGTGGCGGTATGGGTTCTAAATTAGATTATGCGCAACAAGCAGCAGCCAATAACATCCCTACCTACATAGCTAACGGTAAAAAAGACCGTACGCTTATTGATATTATAGACGGAAAAAATGTGGGCACAAAAGTGACCCTTGAAGAAAAAATAGAAGTATAATGAAATTACTATCTACAGAAATAAAAAACAACGTATTAAAGAGCATGGAGCGTATTCTAGATGAAAATCGGAAAGACATTCTTGACGCCAATAAAAAAGATTTAGACCTCTTTAATTTGGAGGATCAAGCCATGTACGACCGATTGATCGTTACCGACGGTAAAATTGATGGAATGATCGCTTCAATAAAAGAAGTGAGGTCACAAGAAGACCCTGTGAGTAGAACCATTTCAACTAAATCTTTGGAAAATGGTTTGGAAATCAATAATAGAACCGCACCCTTTGGCACCATAATGATTATTTATGAATCTAGGCCAGATGTAACAATTGAAGCTGCGGTTTTAGCGTTTAAGTCGAATAACAAGATATTTTTAAAAGGAGGTAAAGAAGCGTTGTACAGCAATACCATCCTTACTGAACTTTGGCATCAGGCCTTGGAAGAAAACGGATTGTCAAAAAACTATATTCAACAATTAATTTTGAACCGTGAAGAAACCCAAATGTTTTTGAAAAATCCGCCAGAAAAATTAGATTTAATTGTGCCTAGAGGTGGTGAGCGTTTAATAAACTTTGTAAAGCAAAATGCCACTGCTGCTGTGCTTGTAAGTGGACGTGGTAATAATTTTCTATATGTAGATGAAAATGCAAACTGGGAGAAAAGCGTAAAAGTTATTCTCAATGCAAAAACAGCTAAAATATCGGCTTGCAATGCGTTGGATAAAATCTTGATCAGTTCCAAAATTGAAAATTACACCGAAAAACTTAAAGAACTCTATAATCTGTTGCAAGTAAACGGGGTAGAAACGTTAGTGGATAACGATGTAAACATTTTAATTGAAGGATCCAATCTCATTAAAGATGCATCTGTTTGGAAAGAAGAATTTCTTGCAATGAAATGTTGTTTGGGCGCTGTTGATTCTCTCGACGAGGCCATTGAAAAAATAAATATATATTCTGGTGGCCATTCCGCAACTATCATGACCTCAAATAAAGAATCGGCCATACAATTTATGGAAGAAGTGGATTGCGCTACGGTGTACCAAAATGCATCTACACGTTTTACGGATGGCGGACAAATGGGGGTTGGGGCAGAATTAGCTATTAGCACCGATAAACTACACCATAGAGGTCCATTGGGTCTAAAGCAATTGGTTACCAACAAATATTATGTATTTGGTGATGGTCAAATACGCTAAAAAATTTTCAGTTACATAAAGCTAAATCAGAATTAATGTTCGAAAAAATAGAAACCATTGAGGGTGCATTGGTATATCATGGAAATATACATAATCGCATTTATTTCTCTGAAGCAAATAAGGTCGATTTAGGTATTTTTCTTCTAAAGATGAAGGACCTCGCAAAGAAGAAGAACTATGAAAAAATTCTCAGTAAAGTACCTGAAGGATCGATGGATATATTAAAATCCAACGGTTATATGATTGAAGCAAAAATTCCCGGTCTTTATAATGGTTCTATAGATGGCTACTTTCTTGCAGACTTTATTAATACAGAACGATATACTAACGATGAAAAGAACTTGAAAACAATTGCTGCGGTCAAAACCATTGCAATTGCAGCAAATAAACCCAATACGGATTCTCATTTCGAATTACCTGTAAATCTGACCATCAAAAAACTTACCTCAACTAATTTTGGGCAATTAGAGGAATTGCACCAAAAGGCCTATAAGTATCATCCTAATCAAATAAAGGATATAGCCTACTTCTCAAGGCTTAAAGAATTGAATCATCAATTCTATGGTCTTTTCGAAAATGAGGAATTATTGGTTTCTGCCATCTTAGCCGTTCATGAAAATGAGGCAAATATGGAGATTGTAGATTTTGTGACCCATCCAGATTATCGCGGGCAAAACCTCTCCTATTTTCTTGTTCAAAATATAAAAGAGAAGATGAACAGTTTAGGATGTCTAACAATATACGCCATGGTAAGGGCAACTTCATACGGTTTAAATATCACCTATAGTAAACACGGTTTTATTTTAGCGGGAACATTAACGAACAACTGCGTAGTTCGGGATAAAATGGAGAGTATGAATATCTGGTATTTTAAAGGAAATGACGAGGTCTAGATTTCTATAATTACAAAGGTATGTCTTAAGTTTTCCGTTACTATAAAAATTGAATTGAATAGTTAACTTTTTCCGAATATTCCTTTATGGATGAAAGTACCGATTGTGAATAGTCAACTATTCACAATCGGTACTTTTTGCCTATTGTCTCATTTTATGACAATAATCCTTTGATTAGATGATAAATTGTGCTTAATTTGAAAAACGTATTCAAATATTATCAAATTAATCAATGAAAGGTTTAGAAAATAGGAGTTTCATACCCAATCTTTCCTTTGACTGTGTCATTTTTGGTTTTAACGGAAAGCTTCTTAAAATACTCATTTTAGAATACCAGAACACCGGCGTATATGCCCTACCTGGTGGTTTTATAGAAATTGACCAAAGTATAGATGATGCCGCAAAACAAGGAGTCAAGGAACGTACTGGTTTAGACAATGTCTACTTGGACCAGTTCTATATTTTTGGTAATGTTGATCGGGCCGACCCAGAGCATATGGAACGTATTCTAACTGCAAACAACGATAATACTAAAGAGAATAGTTGGATGTTAGAGCGTTTTAATACCGTTGGTTACTACGCCCTTATTAATTACGAGGAAGTAACCCCTACCCCAGATGAGTACTCGGATAGTATAAAATGGTATGCTATAGATGAACTTCCAAAATTAATGATGGATCATAATAATATTGTGGAAAAAGCCTTGCAGGTACTTCGTAGCAATCTTAGCGAAAAGCTAATTGGCATGAACCTTCTGCCTTCAAAATTTACTATGAAACAATTGCAAATGGTTTTCGAGGCCGTTCTAGACCAAAAATTGAGACGTACCACATTTCAAAGAAAAATGCTATCGCTAGACATTTTAGAACGGCACGAAAAACTTTTTCAAGGTAAGGCACATAAAGCCCCTTATCAATATAGCTTTAAATAAACAGTAAAAACTTAATCATAACGCTTAAAACAACAAAAATGAAAAAATCAACACTTAACAACATTTTAAAATGTACCCTTCTCGCCATATTCATGTGCGGTACGCTAACGACCTACGCACAAAAGAATTTTGGCGGACTTGCACTATACACCGTTAGAGACGACATGGGTACCGATGCAAAAGCAACATTACAAGCGGTAGCCGATGCCGGCTACAAAAACATTGAGGCTGCAGGGTATGCAGATGGCAAGTTCTATAATATGAGACCCGTAGAGTTTAAAAAATTACTGGCATCTTTGAAGCTTAAGCCGATTAGCACACACCAAAGTTCTGTTACCTTGGAGAATGCAGACCAGATGATGGCTGACGTTAAAGCCGCAGGGTTCAAATATTTTGTAATTCCCGTGCCACCAATGGGCATGTTCGAGTTCAATAGAGAGAAAATGAGTATGGGCATGAACGGCACCATAGAAGATTTGGCCAAGATTTTAACTACGCTAGGTGAGAAAGCCAATAAAGCAGGATTAAAATTATTATACCATAACCATGATTTTGAATTCAAAAAGAATGAAGATGGTATCGTACCGATCGATTACTTATTGGAAAATGTAGATCCTAAATTATTGAACTTTCAAATGGATCTATATTGGGTAACCAAGGCAGGAGCTAATCCTATTGCCTATTTCAACAAATACCCGGGACGTTTCAAAATCTGGCACGTAAAGGATATGGATGACCAAGGTAGATTTGCCCCTGTAGGTAAGGGTTCAATTAACTTCAAGAATATTTTGGACAACAAAAAACTATCGGGTATGAAATATTATATGGTAGAACAAGACATGACTTTTGATGGATTAAAACCATTGGAAGCTATTAAAATTAGCCATGACGGACTTAAAGAAATAGGTTTCAAATAAACTTTTCAAAAGCGCTTTTACTTTTCAATCGCGCAAAAATTCAATTTAAGATGAAAAGAAAAGATTTTATAAAGTCCTCGGCCACTTTTACAGCAGGCACTGTACTGTTTCCTATGATTTCTTGTAGAGATGAAAAGAAAACAATTATTGAAGAAGCTACTGCCCCGGTAAGAAAAAATTGGGCAGGAAACTATACATATACCGCTGAAAATCTTTTTGAACCCTCAACCGTTGAAGAAGTACAAGCATTGGTCAAGAAACTAGGTTCTCAAAAGGCCCTAGGTTCTTGCCATTGCTTTAATAACATTGCCGATAGTACTTTAAACCAGATTTCAACGAAAAACCTTAAAGGAATTATTGAATTAGATGAAGAGGCCATGACCGTGACAGTAGGTGCCGGAGCTAAATATGGTGATTTTGCTACAGAACTTCACGATAAGGGGTATGCTTTACATAACCTTGCATCTTTGCCTCATATTTCAGTAGCAGGCGCTTGTGCAACTGCAACACACGGATCTGGGGTTACCAATGGTAATTTGGCCACCAAAGTAATAGCGATTGAATTGGTTAATGGAAAAGGGGAAATAGTTCAAATTAGCAAAACGGATGATCATGAACTTCTTAATGCCTGCGTAGTTAGTCTGGGTGCCTTAGGTATAATTACAAAAATAACATTGGAAATTGAAAAAACCTTTGATGTCAGACAAGATGTGTTTCAAAACCTTCCCTTAGAATCTTTAAAAGACAATTTTAACGCTATACTCTCTGGTGGATATAGCGTTAGTCTTTTTACCGATTGGCAAGACCAGAACATAAGTCAAGTTTGGGTAAAAAGAAGGATTGATCAAGAGGTGAAAAATCTAGGGAAAGAATATTATACCGCTACAGCAGCAACAAGAAATTTACACCCGATCACAGAACTATCCGCAGAGAATTGTACCGAACAAATGGGCGTACCCGGCCCATGGTATGATCGTTTACCACATTTTAAAATGGGCTTTACCCCAAGTAGTGGCAAAGAGTTACAATCTGAATTCTTTATTCCACGTGAAAAAGCGCTAGATGCAATTCTAGCTTTAGAAAAAATAGGAGAACAGTTCAAGCCTCAATTAATGATTACCGAAATACGGACTATTGCAGCAGATGAACTTTGGATGAGCCCTTGCTATCACCAAGATTGTGTGGCAATACATTTTACCTGGGAGCAAAACCCAAAAGAGGTTGGTGAATTAGTGAAAATCATTGAAAAAGAACTTGAACCATTTGATTTTCGCCCACATTGGGGGAAAATATTTTCCATAGACCCAGCTCATTTACATTCTCGATATTCAAAATATTCCGAATTTCTTGGGTTAGCCGAGCAGTTTGACCCTATGGGCAAATTCAAAAACGATTATCTAAATCAAAATATTTATAACTCTTAATTAACTCAACCAAATGAAAAACTATATTAAATTAATGACCGTGTTGGCCGTGACGCTATTTAGCTCGATAATTTCTGCTCAAGACGTGGTACTTACAGGATCACAAGTTCCAGCAACGGTAACTGAATTCGGCCAAGTTCGCGGCTACGTTCATAACGAAATCACTACCTACAAAGGTATACCGTACGCACAGGCAAAAAGGTTCGAAGCGGCAGAAAGCCCAACTAAATGGGAAGGTGTAAAAAGCACCACCATGTATGGGCCTGTAGCACCATTACTAAACCCTACAACATCTATACAAGATGAATCAGAATTTGTATTCGACCATGATTGGGGATTTCCTAACGAAGATTGCCTTAGCTTGAATGTTTGGACACCAGAAGCTTCTAACGTCAAAAAAAGACCAGTTCTATTTTGGATCCATGGCGGCGGATTTACGGCAGGATCAAGTCATGAACTTCCTTCTTACGATGGTGAAAACTTGGCAAAAAAAGGAGATGTAGTGGTTGTTACAATCAATCATCGATTGAATGTTTTAGGCTTCCTTGACCTATCAGCATATGGTGAAAAGTACCAACATTCTGCCAACAATAGTATTTTAGATATGGTAAAGGCCCTAGAATGGGTGAAGAACAATATTGCCAATTTTGGCGGTGATCCTAATAATGTAACGATTTTTGGTCAATCTGGCGGTGGCGCCAAAGTGAACACGCTTATGGCAATGCCAAAGGCAAAAGGATTGTTCCATAAAGCTATCAACCAAAGTGGTGCATTTAGAAGTGCCATGCTAGAAAAAGAAGACACCCAAAGTATTTCAAATGAAACCATCGCCATTCTTGGATTAGATGCTAAAAATGTGGATAGCATTCAAAACATTCCTTTTGAAGTATTGGCCGATGCAAGCTCCAAAGCACTTCGTGTTGTAGCTGAAAAAATGAAAGCCGAAGGAAAACCGGTTATTGGGTTCGGCCTAAGTTGGGGACCAAGTCGAGATGGTAATGACCTACCCTATCAGGTGAACAGTAAAGAAGCCTTGGCCTTATCAAAAGATATTCCGTTGATGATCGGTACCGCAAAAAATGAATTTGCACCATTTGCAAATATGCGTTTTGTGGGTGCATCTGAAGAAGTCATCATGAAACATATTAAAGATACCTACAAAGACAATGCAGATGCTTATATCAAAGCGGCCAAAAAGGCATATCCAAATGATACAGATCCTAAAGACCTGTTAGATATCGACACTATGTTTAGACCTGGTGCCGTGGTTCAAGCAAATGAAAAGTCTGCAATAGAAGGTGGAGCTCCTGTATACATGTTCATATTCACATGGCAATCTCCCGTTTTTGACGGAAAATATAAAGCGCTTCACTGTATGGAACTACCTTTTGTATTCGATAATATCAATCTTGCAAATCAAATGACAGGTGGTGGTGAAGAAGCTCATGTTCTAGCTGAAAAAATGAGCGGTGCATGGATCAATTTTGCGAAAACAGGAAATCCGAATTACAAGAACCTTCCAGAATGGCCAAAATATAATAGTAGCAATACCGCAACTATGCATTTTGATGTGACTTGTGAAGTTAAACCTCAGCTAGACAAAGAACTTTTTGAAATTGTTAGCGGTCAATAATATATAGCATGATAACTAATAAAATAAATAGCAGTTTACTGACCGCCTTAATTTCAGGTGTTCTCTTAACTAGCTGTAGCGAAAAATATACTTCTGAAGTTAAGGATGGTGTCACAATTGTTAGTAACCAAAATGGAGCTACATTAGGGTATTCCGCTGAATCCGGTATTACCATTTTATCGCAAGATCGGTACGCTTTTAAAGATTTAAACAAGAACGGAACGCTTGATAGCTATGAAGATTGGCGTTTACCGGTAGCCGAACGGGCAAAAGATTTGGCGGGCAAAATGAGCCTTGAGGATATTGCAGGTCTAATGCTGTACAGTTCGCACCAGTCTTTACCAGGTAGTAGTCGTGGGTTTGGCTCCTCTAATTATGGTGGCAAACCTTTTCAAGAAAGCGGTGCCTTAGCCAGTGATCTATCCGACGAGCAAAAGAAATTTTTGACAGAAGATCATTTACGTCATGTGCTGATTACCTCTGTTGAAAGTCCGGTTACCGCCGCACAATGGAACAATAATGCACAAGCCTTTGCAGAAGGGTTGTACTTGGGCATACCTGTCAACACAAGTTCAGATCCACGACATGGTAGTGATTCTTATGCAGAGTTCAATGCCGGTGCAGGTGGTGCTATTTCTATGTGGCCCGGTACTTTGGGCATTGCTGCATCTTTTGATCCAGCGTTAATGAAACAATTCGGAGAAATTGGGTCTAAAGAATATAGAGCTTTAGGAATTGCAACCGCTCTTTCTCCACAAATTGATTTAGCTACAGAACCACGTTGGAGCCGTTTTGATGGCACTATGGGTGAAGATCCAAATTTGGCTACTGATATGGCACGTGCTTATGTAGACGGATTTCAGTCTACCGATGGTGGTGATTGGGGAATGCAAAGTGTAAATACTATGGTAAAACATTGGCCCGGTGGCGGACCTGAAGAAGGAGGGCGCGATGGTCACTTTGGGTATGGTGCTTATGCCGTATATCCTGGCAAGAATATAAAAGACCATATGCAACCATTTACCGAGGGTGCCTTTAAATTGAATGGCCCAACTAAAAAAGCAGCGGCCGTAATGCCCTACTATACTATATCTGATGGTGAAGGAGAAAATGTAGCCAACGGGTATAACAAGTATTTGATTACCGATGTTTTACGGGGCGAGTATGGTTATGATGGTGTTCTTTGTACCGATTGGGGAATAACTCGAGATGTATCCGCAATCGATAAATTTGAAGGTAAACCTTGGGGCGTAGAAACCATTTCCGAAGCTGAACGCCATTACAAGGCTATAGCTGCAGGTATGGACCAATTCGGCGGAAATAATGCTATGGGCCCGGTTTTAGAGGCTTATAAAATGGGTGTCGCAGAACATGGCGAAGAAGCGATTCGTGAACGTTTCGAAGCTTCGGCTGTTCGATTATTGTCCAATATTTTTAGAGTGGGACTTTTCGAAAATCCGTATTTAGATGTGTCTGAAACTGAAAAAATAGTAGGTAACAGTGAGTTTATGAAAGCCGGTTTCGATGCGCAATTGAAATCTATTATAATGCTTAAGAATCAAAGTAAAACCTTGCCCATTGCATCCAAAAAGAAAGTATATGTGCCACAACGCTATGTAGCACCAAGTACAAACTGGTGGGGAATTACTACTCCCGAAACAACAGTAGATGCTTTTAATATGGATGTTGTTGCTAAATATTTTGATGTTGTTGAAACTCCTGAAGAAGCAGATTTCGCTCTTGTAGGTATCCATAGTCCAAATGGCGGCGTTGGTTATGACCGTGCCGATTTGGAAAAAGGCGGTAATGGGTATGTACCGATTAGTCTTCAATATAGCACATATACTGCAGATACGGCCCGTGAAGTAAGTTTAGCAGGCGGTAGTCCACTTGAAGATTTTACAAATAGAACCTATAAAGGTAAAACAGTGAATACTATCAATACGACCGATATGCAGTTGGTAAACGATACCAAAGCAAAAATGGGCGATAAGCCAGTAATCGTATCGGTAAAAGTAGGCAAGCCAATGATTTTCTCTGAAATAGAAGGCAGTGCTTCGGCCATATTGGTGCACATGGGTGTACAGGATCAAGCGCTAATGGAAATTATTACAGGAGCTAAAGAACCTTCTGCCCTACTTCCATTTCAAATGCCAGCCGATATGTTGACCGTAGAAGCTCAGTTTGAAGATGTGCCAAGGGACATGAAAGCTTACACGGATGCCGATGGCAACTCGTATGACTTCGCTTTTGGTTTAAACTGGAGCGGCGTTATAGACGACGCTAGAGTAAAAAATTACAGGTAATAACTCAACTAGCTCAATTAAGCTCTGGGAGATTTTTTCTTCCAGGGCTTTTTTATTCCCGTACTCATAAAATTTGCCACAACGACCACATAATATCAAAATAAACCCACAATTACATTAAACCTTTTTGGCATTTAAATATCTAATTTTTCGTAACGGAATATTAGATATTTTTGCCCTCGAAAAACAAAACCCTATAAAGAAATTAAAGATGAGAATGACCACCGGATTACGCATGAGAATTATTCACCGTTATTTAGGATTCTTCCTAGCAGGCATTATGGCGATGTATTCCATTAGCGGAATCATTATGATTTTTAGAAATACCGATTTTCTAAAGAGCGAAAAAATAAGTGAGCAACAACTAAAACCCAATTTATCGGAAGGCGAACTAAGTGGAGCCCTTCGTATTAAAGGCGGAGTAAAACCTGAAAAAACCGAAGGTGATATCGTTTATTTCAAACAAGGCGAATACAATACCAAAACCGGTATGGCCAGTGTTAAGAAAATGGAACTTCCGGTAATTTTGGATAAGATGGAGCATTTGCACAAAGCAACTACAGACAGTCCGGTATATTATCTAAATATTTTCTTCGGGCTTTCATTATTGTTTTTTGTAATATCCTCATTTTGGATGTTCATGCCACAAACCTCTGTATTTAAAAAAGGTATCTATTTTACGTTGGGTGGAATACTCTTAACTATTATACTACTTTTCGTATAACCGTACACGTACCACTCTAGTTGGGTAAAAGCCTCCATTTAGCATTCCCTAAATGGAGGCTTTTTCATATTTATGGCAGTTACTAAAAAATACCCTAATTTTAGTATCTTGTAGTTCATAAATCGAAGTACACTCCCCCTCCCGCTTTAACGCTATTAACTTTACAATAGAGCTAAGTAATTAGTACCATTTAGAAAACTATACCCAAGGTCAAAATTTAAAAATTGAAACATATAACAAAGACCGTTTGGATTTTATCATTGGTTAGTTTGTTCACGGACACTGCTAGCGAAATGTTATATCCGATTATGCCGATTTACTTAAAATCGATTGGTTTTTCTATTGTGCTTATTGGTTTACTTGAAGGTGTTGCAGAAGCTACTGCCGGTTTAAGCAAGGGTTATTTCGGCAAGCTTTCGGACAATTCAGGAAAAAGAGTTCCATTCGTGCAAATTGGCTATACGTTAAGTGCAATTTCGAAACCAATGATGGCAATTTTTATTTATCCACTTTGGATCTTCTTTGCTCGAACTATTGACCGTTTCGGAAAAGGAATTAGAACAGGGGCAAGAGATGCCATACTTTCAGACGAAGCAACTGCAGCGACCAAAGGTAAAATTTTTGGCTTTCATCGTTCTATGGACACGTTGGGTGCGGTAATCGGGCCTGCTTTAGCGTTGCTCTATTTATATTATTATCCAGAGAACTACAAAACACTTTTTTTTATTGCTTTTATACCTGGCGTGCTTGCCGTATTGGCCTCATTATTATTAAAGGATACAAGGCGTAACGACAATAACCCAAAAGTTGCTACACCGTTTTTTTCGTTTCTCACCTATTGGAAAACAAGTCCGATAGCATACAAAAAATTGATCAGAGGCCTTCTTGCCTTTACACTTTTCAATAGTTCTGACGTTTTTCTACTCTTAAAAGCAAAAGAATCGGGACTTGATGACACGATGGTCATCGGAGTTTATATTTTTTACAATCTCATTTACGCGTTGTTTGCTTTTCCAATTGGCATCCTAGCCGACAAATTAGGATTGAAAAAAGTATTTATAATCGGCCTGGTCATATTTTCAGTGGTCTATTTCGGCATGTCGGCGAACACAAATCTGGTTATGTTTTTCGTGCTGTTCTTTTTTTATGGCATTTATGCATCTGCAACAGAAGGAATTTCAAAAGCGTGGATTTCAAATATAACGGACAAAAAAGATACTGCCACGGCAATTGGAACATTTTCAGGATTTCAGAGCATTTGCACCATGTTGGCCAGCTCATTGGCCGGTCTAATTTGGTTTCAGTTTGGTGCGGCCATGACTTTTTTAGTTTCTGCATTTGCAACACTACTTGTTATTTTATACATTTCAACAATTCCAAAACCTGAAATTGCGAGAAATGAAGTAACCTAATAATTGGGTGGTAAAATTCTGTGTACAGTACTATAGTTAACCTATTTGAAAAATTTAATAACAACAAAAACCATAAACATGACAACAAAGCAGAACATTGAGATTATTGACAAATTGTACAACGCATTTTCAACTGGCGATATGCCAACGGTACTAGGCTCAATGGATCCTAAAATCGAATGGAACGAAGCGGAAAGCAATTCACTTGCCGATGGCAATCCCTACATTGGTCCAAATGCAATTTTAGAAGGCGTATTTGCACGACTTGGCGACAACCACGAACACTTTGGCCTAAAGGATGTAAAAACACACGGTATGAGCGATAATATGGTCTTAGCTACGCTTCGATATGACGCTAAAGTAAAAGCAACCGGAAAGAGTTATAATGCACAAGCCGCACATCTTTGGACACTTAATGATGCAGGTAAAATAACTGCCTTTCAGCAATTTGTTGATACTAAGAAGTTGGCGGACGCAGAAAAGTAAACTTAAATTCAGCGTTGGTCGGCCCTTTTGTTTAAACCACTATTGTTACTTCGAGTGAATTTAAAAGGTACGAGTAAGTTTGTATCGAGAAGCTCTCGTTTACCAAACCTTTACTTGATGCATTTTCTTGCGGAAAATACTCGAACTGACAATACGTTTTTTGCTCAGCACTTTTTAGCCTTTTTATGTAATGCCGGCACGTCACTTCAAATGTTTTTTAGATAAGCGGAGCAATTCTAAAGAATGTATCGAGAACTCGTGTTTTATAATCGCCCACTATACCTAAAACCCCCTCACCATTTTCGTGACATAAAAATGATATTTTCTTACAACTTTACGGAAAACCGCAGGAAAATAAACCACATTCTTCTTTACCTTGCAGGAGACCAAGCAAAGTAAATGCCCCTAACACTTTAGCGGAAATAGATATAGGTACTAGTGACTATACTCCTTGATATTGAGAAAATTAAGTACTTATTACTATATTTAATTGTTGTGCTTCATTATTCCAACCACGAACCAAATGATAAAATTCTTTAGAAAAATTAGACAAAATTTACTTTCAGAAGGGAAAACTGGAAAGTATTTTAAATATGCCATTGGCGAAATCGTTCTTGTGGTTATAGGTATTTTGTTAGCACTGCAAATCAATAATTGGAATCAGGAGCGTATCCAGGCAACAGAACTAAATGGGCTTAAGAAAAGTATTTCCAGTGCTATTCAATCTGATATCAAATATTTAAAATTAATCCGAACGGGAAGAGAAAATATTGGCATTCGGGCAGATTCTATTTTCAACACCTATATTGATTCTCAAAAAGAAGTATTAGTTTTTAATGATTACGCTTTTATAGCCAATACCTTTGGTGAATTAAATAATATCATTTATTACCAACCCAACCTTAGTGCTTTCGACGCGTTAAAAAATTCAATTTATCTAAGTAAACTTCAAGGTACGGATATCGAATTGTTACTTAATTCGTTTTATGCTGCAGCCGAACGTTTACACCAACAGGAGGAAGATTATAATCAGACGTTGAAAACTGATTTTCAAACATGGTCCTATAAATTCAGGAATGAAGTCGGTACACTTTTTAAGAGGCCCTGGGAATATATGGAATCAGGTGATATTAAAGAGCAGTTTTTAGATGTTTTAAACGATGACTATACGATAGCACTATTTGCTAAAAGCTTTGAAGAATTAGATATGGTTGAATTATACGATCAGCAAATTATTCTTGGAGAAAAATACATTGAAATGGTCGAAAAAGGAGAGGTGAATTTTGATGAACAGACCAAAATAGATTTTAGTGGTACTTTCTATTCCTATGCAGAAGTTGATGTCTTAAATCTTTTAGTAAATGGCAAAATACCGTCAGATTTTGGAGTAGTATACGCACAATCAAGTAGCAAGTTTTTTGATGGTATAACATTCGGGGATGACGCTATGATTTTGACCTATCCTGAAAATACGTTTGACTGGGGCTCCCCTTATTTTACTATTAACGCATTGAATAATCGCGTAACTGAAATGGATTTTACAAAATACAAAAAGGTAATCCTTGAAATGAAGGGGGCCATTGGTGGTGAGCAGTTCGCTTTAGCGATAAAAGATAAGTATGATCTTCCTGATGGCACAGAATCAAGAGTTGATATTACATTAAGCAATGCCTGGGAAAACTATGAAGTTCCTTTGGAGAAATTTGCAACGGCAGATAAGAAAATCATAAAAACACCGCTTGCCTTCGTTTTTTTAGGTGGTGAAGGAAAAACTATTTATGTCAGATCAATTCAATTTAATTAAGAAAAAAGGAATTGAAAAAAATAAATAACGAAAGGCTAGCACCGTGTAAAAATTAGCCTTCATTATGCCTAAAAAGAATGAATGATTTGCATTTGAAATAAATTTTAAAAAACAATAATAATCCATAAGTATCAACAGATGAAAAACGTAAAAAAGTCCTTAAACATCTTTAAAATTCTCGCGTTTATTTGTTTTTTCTTTTTTAATTTTAATGGAGAAGCACAAGTAAATTGGACCAACGATGGGCGTTCTTATTATAAATTGGAAAAAAACCAATTGCTCACCTATACCCTACCCGACCACGATACAAAAACAGTCATAACCAAAGAGCAACTTACTCCAGCAAATACATCAGAACCTTTAAATGTTGCCCATTTTTCATTTTCTTCAGACCAACAAAAAGTGCTATTATTTACCAACACTAAAAAAGTTTGGAGACTCAATACCAAAGGAGATTATTGGGTGTTTAACTTTAAAACAAATACGCTAAGGCAAATTGGTAAAAGCCTTCCTCCTTCATCTCTCATGTTTGCAAAGTTTTCTCCTGACGGAAATACCATAGCTTATGTTTCTGATAATAATATATATGCGGAAGAGGATGCAAGTGGCAACATTAAGCCCTTAACGACCAATGGTACCGTTTCCTTAATAAATGGAACTTTTGATTGGGCTTACGAGGAGGAATTTGCTTGTAGAGATGGATTTCGTTGGAGCCCAGACAGCAAGTCTATTGCCTATTGGCAAATCGATGCAAGCGATATCAAGAAGTTTTATATGATCAACAATACGGACTCGATCTATTCTCAATTAGTACCCTTAGAATACCCGAAAGTAGGTGAAACTCCATCTGCTTGTAAAGTGGGCGTTGTAACTATTTCCGATGCCAAAACAACTTGGATGGATGTTCCTGGAGATGTTTCACAAAATTATTTGGTAAGAATGGAATTTATTCCAAGTACCAACAACCTTTTGATCCAACAATTAAACAGAAAACAAAACCAAAGCAAATTATACATTGCAGAGGCGTTAAAAGGAACCACAAAAAGTATTTATGAAGAATCAGATGAAGCTTGGGTAGATTTATTTCAACTAGGCAATTCTTATGCAATTGATTATACCAATAATTTTAATTTTTTAAATGAAAACAAAAGCATTCTTTGGGCTTCTGAAAAAGATGGATGGAGGCACTTATACCAAGTTTCCTTAGAAGGAAAGCCAGAGGTACTCATTACCAAAGGTGCATACGATGTGATCGATTTGAAGCACATTAATTCTAAAGAAGGTTTTGTGTATTATCTAGCTTCGCCAGATAATGCCACGCAAAAATATTTATATAGAACGAAATTAAATGGAAAAGGGAAAAACGAGTTGCTAAGCCCAGAAAGTTTAAAAGGAAGCCATGATTATTCTTTTTCTTCAAACGGTATGTATGCTGAACATACCTTTTCAAATCATTTTACCCCCTATTCTAAAGAGTTTATTAGCGTTGCCAATCACAAAGCTTTAACCGAAGAGGAAAGTATTCTTAAAAACATTAAAAAGCTAGAAGAAAAACCAACAACAGAGTTCTTTACCATCACCACTTCAGACAATATTGAAATGGACGGATGGATGGTAAAACCAACGAATTTTGATCCAAATAAAAAATACCCAGTTGTGTTTTATGTGTATTCTGAACCTGCCGGTACCACAGTAAAAGACACCTATAATGTGAGTGGAAATAGGAATTATAATGGGAATATGGCCGAAGATGGATATATATACATTTCGTTAGATAACAGAGGCACTCCTGCACCAAAAGGACGCGCATGGAGAAAGTCAATTTACAAAAAAATTGGAGTGATTAATATTAACGATCAGGCTATGGCAGCCAAAGAAATTTTGAAGTGGAATTTCGTGGATTCTGAACGGGTAGCAGTTTGGGGACATAGCGGAGGAGGATCTGCAACATTGAATTTGATGTTTCGATATCCTAATATCTACAAAACAGGAATCTCACTCGCCGCAGTTGCAAATCAATTAACCTATGATAACATTTATCAAGAGCGCTATATGGGCCTACCTCAAGAAAATATGGAAGACTTTATTGAAGGTTCTCCCGTTACCTATGCAAAAAATCTAGAAGGAAATTTACTTTATATACATGGCACTGGAGATGATAATGTCCATTATCAAAATGCAGAAATATTAGTTGATGAATTCATAAAATATAATAAGCAATTTCAATTTATGCTTTATCCAAACAGAACTCATGGAATTAGAGAAGGAGAAGGAACAGATAAACATTTGTCAACCTTATACACAAATTACTTAAAACTGCATTGTCCTCCAGGAGGAAGATGAATTTTGGTTTTAAAAGTTATGCGCTTAATTAAGAAAAAACTAAAGGCCAATAACGTGTATAACCCATTGCTTAATATATGTGTGCTCGGAAAATCTAACAGATTTTTATCTGATTTGGTTTCCTTTAGTATTTTAGACCTAACCAAAGCAACTAGCCATACACAACACGTCGTGCTTCATTAAACATGTCCTTAAATGAATAGCCAAGACAAAGATCATATTGAATTAAAATCGAACAATAAACCTGATTTAGATTTAAAACAAAAAAAATCCAATTCTACTAAAAAGTTATATTGAAATACCAATAAAAAAGTCTTTGGTGGAGTTTTAGCCTCAATTATTGGGGTGATAATTGTAAGTAAAAACAAATAACCAAGTACAACACCGTTTAAAAATAATTACGGTTAAGTACTAAAAAAAGGAAGTTGCGGGTTTGCGTGCGAGAATTTTTCGAAGGAAAATCAGATATAGCAAACACGCAACTACCCATATATATAAACGTTATGTTCAATTAAAAAAATGAAAATGAAAATATTCCTCTCAACCATAATCGGTTTATTCCTATACTCCAACTCATTCTCTCAACAAATACAAATAGATTCACTTGACTTGCTCATTCATCAAGTAATAAAAGACTATGAAATACCGGGACTTTCGATCGGTATTGTTCGGAATGATTCTATAATATTTTCCAAAGGATATGGTAACTTGGAAATTTATAAAGAAAGAAAAGTTGATAAAAACACAACTTTCGGAATAGGTTCGATCTCTAAGTCTTTTACCGCCTTAACGATAGGCATCTTAGTTGATGAAGGCAAAATTGATTGGGATGATAAAGTTAAAGATTATCTACCTTATTTTGAATTGTACGCCCCTTATGTTACAGATAATTTTACGATTAGAGATTTACTTACCCATAGAAGTGGTCTGAAAGATGTTAGTGGTGGAACACTTTGGTATCACTCTGATTATTCGAGGGAAGAGATAATAAAGCGACTCAAATATTTAGAACCAGTATCAGGCTTTCGAGAAAAGCCTGCTTATCAAAATGTAATGTACGTTGTTGCTGCAGAGATAGTAAAAACAGTTTCTGGGACATCATGGGATAGTTTCTTAAAAACTAGAGTATTTGATAAACTAAAAATGAACAATAGCACCTCCATATCAGCAGAAAGAGAAGCTAATAAAAACCTTGCACAACCGCATATTTGGAATGAAGATTACAAAAAAATCGCGATTATTCAAGAGAAAGGGGATAACCTTGCTCCAGGAGGATTTATCTATTCGTCAGCAAATGAAATGGCTAATTATATGAGATTAATGCTGAATAATGGAGTATTTGAAAATGACACGATTGTTGATTCAACTATAATCGAGGAAATTTTTAAACCTCAAATTATTTATCCCATTGGAAGTCCTTTCAATAATGAATTTTCGTCCTATGGTTTCGGTTGGTGGCTTACACCGGTAAATGGACATAAGGTAATTGAACATAGTGGTGGTATTGACGGTATGTCGGCCCAACTTGTAATGATAAAGGATTTGAACGTAGGGTTTGTTATACTTACTAACCAATCGAAAGAACCCGCAACATTTATTTTGAGAGCATTACTGCTAGAAAAACTTCTTGAAGATGAAGATAGTCTACGTGATAATTTTTATTCATTTGTGAAAGACTGGAGGGACAATCGAATCAAAGAAAAAAAAGAAGCATCCAAAAAAGTTTTACAAAAGGCTCACACAAAACCTTCATTAGCAATTAGCGAATATTCTGGAAAATATACCGATAAGATGTATGGTGACATATTAATAAATAAATCTAATGAAGATGAATTAGAGATTTCATTTTCCCATACCAAAGTATTCAAAGGAAAACTGATCCATTGGCAATTTGACACCTTTAAAATCGACTGGGTTGACATACGTGTTCCTGATGGGTTTTTAACCTTCAATTTTAATTCAAAAAGAGAAATATTAGGATTCTCGATCGACCAAGAAAATTTACTTGACGTTGATTTCGGGGAATTGAACATTTTAAAAAATAAAAACTGAGTACAAAAATGACCAAGTCTGGGAAAACTATTTTAGAGTTAAGCGACCTTATGCCAAATGAAATATTAAAACTAGCGGGCTATTAATACTACAAAAAACTGTACACAACAAAGTTGTATAAAACATGAAAAATGAATAGTTAACCATCAAAGACGGTGCAATTCTCGAAAATTCGTGGTTTGCGAAAAAACGCCATTTACGAACACCACCTATAGCACATAGCGCAAAAAACGGTATACGTTTCGGTTTGGTCTTCTGTACCAAAACCGGCATACACCCACTCACCAATTTCTTAACATAAAAATGCTGTTTTCTTACAACTTTACGGTAACCCATAAGAAAATATACCACATTCTTCTTTACCTTGCAGTAGACCAAGCAAAGTAGACTCCCCTACCACTTTAGCGTAACTAACTTTATAAAATAGATATAGGTACTAGTAACTATATTTCTTGATATTAACGGATATAAGTACTAGTAACTATATACAATTGTTGTGCATAATTGAAAAAAAATGTGGTTCCAAAAGAAAATAAAGCCTGAAAAAGTAAAAGATAGCAATACGAAACAATTGCGTTCTTCTGGAATTGAAGTAATTGAGCACCTACCCTATTTGAACAATCCTGAATTTAGAGAACCAAAAGAAATTGCTCGTAGAACGTTGGTTCTGACCGCATTATTTCAGTTACACCTTCAAGCACCTAGAGAAATAATAAAAAAATGGCTTAAAGAAAACGGACTTTTAACTATTTTAAACGATGAGGAATTGGAGTATTTGGAAACAGAATATTCTGAATTGCCCGAACAAACTCAAACAGATATTTATTGGTTTGTAGAAGCCATTTGGACTTTTGCTTGGGTTGGCGGATTTCATAACAATCTGACTTTGAATACTGGCGTAGAAGATTCACTCGCTTCGTTAATTCCGAACATTGCGAAAAACGAACCGGCAGAAAAATTCATTTCGGAATTTAAATTAAGAAATCAAGTAGAAATCTTTGAAATGCTGGACAAGTTCTATCGTGCTCATTGGTATGCTCGAAATAATGACTTAACAGGTAAAAAATCGGACAAAGTAGATTTAGACATAATAATGGAGAGAAGAAAAGCACTTGAATATACTGTTTACAGAGAATTTGACTGGAATGAGATTTCGCTTGACACGTAAAACAACTATGCACAACACGGTGTATAAAACATAGCTAATCAGTGCTAAATCAAAAGGTTTGTCCTTATTTACAAAGACCGCCAAATTTTTAAATTTGGCTTTTAAGATTGATAAGTTAAAAACAAAACATAAAAATTCGGCTCTGTGCTAATCCGAAAATGTAGTGCCTTTTTACACGCTACGTTTCATACACAGACCGTTGTGCTTCATTACCAGAAACCACTAACCAATGATAAAATTTTTTAGAAAGATTCGCCAAAACTTGCTTATGGAAAATAAAACTGGAAAGTATTTTAAATATGCAATAGGAGAAATAATTCTGGTTGTAATAGGAATTTTAATTGCATTGCAGATTAATAATTGGAATGAAAACCAAAAGTTAGAAAAAACGACAGAAGATTATTATACACAATTATTAGACGACCTGAACAATGATATAATCTCTACTCAAAGTATTATTAAAGAATTTAGTAATCAACAAAAAGAATATAACAATTACATAAGCTCTTATGACAAAAAAGGGTTGACACCCATTAAAGCTTATGAACAGGTTTCTAAACTTGCTCTAATATATTCTCCTATAACGTTCAATACAAATACTATCGAATCACTTCAGAACAGTGGTGATATTGGCTTAATTCCTTCACATATAAGAAATAAACTAATGAACCTAAGACGTCTACAAAACATCACTATAAAACGTTTTGAAGATACAAGTAACGGATCACAGGATATTACTCAAAAATTAAGTGCTTTATTAGGGTCAACAACGCTGCCTAAAAGGCTGGTAAATCAACCTAAAATGAAAGAATTTTTAAATATTGATGGAAATTTAAAGGAGCTGATTTTAGTTTATGAAGGTGTACACCGTTGGAAAAGTGTTTCTCAACTCGAAAGTATTAGCAGATTAGAAGACATGCAAAAGGAAATATATAATATTATAGAACTAATTAATAAGGAATTAAAGAAATAACGAAAGCACAACACCGTATAAAATTAATTGCTAGTGCAAGCCTACTTACGAAAATCCTCGCGGATTTTCTATTCGGTTTGTATTTGTTAAATTAGGTGCTTAAAACTAATATTAATCTGTAGCCGTATTTTAGGACGTGACATTATGACCAACCATTAACCAATGATAAAATTCTTTAGAAAAATTAGACAAAAGTTAGTAACTGAAAATAAGTTCAGTAAATATCTACTTTATGCCATTGGTGAAATTGTACTTGTGGTCATTGGGATTTTAATTGCACTTCAGTTAAATAATTTGAATGAGATTGACAAGGTTAAGGACACCGAAGTAATTTATCTAAATGCCCTTCATGATGAATTCTCAAATAACCTCAAAGAGGTAGAACGAGTAATGAAACTAAATAAGCGAGGTTTGGAGATGGCTCATGGACTTTTAGGTAAAATGGGAACTGATGATCCAAATTTTACTGAAAAAGTATTTGATTCTTTAATGTATCGCACTATTTTTTCTGAAATTCAATACCGCCCTAGTCCAGGTACTCTAATTGAGTTGGTCAACTCTGGGAAACTAAGTATCATTTCTAATAGGGAGCTGCGACTAAATCTGGCCTCATGGGATGGAGTCCTTACCAGCGTCTTGTTTCAGGAAGAAGAACATTCCAAACCTCGGTATAAATTGATTGATTTAATGAATAAATGGGGTAATGGCAGAAAGTCCTATATAAATGCATTAGGAAATAATAAATTTAGTTTGGATATCCCTAACAGTAATTTTAAGTTATCTAGTCTAGTGCTATTACAGAATATTGAATTTGACAATCAACTAACCTTCTTTTTTCTTACTGGATCCTTCCTGAATTCAAATTATTATTCAAGTCTGAAGAACAAAATTGAAAATACGCTTATTATAATCCAAAGTGAACTTGATCAAAGAACTAACTGAGGCTATTAGTATTGCTTAATCTGAAAACCCTAGCGGATTTTCAGACAACGAATCCTTAGACATAAACATTAGCGATAATGCAAAACAACAAACTCAATAATGAAGAAATTAATATTCACCGCCACCGAAAATAGAGTTTGAGCACAATGACTGAAACAGAAAGAGTTGTACGAATTTTTCACGAATCGTGGGATATGAAAGACCCAGACCGAGGCGCTGCTGTTATTGCCGATAATTGTCAGTTTGAAGATGTTGCCCGAGATGAAGCGCAACCCGGTCCAGAAGCTTATAAGCATGATTACTATCGCTGGCGTAAAGCGTTCCCTGATGGGGAATGCAAGATAGTAAACGTTATTACTCAAGGTGATTGGGCTGTTGTAGAGTTTATCAATCGTGGCACCCACACCGGGCCTCTTAAGACCAGCCAAGGCACTTTCGCTCCCACTGGAAGAAAGGTAAAAGTTCGCTATTGCAGTGTAATGCGTGTCACAGATGGAAAGGTTGTTGAAGGTCGTGATTACTATGATTCAGCAGGAATTCTAAGGCAACTTGGACTCATCAACAATTAGTGAAATTGCAATTTGCCACATAACAATGAAAATCACTCTAATATAAAAAACATTGCTTCGCTCTGGTTTGGTCATTCGTTTGGTGTAAATGTTAAAACGCTTTTAAAATCTTCATCTCAATTAAAAGATGCATTTTTAAAAGAATCAAAATGGAAATATTAAATAACGAAAGCACAACACCTTATATAATTTATTGTTAGTTCTAGCCTACTTACGAAAATCCTCTAGGATTTTATATTCGGTTTGTATTTGCTAAATTAAGTACTTAAAAAACGCAACAAACCATAGACAAACACGCTATAGCTACTAGTAGCCATACGCTTAAATATCTACAGATATCATTAACAGTTGCTATATTCTTTTGTTGTGTGCTATGAGAGCACACAACGCCTCTGTGGTAACATTACAGCTTTTGTGTCGTCTTCATGTTAAAAGACAAAATGAATATTCTTAGAAGCCTTATTTTAATTATCCCAATATTAGGTGTTATATCCTGCAATTCTAAAGCGAAGAAATCACCCATAGCGAAAGTAGATGTTGTCTTTCAAGAAGACACTCTCAAATTTACCGAATCACAAAAAGAATTCATCAGTAACGTTATACGCAAATCAGAAGAAGAGGTTCGCAAGCTATTACCTAATCTACCAGATAGTATACAAGTTATTGTTGAAAATGTAGATTGGAATCTTGATATTGTGAATGGAGTAACTGGCAGAACAGAAACCAACAGTCCACCTCTTGTTCTAGTGCAAATATCAAATAATTATAAGGGTGGAGTAATCGATTCGACATATCAAGGTATCAAGTCTACTATTTTTCACGAATTCCACCACTTGTCTCGAGGCTGGGCGATTCAAGATAACAAATTTAGTTATGGAATCCCTAATGCAATGGTTAATGAAGGTTTGGCAGTTGCGTTTACGGAAATCTATACAGGAAACATAAATGAGGTAAACTCCTATCCTAAGGAGGCCGATAGTTGGGTAAAAGAGATTTTGGCACTTCCTCTAGATGCAAGTTACTCAGAGTGGGTAATGGGTGAACACCCTGATGGCAGAACATATATAGGCTATAGAACTGGAAATTTTTTGGCAAGAAAAGCAATGACCCAGTCTGGGAAAACTATTTTAGAGTTAAGCGACCTTATGCCAAATGAAATAATAAAACTAGCGGGCTATTAATACTTCAAAAACTGCACACAACAAAGTTGTATATAACATGAAAAATGAATAGTTAACCATCAAAGACGGTGCAATTCGCAAAAATTCGTGGTTTGGAAAAAACGCCATTTACGAACACCACCTATAGCACATAGCGCAAAAAACGGTTAACGTTTTGGTTTGGTCTTCTGTACCAAAATCATCATACACCCACTCACCATTTTCGTAACATAAAAATGCTGTTTTCTTACAACTTTACGGTAACCCGTAAGAAAATATACCACATTCTTCTTTACCTTGCAGTAGACCAAGCAAAGTAGACTCCCCTACCACTTTAGCTCATAAAATAGATTTAGGTACTATTACATATATAGCTTGATATTAATAAGTATATGTAATTGTACCTATACTCGTACGTTACCTGCAAGCTGAAAAACTATGACGCAAACTGAATTTAGAAAAATATTATCGGAAACAAAAAACACAAAATGGTTCAATTCAGCTGAAATCAACTTGAGGTATACTCATCTTAATTTGAGTTTTGATTTTAAAGGTTTCGGACATATACACAGATTTGTAAGTCAACAAATCAAAGGTTGGGAAAAATTATCTGAAAACTTACCAAATGAATTACTTGTATCAAAAAAGCATTTTGAATTTATAGAAAACCAACTAATAAGTTTTATAAATTCTTACGGAAGTCAAGAAAATGATTCGAATTTAGACAGTCATTTTAGAAATCCAAAAAATCAAATTCAAAGCCATACAGGAATTCACTTCACTTCTGATTGCCCAGAGACAGAATTTTTAATTGACGTCTATAAGAATCATACCCAGTCATTTATTGGAGCATATACATATCTTACTGGAAATCTAAACCAAAACATAGCTGTTAAAGATAATTTTAATGGATATTTATTAGCGTATGAGTTTACATTAAAAGACTCAACGCTAATTACTGAAAGAAGAAACAAAGAAAAATCATCTCTGTCTAAATTAAGAAATGATTTTCAAAATAGTCTACCAAAATTAGATAGTGAACTTGTCGAACACCTAAAAAATAGTACAGCAAAGTATGAGGAATTTGGCACATCTTTAGATGAATTTAAAGAAGATAAAGAAAAAACATACTCTGATTGGTTTATAAATACAAAAGGAGAATTTGAAGAGTTTAGCAACAAATCTGATGAACGATTAAAAGAACTCGAAGATACTTATAAAGAAAAGCTAAAGCTTGAAGAACCTGCTTTATACTGGTCAAAAAGAGCCAAAAAATTAAAGAAACAAGGTTGGATTGCTTTAGGAGTTTTAGTTGGACTTGTTCTAATTGTTGTTTTCTCTTTAGGCAAGTTGCTTTGGACAGCACCAGAGCAAATTTATGAATCGTTCTTTAATGGAGATAAAAGTGCAGCAATTAGATGGTCAATAATCTATATCACCTTTATATCTTTTATGGCATTTGCAATAAAAGCTGTTACAAAAGTTATGTTCAGTTCTTTTCATTTGGCACGTGATTGTGAGGAAAGACATACTTTGACTTATTTCTACTTATCGCTGTTAAAAGATTCTAAAGTAGAAAAAGAGGAAAAACAACTGATTATGCAAGCATTATTTAGTCGAGCCGAAACTGGGCTTTTAAAAGATGATTCGTCACCGACTATGCCGAATGATATTATTGGGAAATTTATGAGCAGATAAAAAGCCAGCAGGTAACACCGTGTATAAAACATAGCTATTACAAGCTTTTCGAGAGGTTTGTGTATATTTACAAAGTACACCGAATTTTTAATTTTGTTATATTTAGACAGGAAAATTAAACATAAAAATTAAAAATTCGGCTCGTGCTAAATCCGAAAAGTTAGCATCTTTTTACACGCTACGTTTCATACACAAGACCGTTAAAGACTCAATGAAAATCAATCATCATGAAAAGAAACCTCATTGTAATTGCTTTCCTCCTATTAACAACGGCTCCCCTTTTAGCCCAACAAGACAACTTCATTGAAAAACCCGTTGATTTAACTACTCAAAATTGGATTCATGGTTCTGAAAACTGTGAAGATACTACTGACCCACCAATTCAGGTGGTGCAATACACTAGCACTACGTGGGTTTTACGTCAAAACAAATGCGCAAATTATGAAGCGCCTTTCATGTATCTTTTTATTGGCGAGGATAAAGCGTTATTAATGGATACGGGTGCTACGAAAGATGATGACATTTTCCCGCTTTATAAAACAGTGCATGAACTAATTAGCGACTGGTCTGAAAAAAATGGAGACGTTGAATTAATTGTAGCGCATACGCATAAACATGGAGACCACTATGCAGCAGATGGTCAGTTTAAAGGGAAACCAAATACAACGGTTGTCGGTCTTGAAGTTGAAGAGGTAAAGAACTTTTATACCATCTCTAATTGGCCTAACGAAATTGTAGAATTTGATTTAGGCAATCGATTACTAAAAATAATACCGATACCTGGGCATCAAGCTTCTTCGATTGCGGTCTATGATACGGCAACGAAAATTCTATTGACCGGAGATACAGTTTACCCAGGTAGGTTGTACGTAAACGATTGGAATGTTTTTAAAATGAGTATTGAACGACTTGTGAAATTCACTGACACTAATGAGGTTTCAACAATACTTGGCAACCACATTGAAATGACACAAACACCCGGTATTGACTACCCAGTGGAAACGATGTACCAGCCGAAAGAACACCAACTTCCTTTAAGCGTGCCAACATTAAAAGAACTTTCAAGCGCTCTAACAGCATTGGGAGATACCCCAACAAAAGAAGTTCATGATAGTTTTATTATATACCCTGTTGATTATTAAATATATTGAATACCATGAAACAGACACTCATTCTTGCAACGCTATTATTTTTTAGCCTAACCACTACCCCACTCCTCGCCCAACAAGACCACTTCATTGAAGACTCCATTGAGCGTTTAGAAAACTCACGTACCTACTTGTTGCTTGTGGCAGAACTAATGCCTGCAGAGAAATACGATTATAAAGTAACAGAAGAGTCCTTAAGTTTTTCAGAAAATTTAATGCATATCGGTTTTGCGCTAGATTGGCATAGTCAGTCACTCATAGGCGACAGAGCAGCACGTGTATACCAAACCGATACCGTATTTAAACCTGCCCATAAAACAAAGGCAGAAATGATGGCACGTATCGACCAAACCTTTACCGAAGCCATTACACTATTACAAGATGTTGAACCTGCGCAATTAAATGATGAGCTAGATTATTTTGGGTTGAACAGAAGTAAACGGCAAATCTTTATGCTATTGGCAGACCATATTACCCACCACAGGGCACAAATGTTGGTATCTATGCGGTTAAATGGGCTGGTACCACCGAGATATGTGTTGTATCAATAAGCAGGGCAACATTGAAATACGCTAATGGGAATCTGAGTAAACTATCGTTGTTTGTAGCATATAAAAAACCCAAGCTGCTACTCTTGCTTTTTCTTATCGTTCTTCATTAAACTAAGTACGATAAGTACAAGCCCTAAACATACGGCTCCGAAAACGGCAATTAGAATAACGCCGTAGCTCCAGTTAACAAGTGGTATCATCTGTGATATCATAGGTCGGTGATTTATATTCGAACAAATTTATTATTCCATGACAAGGCAACATATGACATTTGTCAGTATTTCAAAAAATATATAGCACCGTGCATTGGGTATCTTCTTGGCGAAGTGTTGAAAACTATAGGGCATACTATTGCTTAACCGTATATAGGTTTATATCTTTATACACTGGTCTTATTTCTTACTCGAACGACGAGGGTAACCACCACGAAAACCTATTGAACAACCATGGTAGATAAAATAAAATGCCCTAATTGTGGGCACGAATTTGATGTAGAAGAAGCACTTTCGGGTAAAATGCAAGCGCATTTTAAAGCCGAATATGAGCGTAAAGTTGCTGAGCAGGCCGAGATATTCAATAAAGAACGCGGTAAGCTTGCCCTAGAAAAAGAGGAGTTCGAAAAGAAAAAGGAAAAAGAGAACGAACTGTTCAAAGAAAAGCTTGAACAACGCCTTGCCAAAGAATCGGAGAAAATACAGAAACTGACCAACGAAACTTTTGAGCAACAACTAAAAGCCCTACAGCAAGAGAACGAGAAAAAGAAAGAGGAAAACAGGGCCCTGCGTTCGCAAGAAATCGATTTACTGAAACGGGAGAACGAACTAAAGGAAAAGGCCGAAGACCTTAAACTGAACGTTCAAAAAGAATTGCTCGAGAAACAGACCGAAATAGAGGAAAAAGCCAAGGCCAAAGAACGTGAGTCGATGGCGCTGAAAGAGAAGGAATACCAAAAGCAACTGGACGACCAAAGAAAGCTAATTGATGAAATGAAGCGTAAGGCCGAGCAAGGTTCTATGCAAATGCAAGGTGAGGTACAAGAATTGGCACTTGAAGAGCTTTTAAGGGCCACCTACCCTTTCGATGAAATCGATGAGGTCGGTAAAGGGGTTCGTGGCGCAGATTGCGTACAGACCGTTATAAACTCGATACAACAAACCTGTGGCTCTATTGTATACGAGAGCAAACGTACCAAGAATTTCAGTAACGATTGGATCAATAAACTAAAGCAAGACCAAATTAACTGCAAGGCCGATATTGCGGTAATCGTTACCGAGACCTTTCCGCCGGACATGGACCGCTTCGGAGAAAAGAATGGCGTGTGGATCTGCGGTTTTAACGAGGTAAAAAGTGTGTCGTTAGTGTTGCGGGAGTTGTTATTGAAAACCCAATCGATAAAATCGTCTGACGAAAACAAAGGCGATAAGATGGAGCTGCTCTACTCGTATTTAACCAGTAACGAGTTCGTGCAGAATATCAATAGAATTGTCGAGAACTACGATTCTATGATCAAGCAATTGAACTATGAAAAGAAAGCGGCGTTCAAGAATTTTGCCGTTCGTGAAAAGCAGATTTGGGGCGTACAAGAAAATATAAATGTACTCTTTGGCTCTATTAAAGGTATTGCCGGTAATGCCTTATCGACTTCCACCATTTTAGAATTACCCGATTCTACGATCGATGAGTAGCACTAGGTATGTCTCATATACCGAACCGTAACGCTAAAAAACATAAATAAGCTAAGCAACAAAACTATAAATGGACATTTTAGATTGGATACAAGATTGGTTTAAGGATAATTGCGACGGCCATTGGGAACATGGCGAGGTAATTCAAATAACCACCTTGGATAACCCAGGGTGGGAAGTAGAAATCGATATTTCGAATACTTCTATAGCGACCATGAACCTACCATGGATCCGTAACGATAATGGAAAGGAAGATTGGTACGGTGTAAAAATCGAGAACCAAAAATTTACCGCTGCTGGCGATGCCGGTAAACTGAAATTCCTATTAGGCCTTTTTAAGGAGATGATCGATAAAATAGAAGCGTAATACCGTTGGCCAAAATACCTTACGAGAACATGAAAAATATTCCCAAGTTCGGTATCCGGTCTTAGTACCGATCGCGTCTACGCCTACTCAATGCCATACGTGTAATACGCCAAAGACCATAGCTGATCAGACTAAATAAATTCGTAGCTTTAGAACAGTGAATACCGAACCACAGCTACTAGCACGTATTGTAAATTTTCTTAACTCGATCCACATATCGGTAGTTGAGAAAAGTTTACCTACTGACACGTTTTTGCCCGGACTGCGAATTGAGGGCGGTACCATTTTTATGGATTTGGAACAATTGAAATATCCGGGAGACCTCTTACATGAGGCAGGCCATATTGCGGTAACGGAAGAAACGAGCAGACCATTCATTGGCACACCGAAAATATCGGCCGATTGGCCAACCGACGGTGATGAAATAGCAGCTATACTATGGTCGTATGCCGCAGCACATCATTTGCAGTTGGACTTGGATATTGTCTTTCATCCCGGTGGGTACAAAGAGGACTCTCAATGGCTCATTGAACAATTCAGTAGTAAAAATTATATGGGCTTACCGCTTTTAGAATGGATGTCGCTGTGTACCAAAGAAGAATTTCCAAAAATGAAGAAATGGTTACGGTAATGCCGTTGTATCCAATAAAGACAACCTGACCGCAAAACAAGTTTTGACCCTACTTGTGGTCAACCTAATAAAATAAAATGGACCGCTGCTCATCAGTAGCCCAAAATGGCAAATAACATATGGAACTTAAGAAAACGTTTAGGGATAGCATACGATTGCCTTTTACCTTCGATGTAGATAAGATGCTCGCCGAGGCACAAGCCTTACAAAATGACCAGTACGAATATTACAAGGTGCTATCTTTACGTGCGCCGGCCCATCTGGTAGACACATCATTACCTTACCCACCACCGGCAAACGATTATGCGGACGGCTCTTGGACCGATTGGATGAATACCTCTTTTTTAGAAAAATCGCCTTATCTAACAAGTATAGTCGATATGTTCAGCCAATACACCACCGTAAATTTGGTAAGGCTATTATTCTTAGCGCCAAATTCGGTAGTTAAAGAGCATACAGACCCCACCTTGGCCTTAGAGGAAGAAAAATCGATGATACGGCTTACGATACCCATTCATACCAATGAAGGTGTCTCGTTTATCTTGAATGACGCTGTGGTACCAATGGAAATGGGCGAATGTTGGTATCTTCGATTAACAGATCCGCACCAGGTAATCAATAATGGCACCACCGACCGTATTAACTTGACCATAGATGTTATACCCAATAATACAATTATAGATTTGATTACCAAGGCTATTGAAAGATGATAAATGTCTATATTCCTAAAAAAGGAAACAGACCCACTAAGCAGGGTTCCAAAAATAATTACCGACCTCTTATGAACCCATCCAGTTTTTAAAGTCCGACGCTTTGGCCTTACTTACCACTATACGCTCGCTACAGGCGGGCTGCACCTCAACCAATAACTTACTATTGAAATGAAATTTGATGGTAACAATAGCTTCCCGTCGAAGAATAAACTGCCTGTTGGCCCTATAAAAGACAGTTGGGTCCAGTGCCACTTCGATGTCTTCTAATTTTACATCTAATACATACGATTTATCGTGAACCGTTACTGCTTTCACTACGCCCGTATCTATAAAAAAATAGGCGATATCATTTGTTTTCACAGGTAGCAATTGGTCGCCCATACCCACTAAAAAGGTCTGCTTGAAATTAGTTTCCTTCTTTTGAATAAGCTGCAGTAAACTTTGCATCTGATTTTCATCTATCCCCTTTTTTTGAATCTGCGCTTCAAATCGATCTAAAGCATCTGACAGTTCTTCTTCATCAATGGGTTTCAATAAATAGTCGATACTATTCACTTTAAATGCCTTTAGGGCATATTGATCATAGGCCGTAGTAAATATGATAGGAATATGTATATCTACCTGGTCAAAAATTTCGAACGAAATACCGTCCGCTAAATGAATATCCATAAAAACCAAAACACCATCATGCGGTTTCGAGAAATAATCGACTGTAGCCGTAACCGTGTCCAAAACAGCAATTACCTCAATTTTCGGATTTATTTTGGTAAGCAAATACGAAAGGTTTTCACTGGCGGCAAGCTCGTCTTCTACAATAATTACATTCATGCCGTTTAGTTTAGCGGTAGTTCTACTTTAAAGATATCATTATCGGTGGTGACTTTTATCTGATGTTTTAATAAAAGCGCATATCGTTTTTTAAGATTCATTAAGCCTGTTCCGGTGCCTTCTGCCAAAGTACTACGACCACGAATTGGGTTTTCGATAACAATAGATTCCCCTTTAGAATACACTTTAACGGTCAAGGGGTTTGTAGAGGATATTTCATTATGTTTTACCGAATTCTCTACCAATGACTGCAATGCCAAAGGAGGCAACTCACGCTCTAACAACGGGGCATCAATATTAACTTCAATATTTAAACGGTCGCGATAACGTGTTTCCATCAAGTATGAATAGCTTTCTAAAAACTTTAATTCTTCCTTTACTTGTACCAGATTCGTATCGCTACTCTGCAAAATATAGCGGTACATATAGGACAGTTTTTTTACGAACTGAGTCGCTTTTTCATTTTCTCGAATTAAAGAGGTCAACGAGTTTAGGGAATTGAACAAGAAATGAGGGTCTATTTGATTTTTTAATGCGGATAGCTCATTCTCTAAGTTTTGCTGTTTTAATTGTTCGTTCTCAATACGATCATCTTGCCTATCTGTTTTTAGTCTTAATGACCTAGCAATAAAGAATAGCACGAAAGACAAATTGATAAACGTAAAATTCACAAAACCAATTTCACGTAGACTCATTTGCTTCTCAAAACAGAGCGGGTACAGCGAACTAATTAAAAATATCACTAGCAAGAGCACCGCTATATTGATACTGATGATGACAATCCATTTTACCGGTGATGACCAATTATAAGCATCAAAATCAATATTGGTATTCAACTGCAATACACCCCAAGAGAAAAAGAAAAAGAAGATATATCGGTATAGAAAATCTGCAATCCACAAGAAAGAAAAATCGAGGTTGCCATCCATAATACCATTATACAAATAAATGGTTTTTGGCAAGGATACCAGAATACCCACCAATAGTGCCGTTTTAATTACCTCGCCCTGTTTTACTTTAGTTATTGCCATGTATTCTATTTTCAAATGGAATGTTTCAAATGTACATTAATTAACGTATTTCGTTTACCATATTACAAACACGATGGTCCTCACCTAAGTGAAGACCAAATTGAACGAATCCAAACTAACTACTTAAAGCGTATAGGCATTGAAATCAGCAGGCAAATACGCTGCAGTATCAAAACCTAAATCTACCGTTTCTTCGTTTTCAAAGATTTCGAAATCTTTATCGGTCAAGTTCATATCTGAATAAGCATCAAACTCGATCGGCAAATACTCGAACGCATCAAAACCTAATTCCACCGTTTCTTCTTCTTCGATAACCGTAATCTCATTTGGGTTTATCACCGCAAGTGTAGTGTTAGCCTTCATTTTTTGCTCGAAAGAAGCTATCGTATCCGCGAAAAGTGCATTTACTTCTTGTTCAACCTTTACATGGTGTTGAATACCTTTAAAGGATAAAAATCCGATGGCCACTACTGCTATTACGGCTACTTTTTTTATATTTTTCATGATATGTATATTTAAACGATCTTGTTTTTCTATACCCCAAAGATATCATGGATCACTCCCCTAAATTAGATTTAATGACCGAACCGACTTTTTTGCCACCTAAAACAACCTTAGGCCGAAATGAAGTTTTAATACATTGAAAATGAAGTGCCTAAATAATTAAAATTGTTTAATTTTAATATACACAACTTGAACCTTAAAACAGTAGCACCATGTGGAAAAAAATAGGAATTGCCCTAGCAATCATTATTGTCGTCATTCAATTTATACGACCAGAAAAGAATATTTCAGGAAATGAAACTTACGCTATACAAACCAAATACACCCTACCGAATGATGTAGAAAACATTATGCAGGTATCGTGTTATGATTGCCATAGCAACACGACCAAATATCCCTGGTATTCGAATGTGCAGCCTGCTGCCTGGTTTTTAGCAGATCATGTCAATGACGGTAAAAAACATTTGAATTTTTCTGAATTCACGAACATACCGCTCTTTGTACAAAATCATAAACTAGAGGAAATCAAAGAGATGGTCGAAGAAAAAGAAATGCCATTATCCTCGTACACTTATTTTGGACTTCACCCAGAAGCTAACTTGACCGATGCACAACGGCAAAAGATTATTGATTGGGCAGATTCGCAGATGAATTATCTAAAACAAACTTACCCAGCAGATAGTTTGGCGTTCCCGAAAAGGAATTAGTGATTAAATAGATAGGTAGTGGATCAACTATTTAGTGAACCATTTGCGCACGGTTTCCTCTGCCAATTTGTTATTGGGTGTAAAAGCATTGTTATCTTCACCACGGTACTCTAAAAAGCTTGGAAACTTCCACCATAGTATACCTTTGCACCATGGTTCGTTCTCTATACCCTTGAAGATGATTTCGTAGCAACGTGCCTGCATTTCTTCATTAATACTTTCATCGGCCTCTGCATGCGGATTCTTCCATGGGGCATCTACACTTCTGAATCCGATTTCGGTAAAAACGATGGGCTTTTCGAAACGGTCGTACACCTTTTCAATCTTCTTTTTCACCAAATCGAAACTTTCGCTCATCTCCTTATCGGTAGGAGTATCGTTCTTACTCAACGGGTAATAGCAATTGAGGCCGATATAATCCAAATCATCCCAAAACTCTATGTTTTCAAATTCTTCTCCCCAATTGGCAGCATAGGTAAGATGACCTGAAAATAAGCCTCTTGTTTTCTTGATCATACTTCGCCAAGTTTCAGGTTTTGACAATGTTGCCTTTGTAAATTCGACGCCTATACAAAGCGCATCCATACCATGTATTTCAGCTAAAAAAGCATAATGGCGAATCCAGCGATAATAATGATCATGAAACAAAGCCCATTCTTCATCACTAGGCATTTCAATGCCGCCAGGCCAACTACCACCCACATAAATTTGAGGTTTTAACATGGTATACATACCCATATCATGTGCAGTTGATAGCGCATGAACAACGGCCTCATCATTTTCACTGCCTGCACTATTACTAAAATGAAGTGGTGTAGCTTCATTTATATTGTTAATGCCGGTATAGGGAACAATGGCCATAGCATTACTGCCCATAGACTTTTGCTTCAACAACGATTCCGTGGCCTTTTTAGAACCATAGCCATTATAAATACTGTAACCTTCATGAGCAAAATTGAATCCTTTTAAATAGGGTATCCCTTTCTTAGCTACACTTTCTTTTACATAGGTATCTGACAGGTTTTTTAAATATAATTGCCACTTTGCTTCTAAGTCTTTTATTTCTTGGGTAGATAGTGCTACATTTTTATAGTGGGACAAAAAGGATTCTTTACCCCATGTTTTCATTAAAAAATCTACAAAAGAGCCTGCCAAGCAATCTCGTATTAGAGACGATTCCATTTCTAGAAATGAATTATCGAGCAGTTCAGCTACGGATAAGGTATTATCCGATTCGGCCAATCGTGCAGACCAGTACTTGTAACCTTTCATTTGCCATTTATCGGTAAAATAAATAGGTAGGCCATAGGTAAGAATATCTTTATCGGAAACCCCTAATAGATGGCGTAACAGCAATTCATTATCCTTGCCAATGTTATTGTTCTTATATATTTTATTGGCAATAATGTGAACAGAATTATTCAAGGTATCGTAATGCGCTTGGCTCGTATTACCGGTCATCAGGCCCTTTTCTTCTGTGTTACTATAAAAATTATAGGTGATTTTCGGAAAATCATCATTGTTTAGAAAAGCAAATACTTTTGAGGTGTTTCGTTTTATTTGCTCCTCAAGAATTCTTACTTCCTTTGGTTTTAATGCATTTTTATGATTTACGAACTGATATTTTTCTGCATTGAGAAGCACCTTGTTTCCCTTAGAAAAATCAAAAAACGTACTGTCATCGGTTTTCCATTCCTGATTAAAATCTCCCATGACCACACGTTCGTTATCATTGTAGAGTTCATAGTTAAGATTCTGTCGGTAAAAAGATTGTCCGTTTTCTTTAACCTTTTCGGCAAAAAAATCAAATACCTGTTGCGCATCTGTTCCTGTCATAAAACTAAATGGCATTTTGGGACTTAGAGGATTAGGGTAAAAACTCACCGATAAAACAGAATTCTTATTTGTAATCTTATTGGAGCCTATCTCCAACTCCTTCGTATTCAACTTAAAGGGAGTTTCGTCTATAAATCTTCTCAGTACCTCATTCTCTTGAAGGGCACCCAATAGAAAAACAACATTCTCCCTAAGGTTTTCTTCAGTAACCTCATCAGCTCGCTTATACAGAATTTTGGCACTGCGCCACGACTTCGTAGGTTCTAGCAACGAAAGCTCGTTGAGTATCTGTTCATATTTGTTACTTAGCAGACTATCCTTAGCGGCATAAACTACCAGTATTTCTCGTTTTTCAAAAAAGCTACCTCGTAGTTCTCGCCTTGTAGGTATGGAATCCAAAGTTTCAGAAACCACTTCAATTTCAGTTTTTGGGAAATATTCAACACCAGCATAGCCAACGATACCTAACGCTACAACCAGGGCCAGTAATACATATTTCTTTTTCATACGCTGCAATAAGGACAATTACTTGTTTAAGATAGTGAAACTGCAAAACGTGAGCGAAAACCTTATCATTATTTAACTTTTACCTATAATCCTCTTAAAAAATATGGAAAACCAAGTTTTGTAAATTAATCAGAAATGTAGCGTAACTTTGAAGCACCAATTACCCAATGCCACATGAAACCAATTGTACTATTCACTCTTTTTGTCTGTTCAACGCTTTCTTGTTTTGCACAAAGCACTGTAACTATTCCCTTACAGAAATTTAGCGAGCTCAAGGTTTATGACCGAATTACCGTAAACCTTATTAAAAGTCAAGAAAACAAACTTGTGCTGAGCGGTGAAGATAAAGAGGATGTGAGCATTTCCGAAAATAACGGACTCTTGAAAATTAAAATGGGTATCAATGAGTTTTTATCTGGTAATACCGTTAATGCTAAACTATACTATACTGAAGAATTAACCTTGATCGATGCCAACGAAAATGCAAGAATCGTTTCTAGCGGAATGATAAAGAGTTCGACAATAGAAATTAGGTCGCAAGAAGCTGCCACGATTACTTTAAATCTTGATGTAAATACGGTTAATGCGAAAAGTACTAGTGGAAGTGAATTAAAGCTTTCTGGTACTACTGATTACCAAGATGCCAATATAAATACCGGCGGCAAACTGTACAATAAAGGTTTACAGTCGAAAACTACTTCAGTTATCGTTTTAGGCGGTGGTATTGCCGAGGTATACGCAAGTGAAAAAGTTATTGCAAAAGTAAAAGCCGGTGGATCTATACACGTATACGGAAATCCGAAAACTATTGATAAGGATGATACTTTTGGTGGTAAAATAGAATTCAACAACTAACTACTGCTCTATACTTTGAGCATCGAACGCTATTAGTTCATTATCCTCAAAACGCGGCGTTAACTCTATTGGGTTACAACACACTTCGCAATCTTCTACATAGGTCTGTTGGGTTATAGATGGGTCGAGAAGCATAGAAACTTCTTCCCAACAATATGGACATTGAAAAAAATGCTCGTACATCGTATTTATGCCCCCTTCAAATATTTCGCCAATTCTTTTAGTGTAAGGGTCTGTACCAAGTTCTCGGCATTTGAAGTTAAAATGGTCTGGTCACCTAACTTTAAAAATAACGTGTCTTCATCGGTCTCTACAAATATTTCAGATGCATTTGCCTTAATCTCTTCTAACTTAACATCGAAACGTTTCTTTAAGGTAATTAAGCCATTAAAATTTGTAATCTCAAAACCAGTATAATCAAATACCCGTTTTAATCCGCTAAAAAATCCAATCCCAATAAAAATGCAGCCAGCAATGGCAAACTTATAGGCCAATGTAAACACATCTAACTCGTCGCCATTAATAAATGTGAACACTAGGTTTATACAACCGTACACCCCGATCAAGAAAACGACCACTCCTAACATAATGGCAGTGATATCGTTAAAAATAGCCTTTTTCGTTCTGGTCACGGTAATGCCATCAGCGCTTTTTTCTGCTATAAAACCGAAATCCTTCAAATATTCTAGATTCTTTATTTGAGTCAGTTTATTTGAAATGGAAGTTTCTAACGGACTAAGATCTACCTGAATATCACGTTTCTGTATTTCCTCCCTTAAACTTAACTGAGATTCAAACGTAAGAAGTGACTGTTGATAGAGAATCTCTATTAACTCGCTATTTGTTCTTTTGTTATACATGTTCATACCTTACCGTATTAAGTAACCGTTACAGTTCAATATTTAATAATTGCCCCGCAAGTTGTAGTAACTGAAGCTCTGCCAACTTAGCATCGTACTTTGCTAGATTCTTGTTGGTCTGCGCATTCAATAAATTAATTTGAGCCTGTCTAAACTCAATAGATGTAATACTTCCCAATTGAAATTGTTCACGAGAACGTTCAAAGTTATTCTGGTTCGTTACAACATTTTGTTCTTGCAAGCTAAAAACCTGTAATCTATTTAAGTAATTTTCCTTGGCGTTTTGCACATCTCTTAAAACCTCCTGCTCTATTTGTTCTTTAATGGTTTCTTGATTATCCAGAACTATTTTTGCATTCTTTATCTGTGTAATACTACTACCACCATCAAAGAGGTTCCAAGTAAGATTCAAACCGGCAGATAATCCTGTTGAAACACTTGAAGCTAAAAAGTTTGTTGCAGGAAAATTTCCTTCGTTCCAACCATATGAGCCAGTAAGGCCAACCGTCGGCAAAAAAACAGACTTACTAGATTTATAAGCATAATCGTTTATTCTGATATTTTTTTCGGTCTGTAATACGCTTACATTATTCGCAATACCTTTATCTAAAAATTCTTCTAAACTTATAGGATCTACAAAAGCGATAACAGTATCGACCTCAAAAGAGGTTGCAAGATTTCGATTCAACAATAGATTTAAATCTCGTTTTGTATTCCTAAACGTTTGTCTTGTATTCATTAGATTGATACTATCGTTGACCAAATCTACCTGTGCATTCAAGACATCTAACTTATTTGCCTGCCCATATTCAAAACTATATTCAGAACGTTGTAAGCGCTTTTGGGTATTTGAAAATGTGTCTTCTAAAACCTTAATATTCTCAGTAAGTCTTGCCACTTCAAAATATACCGTATATAGCTGTATCATTGTGGTTTCTATGGTTTCTCTTGTTTCAAGTTCGCTTAAACCATATTCTTCCTTAAGCCTTTTATAATCATACCAACGACCTAGACCATCAAATAATGTATAATTTAAATTCAAAGAAGCATTATAACGTGTAGTTTCGGCACCATCAATAGCCCTGACGCTACCATCTTGAAAAGTAGCTTCTTGATTGCTTTGATCAAATGACCCACCAGCATTACCTGTTAAACTTGGTAAATAGCCAGAATTTAAAATATTCTTGTTATTATCGGCTATTTTTAAATTGTTATTGGCAATTACTACCCCAAAATTATTTTTTAAGGCAAGTGCTATCGCATCTTCTTTAGAGAGCGTATTCTCTTGCGCGAATACTGTACAAACTGGGAATAACAACAACAATAAATGGATGAATCGTAATCTAATCATTACACTATACTTCTAATTTCTAATGAATATTTGAACCAACTTCTAGATGATCGTGATGACTTTCATCTTCGATTGAATGATTCTTTTGACCTTCTAGATGTGCAGCTTCTTTACGCTCGGTAATGGCTCTTTCTACTTCTTCTTTTGTAATCTTATGACCCGAAGCCAACATTTTATTACCAGCCTTCAGATTATTACTAAACGATAGGAATAGTGGCAACATTAACAACGTTAGTATGGTGGCAATACCAATACCATAGGCAATAGAAATCGCCATTGGTTTTAAGAATTGTGCTTGTCTGCTAGTTTCTAACATTAGTGGTGCCAAACCTGCAATTGTTGTAATCGAGGTGAGGAAAATTGCCCTGAACCTAGATTTACCCGCTTCGAAAATAGCATTGTCAAAGGTCATACCTTCCCGTAAGTTAGAATTGAACTTACCAATTAGCACCAAGCCGTCATTCACCATAATGCCAATTAAGGCAATGATACCTAAAATCGATAGTACGTTAATAGGAAAATCGTGAATCCAGTGTCCCCATGCTACAGCTGTAAAACTGAATGGCACTAAAAGCAATAACATTAAAGGTTGACTAAAGCTTCTAAACGTAAAAGCGATAGTGATATATATTAAAAGTAAAACTGTGAATCCAACCAATTTCAAAGACCCTGTTAATTTACCCAACTCTCTATTCTGTCCTTCATAGGAAGCATTAACCGTTGGGTACTTGGAGTTTATTTCGGGCATGATGACATTCTGAATTTCTGTCATGATATCCGTAGGACTATCTTTTACATCTTTCATGTCTGCAGATACTTGAATTTCACGCCTGCCTTCTAATCTATTAATTGCAACATCGCCGCGCTCAATAATATAGTCCGCTATTTCACTCAACGGGACACGTTCACCTGTAGGAGTAACAATTCGCATATCATCTAAATTGGTAATCGAAGAACGCTCATCTTTTTCATATCTTACCCACACCCTAATTTCATCTTGCGATCGTTGAAAACGCTGTGCCTGTACACCGAAAAATCCTGATCGTACCTGTGCCATTACCGCACGAAGGTCTAGACCTAGCAAATACGCATTCTCTTTTAAGGTCAATCGAATTTCTTTAATACCAGCTGGGTCATTGTCAGAAATATCCTTTAATCTGGAGTTATTCAACAAAATGTTCTTTAATTCAACCTTTGCCGCTTTAAGCTCCTCAATATTATTACCTAACAGTGAAACTGATACAGGAGAACCACCAAAGTTTCCACCTGAACCATATATTAAACTTTCAACCCCAATAACCGGCCCAACGAGCTCTTCTAGTCTTCTGGTCACCATATCTGAAGAAATCTCATCGGGTCTTTCCTCACCAGGTAAAAGGTTAATATTCAATTGGGCGGTAGATGAACCTGGACCCAAACGTCTAATAACATTCTCAAAAAGCATTTTATTGGTGCCCTTTAAGTATTTTTCTGTCAATTCTTGATTTACAATCTCTGCTTTTTCCTCAATCATGGAAATAATAGAGTCTGTAATTTTCTCATTAGTACCATTCGGCATTTCTAATTCTATACCTACCCTGTCACTCGCTATCCTTGGAAAAAATGCAGTTCTAATAACACCACCACCTACAGAACCTAGTGTTAATATGAGTGCCCCTAAGAAAAGACTAAAGACGAAAATTTTATAGTTCATTGCAAAATGTAATGCGGGCGAGTACAATTTATCGCGCATCCACGCCATCATTTTATCACCAAACTCATTAATTACACGTAGTTTGGCAAATGCCTTAGCAAATCCGCTTTTTGGCTTATCATCTAAAGGTTGTAATGCTTTGGAGTGTGCCAAGTGAGCAGGTAGAATAATTAATGCTTCTACCAATGAAACTACTAATGTTAGAATAACGATTACAGAAACCTCACCAAAAAACTCCCCTATCCTACTATCTAAAAACAGGAATATAGAAAAGGCTAATATTGTAGTAATAATCGCAGAAATAATCGGAGGCAATACCTCCATAGTGCCATCTACAGCAGCCTGTACAGGCGACTTGCCTTTCTCGTAATGCTGATAAATATTCTCGGCGATCACAATACCATCATCTACTAAAATACCGATAACGATTATCATACCGAATAAAGATAAAACATTGATGGTTACATCAAAGAAACCAGCAAAAACAAACATGCCTAAGAATGCCACCGGTAAACCGAAGGCTACCCAAAATGCCAATCTTGTGTTTAAGAACAAGGACAAGAAAATCAGCACCAATAACATACCCATGATAGCGTTCTCCGTCAATAATTGGGTACGTTGAATAAGGGTTGTCGACTGATCGGACACAATGTCTAACTTGACATTGTTGTATTTTTCATTGAAATCTTCTATATATTCTTTTACTTGTTCTGCAGAGGATATTAAATCTTCGTTATTGGTACTTGTAATCGTGGTGCTTACCGATAAATTACCGTCAAAATAGGTTGCATTAGGCGATTCAGCAAAACGGTCTTTAACGATAGCCACATCTTTTAAACGAATAACCGTACCTGAAGGGTCTGCCTTAACAACTAAATTGTTTAGCTCATCACCATAATACGCACGATTATTAGCTCGTATCAAATATTCTTCCGCATCGGTCTTTATATTACCACCGGTCACAAGAATATTGGCATTGCTTACCGCATTTGCAACCTCAGTAAATGAAATACCATAAGCCAAAAGGTTATTTTCATTAACGGCAATTTCAATTTCCTCTGCTGGAAAACCTGAAATTTCTATTTGAGAAATACCCTGCATTGCTCTAAGGTCATTCTCAATTTGTCGACCTACACTCTTTAAGGTGGCTAAAGGAATATTTTCACCACTTATAGCAAAAGCAATAGTTTGACGAACGGCCTCTAGTTTCGACACAATTAAAGGTTCCATGCCGGTAGGGAAAGTTGGCACCCTATCTACCGCATTCTTAACTTCTAATAGCATAAAGTCGATATTCTCTCCCTTTTCTATTTCGACATTAATGGTACCGCTATTCTCCCTAGAAGTAGAAGTAACACGATCAACACCTTGCAGGCCTTTAAGGTTGTCCTCTATCTTTAATACAATGCCTTCTTCAACCTCTTGTGGTGAAGCACCTGGGTAAGTAATAGTGATTGCAATATTCTTAGAATCCGTTAAAGGAAAAAAAGATGATTTTAAAGCCTTTGCGCCTACTATACCAAATAGGGCAAAAGAAATTACTACTACATTAACGGCAACATGATACCGAATAAAGTATTCTATCAGTTTACGCATTATTCTTTTGTATTTTCTGGTTGTTCAGAGTAAATTTTAACTGCCATACCTGTATAAGCACCACTTAGCGGCTTAGACATTATGGTAACGCCATTAGGCACATCTTTTAGCACTACACGTTTATCTGAAAAATAAACAGGGTTCACATCGATGATATCCAAAACAGAATCACGTACTACAAATATTCTGTTCCCTTCTAAAAGCAAACTTCGATCGACCTCAATAGCATTCTCCTCTTTTCTGGCATCTAAATTGGCCTCTAAGTACATGCCTTCACGTAAGTTCTTATTATCTACTTCTATATATGCCTTAACGGTTTGTGTTGCTTGATCAATATTACCGTTGATTCTAGTAACTTTACCCTTATACTTGGTATTGTCATCTAAATTGGTAAGCTCTACCGATTCACCTAACTTTAAAAGGTCCGTGTAGCGCTTGCTAATTGAAACTTCAAGCTCGTATATCTCTGGATTAATAAATTCTCCTAATTTTTGACCTGACCGCACTAACGTACCTTCTGTAACCAAGGCTTCGGTAAGTATCCCAGAAAAAGGAGCGGCAATACGGTATTTAGAAAGTCGTTGTTCTAAATTCTTTACATTATAATAACTGGTTAAAATACCTCTACCCGAAATAAAGAATTTCTCTTTCTCAGTATTCAATTCTGGAAGCGCAGGCGTACTTTTAGACATATCAAAGTTGGTCAAGTAATCTTGCCATTTCGAATAGATCTCTGGATAATCTAAACGTAAATCTGGCATAACCGCCGTAAGTTGATTGAACAGATTGCTTTTCGCAGATTGTACACTTGCCGCATATTCATTAGCATCTATACTTATAACTGTTTCGCCTTGCCGAAAAGCTTGCCCTTCTTTAAAAAGCTTACTTCCTCTCTTAAAAACACCTTGAACTTCAGCATATAATTCTACTCGTTGCTTCGCAGTTAAATTACCGTTTGCAGATACAACAATAGGCACTGTACCATTTTCAACTACCTCTGTAAAAACTGTTTTAACCACTTTTTCAGATTTTGGTTTGAACGTTTTTTTACTATCGATAATAACCTTAGATAAAAAGAAGGATACTACAATAAGTAAAATACCCAGTACGGTGAAAATAATTTTTCGCATTTTATTATAATTTATAAGCGTATTTCAAAAAACACAAGATCAAATATACTTTTTTAAGGTCCTAAAGACTCTATTTAATTAAATGAAGCGGCCAAATTCAAATGTGAAACGACTGCCATACATTTAAAGCATATCTACACACCACCTAATTAAGCGCTACAGTTTCTAAAATCTATTTCAAATTACCACTAAGACATACCTATCTTCTGTTTAATATAGTTACATCCAAATGGATGATTAAATAGAATTGTGAATGTTAAATTGGCAAATCTTAGAAACTTTTGAAAATCAGTAAACAAAAAGCGAAACTACAAAAAAACGTATATGGCTTTTAACATTTATATGGTTAAAGTAATCATAAAGTATTCGATATTTTCTTAGTGATGAACATAAAAAAAGGGATGCCAATGCATCCCTTTTATATAATTGAAGAGTTTTTAATTTCTCTTTACATCCTCGTACTTATTATCTACCAAACGACTCTTGCCCGCTTCATTATTACCGAATTTCATATTTAAAAATTCGTCGTCACTATCAAAAACAGCTAAATTTCGACTTTGCATTCTTAATAATGAATTCAAAGACCTGAAGTCATTGCCCTGTAATTGAACAAATTCAAGATTACTTAACGTAGCCATGCTACTTGGCAAGTCACCTTCGAATTGATTATAGGAAAGTATAAGCTCTTTTAAATTTACCAACTTACCTAAATCTACCTCTATTGAACCAGCCAACTTATTACCAAAAAGTTCTAGCCTTTCTAAATTCGCTAGTTTTTCTATTGACTTTGGCAAACTACCTTCTAAATAATTACTTGAAAGGTTCAAAGCTTTTAAATTTTCTAATTCTCCAATTCCGCTTGGTATAGCGCCCTGAAATAAATTATTAAACATAGATAGTTCTTCAAGGCTTTTCATTTTAGAGTAGTCTTGAGGCAATGCACCGCTTAACTTATTCATTTCAAGTCTAAGTGACTTTAACGCTCCTAATTCAAATAAATCTTTAGGCAGTTTGCCCGATAAGGTATTGAATGAAAGATTCAAAGTCTTTAAATTGGTAAGAGCGGCGATACCATTTGGAATTTTTCCACTAAGATTATTACGGTATAGCTTTAAACCAACAACATGACCATCATTAATTTCAACGCCGTACCACGAAGAAGGATCCTCATTTAAATTCCAAGTTTTTTGCCATTGCTCACCAACTGTGGTTTTATGGAATTCTATTAAATATTGTTTTTCACTTATAGGAATCTGTGCATTAACCATGTAACCACTCGTCATAAAAAGAAATATGAAGCTATATTTTAGAATGTTTTTCATAATGAGAAAATTATTTGATCATAGGTGTATTTTTCAACTCGCAATACCTGTTGGCCCTTTTGAAATAAAGGGCAGACTAAAAAGCACCTACTATATAACGTTCAAAAAATAAATTTATGATACTCTTAAAATGTTAAAGTACTAAACCAAGAAAGAGATGTTGAACAACATCTCTTTCTATCACCAAACTAACTAAAAGTGTAAACTACTCTTATTCTTCTATATCTTCAAACTTTGTATCGGCCATTCTAGTCTTACTAAAGTTGATATCTTTAAAATCAAGTTTTCTATCATCTTTATCATAATCAAAAACTAAGTATTCTTTGGTTTCTAAAAACTCTAAAGCTTTAAAAGAACTGAAATTATTATTTTGAATTTGAAAAACCTCTAAACTTACCAATTGAGCAAATTCATTAGGAATTTCACCATTAAGCCTATTATTCGCTAAAACCAATTCTTTCAAATTGCTTAGCATACCCATATCTTTTGGAATAGCACCTTCTAATTTGTTTTCAAATAAGCCTAATGTTTCCAATTGTGACAACTGCCCTAAAGATGCAGGTATATCCCCATAAAAATCATTACTTGAAAGATTTAAGATTTTTAACCCTTTTAAATTTCCAATTTCATTAGGAATCTCACCGGTTAGAAAATTATTAAAAGCTGAAAGCTCTACTAACTGGTTTAAATTTCCAATTTCATTAGGAATCTCACCATTGAGCCTGTTCATCTCTAATTTCAATACTTTTAAATTGGACAGATTAACTATTTCTGCAGGAAGTGCACCAGTTAAAGAATTAAAAGCAAGATTCAATACTTTAAGATGTTCTAATTTTCCAATCTCAGAAGATATAGGTCCCATAAGATTATTATGGAACAAATTAATTTCAACTACTTTATTATCTTCGATTGTTACACCGTGCCATTGAGCAACCGGAGTATTTAAATCCCATTTTTTGACCCAGTGTTTACCATTAGTAGAAGTGTACAGATCAACCAAGGCTTTCTTCTCCTTTTTCGATATTTCTGCAACACATACTGTTGTGATAAAAAATAAGCTAAAACTTAAATAGTATAGTTTTTTCATATGTCGGCGGTTAAGGAAATTCCTTTAGTTAAGAATTATCCTACAAATTTCAACTAATAACGGTAAAAACTAAAATTTTATCGTTGACCAACCCGCATTTGTTGTGAAAGCGCCCATTTATGTTGTGAAACTCACTAAAAGCATGGTCTATGAAATTTGACTACGCTATGGATTCTATATTTATTGTAAGAACTTCCCAATCTTGCATTAGCTTCTCTAATTTATCCTTCTTTGCCTGGTAAGTATCAAAGAAGTTAGTTTTCGCAATTGTTTTATCATAGTCCACCAAGAGGTTATGGTCAATTTCTTTAATTTCTTTTTCAAGACTACCAATCTTACTTTCTATTGAGCTTAATTGGTTTTTTAAACTCTTTATTTTTTTCTGGTCTTGAAAAGAGTTCGATTCTTTTGGCTTCTCCTTTTCAACGGCAACTACCTGCTTTTTTTCAATAGCTCTAAAGTTTTCGACTTTACGTTGTTCTAAATAATACTCTACATCACCAAGATATTCCTTAATTTTTTGGTCCTTAAATTCATAGACCTTATTTGTTAAGCCTTGTAGAAAATCTCTATCGTGAGAAACCAGAATCAATGTACCCTCAAAATTTAAACATGCTTGTTTTAATACATTTTTCGATTTAATATCGAGGTGGTTGGTAGGTTCATCCATTACCAATACATTAAATGGCTGCAATAACATTTTCGCCAAGGCAAGTCGGTTTCTTTCACCACCCGATAAAACTTTTACATATTTTTCAACTTCATCTCCCCTAAATAGAAAAGAGCCCAAGATATCTCGAACCTTACTTCTATTCTTTTCATTGGCAGCATCTATCATCGTATCTAAAATGGTTTTATTACCATCTAAATACTCCGCTTGGTTCTGAGCAAAATATCCTATCTGAACATTATGACCTAATTTCAAATGTCCTTTATGCTCTAAATCGCCTACAATAATTTTGGCTAAAGTTGATTTACCTTGACCATTCTGACCTACAAACGCAGTTTTGCTATCACGTTCTATTAAAAGGTTAATATCATCAAGCACATGATTGCTACCGTAGGCCTTTGAAAGCCCTTCGATTTCAACTACTACCCTACCAGGAATAACGGATATTGGAAAACGCAGACTCATTACACTATTATCATCTTCATCAACCTCTATACGCTCAATTTTATCCAGTTTTTTAATTAAGGATTGCGCCATAGATGCTTTGGTAGATTTTGCCCTAAACTTTTCAATAAGCCGTTCTGCTTGTTGAATTTCTTTTTCTTGGTTCTTTTGGGCGTTTACCTGTTGTTGCTTGATTTCGTTTCTTAAAACAAGGTATTGTGTATATGGCTTATTGTAATCATAGATACGACCCAATGATATTTCGATAGTCCTGTTAGTAACATTATCCAAGAACATTTTATCGTGCGAAACAATAACAACGGCTCCTGTGTAATTATTCAAGAATTGTTCGAACCAAATAATAGATTCAATATCCAAGTGGTTTGTCGGCTCATCGAGCAGCAGTACATCGTTACTTTGCAATAATAACTTTGCTAACTCAATACGCATTCGCCAACCACCGGAGAAAGTTTCGGTCTTTTTTTCAAAATCTTCGCGTCTAAAACCTAGACCCTGAAGAATTTTTTCGGTTTCACCTTGATAATTGTACCCTCCTAAAATTTCATAATGATGAGAAACATCATTTAAATCTACAATAAGCTGACTATACGAATCGGTTTCGTAATCGGTGCGTTCTGCCAGTTGATGATTAATTTCATCTAACTTTAGCTCTAAGGCCTTAATTTCCTCAAAAGCTTGGTACGCTTCATCCAATACCGATCTACCCTGTACGAAATCAATATCTTGTCTAAGAAAACCTATTTTAATATCCTTCTCAACTGCAATAACGCCGGTATCTAAAGGCATATCCTTATTAAGCATTTTTAATAAGGTTGATTTACCTGCACCATTCTTCCCTACAAGACCTACTCTATTTCCTCCATTTAATCGAAAAGAGATTTCTTCAAAAAGATATTCTCCGCCGAAGGATACTGATAGGTTGTGAACGTTTAACATAAATAATTCTTCTAGTTTATTCTTAAAAACATCACTTTTTAATCATGATTATTCTTAAGCAAAATTTGTGTTTAATGGCTTCTCAAAAATTTGAAAAGAGCCTTAAAATCGTACCTTTGTATAAAGTTTTGCAAATGTTAAAAAAAGGAAACAAACTCTACAGCATTTTAACAGGAAGTTGTCCAAGATGTCACCAAGAAAGTATGTATTTGGACAAAAACCCATATCATTTGGGCAAAATCTTTAAAATGCATGAAAGATGTGGTCATTGCGACCTTAAATATAAAATAGAGCCTTCTTTTTTTTATGGGGCAATGTATGTGAGTTATGGAGTAGGAATTGCCTTTGCTGTAGCCGCTTTTGTTATCGCAAAATTAATCATCGGAGCCAACCTCATTCAAACATTTATTGCCATTGTAATTACCATGATTGTCTTTATGCCGGTAATTATGAGATTGTCTAGAAACATTTGGATCAACATTTTTGTAAAATATGATTCGAAAGTTAAGCTTAAGAGCTCCTAATTTTTATTAAACCTTGCAATATCCATTTCAGCTAGTATTGGTGCTTCCATTTCTATTTGTTCATATAATGCTTTTGATGCCCAAGGAGCAATCATAATACCATGTGAACCAAAACCATTTAAAACCCATAGATTATTATACTTTGGATGTTTACCTACTAAAGGCCTTCTGTCTTTTACCGTTGGTCTAACGCCAGCCTCTTGACCGATTACCTTATAACTACAATTTAAAAGGCTATCTAATTTTCTTTGTAATTCTTCCTTAGAAGCTTCAGTAATGCTGTTATCTTTTTGGTCCCTATTATAAGTTGCCCCTACCTTATATAGATCATCACCTAAAGGAATTAAAAAAATTGACGATTTTATAATGTTACGTTCTAGAAGCCCTTTTGCTTCAATTACCAAGTACTCTCCTTTTGAGCCTTGCATGGGCAAATACTTAAAATACGGATTCTGCATCATTCCGAAACCTTCAGCAAAAACTACATTTTTAGCTTTTACACCTTTATAGCTAACAGAATTTTGTAGAATTTTCAACTCGTTATAATCAAAAGTCTCTACGAATATTCGTTTTTCTTGTTGCAACCATTTCATATACCCATCTAAGAGAATCTGGGTGTCTAGTTTACCGGTTTCCAAAACCATCCCGAATGCGAAAGGAACCTTAAGCCCTGAATTCTTATTTGAAACTAATTGCGTATCTAAATAAGGTTTCAAGCTATTTTTATCCGCAGCTTCAAACCATAAATTCTGTTCTTCAATAGAGGCGAATTTTCGTAATACATTCAACTTTTCATCAAATTGAATATTCAAAAATTGCTCAAGTTGCTTATAAAAATCAGCAGATACAGCTAATTGTTCATCTGCTCTCCACGACAATGTAAAACGTTTTAAAATAATAGGATTATAGAGTCCACCTGCAACTCTTGAAGATGTTTGCGACTGATTATTATAAACAACAAAAGTTTTGTTATTTCTACGCAGTGTTTCGCAAAAAGCAGTGCCTGCCAATCCTAATCCTACTACCATGTAATCTACCATGCCGCAAATGTAATGACAAATGAATACATTTATTTGTAAAAACAAAAAACCCAATCTTTCGATTGGGTTTTTATTTTATGAATTGGATGTTTTATTTTGCTTAATAAGCCCACATATCCTGTTCTTTATCTCGAATAGTTTCTTTGATACGTTTAGCTTCTAATAACTGGAACAAGGCATTATCTGAAATATAATCATCAATATTCCTATCGCCTTGAACATTATCCTCTTTATAGATAACTGCATCAAACCTTCTTGCGTTCAACAACATATCAAAAGAGATAGGCTGAGCTGAATTCTGTTGGTTAAAAACTTTTGATTCATGAAGTATTTCACGTGCATCCGGATACCAAACCCAGAAAAGTTCAACCATATCAGGGTTATCATCATCCATAAAGTTTACATCTGGCGCAACTGGTGCTATACCTAAAAGACGGTATTTCAACTCACCTTGTCTTTTATCAAAATACCATATTCCTTTAATATGATATTCTTCTATATCGGCTGAAGATATATTTCTACGAGTAATATATTCTTCTGAAACAGTTTCACCTGCATTCATTTGCTCATACCCATAATCAAGAGTATCAACCATCTGCAAGGCATCTTTTAAATCGCCAAAAGACCTTTTTTTAGTGAAATAAGAATCTGTATACGTTTCTAATTTTCCACTCTTTAAGTTTTTAATTAGAACATTATATAAAGACCTTCTATCTGGTCCAATATCCATAGTATCTGTTGGATAATATAATGGGAAATTAACTCTCTCATCTAAATCGATGGCCTCCCATAAAGTTTTAGACCAAAGTATATCTCTATCATCTACATAACCGTATTCTAACGGAGCATCGTTATCGACAGCTTTCTGAGCTTCTGTACGCACACCAACCTCATCGGGTTTTTTGGCATTCAATACATTTGCTTGGGCCATCATCGATATTGGTAACATAGTTACCGCTCCCATTACTAAAACATTTTTCCAATTCATGTTTGTTTCACTTTAAAATTAACCGGGCAATACCAAATGGCTTACCCGGTAGAATTCCATTTATTTTAGTTTGTAATCTCCACAACTACAGGAGATACTTTTTTCAACTTGTAGCTTTTATTATTCGTAATATAAGCTTCGATATCAAATATTTGAACGATATCTCCCCTTTTAGCACGTTGTAAAGCAGCTTTAGCTTTACCATCCATCTTATTTCCTCTTACAGAAACAGTAGGTTGACCTGGTACTTTGAATTTAAATCCGCTTACTGCAAGATTCAAATCAAAATCGAAATCTTCTAAACCAGCACCAATAGTAGCTATTTCAACATTTCTTTTTGGAAGTTTAATACTACCTGTTTGCTTACTTACACTACCTTCTGGTCTTGGAATATCTTTAATTCTGAATTCTAATGATGATCCAACTGGCTCACCATCAGGCAATGTACCTGAAGCCTTAATAGTAACTGTTCTACCAGTACCTGGGTTCATAACATACTTGCTACCGCCTATTGACTTTAAACCTGGTGCAGAAGCATTTACTTTGTTATTTGCAATACCTGGTATAGAAATCGACATTGGATTCGCTACACCACGGTAAACAACATTCATTTTATCAGCTGCGATTAAAGCGCCACCTGGCTTAGATATTGTTGCGAATGAATTATTAACCTCTACAGGAATTTCTTCACCATCTTGCTTAAAGTAGATCATACCTTTTACTTCATGATCACCGGCAGAACCAGAACCTATTAGCATCTTAACTCCACCTGCTTCTAATTTATAATCAGAACCTTCTGAAAGTTTTCTACCATCTAACGTTAGTTCAGCTCTAACTGGAGTAGAAGAATTATCAGTTTTACTAATGATAATCTTACCATCGTACTTCTCACCTGTATAATATGCAGATTTAGATGCTGTAAGAGATGTTGCAAAATTCTTTAAAGAAACTTGACTTGTTAACTCACCTTCTAACATAGATTTCAAAGCTGCCTCTTCAGTAACTTTTACATCTGCTTGAAGTGCAGTTAACTTTGCCAATGATGCTACTAAAGGATACCCTTCATAATGATAGTTGATCCAATCTTGCATTCCATCTTTAGCTTGAACCTTACCTTCTTCGTTTCCTGTTTGAAAACGATCTATAACCGATGCTTTCAGAGAAGCTGGTACGATAGCTGCTACATTATCTCTATAATCCGTAATTCTTTTCATGAATTCCTTTCCACCTTCAGAAAGATTATCGCCTTGAAAGAACTTTTGATCTAAGAAATCTGACATATCCATTCTTGCATAATCCTTAGGATTTTCAAGACCTTCAGTCATTCCAGTTTTAAGCGACTCTAAATAATCATAATATTCTTGAGACATTGCTTTAATCTGTTGAGCATTCTTGTACAGCTTTTCATATTTAGCTGCATCTTCAGATGCTTTAGTTTCCAGACTACCTAAGAACGCTTCGTTACTTGCGGTTGTCATTGCGTTTGAAGTCTCTAGCTTTTCATTCATTATACCGAATGCAGCTAATACTTCTTTACTCATGTTTAATGCCAGCATTGCGATGAAGATCAAATACATTAAGTTGACCATCTTCTGCCTTGGTGAATTTTTTCCTCCTGCCATGGATTTATTTTTTTAGATTTTAATTAATAATTGACTTGGGTTTTATTAAAATCCAATTTAGTTTTTACTCATTGCGGATAACATACCACCATAAACACCATTCAATGAAGAAAGGTTTGTAGACAATGATGCCATTTGATCTTTAAGAGCACTTGCATTTTGTACTACTTCTTCATTTACAGAAGCTTGTCTGCTAGCGCTTTCCAATTGTACTTTATAAAGACTGTTTAAAGACTCCATTTGAGATGCAGCTTGAACCATTTCATTTGAATACTTCTTAGTAGATTCCATTGCATCTACCGTAGGAGCGATACCTTTAGCGGCACCTTCAAAGTTTTTTATGCTAGAACCTAAGCTCTCCATAAGACTTGCGTCTACACCTGCTTCTTTTAACAAATCGTCTAATTTTTTAGATAAAGATGCTTCTGCTTCTTTTATTTCAGCAGCTTGTCCTTTCTTAGGAGCTTTACCTTCAGCACCAGCTAATTCTGGATAAACTAATGCCCAATCTAACTCTTCATCTACTGGTTCGAATGCACTGATCGCAAATATAAGTGCCTCTGTAATAAGACCTATCGCTAGAAGAATACCTCCGTTTAAAGGACCTAACTCCCAGTGAAGAATTTTGAATAATGCACCAATAATTACAACTGATGCTCCTAGGCCGTAGGCCATGTTAAATAATTTTTTTGTGGATTTTGACTGTGCCATGATTTTAATTGAATTTAAGGTTTAATAAAAAAGATTTGGTTAAAATTTAATTTGAACTTATAATAAAACTGTTTATACTATTATTTATTGTGTTGAATCCTCTTCGCCCATATAATCTTGAACGGTTCTGAATCCTATGTAACTACGAGCAGAATCTGCATATTCGTAATCTCTTGTACTTACCTGCAAGAAGTAAGCTACATCTTTCCAAGAACCACCTCGAATAACTTTTCTAGTATTCGATTGATCACCGCCGTTAGGGTTCATCGTTGATACGTAATCATATGCGCTAGGGTCATAACTTGAATTTGTCCATTCAGAAACGTTACCGGCCATATTGTACATATTAAAGTCGTTTGGCTCATAAGATTTCGCTTCTACTGTATACAGTGCGGCATCTGCGGCATAATCACCACGTTGTGGTTTAAAATTAGCCATAAAACATCCTGTATCACTTATTACGTAAGGTCCTCCCCAAGGGTATGTTCCACCTTCAATACCACCTCTAGCGGCATACTCCCATTCTGCTTCGGTAGGAAGTCTAAATTGATTAACGAACTGCTTACCTCTACTTTTGTTATCGTCGTTCTTGTATTTCGTTCTCCAATTACAAAAAGCTTTTGCTTGTTGCCAGGTAATACCTACTACTGGATATTCACTATAGGCATCGTGCCAGAAATAGTCGTTGTGCATTGGTTCATTATACGAATAAGAGAAATCTCTGATCCATACGGTTGTATCTGGATAAATTTCTACTTCTTCTGTACGAATAAAGTCTTTTCTACTATTATTCCCTTTTAAAGAAGAACGTGCCGCTGCTTCGATATCCATCCAATTGTATTTGAATTTTAGTTTCTTAACATCTATAGTACGTTGACCATTATAAGATTCTTCTTCAGACAAATACATAGAGTCCATTATTTCAGTATAGTACTCATCTGGATAGTCTGATGTATTCCAGACCAAATCTTCATCCTTACTCAAAGCTCTACCTTCGTAACCGGTTTCGCCCATTCCAGAATAATTATCTAGCATATACTTATCATAAACAGATGCTCTCGTAGTATCTGCATCTTTAAATGCGTAATCACCGATACCGCCTTCTTCAGGGCCGATACCCAACTCATCTGCTAATATTGCCAATTTGGTTCTTACTATAGAATCCTTTACCCATTCTACAAATTGACGATACTCACTATTTGTGATTTCTGTGTCGTCCATGTAAAAAGAACGTACGGTAACCGTTTTGGTCGGTGCGTTCAATAATTTTGCTTGGTCTTCTTCACTCTTACCCATAATGAAAGAACCTCTTGGGATAAGTTCCATTCCATATGGTTTTTCCGGGTACCACTTTTTTCCCTGGACACCGGTTAGCTCTCCTTTAGTCTTAGACCCACAACTGGTGAGTAAAAAAACAAACGCTATAGAGGATAACAATAGCTTCTTCATACTTTAGGTTAAATTTCGATTATGGTTAAACTCAGAATACAATGATTTATTCTAACATCTAAAACTATGTTTTATATAAAATATTGTATTAAAGCCTTTAATGCTTAAAAATTATTCTTGTTAATTAAAGCCTTTTTTATAAGCTTTAAACCACCTTTCAGGAATACGTTGATTACATGCATCTAAATAATCCTTCTCGGTGCAAGGTAATAACGCAGGTGTATGGCCTTTAGTATGTGAAGTGAAAATTGATGGGACTTCTACCCACCATCTTTCTGTTAATAAACTTTTGTAGAACACTAATTCTTCATCTTCGCTGGGCACATTGTACTTCACAAAGTCTTCAGTTTTAGAGTATGGAGTTTCTTGAATTCTGTAATTGATACCTTCTATAAAATACCAAATAATTTGAGCTATTAATTGCTGGGACTGCACGGTGTTTTCCATCTCGTACAAGCCAAAAACAGAGACTCTATCGCTTATACCGGCATATCGCGCAATGGCACATATTTCGCGACCGTCAAAACCATTGGGCGAAAAATTACCTGAAAATGACATTTCACTTGCCTTAACAGATCGTAAATCTAAACTTACCATATGCGCATTTCTAAGTACCGGTTCTGCCAAAGAAATATCATTGGCAACTTCGCCAAGTCGATAAGCATCAAAAAATAAACGTTCCATTAAATCTATTTCTTCTTGAGCGTTGAAATAGCTTTGATAACCAATATTAGAAAAATTAAAAAGATTATTGGGCTTATCAGTAATGATCTTACTCATATAAGAATGAGAAGATATAATTTCATCTTCGATACCAAAATCGAACCTACTATCGACAGCCACGAGATTGATCATATCTCTAATGCCATCAAAAGCTCTATAGGCAGGGTATGTAAGATCCTGGGTAGCACCAAGTATTATCGGGATAATATTTTCCTCTAATAAACCTGCCACTATTTCTTTTACAACAAAATAGGTGTCATCTACTGTTGCACCTTCTTCTATATCACCTAAATCTACTATGGTACCGTTCCAATTACCGATTAATAGCTTGTAAAATTGCAATCGAATACCAGAGACATCTAATTTCTCGTGCTTTTTTTCATAGGCATTTCTAGACTCCCTAACCCCTAAAAGGGCCACAGTAGCATTGGCCAGAACAGGCAACCCGTCCTTTTCAGTATGTATATAGGTATTTTTACCAATTGACTGACTAGGCAGTAACTCATTATGGGCCAAAACTTTGTCCGGTACCGGAACTAAAAAATCAAAGGCCATTTACAAGTAGTTTAGGAATCATGAACATATTACACTGATCTTACGATCTAAAAATATATTACTTTTTTGACTTAGGTTTAGCTTTTGCCTTTTTCTTTGGTGTTTTTTTATCTATCAACTTCTGAGCTTCTTCTAAAGACATTTTAGTTACATCTACAGTCTTTGCCAATTCTACCTTAATCTTGCCTTTTAGAACATTATGGCGACCCCATCGAGCTTTTTCGATACGTATACCTTCTTCTTCCCAGTTTTGTACGACTTTATCTATTTCCTTTTGTTTCTTAGTTTCGATAAGTTCAATGATATCATCATTTGATAGATTATCATAGTCATATTTTTTATTGACATTAATGAACATTCCGTTCCATTTAATGAAAGGCCCAAATCTACCGACTCCCTTGGTAACTTCTTTTTCTTCATACATTGCAACTGGTGCATCGGCTTTCTGCTTTGCAACAATTAACTCAATTGCCCTATCCATTTCAATTTCAAAGGCACTTTCACCTTTATCCATAGAAATAAATTTTTCTCCAAATTTCACATAAGGTCCAAATCTACCGACATTCGCCAATACTTCTTCCCCTTCATAAACACCAAGTTTTCTTGGAAGCTTAAATAGATCCATTGCCTCTTCATAGGTAATAGTATTCAATGACTGCTCTGGCAACAAACTAGCAAAAGTTGGTTTCTCTTCATCATCAACAGTACCGACTTGTACCATTGGACCGAATCTTCCCAAACGAACCGAAACCTGCTTTCCACTTTTAGGGTCTATGCCTAAAATTCTTTCTCCACTTGCGCGATCCGCATTTTCTTCTACATCTACTACATTTGGATGAAAATCTTTATAAAAGTTTTTCATCATTTTCTTCCAATCTTCATCACCGGAAGCTATTTCATCAAAATCTTCTTCAACCTGAGCAGTAAAGTTATAGTCTAAAATATTAGCAAAATTGGCAACCAAGAAATCGGTAACAATCATACCAATATCAGTTGGAACCATTTTGCCTTTGTCTGAGCCAACATTTTCTGTAAGGTTCTTTTCCTGAATTTTATTTGATTCCAAGATTAATTGTTGATACTTACGTTCAGTACCTTCAATAGTACCTTTTTCAACATATCCTCTATTAAGAATAGTAGATATAGTTGGCGCATATGTAGATGGTCTACCAATACCTAACTCTTCTAGTTTTTTAACCAAAGATGCTTCTGTAAATCGGTAAGGAGGCCTGGTAAAACGCTCGGTAGCTGAAATGTAGTTATTCAGTAAAGACTCTCCTTCTTTCATTGCAGGCAACATTCCTTCTTGCTCTTCTGCTACATCTTCATCATCTACACCTTCCATGTAAACTTTTAAGAACCCATCAAATTTTATTACCTCACCGTTTGCAGTAAATTCTTCTTTATGCTTATTCGCTTTAATTTTAACATTGGTACGCTCTAGTTGAGCATCACTCATTTGAGATGCAATAGTACGTTTCCAAATTAAATCGTACAATTTAGACTGATCTCGCTCCAATGATGGAGATTGATTGGTAATCTCGGTAGGCCTAATAGCTTCGTGCGCCTCTTGAGCTCCTTTAGATTTACCTGTGAAATTTCTAGTATGACTATATTTCTCACCATAATTTTTAACGATAGCCTCTTTAGCGGCTGTCAATGCTTCATTGGACAAGTTTACACTATCCGTTCTCATGTAGGTAATTAATCCTGCTTCATATAATCGTTGTGCCACTTGCATGGTTCTACCTACAGAAAAATATAATTTTCTTGAAGCTTCTTGTTGAAGTGTAGAGGTTGTAAATGGTGCAGATGGTGACTTTTTAGCTGGTTTTTTATCTAATTTACTAACTGAAAAGTCAGCAGATATATTTTTCTCTAAAAAGGCCTTAGCTTCTTTTTCCGTATCGAAAGTTTTGTTCAACTTGGCCGAAAAAACACTTCCCTCTTCTGTTTGAAATTCTGCCGCAATCTTAAAAGTTGCTTGTGGCTCAAAATTTTCAATATCTCGTTCTCGCTCTACTATAAGACGAACCGCTACAGATTGAACACGACCAGCAGAAAGACCTGGCTTAATTTTTTTCCATAAAACAGGCGATAGTTGATACCCAACTAAACGGTCAAGAACACGTCTTGCTTGTTGGGCATTCACCAAATTGTAATTGATTTCCCTAGGGTTCTCAATTGCCTTTTGTATGGCGGATTTTGTAACGGAGTTAAATACAATACGCTTGGTCTTTTTCTTATCTAAACCTAGTTCTTCTGCTAAATGCCAAGAAATAGCTTCTCCCTCGCGATCTTCATCACTCGCGAGCCAGATAGTTTCAGCTTTATCGGCTAGCGTCTTTAGTTTTTTGACCAGAGCCTGCTTATCCTTGTCAACTATATATTTTGGAGTGAAATCGTTCTCGACATCTACTCCCAACTCATTTGAAGGCAGATCCGCAATGTGACCAAAGCTCGATTCAACCTTAAAATCTTTTCCCAAAAACTTCTCTATAGTTTTGGCCTTTGCAGGGGACTCAACAATTACTAAATTTTTCGCCATCAACCTTGTTTATGCTTACAAATGTATACTAAAAATTAAACTTTAAAATTTCAGGTATTCATTTTTTCCTGTAAATAGGCCTAAGTATCTTTATAAAATCATGAATTTCATAGAAATAAAAAAGTTTGGCCATGTCGATTATCAATGAAGATTAAATAATTCTATTTTTAATGAATCTAACTACAACTCACTTTAAAATGAAAAAGTTACACTTAACCATTCTAATTGCAATATTCTGTTTACCACCATTTCAAAATTTAAACGCTCAACATAAAAAAAACACTGTTAGCTATACCGAAACCTTATATAACGGTATGGCATATCGACCTATCGGACCATTTAGAGGTGGTCGTGCCGGTACGGTTACCGGTGTCGCCAACAATAATAATCTTTATTATATGGGAACCGCAGGCGGCGGTGTTTGGAAAACCACAGATGCAGGCAATAGTTGGCAATGTATCTCTGATGGATATTTTGGAGGTTCCATTGGTGCCATTGCCGTATCTGAATCTGACCCAAATATTATTTATGTTGGAGAAGGTGAACAAACATTACGTGGAAATGTTTCTTCTGGGAAAGGATTATGGAAAAGTATGGATGCAGGAGAAACTTGGGAATTTATTGGGCTCAAAGATTCAGAACACATTTCTAGAATAAGAATTCACCCTAAAAATCCTGATTTGGTTTACGTAGCCGCTATTGGAAATCTATGGAAACCAAATGAAACAAGAGGTGTTTTTCGCTCTAAGGATGGTGGTGATAATTGGGAAAAAGTACTATATGTCAGCAATAAAGCCGGTGCGGGCGATTTAATCTTAGACCCGAACAATAGTAGAATAATTTACGCTTCTACATGGGAAATGAAAAGAAACGGATACCGAATGGATAGTGGGGGATCCGATAGTAAACTCTTTAAAAGTACTGATGGTGGAGATACATGGAACGATATTTCAACAAAATCTGGATTACCGGGTTTTCCTTGGGGAATAGTCGGTATCACGGTTTCACCGGTAGACTCGAATCGTATATGGGCTCTTATTGAAGCTGAAAATGGTGGCCTTTTCAAATCTGATGATGCAGGGGCTACTTGGGAAAAGATAAATGAGAATAGAGCACTACGCCAGCGAGCTTGGTATTACACTCGTATCTATGCAGACACAGAGAATATAGATAAGCTCTATATCATGAACGTCAGTTATGGCGTCTCTACAGATGGCGGAAAAACCTTTACTCTTAAAAACGCACCGCATGGCGACCATCATGATTTGTGGATCGACCCTAATAACAATAATCGAATGATTATTGCAGATGACGGTGGTGCTCAAATTTCAAATGATGGCGGCAATAATTGGACAACTTATCACAACCAACCTACAGCACAATTTTATCGAATAGCAACGGATAGTATTTTTCCATATCGTATTTATGGTGCACAACAAGACAACACAGCAATACGCATTTCTCACAGAACATCTAGCGAATCAATTACTGAAAGAGATTGGGAACCTACAGCTGGTGGTGAAAGTGCACATTTAGCTCCAGATCCAAAAAACAACCAAATTGTCTATGGCGGAACCTATAAAGGGTACATGAACCGATTAGACCACACGACCGGTCAAGCAAGATCAACTAATGTTTGGCCAGATAATCCGGCAGGTTCAGGAGCTGAGATTATGAAATACCGTTTTAATTGGAACTATCCTGTATCATTCAGTAGACATGATTCCAATAAATTGTATGCAGGGTCTAATTTTCTTCATGTTACGACCGACGAAGGTCAATCTTGGAAAACCATTTCGCCAGATTTAACTAGAAGTCTTCCTGAAACAATAGAATCTTCTGGCGGACCAATAACCCAAGACAATACAGGAGCTGAATTTTATTCAAATATTTTTGTTATTTCTGAATCTATTCTTGAGAAAAGTGTAATCTGGACAGGTAGTGATGATGGCTTAATTCATGTAACAAGAGACAATGGTTCTACTTGGACGAATGTAACACCACCAGCTTCAATGTCTCCAAAATTGAATATGATTAATTCCCTTGATCCCAGCCCTTTTCACAAAGGCACGGTATATGTAGCCGCAACATCATATAAATTTGGTGATTACACTCCTTATCTTTATAAAACGGACGACTACGGAAAAAACTGGACTCTAATCACAAATGGCATTAAAGATAATTATTACACAAGAGTAATCAGAACTGATCTTGTACGTGAAGGACTATTATACGCCGGCACCGAATGGGGTATGTATATATCATTTGATGACGGTAAATCATGGAAACCTTTCCAATTAAATCTTCCAATTACGGCCATACGAGATTTACAGGTTAGGGACAACGATTTAATTGTTGCCACCCATGGAAGAAGTTTTTGGATTATTGATGATCTAACACCGCTTCATCAACTGTCGCCCGAAGTAGCAAACAGTGATTTTCATCTTTATAAACCAGATATTTCTTATAGAATGCACCAATCTGGCGGATGGTCTGAACCAGACCCAAAATTGGTAGGCAAGAACCATCCTGACGGTGTTATCATCAACTATGTTTTAAATAAGTATCAAGAAAGCGATTCTGTTCAACTAGATATTTTGCAAAAAGACGGTTCATTAATACAGAGCTTTTCAAATAGTGCCAAACTGAACAAACTGAACCCCTCAGCGGTAAAAGCTTTAAAAGTAAAAGCTGGTGGAAACAAATTGGTTTGGAATATGCGTTATCCAGGGTTTAAGACATTTGAAGGTATGATTTTTTATTCCTCACCAAATAAAGGTCCAAAAGTAACGCCAGGCACCTATAAATTAAAGCTCACTGTTAATGGGGAATTTCAAGAACAGGAATTTAGCATTGTAAAAGACCCAAGATTGCCCAATACTCAGAATGAATATCAAGAACAATTCGATTTTTTAATTGCCGTACGTGACGAAGTAAGCAAAGCAAATGAAGCTATTATTAAAATAAGGAGTGTTCAAAAAGACTTAACGTATCTTAAAGATAAAACTAAAGATAATAGTGCTTTACAGCAGCTAATATCTGATTATGAAGCTGAACTTTCGGTGATTGAAAATAATATTCATATGACTAAAAATCAAAGTAGTCAAGATCCACTTAATTATGGTATTCGAATAAATAATAGGCTTGCTTTTCTTTTAGCAGATTCGCAAAGAGGAGATTATGCCCCTACTCAACAAGCAAAACAGTTCTTTAAAGAAATTACAAATGAACTTGATATAGAAATTAAAAACCTAAATGGTCTTGTTAACGAACAAACAGAAATTATAAATTCAAAAGTAGAGCAAGAGGATATAAAAATGATTTCATCTGAACAATAACCAATAAAACAGGGAAGCTAAAATTAGCTTCCCTATTATGTATTAAATAAACCTATAGCTTTACAATTCATAAGTACTTAAGAGTCGAATATCATTATCTACATACTCGTATTGATACAAAACTCTGTCTCCGATCATTAAAAGTGATGATGCCAATGGTATTACATCATACGCAATAATATTTTCGAAAGTATTAATTAGAGTAATATTAGGGGCATCGCTCTTATCATATACTTTTAAACCAGCCTCACCGTCGCAAATAAAAAGTGTATCGTATTTAATTCCTAAACCATTAGGACCATCCATCGGGTAAATAACTTTTAACTCCGGATTTTTCAAATTAGAAATATCTATCACATATAATCCACTTTCAGTATTTCCACAAAATCCGCCTCCTTTTAGAGTAACATAAGCATAGCTACCATCAACTACAACAGGATCACAAGCTGTACCATGTCTAAATTCTGAAATGAATTCAGGTTTTTCAGGATTCTTAATATCATATATATACATACCTTGTGTACCTCCTATAAATAGAATATCACCTTGACTATAAATGGTTTCAATATCCCAAGCTACTTGCACATCTTCTAATACTATGGGCTCCTCTACATTAGTAATATCAAAAATGTTGATGTCGCTATAATCAACTACATATAAATAATTACCGATTATTTTAAAACGAGCCAAAGAACCACCCTGCCCTATAGAAGGTTGAGGCGATCCTGCAAAATTCTCTAATGCATTGTCAAAGCTACAAATGTCGCAATTAAACCGTGCCTCATATTCTTCGACCGACCTTCTTTCTGTTGTTACTTCCCATCCAACAACAATATCGGTATCATAATCAATATCACCATATTCGTAAAAATCAGCTTGCGGATACTCGATAGTTGAAAGCCAAACATCATTGTTATATATAGCATTGACTATTCGATTCGATAGTGTAATATTATTAATATCGGAAATATCAAAAATGACCAAGTCACCATAACTATCAGCATATAACTTATCGTCTTTTATGGAAATATCATAATTACCTTCAAGCTTAATAAATGCAATACTTTCGGGCGATAATGGATTTTGATTGTTAATTACGTGAAAACCTAGATTTACATCATTTATAAAAATATAATCCTGATAAGTGTAAATTTTACCAGATGAAACAATTGGTGTAGGATCAACAATATCAATTGCTTCAGCCTTAAAGGAAATGGCATCTTGCAAAATAGGTCGCGCCACCAGATAGTCTTCATACGGCCCATCATCATCGCAGGAAATAAAGGTTGATACTAATACAATTAACAACAAAAAAACATTATTTCTCATAGTTTGCAATTTACCGGTTGTGATCAATAGATGAGAAATACAACTTTTAGTTGCGTACCCTAGTTAATAAAACTTAACCTATCTCATTGAAACCCACGCCATCTTTATACATATAATAGGTTGGCACTTTACTTAGCATAGCTGTAAAAAGTATACCTACACAGCATAAAAGAAAGCCTAATTCAGCAACGATTCCTGTAACCAAGACTAATCCGAAAATAACAAGCCAATTTTTATTTCCTAGCGCAAAACTTGCCTTAACCATTTCTAATGGCGAAAGTTCTTCTGAAAAAGCTAAGAAAGCCGGTATTAATGAAAGAGGAACAATAATATAAATAAGACCAACACCACAAGCAAGTAGCCCTAATATGGCCAACCCTAACGTATACAGTGCTAATATAAAAACCTTACCTAAACGCCCTTCTTTAAAAAAATAGAAATAATCGCCACTCGATTCTTCTCCAATATCATTTTGTCTACAAATCTTTAAGAATGCCGCATTTAAGGCCAAAGCAAAAGTTGAGACACCTACTGCGATTACTGGCGCAAGAATACCCATTGCAATGGCGACCATAGGCGGCAATTCATTATTTCGAATAGCCTCTGGGTCTGTAATACCAGTACCTATCATTGGTATATAAAGAATCATATAAAATGGCAAAATAATAACGAACGTCAGCAACAACACTATAAAGCCTTGCAGCCATACTTTTTTAAACAAATCAAAAGACTTACTAAAGATGTCTCCAAAAGATAAATGCGAATTCGTTTTAATACGCTCTGTAATGATTTCTAAATTCATAATTAAGGGTTACTATATTTTAAGATAAAACTAAATAATATTTACGGGCAAAGCCTAAACATTACCTAAAAAATCATGTCAAATTGTCATATTTTTGATTATAGTAGTATCTTTGCCAACCAAATATTTTATTGCAACGTATTACACAAAATGGAGAAAACCATAGACGAAAATGTGCAGGGCACCACTTTGGCTGTTGAAGGAAAAGAAACTAACAAACGTAACTTATATATAGAGAGTTATGGATGCGCAATGAATTTCGCAGATAGTGAAATTGTTGCTTCTATATTAGCAACCGAAGGTTTTAACACAACCCAAACTTTAGAGGATGCCGATTTAATTCTTGTAAACACATGTTCTATTAGAGATAAAGCAGAACAGACGATACGAAAACGATTAACGGAATATAACAAGGTAAAGAAATCTAGACCAAATTTAAAAGTAGGAGTTTTGGGCTGTATGGCAGAACGCCTGAAGGACAAACTTTTGGACGAGGAAAAAATTGTAGATATGGTCGTTGGGCCAGATGCCTATAAAGATTTGCCCAACCTAATTAAAGAAGTCGATTCTGGTCGAGATGCCGTTAATGTTATTTTATCGAAAGATGAAACTTATGGAGATATCGCTCCTGTAAGGCTAAACACTAATGGTGTTACCGCCTTTGTTTCAATTACTAGAGGTTGCGATAACATGTGTACCTTTTGTGTAGTGCCGTTTACTAGAGGTCGTGAACGAAGTAGGGATCCACAGTCAATTTTAGAAGAAGTAAATGAACTTGAAAGAAATGGATTTAAAGAAATTACACTTCTAGGACAAAATGTAGATAGCTATTTATGGTATGGCGGCGGACTCAAGAAAAATTTTGAGAATGCATCTGAAATGCAGAAAGCCACAGCTACCAGTTTTTCAAAACTTTTAGAGACGGTTGCACTGGCGCATCCAAAAATGCGAATCAGGTTCTCAACATCCAATCCTCAAGACATGACCTTAGATGTTATCGAGACCATGGCAAAACATAAGAATATTTGCGATCATATTCATTTACCCGTTCAAAGTGGCAGTAATCGAATCTTGAAGGAAATGAACAGATTGCACACCATTGAAGAATATTTTGAACTGATTGACAATATTAGACAGATTCTTCCTGATTGTTCAATATCACAAGATATTATTAGTGGTTTTCCAACAGAGACCGAAGAAGACCATGCTGCTACATTAAAAGCTTTGGAATATGTGAAGTATGATTTTGGTTATATGTATGCCTATTCTGAAAGACCAGGCACCTTGGCCGGAAGAAAGATGGTTGACGATATTCCTGAAAAAACTAAGAAGAGACGTTTATCAGAAATCATAGCTTTACAACGCCAACACTGCCAGTTTAGAACAGAAAAGCATGTTGGAAAAGTTCAAGAGGTTTTAATTGAAGGAACATCAAAAAAATCTGAAGATGAATGGATGGGAAGAAACTCTCAAAGCACGGTTGTAGTATTTCCAAAAGAAAATTATAAAGTTGGTGACTTTGTAAATGTTCAAATAAACGATTGTACTTCGGCTACCTTAAAAGGTATTGCCCAAGGATATTCAGACAATAATTAATTTATAGCACCATTTAATATGGAAAGCATACAAAGCATAAAACAACGTTTTGAAATTATAGGACAAGATCCAAAACTTAATCGAGCTTTGGAAAAAGCTATGCAGGTCGCTCCTACCGATATTTCGGTTTTGGTAACTGGTGAAAGTGGAGTCGGTAAAGAAGCCATACCAAAAATTATTCATTCTTTATCTCATAGAAAGCATGCTAAATATATTGCCGTAAACTGTGGCGCTATACCAGAAGGCACAATAGACAGCGAGCTTTTTGGTCATGAAAAAGGAGCATTTACTGGAGCTACCCAAACCAGAAGCGGTTATTTTGAAGTTGCTGATGGCGGTACTATATTTTTAGATGAAGTAGGAGAATTACCCTTAACCACACAAGTTCGACTATTGAGGGTTTTAGAAAATGGTGAATTTTTAAAAGTTGGTTCTTCACAAGTTCAAAAAACAGATGTACGTATCGTTGCCGCTACCAATGTAAATATGTTCGAGGCGATTAAAAAAGAACGTTTTCGCGAAGACCTATATTATCGTTTAAGTACGGTAGAGATTAATATTCCACCATTGAGGGAACGTTCAGATGATATTCATTTACTCTTTAGAAAATTTGCTTCCGATTTTAGTCAGAAATATAAAATGCCGACTATTCGATTAGATGATCAAGCTGTCTCACTTTTAAAAAAATACAGATGGCCAGGTAACATCCGTCAGCTACGAAATATAGCAGAGCAAATTTCTGTGCTTGAGGAAAATAGAGCAATAACAGCAGCAACGCTTAATGGATACTTACCAAATAACACCACAAGTAATTTGCCTGCGGTAGTATCGAATACTAAATCCGAAAGTGATTTCAGTAATGAGAGAGAGATTCTTTACAAGGTACTATTCGATATGAAAGGCGACCTCAACGATCTCAAAAAATTAACAATGGAGCTCTTGAAAAATAATGACTCCCAAAAAGTTCAAAAAGACAATGAAAATCTGATTCGTAAAATCTACGGAAACGAAGATGAGGAAGACATTGACATGGAGCAAGAGACCCAAGAAGAATCTAACATGCACCTATTGCATTTACCTGAACCTAAAAAGGAAGAAGCATCATACATTCAAGATTCTTACGAGGATAAATACCATTTTGCCGAAGAAATTCAAGAAGAAGAAACCCTATCTTTACAGGAGAAAGAAGTGGAACTGATAAAAAAATCACTTGAGCGCAATCGTGGTAAAAGAAAAGCGGCCGCTTCAGAATTAGGAATTTCTGAAAGAACACTTTACCGTAAAATAAAACAATACGATCTTTAACAAAAATGAACTCCATTTCAATGAGATACGTTAAAAAAATATTACTTTTTATACTACCTGCAATATTGCTTATGGGTTGCGGTATTTATAATTTTACAGGTGGTAATGTTGGCGATGCCAAAACTTTTCAGGTGAATTATTTTCAGAATTATGCTACCCAAAGCCCGGGCTCAACATTCGAACCTGGTGTTGATAGAGATTTTTCATTGGCATTGCAAGATAGAATTTTGAATCAAACAAGCTTAGATCTCGTAACCTCTGGTAATCCAGATTTATTATATGAAGGCGAGATAACGGAATATAAAATTTCACCAATGTCTGCAACGGCAAATCAAACTGCTGCGCAAAACAGATTATCTATGCGTGTTAAAGTTCGATTTTACAATCGATTGAAGGAAGATGCCGCATTTGACCAGAGTTTTTCATTCTTTTATGATTATCCTGCAGATACTCAGTTATCAGCCATAAAAAGTGAAGCACATGAAATAATTTTCGAAAGACTTACGCAAGATATTTTCAACGCCTCATTGGCAGATTGGTAATTAAATGAACGTTAAGGAGTTTACATACTTTATAGAACACCCTACCAAAGTGGTAGAACCTATACACACCAAACATCTAGAAGATATTATCGCTGAATATCCCTATTTTCAGGCAGCTAGAGCGTTACACCTTAAAGGTCTTAAAAACCTAAATAGCTACAAATACAATAAGGCGCTAAAAACCACAGCAGCCTTTACCACAGATCGAGATGTACTTTTTGATTTCATCACCTCAAAAGATTTTTTACAGTATAATTCTTCAAATGAAACAACTGATCCACAGATTTTAGTTGAAGGGAACATTTTAGAAATTGAATCTGTTTCAGTAATTGAAGAGTTAGAAAACGAAACTCTACCCAAAAATAAAAAGGAGGAACCTGCCCTTTTAATAATAGCATCTGAAGATAAGCCCCTACCTCAAGATGAGAATGACGCTGAGCATATTTTAGATCCCGAACTTTTTCAATCTAAAAAACCAGAAATTTCTAAAGAGGAAGAAACCTTAGATATTGGAAAGCCTTTGACTTTTGATGCCAAAGAAAAATATTCTTTTTCAGAGTGGTTGAATTTAGCTTCTAGCAAACCAATAATAAAAATAATTGAAAAAACTGAAGAAAAGAAAGTAGTTGAAAAAATAAAAAGAACTATCTCACCAAAGGATGAGGCAATTAAAAAGAAGAAATTTGATCGTATCGATAGGTTTATAGCTAACAATCCTAAAATAGTACCTATTGAAGAAAAGAGTAAAACCATCGATATTTCAAGCTCCTCGAAAATTGACAAAAACGAGTTGATGACCGAAACTTTGGCTAGAGTTTATTTAGAGCAAAAACAGTATAAAAAGGCGATTCAAGCATTCAAAATTTTAAGTTTGAAATATCCGGAAAAAAGTGGTTTCTTTGCAGACCGAATTAGGGCAGTAGAAAAAATTCAAAAAGATAATAAATAATATAGAATGAGTACATTTTCAATATTCTTGATACTTATCATCGTCGTATGCTTATTATTAGTATTGGTGATTATGGTACAAAATCCAAAAGGTGGCGGACTTTCTTCTTCTTTTGGTGGTGGAGGAACCCAAGTTGCTGGCGGAGTTAAAAAAACAGGTGACTTTTTAGACAAAAGCACATGGACCTTAGCTGGATTATTAATAGTTTTGATCTTAGCTTCTAACATTGCCCTTAAAGGTAATTTTGGTGATGCAGATTCTAAATTATTACAAGGTGATGACATTGAAACTACGGTTCCAGAGACCTTACCAGAAGAAGTTACACCTCCTGTAACTAACGAAGCAACTCCTTCAGATAGTTTATAAAACATTTCAACATAATTTACACAAATGCCAGCTTATGACAAGCTGGCATTTTTTGCTTCCAATCTGTCATGAAATAGGCAATGGCATAATTTCTGCCTTTGTATACCCACGAAACTAAAAATCAATTTAAAAATTAATAATTATGGCTAAAGTTAATATCAAACCATTGGCAGACCGAGTTCTTATAGAGCCAATGGCAGCTGAAACTAAAACTGCGTCTGGACTTTACATTCCTGATACTGCAAAAGAAAAACCACAGAAAGGTAAAGTTGTAGCGGTAGGTCCTGGTACAAAAGATGACAAAGTTACCGTTAAGGTTGGTGATACTGTTCTTTATGGCAAATATGCTGGAACTGAATTAAAATTAGAAGGTTCAGATTACTTAATGATGAGAGAAAGTGATATTCTTGCTATCATCTAAATAGCCTTTAGCTTATGGCATTTAGCCATTTGCGAAGTTCACAATCTCTGAAAAAATAATTAATAATTTTCTTGACCAAGACGAATAGCTCAAGGTCAAAAATCAAAACTAAATTAAAAATGGCAAAAGATATTAAGTTTGACATAGATGCAAGAGACGGTCTTAAAAGAGGTGTTGATGCATTGGCAAATGCGGTAAAGGTTACATTAGGCCCAAAGGGTAGAAATGTAATCATCAGCAAATCATTTGGTGCTCCGCAGGTAACTAAAGATGGTGTTACCGTTGCAAAAGAAATAGAATTAGCTGATCCATTAGAAAACATGGGTGCGCAAATGGTTAAAGAAGTTGCTTCTAAAACCAACGATTTGGCCGGTGACGGTACAACTACCGCAACTGTTTTAGCTCAAGCTATCGTTAAAGAAGGTTTGAAAAACGTTGCTGCAGGTGCAAACCCAATGGACCTAAAAAGAGGTATCGATAAAGCAGTTGAAGCTATCGTTGCAGATTTGGCTAAGCAAGCTAAAAAAGTTGGCGATTCTTCTGAAAAAATTAAGCAAGTTGCTTCTATTTCAGCCAACAACGACGAAACAATTGGTGAATTAATCGCTCAAGCTTTCGGTAAAGTTGGTAAAGAAGGTGTTATTACTGTAGAAGAAGCTAAAGGAACTGATACTTACGTTGATGTTGTAGAAGGCATGCAATTCGATAGAGGCTACCTTTCACCATATTTTGTTACCGATTCAGAAAAGATGGTAGCTCAATTAGAAAACCCTTACATCTTGTTGTTCGACAAGAAAATTTCTTCAATGAAGGATTTGTTACCTGTATTGGAGCCAGTTGCTCAATCAGGAAAACCACTTTTAATTATTGCTGAAGATGTTGATGGTGAAGCATTAGCTACTTTGGTAGTAAACAAATTAAGAGGTTCTTTAAAAATTGCTGCCGTTAAGGCACCAGGATTTGGTGACCGAAGAAAAGCAATGTTAGAAGATATCGCAATCTTAACCGGTGGTACCGTTATTTCTGAAGAAAGAGGATTCTCATTAGATAATACTACTCTTGACATGTTAGGTACTTGTGAAAAAGTACAAATCGATAAAGACAATACTACAATCGTAAACGGTGGCGGTGTTGCAAAAGATATCAAAACAAGGGTAAATCAGATTAAATCTCAAATTGAGACCACTACTTCTGATTATGATAAAGAAAAACTTCAAGAGCGTTTAGCGAAGTTAGCTGGTGGTGTTGCCGTACTTTATGTAGGTGCAGCTTCTGAAGTTGAAATGAAAGAGAAAAAAGACCGTGTTGATGATGCTTTACATGCAACGAGAGCTGCAGTTGAAGAAGGTATTGTTGCTGGTGGTGGTGTTGCATTGGTTAGAGCAAAATCTGTTCTTTCTAAAGTAGCTACCGAAAACGAAGATGAAGCAACAGGTTTACAAATTGTAGCCCGTGCAATCGAAGCTCCTTTAAGAACTATCGTTTCTAACGCTGGTGGTGAAGGTTCTGTAGTAATCGCTAAAATTCTTGAAGGTAAAGGAGATTATGGTTACGATGCTAAGTCTGAGAAATATGTTGAGATGATGAAAGCTGGTATTATCGATCCTAAGAAAGTAACTAGAGTAGCATTGGAAAATGCAGCTTCTGTTGCTGGTATGATCTTGACTACCGAATGTGCTTTGACCGACATTAAAGAAGATACGCCTGCTGGCCCACCAATGGGTGGCGGGATGCCAGGAATGATGTAGTGACGAGGCGCCACAGCCAATAATTAATTGGTTTGCGCAGTCAATATAACTTTAAACCGCTCTTGAAATATCAAGAGCGGTTTTTTTATGCTTGAATACCGGAAACAAAAAAACCACCTTCTTTATTTACAGAAGGTGGTTTTATCGTCCAAACGGTATTGCCTTCTAAAGGCAATAACTTAACTACTTCTTCTTAGGAGCAGCTTTTGGAGCAGCCTTTTTACCAGCTTTTGCTGGAGAAGGCTTGGCAGCTGGTTTCCCTGCTGATTTTGCTTGTGCCATGAGTATCGAATTTAAAATAAATCTATACTAATGTATTTCAGATTTTGATTCGTGATAATCACGTTGGCAAAAAATTAACTAAAACTTTCTATGTATTTTTCAACAGCAAAAAGAACCCAAATAAAAGTAGTTATTCTGACTAATTTTTATGGTGTACTCCATCATCTGAATTATCTTCTCTGTACAGACAACAAGGGTGTACACTATTATAAGCTTCATCTGTCGCCTTCAATTCTTTGGTGTCATGACCAACGGCAACAATAGCGGTTTTAATTTTCATGGCATTAGTTTTACGTTCATCCATAATAACAGCTAATTGATGAGTAGGAATATCCCAATTTGCATATTTTACTCCCTTCACATTTAATGCAGCCTCTTCAATACGCTCTTTACACATTGCGCATTTACCGTTTACATCAAAAGTCATTTTTTTGTTTTTATCCTGCGCATAGGTTACCACAGCAATCAACATCATCGCTATTGACAAAATAGTTGTTTTCATAATTATAAATTAATGTGTTATAAAATTTTAAATCTAAAGCCACCATAAAACATTCTTCCCATTATTGGCGCATACACAATGGTTGTATCAAAATTAGGACCAAAAGGACTATCTGCACCCAATACTGGATTTCTTTGTTGTTCTCCGGTTAGGTTCTCCCCTCCTACATACATTTCAAACGTATTAGAAAACACTTTTGTTATTTGAGCATTCATGAGATTATATGGCGATGAATATGCACCTAATTGATATTGTGCTGAATTAGAGCTAGTGTCAGGTAATCTCATTTTTCCTAAACTATGCAGTGTATAATCGACTTTCCATTGAGAACCATTTTCCTTAGCTTCTGTTTCATAGCCTAAATTAATGAAAAAACGATGTTGCGCTTGTAATGGCTTTTGCAGGTTTCCACTTTTATAATCGGTCGAAACATCATAGAATTTATACGCTGTTCTAAAATTTAACCGAGTTAATAATTCATAATTCATCTCAATTTGAAAACTATGTGCATTGCTTTTTCCTTCTAAATTATAAAATGAAACTTCCTGCGGATTTTCCCAATCGACTACTATTTGATTTTTAAAATCAGTGACATAATAATCAATCGATACATCTCCTTTTTTGTTAAGGAAATTAAATCCCTGTAAAAAACTTACTCCATAGTTCCAAGCATCCTCGGGTTCTAAACCATACACGCTACCACCTATATTCAAAATCTTAATTTCTCTTGCAGATGCAAACAATTGCTGATTTTCAGCAAATATATTCGCTGCTCTTTTACCTCTTCCAAACGAACCACGTAAACTTCCTTTTTCCCATGGTGTATAGCGAATATGAAAACGTGGAGTTACAAAAGTCCCCAATCGATTATGGTTATCTACACGAAGACCCGCAGTTAAACTAACTTTCTCTAAATTTTCATAACTATATTCTATAAAAGCACCGACCGAAGAATCTTCTCGAGAATAATCCGTAGTCGTCACTACCTCATCATACCCGTCATATGCAAATGAAATTCCCGTTTTAAACTTGTTTCTTGTATCGCCGATTATAGAATTAAAAAGTAAACTCGTAAAAATACTTTCGTGATTGATATTGTATGTTCTAAACCCAAAATAGGAATCTTGCTTATGTAGACTATACGCAGTTTGAAAACCAAAGCTTTGAAAGGGCAATTCCGGAAAAACATACCCTAATTTCAGAGAAGTATCAAAACGACGGGTATTTATCTCACTACCCCAAGCGTTGGTCGTAAATCTATCAGTATTAGGATTAAAATCTACCTGCCCTACTTGTTTTTCATCATTCAAAAATCGAACATTTAAAAAACTGACCCATCCTTTTTCAGCATCTTGATATTGCCAACGGTTCATCACATTTATTTGATTACCTAAAGGAGCATCCAAAAATCCGTCTTTATTATTATCCTCTTTCTGTGCACGCATATTTCCGTGAATATAAAGTCCGGCACTCAACTTATCCGTAAGCTTTCTATTAAAATGAGTATTCATTTCATAGCGCCCATTTTCATTGGCATAGCCATTTACAAAAACAGCATTATCTGTTAATGGCTTCACCAATTCGGTATTTATCTGACCCGAAATACTTTCATAACCATTGACCACACTACCAGCTCCTTTGGTGATTTGGATACTCTCTATCCAAGTACCTGGCGTAAAGGTCAACCCGTAAGCCTGTGAGGCTCCACGGACCATAGGAATATTTTCTTGAGTAATCAATAAATACGGACTGGTCAACCCCAGCATCTGAATTTGCTTGGTTCCGGTAAGACCATCGGATAGATTAACATCTATCGCCGGATTGGTTTCAAAACTTTCTGCCAAATTACAACATGCCGCCTTCAATAGTTCTGCGCTATTTACCGTTATAACATTCAGCGGACTGAAATACGTTTTCTGTATAGCATCGCGTTCTTGCTGCACCACCACCTCATCTAACTCGTTGGACGATTTTAAACTAAGCCGAATGGTCTTTGGCTGATTTATCGTTAGTGTATCCGATTCGTACCCAACGTAACTAACAATCAGTTTGTTGAATCCCTTTAGAAAGGGTATAGAAAATTTACCATCATAATCTGTCACTACTCCCGTTTGCGAATCTTGCCAGTACACATTGGCACCCGAAAGACTTAAAGCGTTTGCACCGTTAGAATCTAGAACTACTCCTTCAACCATTTCTTGAGAATAACAGAACCAAGGCAACAGGGTTAATGCAATTATCACTATAAATTTATTCATGTATATTTTATGTATTGTACATACAATTGCATTAACCAATTTTGGCTACCCGCAGGCGTAATGCGTTTGCAATAACCGAAACCGAACTAAAACTCATAGCCAAAGCCGCAATCATAGGAGATAATAAAATTCCGAAATATGGAAACAATACTCCCGCTGCAATCGGAATACCAACAGTATTATAGATCAATGCAAAAAATAAATTCTGCTTGATATTTTTCATGACCGAATGACTAAGCTTATTAGCTTTTACAATACCATGTAAATCACCTTTCACCAAGGTAATTGAAGCGCTCTCGATAGCAACATCGGTACCTGTGCCCATCGCTATACCTACATCACTTTTCGCCAAAGCAGGTGCGTCATTAATTCCGTCTCCTGCAACGGCAACTTTTTTGCCTTCAGATTGCAAACGTTCAACCTCAGCCAGCTTATCTTGAGGGAGCATACTTGCCTTAAAGTCGGCCAAATTCAATTGCTCTGCCACAGCCTTAGCCGTATCATGATTATCTCCTGTGAGCATAATGACCGCTATACCTGATTTTTGAAGCTCTTTTATTGCTTTTACACTTGTCTTTTTAATTTTATCCCCGATAGCTACATATCCGACCACTTTACCATCGACCGCTAAATAAGAAACTGTTTTCCCTTGCTTTTGATGAGACACCACTTCTGACTTTAAAGTATAAGGAATAATAACTTGCTCTTCAGTCATCATCTTTTCATTACCCAAGGCAATAGACTCCCCATTAATGGTGCCAGTAACCCCCATGCCCGTAATGGAATCAAAATCATCTACTTTTAAAACACCCACCTTTTCTGCTTTTCCATATCTTACGGTAGCGTCAGCTAAGGGGTGTTCACTAAACTGATTTAAGGATACGATATACTGAAGCACTTTATCTGAATCATAATCAGCAATACTACCTACTTTTTCTACGGATGGTTTTCCTTCAGTAATGGTTCCTGTTTTATCAATAATCAACGTATCGATTTTATCCATTCGCTCTAAAGCTTCGGCATTTTTTATCAACACTCCCGATTGCGCACCTTTACCCACACCTACCATAACCGACATTGGGGTTGCCAACCCTAAAGCACAGGGGCAAGCGATAATCAATACTGCGATTGCATTTACCAACGCATATACATACACCGGCTCTGGACCAAAAATGACCCAAACAATAAAAGTAATTACAGAAATAAATACCACAGCAGGTACAAAATAACCAGAGATTTTATCAGCCAGTTTTTGAATGGGAGCCTGACTACGACTTGCCTTGTTCACCATGTCAATAATCTGTGACAGCAAAGTATCGGAACCAACTTTCTCTGCTTTTATTACGAAAGAACGTTTGCCATTTATGGTGCCTGAGCTTACATTATCACCAACAACCTTTTGCACTGGAACGGGCTCACCCGTAATCATAGATTCATCGACCGTACTTTCACCATCAGTCAAAACCCCGTCAACCGGAATTTTGTCACCTGGTTTTACACGCAACAAGTCACCTTTTGAAATCTTATCGATTGCTATGGTTTCTTCAATTCCATTTACAATACGAATCGCTATATTGGGAGCAAGTTTTAAAAGTTCCTTTACGGCAGAATTGGTTTTACTGTGTGCATGAGCCTCTAACAATTGTCCAAATAGCACTAAGGTTAAAATAACCGTAGCTGCTTCAAAATACACATGTACCGTACCTTGATCGGTTTTAAATTGTGGTGGGAAAAAATCGGGCACCAAAATGGCAAAAACACTAAATAACCAAGCTACCCCTGCTCCAATACCAATTAACGTAAACATGTTTAAATTCCATGTTTTTACGGAACGATACGCACGCTCAAAGAACATCCATGTTGCATAAAATACTACAGGAATAGACAATGCAAACTGAACCCAGTTCCAATACTTTAAACTCAGAATATTTTGAAGAGGATTGTTCGGTATCATCTCAGACATCGCAATAATGAATGTAGGAAGCGTAAAAGTGATCGCTATTTTAAATTTTTTCAAAAGCTTAGAATAGCTTTTTTCCTCGGCAGAAACATCAGCCTGTTTTGGCACTAAATCCATACCACAAATAGGGCAATCCCCTGGTTCATCTCTCACCACTTCTGGGTGCATGGGACACGTATACTCCTGACCTTGATGGCCATCAGCACTCGCCTCTTCTACCAAATCCATTCCACAAACAGGGCAATCTCCAGGCTCAGAATAGGTTTTGTCACCTTCGCAATGCATCGGGCAATAGAAAACACCATTTCCGTTTTCTACTTTCTTGGACTTGACATCCCCATGATGTTGCGACCCTAATTCATGAATGGAATAATGTCCGCCATCTTCTTTCATGGCGGTTTGCATCGATTTTAATGAAATATGTTTATCCATTTCCAAAATCGCCTCAGCTTTTTGCAAATCTACCAAAGCACTAGTTACACCTTCAACATTCGCTAGTGTTTTCAGAACATTAGCTTTGCATCCATTACAGGTCATGCCAACTATAGTATATGTATGTTTCATACGTTGCATTATAATTATTATATAAATCTGGAAACCTAATTAGACATCCAGATAGACCTATTATTTTATTTCTTGTTATTACTCCTTTCCCGCTATTGGCCGTTTATCAAAAAGATTGAGTTTGCCATTTCTGTAATTAATTATATACAGCATATCATCTTTTATCATCATATCGGTAGGCTTTTCTATTTGGTCTTTTAAAATTTGTAATAGTACACCGGACATATCAAAAACTAAAACACGATTGTTTTCAAAATCAGTAACAAACACTTCATTTTCAGAAACAAAAATTCCTGTTGCCGCATTCATCTTTTGATCCTGTCCCATCATTTGAAGGAAAGCACCTTTTTTGTCAAAAGCTTGTACTCGATTGTTATAGGCATCTGCTACCCAAATCTTGTCCTTAGTAATTTGAACGTCTGTCGGGTAATAAAACTCCCCTTCCGCTTTCCCTTCCTTACCAAAAGAAATCCAATTGGCACCATCAAAATATAGAACACGATTATTGTAGAAATCTGCAATAGCCCTTTCATTTTTATAGACGGAAACTCCTGCTGGTGCATCTAAAGAATCGGATACCTGCATAACAAATCTTCCCTTTTTATCAACCGTTTCAATTGCATCTTTTCCGTATTCAGGAATAAAAATAGTTTCCTTTATAGCATCAATATGCATTGGTCTGTCTAGAGAATCTATTGTTTCGGTGATTTCACCCTCTTCATCAATTTTTACCAAACGGTTATGATCACCATCAGAAAGCCAAATTGAACCATTTACTTGGGTTAAACCAATGGGATTCACCCCATCTAACTGAATAGTTTTAGACAACACCCATTCTTTAGGAACGGCTACTTTTTCTTTACAGGCCGATGCAAAAACCAATACGAATATTATAAAAATACTTTTTCTCATCACTAGTAGTTTAAACGTTCGTACTTACAACATGCAGGTAAATCACCGTAATCATCGGTATGTGCTTGATGATTTTTGGTGTCATGACCCGCAACTGCTACTTCCTTTTCTATTTTCTCAAGAGAAGTCAACCCTGCATCAAAAGAAACATTCATGATTTTAGTATCCTTATTCCAAGAAACGGCAGAAACACCTTTTACTGATTCTGCAGCTTTGGTAATTCGAGCTTCACACATAGCACAATTTCCTGCAACCATTACATTTTTAGTTATGGTACCTTCCGTTTTTTTCATCATTGTCATAGCAGAAGATTCTTCCACCGTACCATTGGCACGCTCTACTTTAGCAGTTATTGGTGTATATCCTGCCTTTTCAACTTGCTTCTCAACATCTGTAAGGGTTAATCCTTTTTCCGCCGGATAAGAAAAACTAAAGTCACCTGTTTCGATATCAATCTTAACATTTTTTATCCCTTTAAATTCCTTGAATTTCTTCTCAAGTCCGTATGCACAAAACGGACAACCTAGTCCGTCTACTTGCACCATAAATTTATCCTTACCTTCTTGTGCAACTGCACTAAAGACTACAATTACCATTAATAACACCGATACTATTATTGATTTTTTCATTATTTTATGTTTTAAAAATTTTCTTAAAAAGAATATCTAGAGCCTAAAAACAGGCTATATTTTAATTTACGCCCTGCTTCAATATCGTTCACTATGGGCACTTGAACTGCAAAATCGAACGTTACATTCTTTCGTGCATACTGTATACCTTGGGCATATAATAACTGGTACCAATCGCGCTCCACCAACCATGCATTGGTATATTCAAAATATAGGTTGACCTGTTTGTTAGGATACTGAGGTTTTAACAATGGTAACCCAAACCCAATTTTATGCATAAGAGCATCCATTGTACCATCTGGCATCCAGTTATAACCAAGTTCATTTGAGATTCCATACTTTAATGATTCATAACCCGCAACAATACCGTAGTATCCGGCATATTTACCTGTGCTTAATTCCATAACATCTAAATCCTTACCCGTCGGTAGTGTTTGTAATGTTTTAGCGACCATTCTAAAGGTTTTACCCGTACCATCTTTTCTAAAGAACTGATATTTACCCATGATTTTAATATCTGCCAAACTGCTACCGCTTGGTCCGTTTTCGATATCATAATTTATATAAGGTAAATGAATTGCTACCAAAGAATTAGAGGTAGGTAAATAATGTAGCATAACGGGAACATAGGTGAAATCACCTCTTTCGGTATGTCTTATTTCTGTTAAGGTTTTTGCGGTAAAACTACCGCCACCCAGCATAATTGGTTTATCGGCAGTAATCGGAGGTCCTTGGGCCTCAGCAAATTGTACGCCAAAAAGGATAATGGCTGAAAGCCAAATTCTATTTTTCATGGAATGTTAGATTTGATTAAAAAATGTGTGAACGCAAAAAAGCGACGTAAAACACGTTTTAAATCAAATCAAGAATACTTGGTGAAGTATATTCAAATCCTTATCCAATATAGGAGGCGGATAGGAATCAAAAACAATATTCTTATCTACAGACTCTTGAAATAAGCCTAAATAAGTTGTTGTAAATGAAATTAAGAATACTTGTTGAGAAAAATCTAAACTAAAGATATCATGATTTAAATCATCTTGACCTTGCATAGTAAACGATTCATTATCACAACAATGCTTTGTAATTTGAGAGGAATCATCTAACAAAGCCAAACCAGCTTCCATTCCACAATCTTCAGCAGTATCGAACCAAGCAATATCCAATACCCGCCCCATACATAAATGCTTTTCAACCGTCCACGAAATAGTGGACAGCAACAATAGCAATGCCATTGAAACAGAAAATAATTTATGAAGCAAATTTTTCATCTTCGCAAATTTACGAAATATTCAATATATAAGATTCTATACGTCATTTCTTTAACGAAATATTGGCGCACCTAGTACTTATTCTTTCATACATACAAAAAAACAGATTTAGACTATACGACCACCTGTGCTTTTAAGTTAAATGAGTGGCACACATTAATAAATAACAATCATTAACATCTTTAAGCTCTAGTTATTTAAACTAAAAATTATGAGAAAACATTTAAAATACACATTACTAATATGCACTATAACACTTTTTATAAGTAGCTGTAGTTCAGACGACGGCTCAGTTTTTGACAAAGCTGTCCCTTCTGCAGACATTACATCGGCATCTGCCAATGGAGAAGCAGGTACAAGTGTTACCGGTAGAGTTATTTTCACTTCGGACGCCACTACCCAACGCAGAATGTACATTACAAAAAATTATTTAGGACAAGGAGAAATGCCTTTTAGCTCATTTGACCTTATAAGTGATGATTTAAGTAAAGTTTTAAAAGCAGATGGTTCTATTGATTTAGATGGTGCTCCTAAAAAGGAAATCGACTTTTCTTTTCCTCTTCCTGTACCAGACATTGATAATGGCGAAATTGTGTATACTTTTGGGACTACAATCGGTAAAGGGGATTTTAGAGATACTACAAAAAGATTGGCTTTAGGTGCTGGTCAATTTACCGAAACTGTTGGAACAGGTACAAACCCTGCAGCAGAAGTTAAAGGTAACACAGAAACTTTTTTCTCTTTACTAAACGAAACGATTTACAGAGTAAATATTGGTCGCGAATTTAGAGCGTTTTGGGACTTAGTATATTACTATGGTGCTTCTGGCGTATCTGCAGATGACAATGCTTCATTTGCTTCAACAAAGCAGTATGATGCTTCTTTCGGATTTCCAATAGAAGGTCTTCAGCCTGGTTTTGATAATAATGACTTGATTCAATTTGACTTGAAAATTCACCCATAATTAGCACACAAAATATTAAGTGGTAAAAAAAGCGGATGTCTATTGGAACATCCGCTTTTTTATTTTTATAGGTCAGACTACACCAAGCAATATGAACAATTCTTACTTTTGCAAAAAAAAGTTATGTTTAGCGCACTACGCCCAAAAGTAAGTTGTATAGTTGACTCGAATACTTCCGCAGATGCTAAAATGCAAGCTATCTGCGAGATTTTAAAAGCTGAAGTACCACACTATGACTGGGTAGGATTTTACTTTAAAAATGGTGATAAACGTGAATTAAAACTAGGTTCTTATGCCGGGGCACCAACTGATCATACAATTATCCCTTATGGAAAAGGCATTTGCGGACAAGTAGCAGAAAGCAACCAGAACTTTGTAGTACCTGATGTTCAGGCACAAGACAACTATATCGCATGCAGCATTACGGTTAAAGCCGAAATAGTAGTTCCTTTATTCGTTAATGGTGAAAACATTGGTCAAATAGACATTGACTCTAACACTCCAGACCCATTTACCAAGGCAGATGAGCGCTTTTTAGAATTCGTAAATTTTGAAGTAGCCAAAATTCTTTAAAACTTTAGGCTTTTTGTTGATAAACAAGCTCATATAATAGCTGCAAAAAAATTACTTTTGCTTGCTTATTAAAAACATTTAAGCATCATACAATGAGCAGTGTAAAAAAAGCGTCTTCAGCCTTAATTTCAGTTTTCCATAAAGATGGGTTAGAGCCTATAGTTAAGAAATTTCAAGAATTAGGAATTACTATTTATTCTACCGGGGGTACGGAAAAGTTCATCAAAGATTTAGGAATCGATGTGGTACCTGTTGAAGATGTAACTAGCTACCCTTCTATACTAGGTGGTAGAGTAAAGACTTTACACCCAAAAGTATTTGGTGGTATTTTGAACAGACAGGACAATGAAAGTGATGTTGCACAATTGGCTGAATTCGAAATTCCACAAATAGATATCGTTATTGTTGATTTATATCCGTTCGAAAAAACGGTTGCAAGTGGTGCTTCTGAACAAGATATTATAGAAAAAATTGATATCGGCGGAATTTCATTGATTCGTGCCGCTGCCAAAAACTTTAAAGATGTTACCTGTGTATCTTCCATGGAAGATTATGCCGACTTTCTTTCTGTAATTTCAGCAGACAACGGGAATATCAGCTTGGAGGATAGAAAGCGTTTCGCCGCCAAAACTTTCAACGTTTCTTCTCATTATGATACTGCCATTTTTAATTACTTTAACAAAAACCACGATCTAGCGGCCCTTAAAATAAGCGAGACCAATGGAAAGGTTTTACGTTATGGGGAGAATCCTCATCAAAAAGGATTCTTTTTTGGAGATTTCGATGCTATGTTCTCTAAATTACATGGAAAGGAATTATCATACAACAACTTATTAGATGTTGATGCTGCGGTTAACTTGATGTTAGAATTTAAAAACGACGCACCTACTTTTGCGATTCTTAAACATAACAATGCTTGTGGTCTTTCTCAAAGAGACACCTTGCACCAAGCATATGTAGACGCCTTGGCAGGTGATCCTGTTTCAGCATTTGGCGGTGTTCTTATTAGCAATAAAGAAATCGACAAAGCTACCGCTGAAGAAATTCATAAACTTTTTTGTGAAGTAGTAATCGCTCCAAGTTACAATGCTGAGGCTTCAGAGATTTTAAAAGGCAAGAAAAACAGGATTATTCTAATACAGAATGAAGTAGAAATGCCAGAAATGTTGGTAAGAACTTGCTTAAATGGTATGCTTCTTCAAGAAAAGGACCATAAAACTGATACTATTGCCGATCTTGTAAATGCAACAATCACCAAGCCTACCGAGCAAGAAATAGAAGATTTGATTTTTGCATCAAAATTATGCAAGCACACAAAATCGAATACAATTGTTCTCGCTAAGAATAAACAACTTTGTGCAAGCGGAACTGGCCAGACTAGTAGAGTTGATGCATTAAACCAGGCAATCCATAAAGCACAAACCTTTAATTTCGACCTAAAAGGCGCGGTTATGGCGAGTGATGCTTTCTTCCCTTTTCCCGATTGTGTGGAGATTGCGGACAAAGCTGGCATTACCAGTGTAATACAACCAGGTGGTTCCATAAAAGACCAATTAAGTGTTGATTATTGCAACGAACACAAAATTTCAATGGTGATGACGGGCACTCGTCATTTCAAACATTAATTTCATTACTTTTGTCGATAAAATATACCCTTTTATCTAAAATTTAAACATCACATATGGGATTTTTTGATTTCTTGACCGAGGAAATAGCTATAGATTTAGGTACAGCGAACACCCTTATTATTCATAATGACAAGGTAGTTGTCGATAGCCCGTCCATCGTTGCCAGGGATAGAATTAGTGGAAAAATTATTGCAGTTGGCAAAGAGGCCAATATGATGCAAGGTAAAACCCATGAAAATATAAAAACGATTAGACCATTGAAAGATGGTGTAATTGCAGATTTTGATGCTTCTGAAAAAATGTTGATGATGTTTATTAAAAACATTCCGGCATTAAAGAAGAAATGGTTTCCACCAGCATTAAGACTGGTTATCTGTATTCCTTCTGGTATTACCGAAGTGGAAATGAGAGCTGTAAAGGAATCTGCAGAACGAGTAAATGGTAAAGAAGTATATCTAATTCACGAACCTATGGCAGCTGCAATAGGTATTGGCTTAGACATTATGCAACCTAAAGGAAATATGATCGTTGATATAGGAGGTGGTACTACCGAAATTGCTGTAATTGCATTAGGTGGAATCGTATGTGACAAATCAGTTAAAATTGCAGGTGATGTATTCACCAATGATATTATTTACTACATGCGTACCCAGCACAATCTATATGTTGGCGAAACCACGGCAGAGGCAATTAAAATTGAAATTGGATCGGCTACAGAAGATTTACAGTCACCACCAGATGAAAAATCGGTACAAGGGCGTGATTTATTGACAGGCAAGCCTAAGCAAGTGCAAATTTCTTACAGGGAAATAGCGAAAGCTTTGGATAAATCGATTCTTCGTGTTGAAGATGCAGTAATGGAAACATTATCTCAGACACCACCAGAATTAGCGGCAGACATCTACAATACTGGCATTTACCTTGCTGGCGGTGGTTCTATGTTACGAGGATTGGACAGAAGATTGTCTCAAAAAACAGACTTGCCCGTATATATTGCTGAAGACCCATTACGTGCCGTAGTACGTGGTACAGGTATTGCATTAAAAAATCTAGAACGTTATAAGAGTATATTGATCAAGTAATAAAGTCATTTTGATTGGCTTATTTATATGATTTTAAAAATTTAGGGGTGAATGCAGCAGATCATAAATTTTCTAATTAGGTATAAAACCTTTCTTCTATACCTATTTCTGTTATTAATATCCTTCATTTTTACATTTCAATCACATTCATACCATCAGTCTAAATTTTTAAATTCTTCAAATTATATAACAGGAAGCATATATTCATTTTCTGATAATATTACATCGTACTTCAATCTAAGAGAAGAAAACAATAGACTAGTAGAAGAAAATAAAAAGCTAAGGGATAAGCTATTTAATAACATACAACTTTTTGGTATATCGATTGACACCGCTTCTGTTGACTATGAAGTAATAAGAGGTCGCGTAATTAACAACAGTTATGATGACCAGCGTAATTATATTACCATTAATAAAGGTCAAAATGATAGTATCGCACAAGATATGGGCGTGATTACGGATAAGGGAATCTTGGGAATTGTCGAAAACACATCAGCTAATTATTCTACAGTACAAAGTATCTTAAGCGAGAAATCAAATATCAATGCTAAAATAAAAAATTCCAATCACTTTGGTTCTTTAGTATGGGAAAACACCACAGATTACAATGTGGTTCAACTCATTGATATACCTAGATTAGTGCCGCTTACTATTGGTGACACCATTGTTACGGGAGCCATGAGTAGCATCTTTCCAGAGAATATTCCTATTGGCACAATTAAAAGATTTGATTTAGACAATTCAAAAAGTTTCTATTTTATAGATGTAGAATTATTTAACGACATGACCAATATTGGTAATGTGTACATCATTAGAAATTTAAACCGTAAAGAAGTTTTAGAACTAGAAGCAGAAACAGAAGCTAATGATCAATAGTACTTCATTTTTAATAGTGCTCCGATTTATTTTATTGGTTCTAGTGCAGGTACTAGTATTTAATAATTTGAATTTCTTCGGTTATATAAATCCGCTGGTTTATATTCTGTTTTTATATTGGTACCCAATCAAGCAAAATAGAACTACTTTTATGGTTCTATGTTTTCTCTTAGGACTTTGCGTAGATATATTTTCTGACACATTGGCCATAAACGCAGCGGCGACAGTTACGATAGCTTATTTAAGACCAACCATTATGCGTTTTGTTTTTGGCGTCAACTATGAATTTCAAAGTTTTAAGTTAAACAACAGTACTAAGGCACAACAATTTACATTTTTAGCGTTATTGATTATAATACATCACTTGGTATACTTTACGTTAGAAATTTTCAGCTTCACAAATAGCTTGTTAATTTTACAAAAGACCGTTACAGTTGGTATCGCCACATTGATATTATGCATATTGTTCAGCACATTATTCAGCAGTAAAAAAGAATGAGAAAAATTCTTTTATCATCTATTATCATAATTATCGCAATTACTTTTTTGGGAAGGCTATCCTATTTGCAAATTTTTAGCTTTTCTACCGATCAGGTTTTAGAAGACCCTGCCATCAAAGCTATTTATGATTACCCCGAACGCGGTTATATTTATGACAGAAACGGTAAACTTTTAGTTGGGAATGATCCCGCTTACGATGTAATGGTAATTCCTAGAGAAGTAAAACCATTAGATACTCTAGAATTTTGTGGCTTATTAGGGATTGATAAAGAAAAATTTATAGAGAAACTTAGAAAAGCAAGGGTTTATTCCCCAAGACTTCCTTCTGTTTTAGTACCTCAACTCTCTAAGCAAGATTATGCCAAGCTACAGGAGAAGATGCGTAAGTACAAAGGCTTTTACATTCAAAAAAGGTCTTTACGTTATTATGACACCCCTAGCGCAGCTAATGTTCTCGGATATATTAGCGAAGTAAACGAAGGAGACCTTGCCGTGAATAAATATTATGTTCAAGGTGAACTTAAAGGGCGAACCGGGGTAGAACGATATTACGAAGATTTGCTTAGAGGTAGAAAAGGTGTACAGTACATTCAAAAAGACAGATTCAATAGAGACATCGGCCCATATAAAAATGGCACTATTGACACTTTACCTAAACAAGGAAAACAAATTAGTATCACTATAGACAAAACATTACAAGAATATGGTGAACTACTAATGCATGGTAAAAGGGGTGGCATAGTCGCCTTAGAGCCTGCTACAGGTGAAATTCTCTCTATGATTTCAGGGCCTACATACGAGCCTGCACTTTTAGTTGGCAGAGAACGTTCAAAAAATTACACCAAATTATATAATGATACAATTGCCAACCCTACTTGGGATCGCTCAATACATGCTCAACAACCACCTGGATCACCTTTCAAAACCCTTAATGCACTTATAGCATTACAAGAAGGAGTAATGGATGAATCAAGCACTATTCAATGTTTTCATGGGTTTTATGTTGGAAAGACAAAAAGAGGTTGTCACTGTGGTGGTGGCATGCGAGATATGAATAAAGGTATTTACATGTCATGTAACGCATATTTTGCAGGTACTTTTCGTAAAATATTTGAAAAATTCGAAACTACAGACGAAGCCATGGACGTTTGGGAAAAGCACATGCGCAGCTTTGGCTTAGGCGATTATTTGGGCTATGATTTACCATTCGGGCAAAAAGGTCGAATTCCTAATAAGGAATATTATGACAAATGGTATGGAGATAATAGATGGAGCTCTTCATACATTATATCGAATTCTATTGGTCAGGGCGAAATACTAGCTACTCCTGTTCAATTAGCGAACATGACTGCAGCTATCGCCAACAGAGGGTATTATTTTACTCCACATATCTTAAAAAAAATCGAAGGAAAGGATATTACCGAACCTAAATTTACTGAAGCTAAACATACCACTATAGACCCAAAGTACTTTGAACCAGTTGTAAGGGGTATGGCCGATGTGTACACAAAAGGCACTGCTAAATGGTTACAGATTCCTGGTATCGAAATTGCCGGAAAAACAGGTACTGCTGAAAATTTCACCAAAATAGATGGTGTTCGAACGCAACTAACAGACCACTCTGTTTTCGTGGCCTTTGCACCGGTAGATAACCCAAAAATAGCTATTGCCGTATATATCGAAAATGGATATTTTGGCTCTAGATATGCTGGCCATATCGCTTCACTTATGGTTGAAAAATATTTAAAAGGAGAGATTACTAGAAAGGACCTCGAAAAAAGAATGCTTGAAAAAACGTTAGAAGCAGAATATGCAAAACCCTACAGTGGGGAGGAGTTTAAAATAAACGAGCGTGTCTGGTAGAAGTATTCTTAAACGTATAGATTGGCTAAGTGTATTCATCTATTTCGCACTTGTTTTCATTGGATGGATTAATATTTACTCCAGTACATTTACTAACGAACACAGTTCCATTTTTGATTTCGGCACCCTATATGGTAAACAACTGTTTTTCATTGGAGTTAGCCTGGTTACCATTATTATCATACTTGCTCTAGAAGTTAACTTTTACGAAAGATTCTCAAGCCTACTCTACATAATTTCGATGATCTCTCTATTGGGCCTGTTTGTATTTGGTAAAACGATAGCTGGTGCAACCTCATGGTACGACCTAGGATTTTTTAACTTACAACCCTCTGAATTAGCAAAAGTAGCAACAGCATTGGCCCTTGCTAAATATTTAAGCGACATACAAACCGATATTAAACGAAGGAAAGACCAACTTTATTCTTTACTGATCTTACTAATACCTGCCTTACTAATAATTCCGCAACCGGATCCTGGTAGTGCCCTCGTATTTTTTGCACTCATTTTTGTCATATTTAGAGAAGGTCTTCCCCTATTCTATTTGGCAATCGTTGTAAGTCTTATTCTAATATTCATCATCACCTTAATGTTCGGTACCATTTGGCTTATTATAGGCTTGGCATTACTAGTTATTCTATTATTTGGCTTTAAACGAAAATCACTTAAAATTCCGGCTATACCCTTAACTTTAATTAGCGTAGCAGTTATTCTCTTTTCTTTATCTGTAAATTTTGTTTATAATAATGTTTTTGAACAACGCCACAGAGATCGTTTTGGATTATGGTTACGACTAGAAAAAGACCCGAATAAATTAGAGCAGATTAGAAAATCAATAGGTTACAACACCTATCAATCTGAAAAAGCAATCGAATCTGGTGGATTCTTTGGAAAAGGATTTTTGGAAGGTACACGTACCAAGGGTGATTTCGTACCTGAACAACATACGGATTATATCTTTAGTACCGTTGGTGAAGAATGGGGATTCTTTGGAACTGCCACTGTCATAATTCTATTCTCGGTTCTATTTTTACGTCTCATTTCTCTCGCCGAACGACAGAAAAATGCTTTTGCCCGAATGTATGGCTACGGGGTAATATCTATACTCTTAATTCATTACTTCATAAACATTGGAATGGTAATAGGTATTCTACCCACTATTGGCATTCCGCTACCCTTTTTTAGTTACGGTGGATCCGGATTATTGTTCTTTACAATTTTGCTCTTTATCTTCCTAAGACTTGATACGAATAGATTAAAAGAGAGTTTCTAGAATTTCCATCCGGTTATGTTGTTACTACTTTCGAAAGTACTTTGTTTATTTTCAGGTAATTCAGTAAAAAAATCTATTCCAGTTATTTTTTCTATGTCATCAACAGATACTACAAAATTTCGAAGTGGCATAAACTGAGGTTTGTTCGGCATTAGAAAGGCAATTGAATAAATTTTATCACCTTTTCTACGTGCAATAATCTTATAAAATGAATCTGGCACATCTACGTCTTCTTGACCTATCTCTTCTAATCCACTTTCCAACACTCCTCCAGTATACACATACAAAGTTCCATACTTCTTGGCCCAACGTCTAGTTTGCTGCTCTAAATCGTTCCAAATGCCAGCATTAAACTCGCTATCTTGCGGACTTATGTTACTTGTATAGAAAGTCTCATTATATGCCTGCAAAGAGAACCTTCGATCTCCCGCAGGTACCAAATGGCCACGGTCATAACCCGAGCCTTTGTAATTTCTATAATCAGCAGATTTAGTTGAGACAAAGGGATCCTCTATAAAATATGGGCGTTTTCTATCATCATAGGTAAGGTGTTTTTTATCAAGCATATATGCTACCCATTCTGCCTGTTCAAAGGGCTCATTATAGGATAATGAAAAATATGAATGGTCAACAATTACGCCGGTAGTTGAAGAAGGTAAAAGTTCTTTTGGAAATTCATTGGCACTCGAACTTTCATCATTATTTGAATAAGTAGCTGGCGTATAAAAATTTTCGAAGAACCAAAAACCTACTAAGCAAACAAGAATTAAAACACTATAAACACTTCCATTTCTTCTACGGTATGCCATACGCCAAAATTACCGTAATTTTGTAGGATATATAGGAATTTCTCGACCAATAAACCGAGTGTTAAAAGTATAAACGAAAGAAAAATTATGATGCTAACTTGGAAAGATGTGATTCATTTTTCAGTGAATGGTAACCCAAAACCTGATAAGCGAGTTGAAAAGACCGAACAGGAATGGAAAGAAATTTTAACGCCCGAACAGTTTAGAATAGCTCGTAAAAAAGGAACGGAAGCCCCGCATTCCGGTGCACTATGTAGTGTTCACGAAGCGGGTAAATATGAATGTATATGTTGTGGCACATCTTTGTTCGATTCAACTATTAAGTTTGAATCTGGTACTGGATGGCCAAGTTTCACCCAACCTATTAAAGAGAACGCTATTAAATACCATAAAGATGTTTCTTTTGGAATGGTACGTGTAGAAGTAATGTGCAATGCTTGTGATGCCCATTTAGGTCATGTATTCCCAGACGGACCTGAACCTAGTGGGTTACGCTATTGCATTAACTCTGAATCCATGCAATTAGAAAAGGAGGAATCTCATGGCTAATACTAATTTAGAAATCGCTACTGTTGGCGGTGGATGTTTTTGGTGTACCGAAGCGGTCTTTCAAGAAGTGAAAGGTATTCAAAAAGTTGTTTCTGGTTATACCGGCGGCAATGCACCTGGCAGACCAACATATAGGGAAATTTGTTCTGGACTTACCGGGCATGCCGAAGTAGTACAGGTTACTTTTGACCCCGCAATCATTTCTTATGAAGATATCCTCCTTATTTTCATGACAACACATGACCCTACTACTTTAAACCGACAAGGTGCCGATGCAGGTACACAGTATCGTTCTGTTATATATTATCATAATGATATTCAAGAGAGAAAGGCTAAGATGATATTAAAAGAAATGTCAGCTATCTATGAAAAACCAATTGTCACTGAATTAAGCCCTCTCGGAGTTTTTTATGATGCTGAAGAACAGCATCAAGATTATTACAAGAATAATTCTGAACAGGGTTATTGTCAGGTAGTAATCAGCCCTAAATTGGCGAAACTTAGAAAGTTACATGCCGATAAGCTTTTAAATTAAGTTTCATTTTTTATTTAAAAGAATAAAAATATCGATTCGATCACAGCTACTTTCCATTCACCTATAGAATTTATTGAATTCATAGGTGAATGTATTTTTATGGGGCAATAATTAAAACCAAAAATTATGATTTCACAAAAAAAATATATTACATAGTATTAGGCCTTTTCACCACAGCTGTATTAGGGTCAATATTGAATACATTCATAAACTGCGAAGCAGTTTCATTGACCTTTTTGAAACTAGGCTAGCCTATTTACTTAATTCAATTATTAGGTCTATTTCAAATAATCGGATTATCATTAATGTGGTTTAATAAATCTCATTGGTCACTTGAATGGGCATTTGCCGGTTTCTTTATGAATTATTCTTTAGGTGCTATTTCACATTTAGTTATACAAGATGGTAATGGTGCATCTGCCGTTATTTGTATTATTCTTTTATTCATTACCTATATTCAAAGTAAAAAAGTAAGAGACTCAAGTAATTTTTTAGCCCAATTCGGGAAAACAAAATACATTTATAAAGAAAATAAAGCATAAAAAAAACCGCTGTACTATTTACAGCGGTTTTTTTTATGCTCAAATAACTGTTTAATTAATTCTTTACGCTAGCGAGTTTACCCTGCTTAATATTATTGATTTTCAAATCTTCTAATACGTTTACCGCCTCTTCAACATAAACATCTTTCGCTAAATTTTTATGCCACCTGTTTCTCTTTTCACGTAATACCGAATCTTTAGTAAACAATTGCTCTTCATAGCCTAACGATTTAAAGGTAAGCTTAGAATCATAATCTGTTAACCTTTTAAAGTAATCAGATTGTTCTTTATCCTTTTCTTTTTCTTCCTTATAGGTATCAAAATTAAGAGAGATTTCAGTTTCATCTTGCTCAGCTTTTAACCACTTGGCATTTTCTTCAATCAATTTAATTTGCTGACTTGTTTGCATTCTTTTCTCACTATCGGCAATTGTCTTCTCATAGTTAATATACCCATCCCAAGGCTTGTAATCGGCTGGCGAAATCTTATCCCATCCTAAAGGATTAGATTGATCTCTTTCACCCAAATCGATATAACTATATCTGTCCGGAACTACAATATCACTTTTTACACCTTCTAATTGTGTTGAACCTCCATTAATTCTATAAAATTTCTGAGTAGTAATTTTAATCGCACCTAAATCTCCATGCTCGTTACTACGTAACATATTATTTAATGGTATAACATTTTGCACCGTTCCTTTACCAAAAGTTTGCTTGCTACCTATAACAATGGCTCTTTTATAATCTTGCATAGCAGCCGCTAAAATTTCAGAAGCTGATGCAGATAATTCGTTCACTAAAATTACCAGTGGACCGTCCCATTGAATTCTTTCATCCTTATCATCATATACATCTTTACCCTTATCCTTAGATTGAACCTGAACAATTGGCCCATCTTTTATGAAAAGTCCTGCCATTTCGACAACAGTTTTCAATGATCCACCACCATTATCACGTAAATCTAAAATAAGACCTTCAACACCCTCATCTTTTAATCGCTCTACTTCTTTAGCGACATCAGTAGCTGCGTTTCTTTCACTATAATCATTGAAATCAACGTAGAACTTAGGTAGATTAATAATTCCGAATTTCTCTTGATCTCTAATAATGGTGGCAGATTTAGCATAAGATTCTTCAAGTTCAACCACATCTCTGGTTAATGAAACTACATCTAAGGAACCATCTACTTTTCTAACAGTTAAATCTACAATGGTACCTTGTGCACCTTTTATCAATTTGATGGCATCGTCTAAACGCATACCTACAATATTAATCGGCTCTTGACCGTTTTGACCAACTTTAATAATTTCATCACCAACTTCTAGTCGTTGATCTCTCCAAACAGGACCACCAGAAATAATCTCTACAATTTTTGCTCCTTCAGACTTCTTTTGAAGTCTTGCTCCAATACCTTCGAATTTACCTGACATACTAGTGTCAAATTTTTCTTTTTCTTCTGGTGCAAAATAAAATGTGTGTGGGTCAAATTCGTCTACAATAGTATTAATATATTGCACGAACCAATCTTTACGTTCCAAATCATTAACAAAATCGAAAAACTCATCTAATGTAGTTTCGGTAGATTTTCTCGATTCTATTTCAGCTTCTTGAGGAGTGTGAGCACTATGATCATGATCATCATCTAATTTCACATTACTTAATTCCGTAACCGTTTCGCCATTTTCATGCTTTTTGGTTGCGACCACTTCTTTCTCCATATGAACAATCTTAGAATCATATGTTCCTAAAGTGGCATACTTCAATTGCTTTCTCCATCGCTCTTTAAGCTCATCTCTATTAGCCGCAAACGGTTCTTCATCATATTTGATACTGATACTTTCGTTTTCAGAATAATCAAAAGGAGTTGCTAAAACTTCCTTATATATGTCCTTCGCATCAGCCATACGTTGCATTAATCTTTCATAAACAACATTAAAGAAAGTGATATCCGTATTTTTAATTTCGTCATCAATTTGATATTTATACTTTTCAAATTCGGCAATATCAGATGCTACAAAATATCTTTTTGTTGGGTCGATTACATCAATAAAATCTTCGAATACATTTATCGAAAATTCATCATTTAATACTTTTGGCTCGTAATGTCCTTTTTCTAATACATAAGTAATCAAATCTAATAACAATTTATCTTTGTCATCGTTTTCAAAAGTCTTATTTGTAAAACTGCACGAAGCAACAGCAACGAGCATTAAAAGCAGTACATAAGCTAAATTTCTCTTCATAAAATTATCTTTTACCTTCTTCTTCAATATCTCTTAATTTAGTGATTCTTTGTAGCGATAAAGCTACATAAATGTCTAAGATAAAGAAAAAACCATGCCAATTATGGAGCTAGGAATTAATTTTTTGTTAAACGACGCTTCGGCCATATCACTTATAAAAACGTATTTTTACTGTAGAAAGTATATGCTATGGGAAAACCATTGATCTTAGTTACCAATGACGACGGAATTACTGCCCCAGGGCTGCGTATGCTAGTTTCAATAATGAAAACAATAGGCGAAGTTGTAGTTGTTGCTCCCGACAGTCCGCAATCCGGTATGGGCCATGCCATAACTTTAGACAGCACGCTATATTCAAAAAAACTAACTATCGATCTAGACAGTGAAGGTATTGATGAATATAGCTGTAGTGGCACACCTGCAGACTGTGTTAAATTAGCATTACAAGAACTACTGGCTAAAAAACCAGACATTTGCGTAAGCGGCATAAATCACGGTTCTAATTCATCTATAAATGTCATTTATTCAGGTACCATGAGTGCGGCGATAGAGGCTGGTATTGAAGGTATACCCGCCATCGGCTTTTCGCTTTGCGATTACACTTGGGAAGCTGATTTTTCGCAAGCACAAAATTTCATTTTCACTATTGTAACCGAGGCATTAAAGAATGGTATCCCTAAAGGCACTGTATTAAACGTCAACATTCCTAAACTAAAGAAAAATAAGATAAAAGGTATTAAAATCTGTAGACAAGCAAAGGCAAATTGGAAAGAGAAATTCGATAAACGCACCAACCCAATGGGTAAGGATTATTACTGGTTAACAGGTGAATTCGAATTACTGGATAAAGGTGAAGATACCGATGAATGGGCATTAGCAAATGGCTACATCTCTGTTGTGCCAACTCATTTCGATTTAACCGCCCATCATGTAATTTCAGAACTGAATACCTGGAAACTATAATACATAACTTTAATTTTTAAGTTCAAAATTTTTACATGAACACGAAAAAAGAAATTCTAATAGGACTCGTAGTAGGCATTATAGCCAACACCATAGGCACGTTGCTCTATATACTCATTTTTTCAGATTTAAGTATCTCTGAAACATATAAAGCTGCAGTTGCACAAGAGCATGTTGGCAGCCTTTTAGCCTTAGGAGCTGTTTTAAACCTAATCGCTTTCTTCGGATTTTTACGAATAAAAAGAGACAATAGAGCAAAAGGAGTATTGTTGGCAACCATATTAACCGCTTTTATAATTCTTTACTACAAAGTCTTTTAAAATGAAGTATTATATAATTGCTGGAGAAGCGTCGGGTGACTTACATGGATCGAATTTAATAAAAGCATTAAAAGACCAAGATAAGAATGCGGATATACGATGTTGGGGCGGCGACCTAATGAAACAAGCTGGCGGAAGTTTGGTTAAACACTACAAAGAATTAGCCTTTATGGGTTTTTTAGAAGTGGTTTTAAATCTGAACGCTATTTTTAAAAATATAAAATTCTGTAAACAGGATATTGCATTCTTTCAACCTGACGCTATTATATTCATTGATTATTCTGGGTTTAATTTAAGAATCTCAAAATGGGCCAAAGAGCATAATTTTCTTACAAATTATTATATCTCTCCTCAAATATGGGCATCACGAGAAGGTAGAATCGAGAAAATAAAAGCTACGATAGACCACATGTATGTTATTCTTCCTTTCGAAAAGGAGTTTTATGAAACGAAACATAATTTTCCTGTCAATTTTGTAGGCCACCCATTACTTGATGCGATATCGAACAGATCCGAATTAAATGAAGCTACATTTCGGTCGACCAATAATATAGATTCAAACAAACCAATTATTGCACTTTTACCAGGTAGTCGCAAGCAAGAAGTTCAAAAAATGCTATCGTTGATGCTTTCGTTAACCAGTGATTTTTCGGAGTATGAATTTGTAATCGCCGGTGCACCTAGTTTAGACAAAGAATTTTATGCTTCTTTTCTGAAAGATGCCAATGTTAAGTTTATTCAAAATAAAACTTATGATTTACTTTCCGTTTCAACCGCGGCATTAGTTACTAGTGGTACGGCAACTTTAGAAACAGCCTTATTTAAAGTACCGCAAGTAGTTTGCTATAAAGCCAATTGGGTCTCTTATCAAATAGCGAAACGCATTATTACTTTAGAATATATTTCTTTGGTTAATTTAATAATGCAGAAAGAGGTTGTAAAAGAATTGATACAAGATGATTTTACAAAGCAGAATTTAAAAAAGGAAATAACTTCAATTCTTGATGGAAAGGCAAGGGCTAAACAATTAGCTGCCTACGATGAACTTATAACCAAATTGGGTGGTTCTGGAGCAAGTGCAATAGCCGCTTCATTAATCATTGAAAATACCAAAAACAATTAGGATTCTTATTTTTATAAAATAATTCTATAATTTTGAAGTTCACATACTAAAGGGTACACCTTATATTTATGCGTATACTACCATACTTTCTTATAGTCTGTTTTTTAACGAGTTGTGGCTCAAGCAAAAAAACAAGTAGTTCTGATAAGGAACGAAAAATTTCAGTGGCCGCTGCTAACAATGCGCGAACTGGCTATGTTGCCGAAACAAAAACACCGACAGAACCTAGAATAGTTACAAACCACAACATAAATAAAGCCGACCAAATTATTAACACTGCACTTTCATTCTCTGGTGTTCGTTATAAATTTGGTGGAACTACCACAAAAGGCATGGACTGCTCTGGCTTATTGTACGTGTCTTTTGGAGAACATGATGTTCAACTACCAAGAACTTCTTTTCATATGGCCGAAGAAGGCCATCGGGTTACTGTTAAAAATGTAGAAAAAGGAGATCTTTTGTTTTTCAAAACAAGTAGAGGTTCTAAACGAATTAACCACGTCGGTATGGTCGTCGGAACCGATAATGATGAAATAACCTTTATACATGCATCTACGTCGCGAGGCGTAACTGTTTCTTCTTTGAGAGATGGATTCTGGAACCAAGCCTTTGTAAAGGCAACAAGAATTTTATAGCATGAAGCTTTTAGCGTTTATTCCTATAAAATTAACGCTATTACTCATCCTCGGAATTTTAATAGGTTACTTTTTCTTTTTCAATCCGGTTCATCTTCTTATTGGTACGATTTCCCTTTTTATTTTACTTTCCGCAGTATTTATATTAGAAAGGAAAACTAACACAAAACTATTTGGCTTTATTGCTGCCATAGCTTTCATTTCGCTAGGCATCTACTCTTACACATCTGCACAACCACAAAATCGCGCTAACCATTACACTAAGATAACCTCTAAAGAAGATGGCGCTTGGACTTTAAAAATTAATGAAGTACTAAAACCTAATCACTATTTACACCGCTATTTGGCATCGGTCACGAGTATTGGTGATAAAAATGTATCTGGAACTCTTTTAATTACGACACCTAAAGATTCTACTAATACCTTATTACAAGTTGATGATGAATTCTTGACCTTTGCTAATATTCAATTAATCAACGAGCCTTTAAATCCGCATCAGTTTAACTATAAAAAATATTTAGAAAAATTAGGAGTTTATCATCAGGTAAATATTAGTTCAAGACAATTTATAAAAGTAGAAAAACCAAAAACAACATTAATCGGAATTGCTGCAAAAGCTAGAAATCACATTATTAATAAACTTAAAAAAGAGAATTTCGGTACTGATGAACTTGGAGTTATTCAGGCTTTATTGTTAGGTCAGCGCTCTGATATTTCAGAGGAAACTTATACCAATTACCAAAAAGCAGGCGCTGTACACATATTAGCCGTTTCAGGCCTCCATATGGGTATTCTATTGCTTTTAATTCAATTCTTGCTAAGGCCGTTGAAACATATTCCAAAGGGCAGAACAATCATTTTAATACTATCTGTTCTATTTATATGGGGCTTCGCTTTTCTTGCGGGTTTATCCGCTAGTATTATTCGCGCAGCCACAATGTTCACATTCGTAGCCTATGCCTTATACTTAAACAGGCCTAGCAACTCCTTTAATATACTGGCCTTATCGATATTATTCATTCTTCTTTTCATTAACCCTAATTTATTATTTCAGGTTGGCTTTCAAATGAGCTATGCGGCCGTATTCGCTATCCTATGGATTTTTCCTTTGCTCAAAAAATTGTGGTTCCCAAAGAATAAAATCGTAAGATATTTTTGGCAACTTCTCTGTGTAAGTATAGCTGCTCAATTGGGCGTATTGCCAATAAGTCTTTATTATTTTCATCAATTTCCAGGGTTATTCTTTATTTCCAATTTAATAATAGTTCCTGGTTTAGGTATTATTTTAGGTATGGGTATCTTAGTGATTTTGCTTTCATTACAAAATTGGCTTCCCACGCAACTTGCATGGTTTTACAATGAAATAATAAACGTAATGAACAATTTAATAGGATGGATTGCGAAACAAGAAAGTTTTATTTTCAGTTCTATATCGTTTGATTTTGGGCAACTTATTTTGTCTATTACAACGATTGTTTTGTTTATTAAAGCCTGCACCCTTTTCACCTACAAACGTATCGCTTTATTTTTAATCAGTTTACTTTGCTTTCAAAGCTATACTTATTTTCAAAAACTTGAAGCTTCCAAAACAACGGAAGCAATAGTTCTACACCAAACCAAAAACAGTATCTTATTCAATAGAAGTGGCAGGCACTTATCTATTTTATCGAATTCTGAGGAAATGGCTAACAATCTGATTTTAGATTATCAGACAGCTGAACGAATAAAATCGATTCGCTTTGACTCATTGAAGAATAGCTACTCATTAGAAAATGGAACATTACTGGTTTTGGATAGTACAGGTATTTATTCTAAAATTGAATCAATTGATAAAATTCTATTGACCCAATCACCAAAAATTAATCTCGAGAGATTAATAGACAGCATCAAACCAAAAGAAATCATTGCTGATGGTAGTAATTACAGAAGCTATATCGACCGTTGGAGATTGACTTGTCTAAAAAATAAAATCCCTTTTCACTATACTGGTGAAAAGGGAGCTTATTATTTTGAGTAAATATATATTAATGAACGTTGCCCATTAATTTTTTTATTAATGGTGATGCCAATAGCACCAAGACACCTGCAGCTATAGAATATTTTGCAATTAAATCAAAACCATCAGTGTACACCATTAAGGTATCAAAACCACCAATGTTTTTATCCGTACTTTCTATGGCTAATTGCTTACCAATAAAGCCTACCACTTGAAAAGCAAATGCAGACGACAAGAACCATACACCCATCATAAATGCTACAATACGTTTTGGTGACAGATCCGTAATTTTAGAAAGACCTACTGGAGACATAAATAACTCGCCTATTGAAAGTAAGAAGTACATCAATAGTAAATAGCCAAATGGAACTAGACCATTGTCATTTGCACTTGCACCACTCAATGCCAATACGTAAAAACTGATACCTGCGAACAACAGTCCGAATCCAAATTTATATGGTGTTCTTGGATTGTTATTTTTCTTGCTTAAATACGTCCACATCATTGAAATTGGGATAGCTAAAATGATAATGAACATTGAGTTTAAAGAATTTGTTTGAGAAGCAGACATGATGGTCAACTCTACATTTCTTGCCGCAAAAAGCGTGATCACACTACCGGACAACTCATGAAATCCCCAGAAAATCGTCATAAAGAAAGTAATCAATATTGCTACAAATAATTTCTTTCGCTCATCTAATGTTGCCTTGTACATTATGCTTCCTAAATAAATAAGGATAGATACACCTATTAATTTAAAAATCACATTTACGATATTTTGGTCTCCAAAAAATGTTCCTTCTGCCCCTAAAGATTTGTACGCAGAAAGTAGAAACGCAATTAATGGCGCAGATAAAACTGCCAGTACCGGGATTAAAATGCCTTGCTTTATCCCCATTATTTTTTTATCCATTACTTCTGTATTCGGAGGAAGTCCTTTATCTCCAAATACATTTTTTCTGATACCACTCCAGAATACGATTAGTCCTGTCAACATACCTATACCCGCCAGGGCAAAACCATAGTGCCAGCCATATTTATAAGCCAACCAACCACATAATAATGGTGCTATCCATCCACCGATATTAATTCCCATATAGAATATGGTAAATCCCGAATCCTTTTTAGGATCTCCGTATGGATATAAGGTTCCTACGAAGGTGGATATATTAGGTTTGAAAAATCCGTTACCTACAATTATCATTGCCAATGCCAAGAAAAATGCTATATCATTCTCAATAGCTAATACGAAATGACCGATAGCCATTAAAATTCCGCCTAAGAAAATAGAATTACGCATACCTAAAATCTTATCGGAAATTTGACCCCCAATAACAGTAGACGCATATACTAAAGACCCATATGATGCATAAACTGCCGCTGTAGCAAAATCACGCTCAACTAGTTTTTCAAAAATTACATTCACCATGTACAGCGTAAGTAACGCTCGCATGCCATAGAAGCTAAAGCGTTCCCATAGTTCTGCAAAAAATAAATAAAATAATCCTATCGGGTGCCCAAATAATTGTTTTTGGTCTGAAAATTCATTGCTTTCAGTCATAATTTAGTTTGTTTGATTTAAAGATTTTCTTTTATGAAATTGGTCATTTTAGTAAACAAATGAATTCTGGTATTACCACCAGAAATACCATGGTTTTTATCTGGATAGATTCCCCAATCGAATTGCTTGTTTGCCTGAATCAAAGCTTCTATCATACGCATAGAATTTTGAACATGTACATTATCGTCACCTGAACCATGAATCAACAAATAATTACCTTTTAACAATTCAGGATAATTAAATGGAGAATTATCATCATAACCACTTGGGTTTTCAGCTGGTGTACGCATAAAACGCTCCGTGTAAATTGTATCATAAAAACGCCATGAAGTCACTGGTGCCACTGCAATAGCGGTTTCAAAAACATCGTTACCTTTAAGAAGGCAGTTTGTTGACATATGACCGCCAAAACTCCATCCCCAAATTCCCGTTCGTTCTTCATCAATATACGCTAACTCGCTTAATTTTTTTGCTACTGCAATTTGATCTTCCGTTTCATATTTCACCAGATTCATATACGTAACCTTCTTAAAATCATTACCTTTAAAACCAGTTCCCCGACCATCAACACAGGCAATGATATATCCTTCAGATACCAACATTTGATGCCAATAATCATTTGAACCCATCCAGCTATTCGATACATTCTGTGAACCCGGACCGCTATATTGATACATTAACAAAGGGTATTTCTTTGATGGGTCAAAATCTTTCGGCTTAATCATATACATATTAAGATCATTGCCATTAATGGAAATTGTAGAGAATTCTTTTGGACTCAGGTCATAGCCATTTAACCTTTGTAATAACTGACTATTATCTTTAATATCTTTTACCTTCTTTCCATTTATAGCTTGATGCAACGTATACATCGGAGGTATTTCCGCACTGGAATAGGTATTTATAAAATAAGTGAAGTCTGTACTGAACGAAGCATTGTTCGTTCCTTTGGTTACTGCCAATGCTTTCTTGTCATCGCCGCCACTACTAATATTATAAACTCCACGGTTTATAGAACCATTTTCGGTAGATTGATAGTAAATCTTATCTTCATTCTGATCATACCCATAATAATTTGTCACTTCCCATTCCCCTTTGGTTATTTGGTTCATCAATTTACCATCTTCATTGTACAAGTAAATATGATTCCATCCATCTTTTTCGCTTGACCAGATAAAACTATCATCCTCTAAAAAAGTTAAATTGTCTGTAATATCTACGTAGGCATCATCTTTCTCTTCTAATAAGATTGAAGCTTTTTCAGTTTTAGCATTAACCGAATACATGGTTAAATGATTTTGATGTCTGTTCAAAGTCTGCACACTCAACATATCTTTATTATTCTTCCACTTAATTCGAGGCACATAATAAGCATCGTTTAAGTCCACCGAAGCTATTTTGCCACTGGCTACATCTAAAAGATGTAAAGTCACCAATGAATTGTTCTCTCCTGCCTTTGGGTATTTAAAAACATGTGGCTGTTGGTATAATCCTGTGCCATATACATCCATAGAAAATTCTGGAACATTGGTTTCATCAAAACGAAGAAAAGCTATTTTGCTTCCATCAGCATTCCATTCAAAAGCACGAACAAATGCAAATTCTTCTTCATAGACCCAATCGGTAACGCCATTTATTATTTTATTCCTTACTCCGTCCGTGGTAACTTGTATGGTTTTACCAGTTGCAATATTAAATAGGTAAATATTATTATCATTAACGTATGCAACTTGCTTTCCGTCTGGTGAAAGCGTTGGCTCTTGTATTTTAGTATTGCTTATTCGTACTGCCTTTTTAGAGTCTACATCATACACATAAAAAATACCTAAAGTAGATCGTCTGAATATAGGTTCTACCTCAGTTGATAATAATATCTTTTTTTCATCGGCACTAAAACTGTATGCTGAAAAATAAGGAATGTCATTTAAATCTGCAGATGATACTATTGTAGAAACCTTGTTTAAAGTTTTATAGTCATATTTATCGATCATTGTAGATCGATTCATTCTATCCATATTAAGAACCGTATACTGTTTTCCATTATTCATTGAGCGCAAAGCATCCATTCCTTCGGTTCCAAAAGCACCTTGATATATATCCGTTACTTCAATTTGTTTCTCTTGTGCCCAAGTAAATAAGTTGAAAGCAATTACAATCAATATAAATAAGTGTGTTTTTCGCATAAAACTTAGAATTTTGTTAAATCTCTCAAGTTTACCACTATTTCCTCAAAAAAACACAATTTGCATGTAAAAAGAAACTGCTTTTAACGCAATGATCAACATATAAAGGTTCGTGCCAATATGCTTATATTTACTCCCATAAAAAATACAAGGCCTTTTAAATAAATGCCGTATAGTTATATCAACCTTTAGAAGAAAGTTATACCTAAATGACTGAGCCGATTAGTGGTTTTTCCAAACTTACGAAAGAAGAGAAAATAGATTGGGTAACCTCGCATTACACACAAAACAAAGAACAATCAATAAAAATCCTGCAAACCTATTGGAACCAGAATTCGAATATTCAGCAGTTGCATGATGAATTTATAGAAAATACCCTCACTAATTTATACCTGCCATTAGGTATTGCTCCAAATTTTTTAATTAACGGCAACCTCTACGCTATACCTATGGCGATTGAAGAAAGTTCTGTTATTGCGGCAGCAAGCAAATCATCTAAGTTTTGGCTAAAAAGAGGTGGGTTCAAAACTGAAGTTTTGGGTACGGAAAAAGTAGGTCAAGTACACTTTTTATTTAAAGGAAGTTTTGAAAAGCTTAGTAGTTTTTTCACTTATTTAAAACCGAAATTATTTAGTGAAAGCGCTTCACTTACTACTAGTATGGAAAAAAGAGGTGGTGGTATCAGTGATATTGTTTTAAAAAATAAGACAGCTGAGCTGAAAAACTATTATCAACTACATGCTACCTTTCAGACAAAGAATGCCATGGGGGCAAACTTCATAAATAGTTGTTTAGAGCAATTTGCGGCAACTTTGAAAAAAGAATCTATTTCTTACAATGGTTTTTCTGAAGAGGAAAAGAATGTTGAAATAATCATGAGTATTTTGTCTAACTATGTTCCTAATTGTACTGTACGCGCTCAAGTTAGCTGCCCTGTAGAAGAGCTAAAATTAAGTTCAGACTTATCTCCCCAACATACGGCAGAAAAAATAATACAAGCCATTAAAATAGCCCAGATTGAACCTTACCGCGCGGTTACACATAACAAGGGTATTATGAACGGAATCGATGCTGTGGTTTTGGCGACCGGTAATGACTTTAGGGCCGTGGAGGCTGGTGTTCACGCCTATGCATGCAGAAATGGCCAATATAGCAGTCTAACACATGCTGAAATTGACAATGGCATTTTTAAATTTTGGATAGAACTACCCCTGGCATTAGGAACAGTCGGCGGACTAACCAACCTACACCCACTGGTTAAGTTAAATTTAGAAATACTTCAAAATCCTTCAGCAGAAGAACTCATGCAAATTATTGCGGTTGCAGGGCTTGCCCAGAATTTTGCAGCAGTTAGTTCATTGGTAACAACAGGAATCCAAAAAGGTCATATGAAAATGCACCTATTAAACATCTTAAATCAACTTGGAGCATCCGACATTGAAAAAGGGAAGTTAGTTATACATTTCAAAACGAATACCATTACCCATCACGAAGTTGAACTACAACTGAATGCACTAAGGAACTAAGTATTTCGAAATGATGAAGGAACTCTATAGCAACGGAAAATTACTATTGACTGCAGAGTACGCCATTTTAGATGGCGCTAAAGGTTTAGCCTTACCTACCAAATTCGGACAGTCTTTAAAGTTAGAAACATCAAACTCAGAAGCACTCTTATGGAAAAGTTTAGATTATAATGGTTCTATCTGGTTTAGCGCTCAATTCTCTAAAATTGATATAAAAACCATTCATACTTCAGATGCTGATATTTCTCAAAGATTAGCACAAATTTTATTGCAAGCAAAACAATTAAATCCTGATTTTTTATCAAGAAAAACCGATTATAATTCAATAGAAGCAATACTTACTTTTCCTAGAGACTGGGGCCTTGGCTCTTCATCTACCTTAATCGCTAATATCGCACAATGGGCAAATGTAAACCCTTATCAATTATTAGCAGCAACCTTTGGTGGAAGTGGTTATGATATTGCTTGTGCTCTACACAATACCCCTATTCTATACCAAAGAAATAAGTATAAGCCATCAGTAAGTGAAGTTCCTTTTCACCCCAACTTTTCTGACCAACTCTACTTTGTTTATCTCAACCAAAAGAAAAATAGTCGTGAAGCTATTAACAGTTACAGAAATTTAGATTTTGATAAAACTGCTTTAATCTCAAAAATCGATACTATTACAGACAAAATTTCGACATGTCAAGATTTAAAAGAATTTGCTGCGCTCTTAAATAAACATGAAGCAATTTTATCGGAAACTCTAAAAATACCTACTGTAAAAGAAACCCTATTTTCAAATTACCCGGGTACTATTAAAAGTTTAGGAGCATGGGGAGGCGACTTTGTTTTGGTTACAGGAACAGCATCTGAAATGACTTACTTTAGAAATAAAGGTTATTCAATTATTCTGCCCTACAAAGAAATGATTCTATAAAAAAAGAGCACCCAAAATGGATGCTCTTTTTTATTAATATTATAGTATTCTACTAGTAAAAAGTAGCTCTCTTATCTTCAATTTTCGCAGCGTCCTTTAACGCGTTATATACTGAAGTATTCACACGACTTGCAGCACTAGTCTTTAATTGATTTGCGTAAACACTGTAATTATCCAGTTTTGGAGCTTCTGTCCTCTTAACGATTTCGATTTTGAAAATTCCGGTATTCCCTTCAATCAATCCTGATGTCGCTCCTTCAGCCATACCGTAAGCTGTACCTACAACAACTGGCTCGCTACCTGCACCAGGAATAGTTGGTGACTTCACCGTAAGTGCTGAGGCATTAGAAATAGAAACGCTATTATCTGAAGCAATAGTACTCATGTCCTTCCCTTTATTGGCTGCAATAATTTTGGCTGCCTTACGCTCTTTTCTAATTATAGGTAAAACTAATACAGACGCATCTTCTGCGCTCATAACACCTTCTGCATAACTACCTGTCAATTGAACGACCGCGTAGCCATTGTTGATATTGAAACGTTTAACATCGCCAACTTCAGTATCTCCATTGAAAGCCCACTGAACAATATTTCTCTGATTAGTTAAACCAGGAAGGTTTTCATCCAAAGCTTTTATTTTATTCACAGGTCGTACAACAAATTCCTCTTTTTTAGCTATTGCCGAAAAAGTACTTTCATCATCAGTAGTTTCCATTTCAAATTTTGTCGCCTCTGTAAACAATGTGTTTATTGTCTGTTCGGATGCAACAATTTCTCTAGCAATAGTAGCTATCTGAACCACATCTTCCTTATCATCAACTTTAATTATATGGAATCCGAAATCAGTTTCTACTAAACCGATAGTACCTACATTATTATTAAATGCAAAATCATTGAATTCAGGAACCATAACTCCTCTTTGGAAATACCCTAAATCACCACCTTGTGGTGCCGAAGGACCATCTGAATTATCTCTTGCCAATTCAGAAAATACAACTCCAGATTTTTTTGCTTCCTTAAGTAATTCTTTAGCTTTTGCTTCTGCCTCTTCTTTAGTTCTTGTTACATCAGGATTAGCTCTAGTTGCACCTGTGTATGCTAAAAGGATATGACTTGCTTTTACAGATCCATTTGGCTTTCTTGCAATCATTTTTGACATCTTATAAGAACCACCGTCTTTATAAGGACCATAAATTTGACCTATATTCAAGCTCATTAAAGTATCTGCAACACTAGCAGGTAAATCTTTCTTAGCCTTATAAATAGTATCAAACTTCGTATCTGAGTTTCTGTCTAAAAATGCCGATACATCTTTAGTGTTTCTGAAACCTCTTATAGTATCGTTACGATCTGTCTGAGAGTTATACTCTATAGTGTCATCTAAAAGTTTTGTAATAGCAACTTTGATCTCATTTTCATCTGCTTCAGATGGCTTTTCTTCAAAGTACACATATTGTAAATCTCTAGCTGGGTCTTGCTTATATTCGTCTTTATGATCATTAACATAATCAGCAATCTCACTTTTAGTTACCGTTATTGTACTATCTGGAATTGAAGAGTAAGGTATTCTTACATATTTAATATCCATTTTCTCGTTTGCCAACTTATAATCTAGCTCACCTTCTTTTAAAGTTGCACCAACACCAGCCTTTACCATATTAAAGTAAGTCTGTTCTTTAGCCAATTGAATGATTTCGTTCTCCGTTTGCAACCAAGCTTCATATTGTGCTGGGTTATTAACTTTCCAATCAGCTACTGTTTGCTTAAAGATATTAGGATCGAACTGACCATTTTGGTTTTGAAACTCAGGATTTTGTGCATATCCTGTAGAACGTAGAAAGTCAACAATCTGATCTTGCTCAATACCGATACCTAAATCTTCGAATTGCTCTCCTAAAACATTCTTTCTAATTGTGTTCTCCCAAACTTGGTTAACAACCTGCATAGATGAAGCAGTTGGACCAACTCTTCTTGACGCCGTCTCTACCTCTTGTCTAAACTCATCTATGGATATATCCTCACCATTAATTTCCGCAATGGACGAACCTACTTTTTCACCTCCAAAATTGCTACTGGTAAAAACACCAGAAATAACAAATGCAAAAAGCGCTAAACCTATAATCAAGATCAACACTGTTGTACGTTTCCTTATATTTTCTAATACTGCCATTCTAATTAACGTTTAAAATAATCGTTTGTGGTTATTGGGAGGCAAAACTACCATTTTTAATTGAAATAATAAAAACTAAAAAGACACCTAATTTATTGGTCGATACACTGTTATTGTTCTTCTAAAAGTTCTATAGATACTAAATCAATTTTTGTGTTCGAAACTTCCAATACAATAAACTTGTAAGCCCCTATGGTTAACTCTACTTCTTTTTCTGGTATTTCCCCTAAAGTATGCACCAAAAGCCCCCCCAATGTTTCAAATTCATCCGAAACAGGAAGCTCTATCTTATAATTTTCATTTATATAATCTACCTCTAAACGAGCAGAAAAAAGGTAATGACGCTCATCTACACGTTCTTCACGTAAATCGGTAGTATCATGTTCATCTTCAATTTCACCGAAAAGCTCCTCTACAATATCTTCAACGGTAACTAAGCCAGAGGTACCGCCATATTCATCTAAGACTACCGCTATACTTTTTCGCTTCTTCATTAAAGTATTCAGTATATCTTGTATAAGCATTGTTTCTGGTACGAACTCAACAGGAAGTAAAATACTTTTTAAAGTCTTGGGTTTTTTGAAAAGCTCATAAGAATGCACATATCCAATAACATTGTCTACGGTATCATTGTAAATTAATATTTTCGAATATCCGGTTTCAGTGAAAATTTTAGCAAGATTTTTGGGAGTCTCATGCATTTCAACAGCCACAATCTCAGTTCTAGGAACCATAACTTCTCGAGCCTTAACAGCTGCAAATTCTAGAGCATTCTGAAAAATTTGAATTTCTGTATCTACATCGTCTTCCGCTTCAACAGTTTCCATCTGCTCAGTAATATAATCACCGAGTTCTAATTTGCTAAATGCTAATTGTACTTCATCACCTGAAGTGCGAAAAATATATTTTAAGATTAAATCTGAAATCCAGATTATGAAATCTGAAATAAATGAAAATAACAGATAGAAAATAAACGCAGGAATTGCTAATAATTTCAATAAGCTATTAGCATAAATCTGAAACATCACTTTCGGTAAAAACTCTGCTGTTATCAAAATGATAAAAGTGGAAATCAAAGTTTGGGTTAAAAGACTGAAATCTGTAATTAAAATCTTTAAGACAGTATTTTCAGGGGTCATGCCCGTAAACCAATTCATGAGAATTTCTCCCATAAAAAGACCATAAATAACTAAAGCTATATTGTTACCAATTAGCATTGTTGCAATAAACTTCGATGGTTTTTTGGTTAGCCTAGTGAGCACCATTGCTAAAAAGCCACCTTGCTTTTTCTCAATTTCGATATGTATTTTATTTGCAGAAATAAATGCAATCTCCATTCCTGAGAAAAATGCCGAAAAAACTAGTGAAAGTATAATGATAATACCAGCTGTACCCACTATTCTTTAGTATTATTATCTCGCTTACGCTGTTCAAACTTTTTTCTATAGCTTCTTCTAAACAAAAACATGCCAATAGAAACTACAGCAAAAAATATGAACAAATATGCCATACTTCGGTCCGTATTCCAATCGGTAAAAATTCTAAAAATAGAAAAACCCGCTACTAAAATATATAGGTATTCAGTATACCTTAAAATATTAATCATCCTTTTTTTCTTTTATCAACATTAGACCATAGGTTTTATGCGCATTCAAAAACTGAAGGTCCTTTTGAATATCCATACCCTCTCCATCCATCACCGTACCATCATCTGGGTTGGTAAATGTAAACTTCTCTTGTGTAAACGCCCATTCATTTGCACGGTCATAATACAACTGAGAGGTCTCTAGCTTTTTGCCATCATCTCCTTTTATCACTACATTTCCACGCAAATCTACAATAGAAGTTGCAGTATACAACACTCCGTAATCTGCTTCTATTGTTGTTTTTTCATTTTTTTCATTAAATATTTCCACTAATAAACCCTCTGGAAAGGTTTGATATGGAAATGAAAGCTGGTCGAAATCATTACGGATAGGACCCGATAAAATTGCAAGAACTTTAGAAGCACCTTGATCTTCAGAACCTAATTTTTCAGGGGACTCAGTATATGTAAGCACAAAATCTTCAACAACACCTCTAGGATAGATTTTTTTAGCAGCCTCATCACCCACTCTTTTATAATTATCCGTACAAGATAAAAAAAGCATTGCCATGGTACATACCATGGCAATGCCTCTATAATTGAAAATTTGTATCATTTTTACTATAACGATGGAACCTTTACACTACCACCTGCCCAACAAGAGAAGGTCACAGTTTTACCGGCCATACCTGAACTAAAGATCATTTCTTTAGTTGGTGCCTTAGCTTGGTAACTATTTGCTGCTTGACTTGCAGAACCACTTAAAGATGGATCCACTCTACCTGCTTTTCTTGCCATATCCGCAGCTTTCCAATAGATTGCTCTTTTTTCGAAAGTGGTACTACCACAATCATTTGCACTAGTTGCGTATAAGTTAGCAATCAATAAATAAGCACGACCATTAGACGGATTTGCATCAATAGCTTTCTGAGCGTAGTTACGTGCTGTAGACTTACTACCCTTTCTCTTGTTTATCACAGCAACTTTATAAGCAATCTTAGATTTCTTATCATTGTTTGTCTCTAAAGATAAAGCTTTATCAAAATCGGCAAGTGCACCTGCAGTATCGCCATTCTTCATTTTCAAAGTACCACCATATACATAGGCATCAGCAGATGGATCTAACTTTAATTGAGCTTCAAATAATTTCTGAAACATTGGGTCGTCAGTACATTCTTTGTTGAACATAAGGCCTACCGCTCTTTTCACCCAAACAACATCACCTTTTTTCTCTTCAAAACTCTTCTCATATAAAGGAATCAAGTTACTACAATCTGCTAAAGGACCTAATTTAGAATCGATACTACCCGCGATTTTACCATAAACCTCAGAATAAGAGTTATAAGATTTTAAACGAGACTTCTCTTTAGATGTCAACGTTCCTGCTTCTTCTTTTGGCAGAAGCTTAGAAATTTTACCAGTGATTTGTTCGTTTTCTAATTCAATCTTTTCTGTCACAGCATCATAAACATCAAAAACCTCTTGCAAATCTTTTCTACCAGCTTTATGTTCATCAACTAAACTAGAAAAATAGATATATAATGCCTTAGGGTTTGTAAAGTTTTCTTGATCCTTTGTAAAAGCCTCGCTCATCATGGCATACATTTCTGCATCATCAGCCATTTTATTATCATACTTCACCAATGCTTTATCGACCATGGTTTCAGCCATACTAGTCTTTGAGGCAAAATACTTCATTTTATTATCATAAAGACCCATCAAATCATTTGCGAATTTTTCTTTATCAGCACCTGTCGCTTTATCCAATTTATCCTTTAGAATACGTTCTCCATATACATAAATTGCATTATTTAATTGAGGACATGTTTCATAAACCATTTTCCATGGCTCATAAGCAGCATCATAATTTTTAACTTTTGCGTGTTCAGAAAAGATAGACAGATTCGTCATACATTCAGGGTTCTGAGCCTGTGCATTACTTACCCCCATCATCCCAAGGAACATTATTGCCGTGAAGTAAAGTTTCGATTTCATTTTTTCTCTTTTTAAAGTGGTTAATGTACTAAATTTTTATTAATTGATTTTTCTTTTCTGGAACCAACGATCGTTCAATGAAAGTCCAACATTTATTTTGAAATAACTTTCTTCTATTAAATTCGCCCTAGTCGTCCCTCTTCTTCCAAATTCAAATCCTAAATTAAGATTTGAGAAACTTCTACCCAGTGGTAAGCCTAATCCAAAAGTTATGCCAAAGTTATTGATATCAACATCATTGACTATCATTCCAGTCTTATCTAAACGCAAACCTGCTCTATAAGTTACTCGTTTTAAGTAACTTGTAAAAGAATCATGGTCAGGAGTAATAAAAGCACCTAAAGCAATTGAACTTGCATCATTATATTGTACACTATCTGCCCCAAGAAAAACATTTTCAAAGGAACTCATTGCTTGTAAACTATATTCAGCTCCTACAAACCATTTATAATCCTCACCATAACCAAGACCTAACGTAGTAGTTGTAGGTATTTTTAATTCTGTATATTTTAAATTTTGGGCATTTAAATTAACTTCAATTTCTTCAATATCACCCCCTGTAGCTACAGAAAACGAGCCTATTTGCCTATCGTTCGTAGACACCAAATTACCTTGAGTGTTTACACGTATAGATGAATGCAGCCTATATCTATCTTTTATTACAGGCGAATAATTTAAGGCATAATTGAAATCGAAACCATTTACCCTGGAACTACGTCTGTCGAAAGTTCCAAATTGAATACCATCAATTTGTTGTAGGCGCGAATTTTTTAAAGTACCATAGTTAAAATTAACAGTAGCTCCAATGCTTACATCTTTTAAAACCTCATATCCAACGGAATAAAAAACACGATTTAAACCACCTTCACCAGTGTAAATATTCGTCAACGAACCGCTTGAATTAGTTTGTTCGTTTATTAAATTATACCCAACAGAAGAATAAGGCATAATACCAAATCCCATTCCTAAACCTTTACCTAGACTAAACCCCAAAGCCAAATAATCTAAACTAGTTATTGAACTTTTCTCTTCCTCTGTAAAACTTTTAAGTCGATATTGTTTATTGGAAACCCCGGCAGTATAGGTAACAAGCCCTTCTTTATCCATTACCTCTAAACCTAATTTACCGTAAGCGGCAGGATTTTTTAAGTTTAGATGGATACTATCTGCATAAACGCCTATACCCCCCATCATTTGATTTTCTACCGTACTGGCATTCTTCAAATCACCGATTCCAAAAAAAGAATAGGGAGAAACAGTACCATCTTGAGCGTACATACCAATAGTGAATATGTATACAATTGCAATTACAATTTTTCTGATCATTTAGTGCTTGTTGTATTCTAGCAAATAATTAAGCCCTTTCAGGAGAAATTTAGAATCCGCAAATATGGTATTTTTTAATCGTTTAGACAAAAATAGTGCATCACCGCCTGTTAAAATAATTGTTAAATCTTCAAAACGTCTCTTATATAGGTCAATGACACCGTCAATTTCGAGAGTTACACCATTTATGACCCCACTGTGCATGCATTTCTCAGTAGTATTTCCAATATAATCCAAGAGCTCTTCTTTCTCCAACAAAGGCAACTTGGCCGTTTGATCATGCATAACATTGTATCTCATTTGCATTCCGGGAGATATGGCACCACCTAAATATTCATCAAAATCATTCAACATATCATAGGTAATACATGTTCCTGCATCTATTATTAAATTATTTTGGTGCGGATTAAAATAAAAAGCGGCCGTTGCAAGAGCCAAACGATCAACACCAAGAGTTTGAGGAGAGGCATAAGAGTTCTTAAACGGCACTTTTGAGGCATTCGAAAGCTCATGCACCTCGCAAAAAATAGCCAGAACCTTCATTTGTTCCTTAGAAAGTGCCCCAACACTAGAAATAATTGCAGATTCAATTTTCGGATAACTTTTGAAAATTATCTTTACTGCCGCTACAAAATCAGAGGTAGCAACAGACTCTAAATGAATGATTTCCGTCTTTTTAAATATTGCCAACTTTACACTAGTATTACCGGCATCAATGATTAAATTCATGTTACAAAGATTATAAATTAAAAAAACAATTCGCTTTTTTTATGAATTAGTTTGTAAATCCTAAAATTGAAATTATATTTGCAGCCGCTTATAGCGACATGGTGCCTTAGCTCAGTTGGTAGAGCAATGGACTGAAAATCCATGTGTCCCTGGTTCGATTCCTGGAGGCACCACAATAAATCCTTACTTAAACGGTAAGGATTTTTTTGTTTTAATACCTATCTTCATTTGATATACAAGAAAAGATTTTGATACAAATTAGTGAAGACAGCTCTTATAATTCTTTAGAAAACTATCTAACAAATAAACATTGGATAGAAGAAAATGAACGAATCACCAAGATCACCAAGGCTGGTGAAGGCAATATGAATGTGGTACTTCGTGTAACTACTGACATAAGCTCTATAGTTATAAAACAATCTAGACCATTCGTTCAGAAATACCAAGACATACCGGCCCCTGTAGAAAGAATTGTAGTCGAAAATTATTTCTACGAAGCAATTGGTAGCGGAGTCATCAAAGAAAATACTCCCACTATTATAGGATTTGACCCTGAATCTTACATTTTAGCGATGGAGGATATAGGTGATTGTGATGATATGAATTTAATTTATCACGAACGCACTATCAATACTGATCATTTTGAAAAACTTATTACCATAATCCATCAAATTCACAATACTGCGACAAAAAGCGATTTTCCTGCCAATATGAAAATGAGAGAGCTTAACCACCAGCATATTTTTGTTCTGCCTTTTCTTACGGATAACGGTTTCTCCTTAGACGATATTCAAATAGGGCTACAAGAACTATCGATGCCTTTTAAAGAAAATGAAGACCTTAAAAAGCAGGTATCCCTAATTGGCGAAAAATATTTATCGAAAGGAAATACGCTTTTACATGGAGATTACTATCCAGGAAGTTGGATGTCGAAAAATGACCATCTTTATATTATTGACCCAGAATTTGGGTTTATTGGTTTTCCCGAATTTGATCTTGGGGTAATGGCGGGGCACTTAATAATGGCAACTAACGACACCTCTTATATTGAAAAAATTGAAAAAACATATCCTACCGTTTTAGATTCAGAACTATTAAAAAAAATCACGGGCATTGAAATTATGCGAAGATTAATAGGTTTGGCACAATTACCCTTAAGCAGAACACTAGTCGAAAAAGAACAGTTATTACTCATGAGCAAAAACATGATACTATCATGAAATATGTATCTCTCCTTATCTTAGTTTGTATTGTTGGATGCAAAAATGAAAATAAAAAATTTGATATCCCCTCTCCAACCAACAGTACGTATGCTAGTGAAAAATTACAATTAGCAGATTCTGTTTATTATGACAAAGTGTTAGGTGCACTGGTAGGTTCGGCAATTGGTGATGCCATGGGAGCTTCTACAGAGATGTGGCACAGAAAGGATATTCAGCTTAGTTATGGATATATAAATGGATTAACACCTGCGGTACGAGAACAATCTCCCGAAGGAACTTGGGAGCATAATTTATTATCTGGAGCAACAACTGATGATACCCGTTGGAAAAGCTTGATGGTACATTATTTTAAAGCCAATAACAACACCATATCTCCAGATAATTTCGCACAGTACATCATCGAATATTACACCAGCCTAACAAAAGCATTAGCCAATAAAGATATTCAAACAAGTACGGATGCACTCGACACAAAAATTGAAAAAATAGATTGGATCAAGGAATGGGCAAGAGTGTCAATGGCCTACAAAAAAGACAACAATGCATATTTGCAAGCCCTAAACCGATTCTATGGTGGAGAAATGTCGTGCGCCGGACAATTATACACCCCAATGATCGGACTCATATCCAAATCCCCACTAGAGGCTTACCAAAAAGCATATGACTTAAGTCTTTTTGATATTGGCTACGCCAAAGATATTTCAGCTTTGGTTTCAACCATGACGCATATGGCATTGCGAACGGAAGATTTAGACTCGATAATGAACGCTTCTAAATTCATAGATCCTATTGGGTATGCAGATAGTAGATTAGTAGGTCGTATACCTACGGTAATTTTAGATGGTACGCAAAAAAACGTTCGACGCATAAACCAACTTGTTTTAATTGATTCTCTATTTCTAAAGGACTCTCTTATATTTAAAATACCTAAGGGATTTATTGGCTCAAAAAAAGATTGGGTACGTCAAGAAATGCTTTATCAAATATTGGAAAAGGATAAGCGCGGCATTGCATTACATTCCGCAGAAATTTGGCAAATACTAGTAACAGGCCTTGAATTTGGAAAAGGTGATTTTGTAAAAACGATGCAATTCATAATCAATTATGGTCGTGATAATGACACCGTTGCAGCAGTAGCCGGTATGATTTTAGGCGCGAAATTAGGCTATAAAGCACTTCCAAAAGAATTACGAGAAAAAGTACTTAAAGTCAATAAGGGAAATTTAGGCATAGACCTAGAAACTTTAGCAAAAGAAATGACGCAACAATAGGTCTAATCCCAAATACGCTGCATCTTACGCTCACTGAAATCGTTTATTTTCAATTCACCAATTGAATTATTCTCAAGGGTCAAAGCGGTATAGAACTGATTTGGAAATATTTGATTGGTCATCACATACTGCCCTCCGTTAATAAAAAGCTCTATAGAAGAATGATCTAAAAATATTCTTACCTCAATAGCTTCTTCTGGTAAATTCGACATATCCATCTTTTGCAAACCCCCAACAAATTTTTCACTAAAATCGGTTTTACCTGATTTCTCACGGTTAAAAACCACCATTTTGTTTTTTCTATCAATTCCTATTTCCAAGCTATCACCAACTTCGTTACTTAAATACATTTTCATATCAGGATTCTTGACCGTTAATCTAATTTCAGATTGATTACCATATTTCAACGGAATGACTTTCTTCTGATTATCCATTAACTGAAATTGAGTTACTGAATTAACTTTATCTTCTACTCCTTTCATATTGTCTAAGGGATAATTCACCAAGAAAATCTCATCTTCAATTTCACGTAATGTTAATTTTCTAGGCACTGTCATAGCACTTCGCCATTTTTCGGTTGGCGTATCTCTCGCATAATCCCAGTTACTCATCCACCCAATAAATATTCTTTCATTGTTCGGGGTATCGTTATAGGTAACTCCTGCATAATTATCTCTTCCTAAATCTATCCATCGAGATTCCGTTTGATCTGTTGTAAAAGTTGTTCCATCAAAATCACCAATAAAATATTGTGTACCACTACCTCCGTTCGGCGCACCTGGGTTAATACTTATTAAAAGCACCCATTTCTCTTTATCAGTTCCTTCAATTTTTAAAGGAAATAAATCAGGACATTCCCATACGCCCCCATGAGCGCCTCTATCTTTTCCAAACTCAGATACTTTTTCCCATTCCTTTAGATTCATTGAGTCCCATATTTGCAAATGGTCTCCCGCAACTAAAAGCATGGTCCAGTTTTGCTCTTTATCGTTCCAAAAAACTTTAGGATCCCGAAAATCCTTTATCCCATCATTACCGATAACAGGATTACCTTCATACTTCGTCCAACTATCTCCATCATCTAAACTGTATGCAATTCCTTGAGTTTGAAAATCCTTTTTACCAGACCGTTCTCCTTCCATGTTATGATACGTGAAAATCGCAACCATTGCCGGTTTTTCTATTGTACCGAAACCAGATGTATTTTCTTTATCGATTACGGCACTACCCGAAAAAATTAATCCGTTCTCATCAGGATAAAGTGCGATGGGCTTATGCTTCCATTTAATCAAATCTTCACTTACCGCATGACCCCAATGCATAGGGCCCCAAACAGTACTATCTGGATAATACTGATAGAACAAATGATATTTTCCGTTGGTATAAACAAGTCCGTTAGGATCATTCATCCATTTTTCTTCTGGGGTAAAATGAAACTGCGGCCGATATAATTCCGTATAATAGTCAGATGGTTCCGGTTCTGTGGTGTTTTCTTGAATTTTCACATCCTGTTTACAGCTAAAACCGAACATGATAAACATGACTAACACCGATTTAAAAAATACTTTTTGCAAAACTTTAACCATAAACTCGAATTTAAAACTATAACCCTTGGAAACTAAAAATAGTACCTTTGTAGCCATGAAGTTAATCAAATATCTGCAGGTTTTCAGTTTACTTTTCCTCATGTTCTTTTCAAACGTTGTAGTTGGGCAAGATGATATTGATCGCGCTTTAAAAACCTGGAACAAAGAAAGTATACCCTATATCTATCCTGAAAGTTTATCTATGTCAGATTCAATTCTGTTTTTAGATACTCGAGAAAAGGAAGAGTTTGATGTTAGCCATTTAAAGAATGCAATTTGGGTAGGTTATAAAGATTTTGACGAACAAAATATTCTTGAAATTATCCCTAACACTTCTCAACCCATTATAGTTTATTGCTCTATTGGTGTGCGTTCAGAAAATATTGGAGAAAAGTTGAAGAAGCTTGGTTACACCAAAGTACTTAATTTACACGGTGGTATTTTTGAATGGAAAAATAAAGGTGGCGAAGTATTTAACGACAAAGAAATAGCGACAGATAGTGTTCATTCGTTTAGCAAGCATTGGGGCAAGCTTTTACATGAAGGAATAAAGGTTTATTAGTTAGTACAAACAATAAAATTTAAATTGGGAATAATACAAGACAACAAAGCTGAGCGAGATGAAAAGGTAATTGATTTTACACTGGCAAGCTCTAATAATTTACTGTTGATTTTCACCAGAAATCCTGAGCTGGGTAAAGGAAAAAGGCGATTGGCGGCAACGGTTGGCGACGAGTCGGCCTTGAATATTTATCAATTTCTACTCAACCATACCGTTAAAATCACCCGTAATTTGTATGCTGAAAAGCTCGTATATTACTCTGAAGAGATTTGGGAGAATGATATTTGGGACAACAAACATTTTGGCAAGAAACTACAAAATGGTAACGATTTGGGCGCTCGTATGGCGAATGCTTTTCAAGAGGGATTTCAAAGCGATTATCAAAAAATCATAGTAATTGGCAGTGATATGTTCGATTTATCGCAGGAAGATATAGAACAAGCATTTAAAGCACTTGAATCTAATGATTTTGTAGTTGGGCCAGCAGAAGATGGGGGCTATTATTTACTTGGGATGAAAAATTATATACCGGAACTTTTCACAAACAAAGATTGGGGCACCGAAACGGTTTTAAAGGATACCCTTGCCGACCTTAAAGACAAGAAAACTGCTCTTTTAGAAACAAGAAACGACGTAGATTATTACGAGGACATAAAGGATATTGAAGCTTTTCAACCCTTTTTAAAACATATAAATTCATGATTAAAGAACAATTATTAGAATCTGTAGCATACCTTAAAAACAAAGGTTTTGACCAACCTGAAATAGGAATCGTATTAGGTACTGGATTAGGAAAATTGGTAGATAGCATCGAAGACCCTATAGATGCCCATTACAACCATATTCCATTTTTTCCTTTAGCAACCGTAGAGTTTCATACGGGTAAATTGGTATATGGCACCATTTCTGGCAAGAAAGTAGTGGTTATGCAAGGCCGATTTCATTTATATGAAGGCTATGATTTTTTAGATGTTACATACCCAATACGTGTTATGCATATGTTGGGCATTACCAAACTTTTCATTTCAAATGCAGCTGGTGCAGTTAACCTAAACTTCAAAAAAGGTGATATGATGTTGATCGAAGATCACATTAATCTGCAAGGTGGATCGCCATTGGCGTTTAAGAATGTAGGTGAGTATGGAGAGCGTTTTGCAGACATGTCTGAACCTTACGATTTAGACATGCGAAATAAATTATTAGCTATCGCCAAAGCCAACGATATTTCATTAAAAACCGGAGTCTATGCTTCGGTCGTAGGCCCCCAACTTGAAACGAAGGCAGAGTATAGAATGATTAAGCTAATAGGCGCAGACGCCGTTGGCATGAGTACCGTACCAGAAGTAATCGTAGCCAACCATTTATCGCTTCCTATTGTAGCTGTTTCAGTTTTAACCGACGAATGTGACCCAGATAATCTTAAGCCTGTAGACATTAGTGAAATTATTACCATAGCTGAAAAAACAGAACCTAAAATGGTAAAATTATTTCAAGAATTGATAAAGCAACTGTAAGTTAGGTCGTCATTTTACTACCATAAGAAAGCAAATAGGTGTTTATGAGCAGTTATCAGCCCACAATTAGTATCATTATTCCAGTATTGAACGAGGCCGATTATATCAAGAAGGTACTTTTCGCCATTTCAAAAAATGCGGGTTCTAATCTCATTAAAGAAATACTGGTCGTTGATGGCGGCAGCAGCGACGAAACAACTTCTATTGCGCGTGATTATGGTGCTATCGTAATTAATAGCAAAAAAGGGAGGGCAGCTCAAATGAATGTCGGTGCTGCAATAGCAACTGGAGAAATTCTTTATTTTTTACATGTAGATTCCTTACCACCAAAACACTTTGACTTGGCTATATTTAAAGCTTTTGAAGAAGGTCATGAAGTAGGTTGTTTTCAAATGCGCTTTAATAGTGACAGTAATTTTTTGAAGTTTTTTGCTTGGTGCACAAAAATCAACCATCAGATCTGTCGGGGCGGAGACCAATCTCTGTTTATCACCAACAAACTATTTCATGAGAATAACGGTTTTAATGAAAACTATATCATATATGAGGATAATGAGTTTATTGGCCGCATGTATAAATTAAAACCTTTCAAAATAATACCCGCAGCAGTAACAACCTCTGCTCGCCGCTATGAGGAATGTGGAATGTGGATGCTACAATGGCATTTCGGAATGATTCATTTTAAATATTATCTAGGGGCAAAACCCCAAGAATTACATCAATACTATTTGAAACATATTGCCATATAAATTTTATTCCTCTTCAAAATCTAACAACACCCCTTCACTAATCCATTTTGCCAATGCTTGGCGATTATCTGGATCGACGATTCTAACTTGATCCTTAGCATTACGAATATTACCGATTTCAATAAACGTCATTGCAGGGTGCGTTTTCTTAACCAAATAAAGCGAGGTTCTATCTTCAAAAGTACCTGCATAACTTCTATTGGGTTGATATTTTTTATACTTGGCATCGAAAGTAGTATGAATACTTTCTGCCAACTTTTTACCATTCTTACTATTTTCATGATAATAGAAAAACACATCTATATTTTGCCCCACACTTCTACTATCAACATGTGTAACTATTAAACGCTGATACCTACCCTTATTCGACCTGTAAAGGTCATTAACGATTTCTACCCGCTGTTTTAATCGTGCCACTTGGTTTAAAGGAATCGTTTTATTTGGATAGGCAACTTCATCATGGTCAATTTCAAGAACACGCTCATCTCTAATTCCGTCGTTCTGATCTTGTATAATAATATAAACCATTGCCCCATGAGCTAATAATTCTTTCGCCAAACGTAATGTAATATCATAGGCATATTCATCTTCCGATATAGTTTTACCTGCATAAACACCCATTGCACCAGGATCAGGACCACCATGACCAGAAACCAAATAATACACATTCCCATTTAGTCGTTCACTTTTGGCTATTACCGTCTTATGCTTATCACCGAAAATAGCAAAAGAAGCACTCTCTAACTTTTTAACATCAGTAGATTGTTTTTGTAACGAGTCTACTACTGGTACCTTTTCTAATTCGAACTTCGGAATCACATAGGTTTTACCAGCGATAAGATGCACACTATCTCTTAAATCATGATTATTCAATGCTATGAATTCATCAAAAATTTCATAAGGATTAACCCCTTGCTTTCTTAAAAGGGAAAGAATACCATCGCCAGGTTGGGCCGTTACTGTTTTCAACGATTCTTGACCAATTGTGACTTGAGTAATAAATACCAATAAAATTAAATACCTAAACATATGACAAGGGAAACAAAGTTTGTGCCATCTTTCGAAACAACTAACGGCCTGCAAAATTGAAACTATTCACCGTACTTTTTATAATTATCGCTGATTATTTTTAACGATGGTTTATTCTGAGGTGTAAATCTGTTATCATTTAAACCACCGGCCGCACCATGGTTTGGAAACCATTTCCAAACATAACCACCTGCAAACCATTTTTCTCCCCAAAACTCAGAGAAAATAGCTTCTTTACAATTCGCTTGAGATACCATATTAGGCCTTTCTTCAGTACGATCTACAAGCCAGGGTTTCTTAGCAGAATAGTCCATGCTTCTATATCCATATTCCGTGAAAAGAATTGGTTTTTGATTTTGATTTGACAACGCTGAAATCTTAGATTTCCAAGGTTGCCAACCGACTACAAGCTCATCAACTGATGGTGTTTTTGATTCTGATAACGGAAAATAGGCATCTACACCTATATAATCCAGTTGCTGCCAAAAGGGTACTCGGTCAAACTCATCCCAGTTCGCTGCATAGGTAAGTTTCCCCTTATATACTTGCCGTATTTCAGAAATTAATCCATTCCAATACGCTGGTCTATTATTCACAAATTGCTCTAATTCGGTACCTATACAAAACACATCAACTTTACTATCCTCCGCTAATTGAGCGAAAGTCATGATAAATTCACAGTATGATTCTTCTAATTGCTTCCAATGGTCTTCGCTATCCATTTTCAGAACTCCGGTAAAAACACCTTTAGAAATCCAGATTTGTGGCTTTATCATTACCGAAAGACCATTTTCATGTAGCATATCTATATATTGTTTTGCTCCGCTCTTCGTTTCACCAAACCATTGTCGTTCGGTATTGAATGTAATTTGCGGATTATTCACTTCTCTGATGAATCCAAAAGGCATTACAGCAGCACTATTTGCATTTACCTGCACTATAGCTTCCACTTGCTCTTGAACCACCTTTTCCCTCGAGGCAACAAAGCTCACCCCATTAATTTTCTTATTTACCTGGCCAAAACAAGAAAACGGAATGGCGAATAAAAATAAAAGACTTAATTTTTTCATTTTTAAATTCCTTAGTCCCCTAAAATTATATTATTTACAGCATGTTGCAATAGGGTACACACATAACTATATGTTAAGAAATACCAGCTAATCGTTAACCATCAATTGCCTATACAAGAAGTAATTCAACTATTTGGAATTTAAGGTCCAGTCGTATGGGTAAAAGCCAAATTCGACAGAAGCTGGTAATTTTGAAGTTTTAAATTTATTGATGAATGCAACTATACCCCCTGCCCTTTCGAAATCATCTTTATACCATTCAAAGATTTGCGAAACACTGACTTTATTACCCTCTACCCTAATAAAACTAGGATTGTTCATTGCTAAAACTGTTTGTCGTTGTAATTGAGTTTCGAACTTTTTTGGAATATACGCTTCATTTATTATCGGCGGACAACCTAATCCTGCACACACCAACACAAAATGAAATCGTGGTTCATTCGGAAATTTTGCCCGTAACAATTCATTTTCAATACCATTTAAAGTTATCATTTTACCACCGACACTATGTTTAGTTTTATCGAAAAATCCATCAACATCCAAGGGTGATTTTAATGGGTAGTTTTTAACGATACCATCTATCACAATAAGATTATAAGCATTGACCCAAAAGGTTTGGTAGTTCATAGGGTCTGATTCTGACACAGAAATATCCTTTGCTAAATCTAAAATAGTTTTCAAAGCTTCTGGATTTTCTTTAATCCCATTATACTTAACCCGACCATCTACGATATTAGCTTTTAAAAAACTATCGGTTCCGTTAAAAAACGTATTCAATTCTTGCGCTGATGAACCGGTCACAATCAATAAGAAAAATAGTATTTGTATGATATGTCGTTTCATGAAACTTTAAAATTAGTATTGATATCGAGTTGATTTAAGTCGTGCTTTGAATCACAACCATACACTTAAATTTATTTCATATACTTTTTTAATAAACTTCAATTAAACAATACACTGATTATGTGATTACCAATAACCCGTTTAAAGATGATTAAAACGTAAAATACGTTAAAAAAAGCTACTGTCACATCATGTGTTTATAATCTTTCTAAATAAAAATGTAGCTGTTAAGTTATTACCTTTAATACCGACACAAGGACCAACAAAAGCATTATATGAATCATATTGTAATTATAGGCAATGGCATTTCTGGGGTTACTTTAGCCAGACATGTGCGAAAGCTATCAGAAAATAAAATCACCATTATATCTGCAGAAAGCGATTATTTTTTCTCCCGTACCGCATTGATGTATGTCTACATGGGCCATATGAAATTTGAACATACTCAGCCATATGAAAATTGGTTTTGGAAAAAAAACAGAATCGATTTAGTTAATGGCTTTGTAGAAAAAGTAGCAACTGATTCAAAAAAACTAATTCTAAAAGATGGCTCTACCATTACTTATGATAAGCTGGTAATTGCAACAGGATCAAAACCGAATAAATTTGGCTGGCCAGGTCAAGATTTAAAAGGTGTTCAAGGACTTTATTCAAAACAAGACCTAGAATTACTTGAAAAAAATGCTCCTAATGATGAGGTTTGTAACCGAGCTGTTATTGTTGGGGGTGGACTCATTGGTATTGAAATGGCAGAAATGCTTCGTTCTCGAAAAATACCGGTAACATTTCTTGTACGTGAAAAAAGTTTTTGGAACGGAGTCTTACCATCAGGAGAATCTGCTATGATTAACGAGCACATTTTAGAACATCATATCGATTTACGTTTAGACACCAATCTAGAAGAAATTATATCTGATCAAAACGGAAGAGCAAGAGCTGTAGTAACTGATAAAGGCGAAACAATAAAATGTAATGTTGTAGGGTTAACCGCTGGCGTCTCTCCTAATATTGATTTTCTAAAAAAATCTGGCATCGAATTAGGAAGAGGCGTAAAAGTCAACCGATTTTTAGAGACTAACGCCAAAGATGTTTATGCTATTGGTGATTGTGCAGAACAACATGAAGGCATTGGCAGTAGAAGACCTATTGAAGCGGTGTGGTACACTGGTCGTATGATGGGGGAAGCTTTGGCCCAAACCCTATGTGACAATCCTAGAGAATATAATCCTGGACACTGGTTTAATTCTGCCAAATTTTTAGATATAGAATACCAAACATATGGTTGGGTATTTAGCGAGCGAAGTAAAGAAGATTACGAGCATCATTTTCATTGGAGACATTCAAAAGAAAAAATCTGTATCACCATTGCATATCATAAAGACACGATGAAATTCTTAGGCATCAACACCTTCGGTATTCGAATGCGGCATGAGATTTTGGACCAATGGCTTACAGAAAACAAAGATGTAGACTATGTTATGACTTACCTCAAAGATGCAAATTTCGACCCTGAGTTTTATAAACTATATGATTCAGAAATCGTTAAGAAATACAATACAGACTTCAATAAAAATATACGTCTAGAAAAGAAAAGTTGGAAACGAATTTTTAGCAAAGCTTAACGCACAAAAAAATGAAAGTACTTCAAAATATAGGAATGATTATTTTTTTGGTAGGTCTAAGCACATTTGCTGCCTTACCACTTCTTGGAACGTTCAAAGTCGACAAAACCATCGTTCAAGAAATAGTATCGGACAATTCAATTAAAAGTGAGTTATTCATTCAAGATTTAGAAACCAAAATACAGGGCAAAGAATTTAATGGTGTTCAGAGCTTATCTCCAATAATTGTTTCTGCCGTGGATAATGCCAATGCGACGCACAGAAAAAATAAAGAGTATAAAAAAATTATTTATACAAAGGGTAGAGATATGGCAGGGTCTATTGCCAAAAAATCCGGAGTAGGCTTTATAGCAGAAAACAAAGGGCTAATGTGGTTCATAACCTTTGGATTGGGTATTATCGGCGCCCTACTTTTCATTATTCCCCAAGTAGTTCTTTTGGGACCTAAAGGAATTAAAAATGACGGAATTTATCATCAGAGCTCCACCAATAGAGGTTGGATCGCTTGGCTGGTCTTTATCTTCTTGGTTTCATTTTACTTGATCTTATATTTCCGTCCAGAATACGCAACCAATTGGACCTACTTAGTAGACCCAATTAGCGAAAGTTTAAGCGGCAACCCAGCCGGTCATTGGTTCGTGTATGGCTTTATGTATTGTGTTGTAATGTCGGTTATGGCCGTACGTATGTACATAAAATACCGCCACAACATATACCAAGTAGTAAGAACAACATCTGTACTATTCTTTCAGATTGTATTCGCCTTTCTTATTCCAGAAATCATGGTGCGTTTACAAATGCCCTACTATGATTTTAAAAATGCTTTCCCCTTGGATTATGACTTCTTTTTTCAATGGAATTTAAAGACGCTTTTAAATAGTGGTAGCATCGGTATTTTCATCCTTTTTTGGGGGGTGGTTTTAACCTTGGTAATTGTTCCTGTAATGGTATACTTCTTTGGAAAACGATGGTACTGTTCTTGGGTTTGCGGTTGTGGCGGCCTAGCTGAAACATTAGGTGACCCCTACAGACAACATTCAGATAAATCTCTTTTCGCATGGAAAGTTGAACGTTGGTTAATTCACGGAGTACTTCTTTTTGCCGTTGTAATGACAGGTATGACACTTTATAGTTTCTTCTCAGAAACGGGTACTGTTTTAGGTATTAAGACCCAAAGTGTACAAAATGTATATAGCCTAGCAATAGGATCTATTTTTGCAGGGGTTATTGGTACCGGTTTTTATCCGATTTTTGGTAATAGGGTATGGTGTAGGTTTGGTTGCCCATTAGCCGCATATTTAGGATTTGTACAACGATTTAAATCGCGCTTTAGAATTACCACAAATGGTGGCCAATGTATTTCATGTGGTAATTGTTCTACCTATTGCGAACAAGGTATCGATGTTAGGGCTTATGCCCAAAAGGGTGAAAATATAGTTCGTTCTAGCTGCGTAGGTTGCGGTGTATGTTCTGCTGTTTGCCCTAGAGGGGTACTTAAATTAGAAAATGGTCCTGAAGAAGGCCGTATCAATCCTACAGAAGTTTTATTAGGCAACGATATAGACCTTATGGATTTGGTCAATAAAAAATAGATGCTCAAATGAAGTTGGCAATTTCTAAAATCAGTATTAGTGACTTAAATCAATGATTATCGATACCTATCAATCTTAATCTAAAATACAAACAAAGCATAAAAACGATAATCAACGGTACAAATTCACTATCAAAGTATTTTAACCGATCTTTGACAACCAAGTTTAGTCCAAATTCATTAATTGGTAAAAAGATTGAACATGAAGCCATTAATATTCGTTTACGCCATTCTAATCAGCTTTGTCTTTTTAGCTTTTACAAGTTCTGAAGACAAACGCTATGAACGCACCTTTTATGAAGATGGTACTTTGGCAAGCGAAGGGTGGATGCGTTTTAATGTAAAGACCGATTACTGGTCGTTTTATCATACGAATGGTAAAATAGCCGAGAAAGGCTTTTTTACTTATGGTAAGAAAGAAAAATATTGGTTTTTCTATGATGAAAATCGAATTCGTACTAAAGAAGGTAAGTATGTCAAAAATAAGCAGGAAGGCTGGTGGTTATTTTATGACAAGAAAGGTCAAATAAATCATAAATGTCAATTAAATAATGGACTTGAAAATGGTTATTGTTTGAAATACAAAAATTCGAAAATGATTTCTGCAGAAAAATATAGTAACGGTAAAAAGATTAAAGAATGGTCGAGATTCGAAGACTTTACTCGTGAAAACAATTTATCAGATTTAAAATAATGGCCGATATAAAAGTAATTATTCCGGCTTTTAACGAAGCAGATTCGATTGCACATGTCATCAACGAACTCCCGAAAACGGTATCCGAGGTTATTGTTGTTAATAATAATTCCACCGATGATACGGTAAAAAATGCCGAAGCCGCTGGTGCTACCGTGCTTACAGAAACGAACAAAGGGTATGGGTATGCCTGTCTTCATGGTTTAAAATATGTAGCATCGAAATCCAAACAGCCCGATATTATCGTATTTATCGATGGAGACTATTCTGATTATCCTGAGGAATTGGATAAGGTGGTTGCTCCTATTTTAAAAGATGATATTGATTTTGTTGTAGGGGCCAGAAGAAAAAACTTGCGTGAAGAAGGGTCAATGACTCCACAGCAAGTGTTCGGCAACTGGTTGGCTACATTTCTAATGCGATTATTTTTTGGCGCAAAGTTTACTGATTTAGGCCCTTTTAGAGCCATTAAGTACAAAAAGCTCAAAGAATTGAACATGGAAGACAAAACCTATGGTTGGACAGTGGAAATGCAATTGAAAATTCTTAAAAATAAAATGACATATACCGAAGTACCAGTACGTTACAAACGAAGAATAGGTGTCTCAAAAGTTTCAGGAACCGTAAAAGGTAGTATATTTGCAGGCATAAAAATTTTGGGGTGGATCTTCAAATACAGTATAAAATAATATGGAATTAGCACTAGCGTATTTTATTATAGCAATTTATAGTTTATCATTACTATTGATTTTCTTTTATAGCTTGGCGCAGCTAAATCTTTTATTCAACTATTTGTCTCAAAAAAGACAGAACCAAACCGCTCCTAAATTTAATCTTCTAGATCCAAAGGAAATTCCGTTCGTAACCATTCAACTTCCTGTTTTTAATGAGGAGTATGTAATGGACCGTTTATTGGAGAATATCGCCAAAATAGAATACCCAAAAAGCAAATTGGAAATTCAGGTGTTAGATGATTCTACTGATGATACCGTAATTGCTACTGCCGCCACCATTGCTAAATTACAAGAGACCGGTTTAGATATTCAGCATATTCGCAGAACAGATAGATCTGGCTTTAAAGCAGGTGCACTAAAAGAAGGATTAAAAATAGCAAAGGGCGAATTCATCGCCATTTTTGATGCTGATTTTCTGCCAGCTTCAGATTGGTTAAAGAAAACCGTTATTTATTTTAAAGATGAAGAAATAGGAGTGGTACAGACCCGTTGGGGCCATTTAAACCGCGACTATTCAACGTTAACGAAAATACAGGCATTTGCCTTAGACGCCCACTTTACATTAGAACAAGTAGGTCGTAATAGCAAAGGACATTTCATTAACTTTAATGGTACCGCAGGTATCTGGCGTAAAGAATGTATCATTGACGCTGGTAACTGGGAAGGCGATACGCTAACAGAAGATTTAGACCTAAGTTACCGTGCACAATTAAAGAACTGGAAATTCAAATATTTAGAAGACGTGGAAACTCCTGCAGAGCTACCTGTAGTTATCAGTGCCGCACGTTCACAACAATTTCGATGGAACAAAGGTGGCGCAGAGAACTTTAGAAAAACCGTTTGGAGTGTTGTAAGAGCCAAGAACATACCATTTAAAACAAAATTTCATGGGGTTATGCATTTGCTGAACAGCTCTATGTTCTTATGTGTATTCTTAGTAGCAATATTAAGCATACCCTCTTTATATATTAAGAACACCTATGGGCACCTAGACTGGGTTTTCTCTCTTTTAAGTTTGTTCGCCATTAGTACGATCATTTTATTTGTCTGTTATTGGTTTACCTACAAGAGCATTCAAGGTAGCGGCTTTAACAACTTTGTAGATTACATAAGAATATTCTTTACATTTTTCTCGGTAGCCTTAGGTTTCTCTTTACATAACACCATTGCTGTAATAGAAGGCCACATGGGTAAGCGAAGTGAATTTGTTCGTACACCAAAATTCAACATCAGTACGTTAAAGCAAAGTTGGAAAGGAAATAAGTACTTGGCTAAAAAATTGTCTCCGAATATTATATTGGAATTCGCCTTAATGATTTATTTCATGTTCGGTATGTACAGCGCTATACCTTTAAATGATTTTGGATTGTTTCCTTTTCATTTTATGTTATTCTTGGGCTTTGGGTTTGTATTCTTCAAATCATTGACCTCAAGAGCTTAGAACTACAGTTGTAAAATATTCAGCAAAGGGATGGTCGATGGCTATCCCTTTTTTATTTTACTTCAATTCTACAAAATTGTTTTAATTACCGGTAAAATAGGAATATGCGTAGTTGTTCTTATTTATGGCAAATTTGATAAAATTATATTTATGGACAAAATATTGAACATTTTAGGACTTAAAAAAAAAGCATGAAAATTAAGTTAAATGTTTGAAAAGAAGAGTTTATCAAACTTATGGCTGAGAAAATAGATCATTCTATATAAAAATACCTCGTCAGAAAAACAAAATGAAATTGATGCATCAAAATTTCTTTTTAAGGTTGTAGATTATGTAACTAAAATACTTAAAGTTGAAGTTAACACGTTGCCAACAAGAAAGGTAATTTATATCATAATGACATAACAAAGATATTGATGCTTTGGTATTTGGTCAAAATAAAGTGGTAATATGGTCTAATGCAAGAAATCTCCTGAAGCCAAGTACCGATATTTTTGGCGTAATCAGAAATTTTTTTAGCATTTATGGTTCTTGTTAAATATGGGTGTTATACATGTGTGTAAAAGTGAATCATTAGCCAAAAGTTTCAATAAAAATCAATTATAAGTGAATGCGCTCAAGAACTTGTGACACTTTTAAATTTAAAGGATGTATTCATAAGTAAATGGAAGTTATGATATTATTTCAAGTAACTTTCAGTTCTAGCGTAAGTTTGTAACTAGCATCTCTATAGATTGCCACTTGTCAGCTGTTCAAACTTCATCAATACCATTTCCTACTACTCAAAATGGCGAGTTATAAATTCTTTTTATTTCTTGAACAAAGTTAGATTCGCCAAAATTGCACGAAGAGAACACTTGTTGCCTATTTGGTCGTAATTCCAATAAATCTTTTTACTTATGCTTTGTTTTATTTTTTAGAGAAATACTAAACCAAATTAGAACTGCCATGATTCCAATAATTACACACCCAAAATTTAGTATTTTTTCATGATCATCATATTCCACTATCTTTTGCAGTAAAAAAGTTGCTAGAAATAATACAATCATTTTTGCGATGTGTTGCTTAAGATCGTTGATATTGTCAATTTCCATCCAAGTATAACCTTCAAAAGGTCCAATAAACAACTTATACAAACCAATAGCTAAAATATAAACAACTATAGCTAATAAATAAATATCAATAATACTTAAAATTCCAGTTGACACTATGTTCATGTTAATATCATCTAAATTCTTAATGCCAAGAACAAAAATATCTTTAATAATAATAACAAGTTTGTGTATTCCGATTAATATTAAGATGCCCATAGAAATAAAAAGCACGATAACTGAAGTAAAAGAAAACCACTTCGTACTCCTTAAAAACCTCTTTAATCCGATCTTAACATTTTTCAAAATATAATTTTTTAAAAATAAAGTAATGGTAAAAAACTGAATTGTAAAATGATATAGATCACCCTCAATTCACTCATTGGCGTAAGTATACTTTTGTACTAACAGTTTACTCCCGTTGATCAAACGATATAAATTATCACAAATAATATTTGTTTTAAAATTTATGTTACTAGCATAAAATTATCTTCCCCATGTTCAATAAATACAAATACTACCGAATTTGAATGAATATATTCTTTACATAACACCATTGCTGTAATAGAAGGCTACATGGGTAAGCAAAGTGAATTTGTTCGTACACCAAAATTCAACAACAGTACGTTGAAGCAAAGTTGGAAAGGAAATAAGTACTTGGCTAAAAAATTGTCTCCGAATATGGTATTGGAATTCGCCTTAATAATCTATTTCATGTTCGGTATGCACAGCGCTATACCTTTAAATGATTTTGGATTGTTTCCTTTTCCTTTTATGTTATTCTTGGGTTTTGGTTTGTATTCTTCAAATCATTGATCTCAAGAGCTTAGAACGACAGTTATAAAATATTCAGAAAAGGGATGGTCGATGACTATCCCTTTTTTATTTTACGTCAATTCTACAAGATTGTTTAAATTACTGTAAAATAGAAATAGATGTAGTTGTGCTTCATTAAACCAACCATTAACCAATGATAAAATTCTTTCGAAAAATTAGACAAAACCTGCTGATGGAAAACAGGACTGGAAAGTACTTTAAATATGCGATTGGAGAAATAGTACTTGTGGTCATTGGTATTTTGATTGCATTACAGCTCAATAACTGGAATGACACGGTAAAAGAAAGATCCGTAGAAATCAAAATTTTACAAGAAATATTAAGCAATCTAGAACATGATTTGGTCGAAATACGTTCCGATATAGAATCAATGGATAGCATCAACAAGGCTACTAAAGACATTAACCGATTTATGAAGACTGATTCTATCCCATCTGAGACATTCTTCTATGATGTGGCGAAAATTCGTGTGAACCCCCATTTTGACCCTAATAAAAGTGGTTATAATCTTTTGGTTTCAAAGGGAGTTGAAATTATTTTAAATGATAGTTTAAGAGGATCTCTTTCACTGCTTTATGAATCCCTGTATCCCTACTATTACAGGTATGAAGAAGAACGCACTCAATTTAAATTACAAGAAATAAATCCTTCGTTATTGCAATATTTCGAATGGCACGCTCGCCCAGAATTACAATTTTTTGGCCATTATCAGATTAGTTCAATGGACTATTTAATGATTAAAAAAGATGCTGATTTCTCCAAGTTACTTTATGCAATTGCTTTCGATAATACACTTGTACAAAATCGCGCACATCGAGTTGAACGTGGGATAGAATCCCTGATCTTTGAAATTGAAAATGAGTTGAAGACTAAGGTAGAATAATGATTTTTTTTTAATAAAAAATATCAAAAGTACAGCGCATTTTTACACGCTACGTTTCATATACAAACCGTTGGCAAACATTAGGTACGATATACAAACATCCTTTACAGAGTTATAGAAACATCGTTTACAC
>NZ_CAXBBZ010000004.1:0-220672 GCF_963974015.1 uncultured Maribacter sp. | reverse complement strand
ACATTGTCAGCAACTTATATTTGGATTAGGAAAAGAAATTCCAGACCAAACCAAACCGAATTACAAATAATATATCTCATTTCCATGCAACCGTGTTCAACTAAATTGCACCATAGCTCATATAATTCTTCACATTCATAAGTATCCTAGAAAATCAATACCAAAAAGGAACTTATAAATACTTCCACAAAAACAACAAACACCATCACATATTACTACACTATAGTAAAAGCAAACACCGAACAAAATCCACGTTCATTTTTAAAACTATTATATGTATAAAACCCTAATTAAAAAATTCACTTACCATGACTATTCTTTTAGAATTCAAAACCAATATATATGAACTCAGTTCTATTTATCAATTCATCAATACTATCACCAAAACATAACAGTATACTATTGCGGACATGAATACAACGTAGTATCTTTGGCTCCCGATAAGATTTACAGCATTATGATCAAGATTACATTGCCTGACGGCTCGATTAAGGAATTCGAAAAAGGGGCAACACCTATAATGGTTGCAAGAAGCATTAGTGAAGGTTTCGCCCGAAATGTTATATCAGCAAAATTCAACAAAACAACCGTTGAAACGGTCACCCCTTTAGAGACTGATGGAAGTTTAATTCTTTACACATGGAATGACAAGGAAGGAAAAACAGCCTTTTGGCATTCTACTTCACATATTGTAGCTCAAGCCATAGAGGAACTTTATCCTGGTGTTAAATTAACCATAGGTCCTGCAATTGATAATGGGTTCTATTATGATGTCGAACTACCGGACGGTTCTATTTCCGATAAAGATTTTCCCGCTATAGAAAAGAGGGCTTTAGAAATAGCCAGAGGTAAACATGATTATAAGCTTAGAGATGTTTCTAAAGCAGATGCCCTAAAATTTTATAAAGATCAAGGCAATGAATATAAGGTTGAATTAATAGAAAACCTTGAAGATGGCACGATAACATTTTGTGACCATGATACATTTACAGATCTTTGTCGTGGTGGGCATATACCAAATACCGGTATTGTGAAGGCTATTAAAATTTTAAGTGTTGCCGGCGCCTACTGGCGAGGAAATGAAAACAACGCACAATTAACACGTGTTTACGGTATTTCATTTCCAAAGCAGAAAGAGTTAACTGAATACCTTGAACTTTTAGAAGAGGCTAAAAAACGCGACCATAGAAAATTGGGTAAAGAATTAGAACTTTTCACATTTTCTCAAAAGGTAGGTCAGGGTTTACCACTTTGGCTACCTAAAGGAGCAGCGTTAAGAGAACGTTTGGAGCAATTTCTTAAAAAAGCACAAAAAAAAGCTGGTTATGAAATGGTGTTAACACCTCATATTGGCCAGAAGGAACTATATGTTACCTCGGGACATTATGAAAAATATGGCGCAGACAGTTTTCAACCTATACACACACCAAAAGAGGGTGAAGAATTTTTATTAAAGCCCATGAACTGCCCTCATCACTGTGAAATCTATAATGCAAAACCTTTTAGCTATCGCGAATTGCCTAAGCGCTTTGCAGAGTTTGGAACAGTATATAGGTATGAACAAAGCGGTGAATTACACGGACTGACAAGAGTGAGAGGATTCACACAAGATGATGCGCATATATTTTGTACACCGGACCAACTAGACGAAGAGTTTAAAAACGTAATTGACCTATCATTATATGTATTAAGTTCATTAGGTTTCGATAATTTCACTGCTCAAGTTTCTGTTCGTGATTTAGAGAATCCTGATAAATATATAGGTACCCTAGAGAATTGGGAAAAAGCTGAGCAAGCAATTATTAATGCTGCCGAAGAAAAAGGCTTAGATTATGTTATAGAAAGTGGCGAAGCTGCGTTTTATGGTCCTAAGTTAGATTTCATGGTTAAGGATGCCCTTGGAAGACAATGGCAATTAGGAACTATACAAGTAGATTATAATCTACCTGAACGCTTTGACTTAACTTATAAAGGCAGTGATAATGAACTACATAGACCTGTAATGATACACCGTGCTCCTTTCGGTAGCATGGAGCGATTTATAGCCCTATTATTGGAACACACAGGAGGTAATTTCCCATTATGGTTAACCCCAGAGCAAGCAATAATTCTTCCTGTTAGTGAGAAACATGAAAAATATGCTGAAAAAGTTTTAAAATCCCTAGAAAATAACGAAATTCGCGCCCTTATCGATAGTAGAAGCGAGACTATAGGTAAAAAAATACGTGAAGCAGAAATGAGCAAAATACCGTTCATGCTAATCGTAGGGGAAAGCGATGTAGTTGCTAACACCATTTCTGTACGTAAACATGGAGGTGAAGATTTAGGAGCTATCAGCGTTACAATGTTTACAGACTTGGTTAACAAAGAAATAAATAGTACCTTAAAGTCGTTCAAAGAATAAAGTTTAACATAAAATATTAAGTCATAGCAATACGTAAAAGATTCAGACCACAACCTAGAAGGGAAAATAAGAATCCCCACAATATCAATGAAAAGATAACGGCCCCAAATGTTAGGTTGGTAGGTGACAATGTAGAAGTAGGTGTATATCCTTTTCCTCAGGCTCTTGAGAAAGCAGAAGAATTAGGTTTGGATTTGGTGGAGATTTCCCCAAAGGCAGACCCTCCTGTCTGTAAAATAATGGAGTATAAAAAGTTTTTATACGAGCAGAAGAAAAGGGAAAAGGCTATGAAAGCGAAAGCTTCCAAAGTTGTAGTCAAGGAAATTAGGTTCGGTCCTAATACCGATGATCATGATTATGATTTTAAAAAGAAACATGCTGAAAAGTTCCTTCAAGAAGGAGCGAAATTAAAAGCATATGTATTTTTCAAAGGACGATCAATAGTTTATAAAGATCAAGGAGAAATTTTATTATTAAAATTAGCTTCTGAATTGGAAGAGCTAGGAAAAGTAGAACAAATGCCTAAGTTAGAAGGAAAACGGATGACTATGTTCATTGCGCCTAAAACCAAAGGAAAATAAAGATTCGGCTTCGCTAAGCGACCGGTTCTTTTTATAAAATACTAAACGCTGTTTGCATTTGTAAGCAGCGTTTAGCATGCAAAGTGAGATAATTAAATAAATTAGGAAAATGCCTAAACAGAAAACAAAATCCAGTGCCAAAAAGCGTTTTAAGCTTACAGGTACAGGTAAAATTAAAAGAAAGCACGCTTTTAAGAGTCACATCTTGACTAAAAAGTCAAAAAAGCGTAAGCTTAAGTTAACACATGATGGTTTAGTTCATCAAGCAGATGTTAACAGTATCAAAGAACAGTTACGTTTAAAGTAATCTTTTCTTTAACAAGGTAAAATTATTAACCATGGAGTTAGGCTAAAAAAGTTCCTTAAAATATTGAGGGCGCCTACTACAAAAAATTAGAAAAAAATGCCAAGATCAGTAAATGCAGTAGCTTCTAGAGCCAGAAGAAAAAAGGTGATGAAGCAAGCCAAAGGTTACTTTGGAAGACGTAAAAACGTTTGGACAGTAGCCAAGAATGCGGTTGAAAAAGCAATGTTATATGCTTACAGAGACCGTAGAAACAAGAAAAGAACTTTCCGTTCATTATGGATTACCCGTATTAATGCAGGTGCCAGACAACACGGAATGTCCTACTCTCAATTTATGGGAAAAGTAAAAGCTGAAAACATAGAACTTAATAGAAAAGTTCTTGCAGATTTAGCAATGAACCACCCAGATGCCTTTAAGGCGGTTGTAGATCAGGTAAAATAAATTAATAACAATCTCACTTTTTAAAAATCCGATTCTTACGAATCGGATTTTTTAATTTTAGCAATTACCAGTTTAAATTCTTCCCAATCAATTAGTTCATCAGGGTTTTTATCATAGCCCTCTATTAACTTAGAAGATACAATACCCCTTATAAAACCACTTATCTCAGCTTCTTTCAAGAGCTTCACAATTTATCCTTTGGTTAGTTTCCGGTCATTATCCTCGTCAAAGAAATTGAAAGCCAATTATGGCGTAGCAAAATGATTGGTGATCAATATCTATATCTTATTTAAGATAGATTCTTCGGTCGTTATACTATATATTTATCGGTTTACTCAATTTAAATAAAATTTCATACTCCCCACGCGGTCAAAACCAAGTTTCTACCCGTTGCATAATTTCTATGCTCACAAAGGTAAATACCCTGCCATATACCCATATTCAATTTACCGTTGGTAATAGGTATTTGTAATGAAGCACCCATTAATGAAGCTTTAATATGCGCTGGCATATCATCAGATCCTTCATAATCATGTTTATAATAAGGTTCATTTTCAGGAACCATAATGTTTATATGGGATTCAAAGTCATCACGAACTGTAGGATCGGCATTTTCATTTATGGTTAAACTAGCCGATGTATGCTTAATAAAAACCTGTAGAAATCCTTGATCTATATTTCTGATTTCAGGTATATTTCTAATAATCTGGTCCGTAATAATATGAAAACCTCTTTTATGTGTTGAAAGGGTAATTTCTTTTTGAACTAACTTCATTCGATAAATATTATTAAATAAAGGTAAAACTTTAACAATCCTTACATTACTTAATATCATTGAAATATCTTTACCTATAAATAAAAGTTATATGGATTTATCAAAGATAAAAATGGTAGTAACCGATATGGATGGAACACTTCTAAACTCCAATCATCAAGTTAGCGACCACTTCTTTGACCTTTTTAAAAGCTTGAAGTCTCAAGGTATTATTTTTGTAGCTGCAAGTGGCAGACAATACAATAGCATCATAGATAAATTAGATTCTATAAAAGATGATATTATAGTAATTGCAGAGAATGGTGGTTTTGCTATGCAACAAAAAACTGAACTTCTAGCTACACCACTTGAACAACAACACGTAAATGATATTCTAAAAACGTTAAATCAGATTCCAAATATTCATCCTGTACTTTGCGGGAAGCATAAAGCTTACTTAACGGGGAAGTCTAATGAATTTGTAAGCAAATTAGCTGAATACTATACAGAATTTGAAATTATAGATGATTTATCCTCCTTTGAATCTGAAGTTATCAAAATTGCCATATATCATTTTGAAAGTTCAGAGCAACATATTTATCCATTTGTAAAACACTTTGAAGATGATTTGAAGGTAAAGGTTTCAGGTGAAAATTGGCTGGATATTTCCAATAGCAACGCACACAAAGGTTATGCCTTAGAGAAAGTTATGAAAAGCTATAATCTTAAGTCAGATGAAGTAATGGTATTTGGTGATTACAATAATGACCTTGAAATGCTGGCCTTATCAGATTATGGTTTTGCAATGGAAAATGCTCATCCTAATGTAAAAAAAGCAGCTAAATATAGCACGCTAAGTAACGATGAAAATGGTGTTGAGCATATTTTAAAATTACTCATCAAATAATTGCATGTTTAAACAATAGGTGTTTTTTGATCAAGTCCTATATTTAATACTTCTTTTATAACTAGAACATATTTATTTTATGCTTAACTTTTTTTAACCTAATAAATATTTGTTCTTATACTAGCCCTCATAGATTATCACATTTTCTATGTTAATTGAACGTAACGATTTAAAGAAATATTATTGTCTAATAAATTCAGCAATCAAGCTTTTAATTAATATTAGGTTTTCTGTTTCTTTTTTCTCGCTGCCGGAAACAATACGTTATTTAAAATTAAACGATACCCTGGCGAATTAGGATGCAACTCAAGTTCAGTCTTAGGGTCCCCCACTCTATGTTGATAATCTTCTGGATCATGCCCGCCGTAAAAAGTAAAGAATCCTTTTCCCTTAATACCGTGAATATAACGTGCTTCTTCATTGATTTTATTTTCACCTAATATCAAGACTGTCGGCTTAATTTCAGAGCGTATAAAGGCTGTTGTCTGCCCCATGAAACCTTTTACCAATGAAGTATGGTTTTGACATAACATGGTAGGCACAACGTCCCACTTTGCAGAAAAATCCATAAGGGAAAAGTAATCCGATTCTTTGGCCACGTTTCCTCTTTTATTGGTCATATCAATAGAAGAAAACTCATATTTTAACGGACTTCTTTCTAAAACAAAATCAGTGAAAGCAAAAGTTTTTCCAAAATCTAAACTTGCTTGATAATTAGGATCAGATGCATCACCATCAAACATAGGTTCTACAATATCTACACCATCAGCAGCCAAGGCAATATCAAAACTATCTGTTGCAGAACACATGGCAAACATAAAACCGCCACCAATAACATAGTTCCTGATTTTTAATGCTACGGCTCTCTTTTCTTCGGATACTTTATCAAAACCTAGTTTCTTTGCCAGCTTCTCTGCATTTTTCTTTCCTTCAATATACCAAGGTGTAGCTCTATATGCACCATAAAACTTACCATACTGACCCGTAAAATCTTCATGATGCAAGTGTAACCAATCATATAACGCTAGTTTATCACCTAAAACTTCCTCATCATAAATAGTTGTATAAGGAATTTCGGCATAGGTTAATGCCATGGTAACGGCGTCGTCCCAAGGCTGTTTGTCTTTTGGAGAATACACAGCAATTCTTGGTGCTTTCTCCAATATTACAGCATCCTGATTTTTTGACGGACTACTAATCTCATCTAAAATTGAGTTTGCCTGTGCATCCGATAATATTTCAAAACTGACCCCTCTTATTTGACATTCTTTTCGAATACTTTCTCCATCTGGAAGTAAAAACGAGCCCCCACGATAATTAAGAAGCCACTGTACTTTTTGCTGTTTAGCCAAAACCCAATAGGTCATTCCGTATGCTTTCAAATGATTCTTTTGCGTATCCGCATCCATCGGTATAAGAATAGAAGTTGCAAATATTTGAATTGAGCAAAAGAGAAATAAAAATGAAATTGTAATTTTAGACATATATTATTTTCAAGGCATTGACTCAAAGATAAAGTAAAATCTTTGGTGCATAATTTAAGTAATCGTTAAAGCTATTGTAAAGTAAATAACGATAAACAGAAGAAATCACTAGTTTATAAACAAAAAAAAAGTCTCCTTTATGGGAGACTTTTTTACTTATATCAATTTTATAATTTAAAAAGGAACATCATTGTCCTCTTCAAAATCTGGACTGCTATTCATGCTACTACCAAAGGCGTCATCTGCACTCGGTAGATTTTTCGTTACAAAGGGGTTTTCTTCATTTGCGTTCATTTTTGATTGGAATTCGAATGGAGAATCGAAATCGTCCAAGTTATCGAACTTACCTTGGTTACCGATAAACTTCAATCTTATATTCTCTAAACCTCCATTTCTATGCTTCGCAACAATAAATTCTGCTTGACCTTGGGTCGGTGTATGTTCCTCATCATCCCACTCGTCGATTTTATAATATTCAGGTCTATATATAAAGGACACAATATCGGCATCTTGTTCAATCGCTCCAGACTCCCTCAAATCCGATAAAATGGGTCGTTTACTACCTCCACGGGTTTCAACGGCACGAGATAACTGTGATAAGGCAATAACTGGCACGCTTAATTCCTTGGCCAAAGCTTTTAAGTTCCTAGAAATAGTTGAGATTTCCTGTTCTCTATTCCCTCCTTTTTGACTACCACCTGCTGTCATCAACTGTAAATAATCGATCATAATCATTTTAATACCATGTTGAGAGGCAAGTCTTCTTGCTTTAGCACGTAGATCGAAAATAGAAAGTGAAGGCGTATCATCTATAAACAGTGGTGCTTTCTCTAAAGATTTTACTTTAACGTTTAATTGCTCCCATTCATGTTTTTCAAGCTTACCCGTTCTTAATTTCTCAGAAGACAAGCCGGTTTCTGATGAAATTAATCTTGTTATCAATTGAACCGATGACATCTCTAATGAGAAGAATGCCACAGGAATATTAGAATTTACAGCCATATTTCTGGCCATGGATAAGGTTAAAGCTGTTTTACCCATACCAGGACGAGCTGCAACAATAATTAAATCACTAGGTTGCCAACCAGAGGTAAGTTTATCAACCTTGTCAAATCCGGAAGGAATACCACTCATGCCCTCTTTACCAGCAATTTCTTCAATTCTTTTTTTGGCCTGAATCACCAAATCTTGAGCTGTCTCTGCAGAACGTTTTAGGTTTCCTTGAGTTACATCATATAATTTAGCTTCAGCAGCATCTAACAAGTCAAATACATCGGTTGCATCATCATAGGCATCCTCAATAATTTCCCCTGAAATTTTGATTAAACTACGTTGAATATATTTTTGAAGAATAATACGTGCATGAAACTCAATATGAGCAGATGATGCAACTTTTTGGGTAAGTTTTATTAAATAAAAATCACCTCCACAAACCTCTAATTTACCCGCTTTCTTCAATTGTGACGAAACGGTTAATAAATCCACTGGTTGGGACTCTTCGAAAAGAATAAAAATCGCTTCATAAATGAACCTGTGGGCATCCTTATAAAATACATCTGGATGTAAAATATCGATGACTTCATCTACACCTTTCTTATCTATCATCATCGCACCCAATACAACCTCTTCTAAATCAATTGCTTGCGGTGGTATTTTACCTCTCTCAAGGTTTATAATAGTAGATTTGTCAATCTTACGACCGACAAAAGGTTTCGTGTTCTCCATAGTACGAAAGTATACAATTAACCTTTAGTTAACCACAAAAACATTGTTTACGATGTTCACAGTTAACTAAAATTTCTTGTTAATAAATTACAATTTTCTGTTGATAACATAAAAAAACCGAGAAATAAAATCCTCGGTATATATTGAAATTGCCTAAAATGTAGATTAACCGTTGAATACACCCATTTGGGCATACTTATCCATGCGTTGATTTACTAGTTGTTTTGGTGATAACTTTTGCAAATCCTCAAAATGAGAGGTGATTTTATTTTTAACTATTTCAAAAGTTTTCTCACGGTTGGAATGAGCTCCACCTGCAGGCTCACGAACAATTTCATCGATAAGCTTTAGCTTCTTCATATCGGTAGCTGTTAATTTAAGCACATCAGCAGCTTTTTCTTTATACTCCCAACTTCTCCATAAAATAGAAGAACAAGATTCAGGAGAAATCACAGAATACCATGTATTTTCTAACATTAGCACCTTATCACCTACACCTATACCCAATGCACCACCTGATGCACCTTCGCCGATGATCACTACAATAATCGGAACTTTAAGACGAGTCATTTCTAAGATATTACGAGCAATCGCTTCACCCTGTCCACGTTCTTCAGCTTCAATGCCTGGGTATGCACCTGGTGTATCTATTAAACAAACCACTGGTACTTGGAATTTTTCAGCAGATTTCATTAATCGCAAAGCCTTTCTATACCCTTCTGGGTTGGCCATACCAAAATTTCTATACTGTCTTGTCTTGGTGTTGTATCCCTTTTGTTGACCAATAAACATATAACTCTGATCTCCAATTTTACCCAAACCACCGATCATGGCCTTATCATCCTTGACATTACGGTCTCCGTGCAATTCTAAGAATGTTTCACCACATATAGCTTTTATATAATCTAAAGTATAAGGTCTATTCGGATGTCTTGAAAGCTGAACTCTTTGCCAAGCGGTAAGGTTCTTATAAATTTCCTTTCTAGTATCGGTAAGTTTTTTCTCAATCTGCTTACAAGTCTCTGTAACGTCTACATCACTTTCCTCCCCAATTACCATACACTTGTCCAATTGCTCTTCCAATTCTTTAATCGGAAGTTCAAAATCCAAATATTCCATATTTCAATAAAGTTTCATTAGTTGTGGCTCAAAGATAAAACTTTAATACCTAAATCTTAGGTACCCTTTTTTTAATATTCTCTCTTTGCTTTAAAATACCGTTAGCAATGACCGTTGTGAGTATAATTAAGGCTCCCACATAAAACATAGGCTTCATTTTTTCTTCAGACCCGAATATGAACCACGCTAATAGAATACCATAAACTGGCTCTAAATTGGTAGTAAGCATAACGGTATATGGAGTTAAAACACGCATTATTTTTACCGAAGCAATAAATGCGTAGGCCGTACAAACTATTGACAGTATTAGTAAATAAACCCAATCCAAAGTAGGAAGTGTAACCAAAGACATATTCCAATCCCCTTTTAAAATCAAAATAATTGATAAAAAAATCACTCCTACACCTAATTCATAAAAAGAAATAATTGATGGCCTATGATTTTGCACTAGTTTTCCATTAATCAGAGAAAATACAGCAGCTAAGAAAGCAGATATTAATGCTATTCCCATACCAAATACATATTGGGTTTCTACTTTAAAAATTAGATACAGACCTGCAACGACCAGTAAACCAAAAACTATTTCATATCCTATTACTTTACGACCATACCAAAATGGCTCCATCAAGGCAGTAAAAAATGCGCCGGTAGACATCATAGCCAAGGCCACAGAAACCGTAGAAACCTTTATGGCCAAGAAAAAGGTAACCCAATGTAATGCTACTACAATACCTCCACCCAAAAGCCAGAAAAAAGTTTTTTTAGAAACCTTTAAACTAAATTTTGCGAAGTAGATATACATTGAAATAAATACTGTGGCCAACCCCATTCTTATCCATACAAGTGGTAAAGATTCTATTGATATCAGCTTTCCTAAAATAGCCGTAAAGCCCCAAATAAAGACAATAAAATGTAAGTGCAGTAAACTGAGAATTCTATCTTTTTGCATTTTGAAGTAGATAAAATGCTAAACATCCAAACACAACATTAGGTATAACTACTGCAAGTAAAGGGGAAAAGCCTGACTGCTCTGCCAAAACACCGAATACCTTATCAAAAAAGATAAATATAAAAGCAATTAAAATACCGAAAGCTAAATTTGCTCCCATACCCCCTCTTCTTTTTACCGAAGAAACAGATACTGCTATTATGGTTAAAATAAAGGCAGTTAATGGTAATGCCCAACGCTTATATTTCACTAAAATATAGGTGTTAATATTAGAGGCTCCTTTTCTTTTTTGATCTTTAATAAAAGTGTCCAATTCAAAAAGATTCTTAGTCTCTGCTACATAAGAAACAGGAGTTAAGTCACCTATATCGAAGGCAAAAATAGTATCTAATCTTCTTTTACTTTCTATAATGGCAGTATCGCCAATTATTTTTCGCTTCTTATACGAAGTCAATCTATAATTAGAATCCTTTTCAACCCAACGAATATTTGCTGCAGAGATTTTAAAGTCCAATTTATTATTCTCATTAAATCGTTCGAAGGTGAAATTATGCCCCAATTGTCTTGCGGGATCAAAACTGCTTACATAAATGAAATCGGTTTCATTTAACTGATTGAAAATATTATTGGTGACCCTATCTTGTTTTCCTTTTTTCAAGTATTTGTACTTGAATTCATTGAAACCTACACTAGCATTGGGCACAATAAACATGGTCATGAAAAACATTAAAATAGCAATCAAAGTAGCCCCTATAATATATGGTCTTAGAAATCTACCATATGAAACCCCTGAGCTCAATATTGCTACAATTTCAGTGTTATTGGCTAATTTGGAGGTGAAGAATATTACAGATAAAAATAGAAAAATAGGAAATAACAGATTGCCTATGTAAATTGTAAAATTCACATAATACATCACTATTTCATTCAACGGTGCTTCATTATCAATCATTTTACCGATTTGCTCGGCCAAATTCACCATAATACCAATGGGAATGAATAGCAAAAGCATTAAAGAAAATGTCGCTAAATATCGTTTTAGTATATATTTATCTATTATCGAAAGCATTATAGCCTTTTATCCATTTGTTTAACCATGATATCTTTCCATTGCCTAAAATCTCCTGCTATAATATGCTTTCGTGCTTCACGAACAAGCCACATATAAAATCCTAAGTTATGAATTGTAGCAATTTGTTTACCCAAATATTCATTGGCAGCAAACAAATGTCTTAAATATGCTTTAGAATATTCACGATCTACAAAAGTAGTTCCCATCTCATCTAACTGAGAAAAATCATCTTCCCACTTCTTATTCTTAATATTAATGGTGCCATGAGCTGTAAACAACATTCCGTTTCTAGCATTTCTAGTAGGCATTACGCAATCGAACATATCTATACCTAATGCAATATTCTCTAAAATATTAATCGGGGTACCAACACCCATTAAATATCTTGGTTTGTCTTCTGGTAAAATTTCACAGACCACTTCGGTCATGCCATACATTTCTTCTGCTGGCTCACCAACTGAGAGTCCACCAATGGCATTACCTTCTGCACCTGCATTTGCAATGTACTCTGCCGATTGTCTTCTTAAATCTTTGTATGTTGACCCTTGTACAATTGGAAAGAACGTTTGCTCATAATCGTACTCAAAAGGTGTCTTTTCTAAATGGTTTATACAACGATCCAACCACCTGTGTGTCATATGCATGGACCTTTTTGCATAATTGTAATCACAAGGGTAAGGTGTACATTCATCAAAAGCCATAATGATATCAGCACCTATAATACGCTGAATCTCCATTACATTCTCTGGTGTAAACAAGTGCATAGACCCATCGATATGAGATTTGAACTTTACCCCTTCCTCTTTTATCTTTCTATTTGCAGATAATGAATACACCTGGTAACCGCCACTATCGGTAAGAATATTTCTATCCCAACCCATAAATTTATGGAGTCCGCCTGCTTTTCTTAATATTTCAGTTTTTGGCCGAAGAAAGAGATGATAGGTATTCCCTAAAATAATATCTGGATTAACTTCTTCTTTCAATTCTTTCTGATGCACTCCCTTAACTGATGCTACAGTGCCCACGGGCATAAAAATCGGGGTCTCTATAACGCCATGATCAGTAACCACGGTTCCTGCTCTAGCTTTTGATTGTGCGTCGGTAGTGTGTAATGTAAACTTCAAATTTTCTAAATCTAGTTGCAAATATAATGAACTGCTTGTGGGAAAAACTTAATAAAAACCAAAGATATTACTGAAATTATTAAACCTAACTCCCCCTTACAATAACTCAATAAAATGAAAATTAACCCAAAACAAACCTAAACAATAAAGGTACAACACCTACGTTTTGATGGTATAACGAGGAATAGAACCTTTGGTATTGTATTTACTGAATGTTCTACTTTAAATAAAACAGATATGAAAAAAACAATTTTAGTAGCCTTTATGGCACTCTCAGGGCTATATAGTATAGCGCAGGGCGATTCTAGTTTTGGAATCAAAGGAGGATTAAACTATAATGCTAATGGTGATTATTTTGAATCTGCAGGTGATGTAGCCGAAAACCCTGATCGTAATATAGGATATCACATAGGTGTTTTCGGAAAAATCGGAGCATCTAAAGTTTATATAAGACCAGAGCTTGTTTATACCAAGACCAAGTCTGATTATGAGAACAGTGAATTTGACATGAGCAAGTTAGATGTACCGGTATTATTGGGCATCAAAGTAGTAGGACCATTGCATGTATTTGCAGGACCAGCTTTTCAATACATTCTAGACACCAAGTTTGACGGTATAAAAATAGATGATGTTGAAAACGACTTTACCGTAGGAATAAACGTAGGTGCAGGTGTAAATTTTGGTAAACTAGGTGTTGATTTGCGATATGAGCGCGGCTTTAGTAATAATGAAGCTACCTTTATAAATACAGAAATTACTGCTGTAGGGCCAAGCAGGATAGACTCAAGACCAGACCAACTAATTTTAAGTTTGTCATTGGCCCTTTAAACTATGGTTCGAAAATTAAAAGCCCTCTTAAGAGGGCTTTTTTGTTTAGTCAAATCTATAACTTATAAATCATTGTCAAGATGATCAGGTATACCGTCACCGTCCGTATCAGGAAATATTATAATTCCGTTTGCATCTTTTTTAATTACTCCATCTATTTTAATTTCATCAATGGTTAAAATACCATCATTATCATCATCGGTATCATTAAAATTCGCCAAATAAACCCTCACTCCTTCTGATTCGCTATCCGTGTTATCATCATTTAGGTTGCCATTTCCATTTAAATCTTCTTGAATTGAAGGAATACCGTCTCCATCAAAATCAGAATCTGGCTCATAATCAAAAGCATCAATTTTAAAAATCAATGGTGAATATGCCGTAATAGATGAATTTGATGAACTATCAAAATAACCTAGACCAGCAGGTATAAATATTGCACCTATACCATAACCATCATAGCTTATGGTACCATCTGCATTATCCAAAGGACCTGAGCCTGTTTGAAAATTTTCAACCCCATTACCAAATCCTCTAACAACTGAAGAAAGATTAAAACGCACAGGTTGATTAGAAGAAGCATCGAACAATGTACCGTCCATTAAAGAGCCTTCATACCTCAAAATGGAAAAATCACCAATAGTAGGCTTACCTTCCTCAATACCTTGCCTAACTACCAAAGTATATAATTTATGATCTATTACTTCACCGTCAGTTCTACCAAAGCTCGATGACTCAACAGAAATCGTTTCAGTAATTAAAAATGGGCTATCATAAATAGATTGCTTCGTGCTATTGGCACCAGCGATAGTATCGAATTTTATTTTAAAATCGAATCCTTCAACCGCAGCATCAAACTCTTCCTTATTATAAAAATGTGTTTGTAGGAATTCAACAATTTCTGCATCATCCTCAATGGCAACTTCACTTAATGTTCTTGGTGGTATAACTTCACCTGGAGAATCATCATCCTTTTTACAAGAACTTATAATTATTAGTCCGGCTATTAATAAATAGGCATATTTCAATTTCATCAAAAATCTATTTTAAGCGCGCAAGATACAATTTTCCCCTATTTTTGCTTGGAAGTTAACAAAGAATTGTACCCGTAATGCGCATAGATAAATTCTTGTGGAGCACACGTTATTTTAAAACTAGAAACATTGCATCTACGGCATGTAAAAAAGGCCATGCCAAAATCAACGGGCAAACTGCAAAGCCGAGCAGAGAGGTCTATCCTATGGATGAAGTTATTATTCGCAAAAACCAGATAGATTATACATTTACCGTTCTTGATATACCCCCCAATCGCGTAGGGGCCAAATTGGTAGATATTTATCGAAAGGATACGACTCCAAAAGAAGCATTTGAGCACAATGAGCTTTTGCAATATTCGAAAGACTACTATCGAAAAAAAGGTATCGGCAGACCTACAAAAAAAGATAGGCGCGATATAGATGACTATCTAGAAACCCCTTCTGAAAATAAAGATGCAGATACAACATCATCTGATAAAAATATTAAAGAAGAGGAATAAGGTAAACTTTTGAAAACATAACTATCTTTATTCGTTTAAGAAAAATTCATGGAACAGACCATACTTTCACACTTACAGATTCAGTATAAGATAGAACGCATAGCCTATCAAATCTACGAAGCCAATGTTAATGAAAAGGAAATTATCATAGCAGGAATAGATGGTGGCGGATTACAGTTTGCAAAAAAAATTGTTTCGAAGCTTAAAAAGATAACGGAAGCAAAAATTACACTATGTAAATTATCGATGGATAAAACCAATCCTTTAAAAAGTGGTGTTTCTACATCTATGTCAGAAGAGGAGTTTGTCAATAAATCGGTAGTAATCGTTGATGATGTGCTTAACTCGGGCACAACCTTAATATATGGTGTTCACCATTTTCTTAAAACTCCTTTAAAGCAGCTTAAAACTGCTGTACTGGTTAATCGAAACCATAAAAAGTATCCGGTTAAGGCTGATTATAAAGGTATTTCTTTGTCTACTTCTTTGCAAGAACATGTAAACGTTCGTTTTGAAACGAAAAACGATAGAGTCTTTTTAGACTAATGCATTGATAATCATTTCTGCAATTTCAGTGGGTGTATTATTATTCCCCTTTACTTTTTTATGTGCTTTATTGTAATAGAAGCTTCTTTCAAATAAATGTTTACCAATAAATTCTTGCATTTCATCACCTTTAACATGAGCAATTATAGGTCTGTGATTCTTTTCGAGCTTTAAACGTTCTGAAAGTTCACTAATACCTATGTTTAAATAAAATGAATTAGCAGTTTTTTCATTTACCAGCTCCATATTATCTCCAAAACACGGAGTTCCTCCGCCTAACGAAAGGACAAAATTGGTTTCTGTTAAAAAAATTTGCGAAAGGTATTCCCGTTCCTTTTTTCGAAAATAGAGCTCTCCCTTTTTCTCAAAAATTAAACCAACCGACATATTTTCTTGCTGTTCTATATAATCATCTAAGTCTAAAAATTTAATATTTAAATGGTTAGCAACAATTTTACCAATAGTTGTTTTACCACTTCCCATGTAACCTAGTAATACAATTTTCACATCTTTCATTTATACAAAATTGAACTAAATTTAAAGGAATTCAAAAAAAAAGAAATTTATCTTAAAAAGGGTTTGGATAATAAAGTAATCGACTTATATTTGCACCCGCATTGAGGGATATTACTTCTTAAAATGCTTTTGACCTGGTAGCTCAGTTGGTAGAGCATCTCCCTTTTAAGGAGAGGGTCCTGGGTTCGAGCCCCAGCCCGGTCACTTTTATATTAAAGCCTTCCCATAAACGGAAGGCTTTTTTGTTTCTTCTAATCTTCTAAAAACACACCAACTTAAGGAATAAAGAAGCTATTTAGAAACGACTTGATATATTTTTGTTCGACCTATTTTTTCTTATATAACGCCTATTCTTATTGGTATTGGCTCAAAATTGTATATTTCGTAAATATAATCTCAATTACACATATTTATGTTTTGTACTTCATTATCATAAACCGCAATCCAATGATAAGATTCTTTAGAAAAATTCGCCAAAAGCTATTTATGGAAAACAAAACTGGATAGTATTTTAAATATACAATCGGAGAAAATATCATTGCCTTAGTTGTTTGGTATACTTAAAAATGGCCTAAAGAAAAATCAGAGCTCTAAATGGTCGAAAATCAATTTAATGAGAATCAAACTTAAGCCGTAATTAATTTATTGTTAGTTCTAGCCTACTTACGAAAATTCTCACGGTTCAGATAGCTATCTGCATGCAATTCGATTTGTATTTGTTAAATTAGGCCCTTAAACAAGCAATGGCAAATACACGAAAAGGTTACCTCCAAGCTGACAAAACGCAAATTTAAGTGTACATAAACATAGAAACAGAAAGATTAATAATAAGACCAATAAATTTGAAGGATACTGAGTTTATTATCGATTTGGTAAATTCTGAAGGTTGGTTGAAATTTATCGGTAACAGAAATATATCTGATATTAATGATGCTAAGAAGTACATTCGAAAAATACTTGATAATAATAATTTTTATTATAATGTTTTTGAATTAAAAGAATCTCGAAAGCCAATTGGTATAGTGACATTTATGAAACGAGAAGATGAGCAGTACCCTGACATTGGATTTGCGCTATTACCTGAATTTGAAAAAAAAGGATTTACGATTGAGGCAAGCAAAACATATCTTGAAAAAATTAAAAATTTAAACAAGTACGAAAACATTATTGCAATTACTATATCTGATAATCAAAAGTCAATTAACTTATTGCTCAAGCTTGGACTTAAATATACAGGTAAGTACGAAAAAGATGAAGACACTTTATATTACTATAGTTTAAAAAATGAAAAAGCCAAGGGTTAAACTTTTGTAAAACATGGCTATTACAGGCTTTTCGAAATATTTTAATAAGATTGTGAATTTTTTGAATTTGGTTATTTAAAAAATATTATGGATTTATATACTATTTTCAGATAGTTCTAAAGTGCGCTTGCGTTAAGACTCAGCATTGGTATCGTTATTTTAGACTCCATTTTCTTAATCAAATCTTTATGGAACAGCTTTTTTAGAAAGCCATTTTGTTCACGTTCCAATAAAGCAATCATATCGGCATTCACAGTATCAATATTTACCCGTAAACCTTCATATGTGTTATCATTAATTCTTACATCAAAAGTCATGTTTGTGTAACTGGTTTTTTCGAATAACATCTCTTTAAACCATGCCATCTTATCGTTTACTGCATATTCGTCTTTGTTTGTAATATGTACCACCTTAATAATGGCATCAAAAGGCTTGGCCATACTTATCAATTTTTTAATAGCCAAAAAATCGTCCTCTTCAAAGTCAGTGGCATAAACCAATGTCTTTATCTTTTGAAACGACTTTGTACTAGGAACAATAAAAAGCGGTGCGGCTACTTTTTTAATAAGTGCTTTGGCAATACTACCTGTAAATGACCCACGTGCCGTGTGTTCATCTTTCATTCCAATAATCAGCAAATCTGGAGACAAAGCTGCTGTTTCAGACAAAATTCCGTTGGTGACCGAATCATCTTCTCTTACCTCATATTTTATCAGTACATCGGTCACATTATCTTTTAAGTTATTCGAGCAATAATCCTTTAAAACGAGTAATTGTTCATCGTACGCATGCTCACTTAGATATTTCTTAGGGCGTATGGTCTTAACCGAAATCGGGGGAAGACTAAATATATGTAGTACCGTAAGATTCGCTTTTAGAATATCACTCAACATTAATGCATATTGAAGCGTATTAGTATCATGCTTTGAACAATCGGTGGCATAAAGAATATTTTTCATCTCAAGTATATTTTTATGGGAATGAAATTAGGGTTATATATCTTAGTTAAATATGACATATGTCAGTAGTAGCCATATATTGCTTATGATTTATGTTCAATACTATTGTTCTTCATTTCATATTTGGACAATAGTTTACATCGCACGTGATTACAGAACTTTGCTTAAATATAAAAATTCAATAACTGCGCTTTTATTTTAAATTTGAAGTAAGTTTTAGCATATTTGAACTCAACGAGAACAATAACCTTAATTGCTCTCGCACTAATTGTTCTTCTTGATGGTGACGCTTCATTTCAGTATTTTCTTGGTCACTAAAATTTACACCATTTGATTCGAGTTTCGGTAGCTGATTTTCAAATGAAGAAACATCTTGCTCAAAGCGTTTTTCATCTTTGGGTTTGTCACTATCTAATGTTTGCAACACCTTAGATAAATTGTTATCTATCTTAGAAATAACAGCATTAAACTTATCAGAAGCATCAGTAGTATTTTGATGTTGTATATACATACTTAATGATGATAAGGACGATAGAAAATAATGGTTCAATTCTACCAACTCATAAATCTTATTTAGATTTCTCTGTTTAGAATGCGGTTCTTGTGTCATTCGCTGAAATGCCGAACTTAGGTTCGCTGTTTCGACAAAGGCATTTTTACGAGACAGTCTATAACTTGTTGACACTTCGCCTTTTCGATTATAAAAATCTGCAATTTGAAAAAGATACCCTCGGTTGGCGGCTACACTCTTGGCAACAATTTTCTCTATTTCTTCAAAACCCCAACTAGGCCATAAAAATAGAAATCCGATATAGGACAATCCGGAACCAACCAAGGTATCGAGAATTCTATATTGAATAACCAGGAAAACATTTGGCTGTAAAATCCCATAAACAAAAACAATTGTTAAGGTGATAAAAGTTGCAGATGCTTTATAGTTCTTTTGAACCATAGATAAGGCTATTATAAGCGATACTAATGCCAAACCAACATAAACATAGATATCTTGAACTAAATACACTATTACACCTGCTATTGCCCCTCCTATCAAAGTACCGATAATTCTATCTTTAGAACGGGTTTTTGTTAGACCATAATTTGGTCTCATTATCAATATAATGGTCAATAATATCCAATACGGATTTTGAAATGAAAACACATTACCCAAAACAAAACCTATCATTAATGTTATAGCTAGTCGTAACGAATGTCTAAATATGGTTGACTTAAGAGTAAAATTTTGCAATAATATTTGCGGACTATAATCTTGTGAAATTAAAAACCTTTTTAATATCTTCTTATCGATAAATTCGTCTGATGCTACTTTATTATCACTTAATAACCACTTAATTCTTTTTAGTTTTTGGAACTGTTCTTCTTGATATTCCAATACATTTTGAAACATAATGAAAGCTTTGTAAGCATTTGCTTTATCACTCTTACGTAAGTTCAAAAGCTTGGTTCGTATTTCATCAAAACAAGTCGATAAAGAATCGTGTTCTGGAATCTGTTTTGGCTTATTTCCTACTACAGAAATTAACTGTAATTGATTTGCCATTTTAAAAATCAGATTTTGAAATAGCTGTGTAAATTCAGGAAAGCCCTCGAATTGCTCGTCCATCTTGGGGTAATCTACAGGGTTAGCACCAGCAGTTTCTAACATTTCTATTAGTTGAACCAAAACCAATAATCTTTTACCATTATAAACCGACCTTCCTGAGTTTTTACGAGATAGTATTAGTATTTCACGCAACATCTCGTGTTGTTCGGTCAATTCGCTTTGCAACACAAATAAGCTCGCCTGCAGTTTTTTTCGATTATTATTCCGGTCTATTAATTTACCTCTTATTTCAAGTAATTTACCCGTACGCCCAATTGTCTCATATAAAATTTCTTCGGTTTGTCCTTTAGGGTTGATTGAATACCAAAACATGGACAATGCTAAATACCAAAGTCCACCAAGACCAACTAAAAGAGAATACTCAAATATTTCTAATTCATCTGGAGTGTGCGCAAAACTCAAAACCAATGCCAACAACCCAGAAAAACCAATTAAAGAAGCTCTGAAACCGTACGAAGAAATAAGCGCTATGACAAAACTTGTAACTCCTAATATAATCATTGAAAGCCAAGGCTGATAATGTAAATAGCCACCAATAAAACTCACGACCATAACTAAAGCAGCCGAAAGGAGGATACCTACTATTTTATGCTTTTGACTACCATGAACATCACTTGGAGAACTCCAAAATGCACCAAAGCCAATTGCCAAACCTATTTCTGCATGTTTTAACCACACACCAAGTGCTATGGGAGTAACCACCGCAATTACCGTAATCAGTGATTTTGAGAAGTCAGTACTTCCTAAAAAACGAACCAGTTCTTTAAAGTTAAGTGCAATAAAGTGATAAATCTTATTCAAGTCCAATAGTATCGATCACAAAGATACGCTTTGGTTGTAAGCGGTTATTTAAATTGACTTAAAGTAAAAAAGTGCCGAGGTATACAAACCTCAGCACTTTTAAAATACTTATTGAAAGTTGAACCTAATCTCTAGGTACTATTATCTATAATAGACAGCTATTTGAGCAAGTTGACCAACTATTTTCACTGAATCTTTCATGGATAGTTTAGAACCATCTGCATGTATCCATCTTTTTAGGGGTTGTTCACAAATCAAGCTTTTCACTTCTGTTTTACCAAAATACCTTATCATTCTCATAAACAACTCTACATCGAATAACCATTTGGTAACGAATTTTTTATTGAACATTTTAGAGGCAATTTCACGATCCATAACTTTTGCACCGCACTGTGTATCTTTAAAAGGCATACCTAAAATAGTTTGAATAATAAGATTTATGGTCAAGCTAATAATCTTACGAGCAGACTCTTTAGTAATATCGGCACTCATTCGTGCAATTCTAGACCCACTTACAATTTTAAAGTCTGAGCTTTCAATCGTTTTTACCAAATCATTAAAATCTCTAAAGTCAGTAGATAAATCTGCATCTAAAAAGCCGATGTAATCGAGTTGTGCATCTTTTATCAGATGTAAAATACCTTGTCGAACCGCTTCTGCCTTACCGCCATTTTGTTTACAATTATAAATACTAATATTTTCTGGATTATCTTCTTTTAATTTTTCAAGAACAGTTAGTGTATTGTCCGTACTACCATCATTTACAAAACAAAGATGATAGCCCAAATTCTTATGTGCAAATTCTTTGAACTGATTACTTATAAGTCGCTTCTCTTCGTTATAGCATGGTATCACCACCCCAACACAATTTTTCTGCAACATTCGTGTGTTAGATAGTTTTGTTTTTGTTTCTTCTGTAGTTTCAGGCGCTCCGATAATTCTTTTTATCCTGGCCGCCATTTCATCTAAACTTACCGGTTTTTTCATGTAATCATTAACCCCCAAATCAAAATTTCTCATAATAACCGTCTCATCTGTATTACCGGACATAACGAGTATAGGTGTATTATTATTCATAAATACCCGAATATACTTTACTACTTCTGTACCGGTACATGATACCAATTCCAATCCAGACATTTCTGGCATATTCATATCTAGTAAAACCAAGTCGGGTTTAAATGAATCGAATAGTTTAATCCCTGTTTCAATCGAATTGGCAGTTCTTACCTCATACCCTAATTCGGTTAATCGCCTTTCAACCGAAAGTAAAATTAGTTTTTGGTCATCTATGGCTAAGATTTTCATTTATTAGATTTAAGTGAGATACTGGTTATTTAAAGTTTACACCATCAAATTTACTTTACCATTTCCGTGATTTTGATTGTAAAAAGATAGATGACACTTTACTATAGACGAATGGTTTTTAAAGTTCGATAGCTGATTGTGAAGTACATGAACAATAAAGCTATCTTTGTTTTGTTATATTTTCTTACAGATATTGATAACTATAAAAGACGAATGTCTTATTATAAATATTTTTTTTGAAGGATTTGACAAATAAATATTAAACGGATTTCAAAATTACAAAGTAATTTATTGTAGGTATTCTATTATTAAATTGTTAGCTGTTCACTTTTTATTGTAATCTTCATCTCATATATTTAATACCTTTAGGTAGAACTTGATTCTAAAATAAACTTTGGAAAAAAAAACCAATACCCTCTTAATATTAGCTTTAATTGTAGGGCTAGCTTTTCATGGTTCTGCTATTTTCTTCACGTTAGAATCTACATATGATGCATTAATTCATTTATTTTTTGCTGATCATTACGCTAACAGTTGGTTTGACCCTTGGGAATACAGATGGTATACCGGTTTTACGGTACAATCTTATCCACCGTTGGTACATCAACTCATTGCTATACTTTCTTATATAGGTGGTCTAAAATTCGGAATGTATACCGTTGCATTAATTGCTATTGTATTATTTATAACAGGAGCGTATAGATATACCCTGTTAATGACCGGTAGTAGAAGAATAGCTGGCTACGGTGCTGTTATGGCAGTTTTCTCATCAACGTTCGTAGAAACTTTACACATTTTCGGGCAGTTACCAAGTATTATGGCATTATCCATTCTTCTGCATTCCATGACAGAAATTTACTTATGGATAAAAACTGGTAAATCACGGTACTTTATTACCTCTGTAACTATGTTAGCTGTAACAGTAACTTCTCATCATGTTACGCCTATTTTCGGTATGGTATTTTTTATAGCGCCATTAATTGGAATGGCAGTTATGGATGCTGCCAAAGAAAGAGTAAACTCCTACAAAGGGCTTACTTTCAAAGTATTCTGGAGCACTACTTTGCAGCATTTTTGGCGAATTGCAAAATTTGGAGGTAGTGCTATTTTTTTAATTGTTTTCTGTATTTTTCCTTACTGGTACAACTCCAAAAGAAACCCGATTACCCAAGTTGCTATTCCGCATGGATCACGAGATAATTTCTTGGAAATAACGTCATCTGGTCTGGTCTTTTTTATAATCCCATGGGGTGTATTCCTTTTTATCCTTCCCTATTTCTTTTATAGATATTTTAGTAAAAGATATATATTCTTCGGATTATCTTTTGCTTTACTTACCATTTTAGGAACGGGTGGCACTACCCCCATTCCACTAATGATGTTGGGTGAAACAGCATTTAATATTCTTACTTTAGATAGGTTCACCTTATGGGCAACAATTATGGTCCTCCCTATTTTTGCCGAATTCGCCTATAGAATGGTAGAAGGTGATTTAAAGACTTTAATACAAGAAAAATTTGGTGGGGTTTACCATAGGGTCTTAGGGGGATTAATTGCTGGTGGCATGTTATTTATGGTGGTTTTCACAATGACTCTGGGTTATTTTAGGCCATCGCAACCAGCAAAGATTAATATGCTACCCATTGTTAACTTTTTAGGAGCAGATTCACATGATGCTTGGCGCTATTTACCGTTAGGTTTTGGCGACCAGATGGCTTGGCTTTCTGCACAAACCGATGCCATGACGGTCGATGGAAATTACCACTCTGCCCGTAGATTACCGGAATTGACAACAAGGGCTATTGAGCGTATAGAAAACTCCAAATTTAGGGGTGTAGAAGGTATAGGTTCATTACAACAATTTTTAACCGTACCCGAAAAATATAATTTAAAATACATTTTCTCCAATGATAAATTCTATGACCCTATACTTTATTATTGCGGCTGGCAACGATTACAACAATTAGAAAATGGTATTATGGTTTGGGAGAAACTAAATGTGGCCCCCATACCGCAAATAAAACCCAAGCAAGATGTACCTACCATAATGAAAATTATGTGGGGCATAATACCTTTATTAACTGTATTAATAGCCATTTTTGTAAATATTCAAATGATTTGGGTAAGGTTATTAAAATCTAGAAAAGTAAAAGAGCATTCTTTTATGAAACTAGATTTACCCTATAATAAATTTCCATCTAAGCTTTTAACCTTTTCTCATTGGTGGGCATTGGTCATGCTTATTTGTTTAGGGTATGGTATGTATATATTCTATGTAAAAAACGTTACACAATTATCACCTAATAATGTAGTGGAGTCCTATTACGATGCTTTGGATTTTAAAGAATTCTCCAGAGCCCACTCTTATATTGATCCAGAAGAAAATATTGATATCGCCCAATATATGCTAGAGGTATCGGTAACCGATGGCATATTAAGTTCATATGCTAAATTAGACTCTCTAGGTATTGAGATTTACGATAAAACCGAAAATAGTGCAAAAGCCAAGGTAGCCACAAGATGGATTACACCATTAGAAAATGTATTCAACAATGACTTTCATGAACTGGTAAAGAAGAAGAACAAGTGGTATATAAAATCTTCAAAAGTAGATAATGATATACCACCAGACCAACTTTTCACTGCTAATAGCACCACCTATTACAATCACGGTAGAAGAAAGATTACAACCCAAGAAACGTATCATGAAGATGTTTTAAAACAACCCGTATTAGAAATTCTATCGGCCAAACTGGTTAAATACAAAGGGCAATATAGCATTATTGGTGAGCTACAAAACGTAGATAATACACCGGCAGATATTGTTATTAAAGCCACGCTATATAACGACAATAATAAAGAGCTTGCCAATTACAATGCTAAACATCAAATTAAGCATAAGTTAATGCCCAAGGAAACTACTACCTTTAAAATAAATTTTGAAGGTATTGCATGGTCTTCTACCAAAGACACCTTACCACCTACCTTTGACCCTGATCAATTTACGCCAATAAGTTTTGAAGAGCAACCCACTAAATTTAATTTACAATCTGCAGGAAATACGGCAAATACAGACTTATATAAGCATGTAGCTTTGCAAGACTTAGAATATACAGACCAAGGATTTAACGGTGTTCTATTTAATTCGGGCGTACAGGAAGTGACCATTCCTCAATTGATAATTTCTTATTATGATGCAGATAGCCAACTACTTTGGGTAGATCATAAATTTGTTACCGAAGGTGTTCGAATACAACGAAAACAATTTTTCAATTATAAACCTCTAGAACTCGATAGTCTAGAAATTATTGGCAGCAGCTTAGAAAATTGTTTTGTAAACGGTTTGCCTAACAAAGCTATTGCCGATAAAATATTTCCGAATAGAAAACTTATCCATGGTAAACAGCAAACCCAACCTTTTAAAGGTAAGGGCTATGAGTATATAAAATTTGAAATAAATAGTTATATAGGTAATCCTAAATAGTATGCACATTAAAATTTTAATCGTTTTAAGTCTTATACTACTTGGTTGTTCTGATAAAAAAGAAGAACGACCAAAAGAATTCAGCTACCCTAAAGTAGAACTGGTATCCCAACCAAATTCTAGTATAGCAGGAAATCCTATTACCCTGTCATTCAAAGCAGATGGTGCTATAAAAGATCTGAAACTACAGGTGAAGAATGCCTATGGAAATGTAATACTGGAAACGGAGAATGCATCTAATGAATTAATTACGTTCAACATTCCCACAAATTTCACTAGAATTGCCGGTCCCTGCAGATGGAAGCTACTATTAAATGGTCATACATTACATAATGGCAAATTTGATATTACAACAAATACCCTCAAGGCCACTTATATTGAGTCTTATTTCGGACCTCGAAGCGTCACCGCGGGGTATAATGATTATTCAATGCTTACGATATCTCCGACCGATGCCTATGACAATCCTTTAGATAATGGCACTGAAGTCACTGTTAAATATCAATTTTTAGAGAATATCAATGAACTAAAAATCACTACAGAGAGTTTTTTCGCTTTTTACAATGTGAGGTCAACCTTGCAATCTGGTAGAATATTAGTCTCATCAGAATGTAACGGCATTAACTCTAAAGAACTTGCAACTATTGTTTACCCTTCCAACGCAACTAATTTTGGCATAACCGCCTCTAGCGCTCATAATTTTGCAGACGGTAATCAAATCATCACTTTTAAATCGGATATCATAAAAGATGAATTCGGCAATATGGTTACCAATGGTACGTTGGTTACTTTCGTAATCAAAAATGAGAACGACTCATATTTATATACTATTGGTACAACGGTAAATGGTATTGCAGAAGCGAAAACCTTACACCCAGATAAAGCAACCAATTGGGAAATTCAGGCATTTGTTACCGGTGCAGCCGAGAGTAATACTACAGAATTCTCATTTAAAGCTGCTGTTAAAGACTATCCCGTTCATTTTTCCAAAGGAAATAGAAATATAGATATTGGTCCGTTCGAAAGTTTTATGAAGCAGCTAATTCCCGATGGTCTTCTTTTGCAATTAGATATTTATGATGCCGACGGAATATTCATCACATCTAAAAAAACAACCACTAAAAATGGTGCATGTAATATATTTTTGGGCGAACACTTTCTTCCTGAAGGAAATTATCAACTAAAATTGTTCGCAGCAGGAATTACAAAAGAATTTACAAAGAACATTCATGGCGATACAATTAAATAAAACATTATACAGAATGGTACTAATAGTCACATTTTTGGCTATTAACGGACTGGTCATATATGGAATTGGAGCTGCATGGTCCTTTATGAATACCGGTGCGGACAAAACCTCTATGCTGCATTTAGAGGTACCCATGGAAGATGTGTACAAGCCAAATGTAGAATGGATAAACTTGGAAAACCCAGGAAGACCAATGGAGGAGCAAGCGTTGGGAGAAATTACAAACGATTATATGAATGCATGGCACGTTCGCAATATAGCATATAAGAAAAATGACCGTTACGGTATAGAAGATTTTTATACCGATAGCGCCAGGGTACGATTGTATGATAACATTGATTTAAACAAAAAGAACAATCACTGGTATAAACGAACAACGCTAAACCACAATTCTTCTTTAGACTTTTATACGGCAGATGGTACAATGGTCGTCTTCAAAGATTATAATGTTGAAGAGTACCAAGAAGTTTATGAAGGCGAAACGCTATTGTCTAAAGAAAAGGATACCACCAGTTACCAAGTTATGATGCTGTTAGAGGATGGATTTTGGCGCATTAGACACCTAAAAGAAATACCTACACCAGGAGATACCACTAAAAGAAAGCAAAGAAAAATACGGAGTAAACTTAAAAAAGTTGAGAACATAAAAGGAATTAATTACTACCCTAAAGACTCCCCGTGGAATACATTCGGGAAAAAATTTAACGATACTATCATTAATCAAGATTTTGAAATCATTAAAAATATGGGGTTAAACACCATCCGCGTATTTATTCAGTATGATGATTTTGGAAAAAACAGGGTTGATTATAAAAAACTACAACTCTTAAAAACCCTCTTAGATAGTGCTGAAGAAAACGAGTTAGATGTATTAATTACTTTATTCGATTTTTACGGCGATTATGATGTTTCTAATTGGACGCTTACGCATAGACATGCTGAGACCATTGTAAATGCTGTTAAAGACCACCCAGCTCTTTTAGGTTGGGATATAAAAAATGAACCCGATCTAGATTTTGATTCCCGTGGTCGTTTGCGTGTGCTTGGCTGGTTAGAACAAATGATCGATAACATTAAGAAATGGGATAAAAATCACCCAATCACCATTGGTTGGTCTACACCAGAAGCTGGTGTTGAACTAGCCGATAAAGTAGATTTTGTGTCCTATCATTATTACAGGGATATAGAGGACTTTAAAAGTACATACGACACCCTAAACGCTAAAGTACCCAACAAACCTAAAGTGCTTCAGGAGTATGGCATGTCTTCGTATAAAGGAGTATGGAACTTGTATAGAGGAGCAGCCGAAGAAGGACAAAAAGAATACTATAAAGAAATGCAACAATTATTGAAAGATAATAACATACCGTACATGTTCTGGACGTTATATGACTTTAAAAATGTACCTAGTTCCGTGGCAGGAAATTTACCTTGGAAAACCAAAAAGCAACATTTCTTTGGTTGCCTAGATTCCTTAGGAAATAAAAAACCCGCATACTTTGAGTTAATTAATCAATAATAAACAAGGTTACCCTACAGTGTATTTAGTGTCTATAGTTTTCTAACTTTCTACGCCGCCACAAACATTCATGCCTAAATTGAACTAGACCTTCTAGAATAAAAAAAGGCTGGTTAAAAACCAGCCCATAAATATTAACCATATCGATCCTTAATGAACCAATTTCTTCTCTATTGTTGAAATATCAATATTGAACCCCGTCTCTTTCGATTTCTGAATAGCTTTAAAGTAATCTATATACATTTGGGTAATTGCAGACATTGGCAATGAACATGCCGCCTTATAATTTTGCTTTCCGAGTTGTATTCTATACGCATCGTTTGTTAGAATTTTCTCAATTGCCGTTGCAAGAGATGACGTATCATCGGCTTCAAAAAACTCACCTTTATAACCTTCTTCCTCAACTAAAGTGCTTAAGTCACCAAGGTCTGGCAAAGCTACTGCGTTACCATAACTACCAGCTTGATGTAAAACTCCTGAACTACCCGTTGTAGAGGTATATGGAAAAACGGTCACCGCACTTTCACCAAAAAGTTTCGGCACATCTTCCTCTGCAACATAACCTGTAAAACGAATTTGTGGGACATGGCTATATTTCTCTTTCATTTCGTCCAAATAACCCGGTGTGTTCGGGCTATCTGTACCTGCAATAACAATTTCTATATCTTCATTTAATCTAGACCTGATTTCCTCCACCGCCTCTATCAATATTTCTACTTTTTTATACGTACCAAACTTGCCAAAAGCCATAACCTGCTTTGGGCCCGCTGGTAATTTATAATCTGGCTCTGGAGGAGTTTCAAAGGCGCCATGCGGAATCAATGCTACATTTTTAACCTTATATTTTTCTTCTAACGTAGACACGTATTTACTTATGGTAACAGCTAGTATATCTGATGCAAGAACAAATTTGGTTAACGTGGTACCTATAAAATTATAAATACTTTGAAGTATTTTATTATTGGTAAAGCCTGCATTCTCCAAATCTACTTTTTCAAGAATATTATGAAGCAATGATATCGTTGGAATTCCTTTCATTTTACAGATAAAAGGAAGCATTAAGCCCAAGGCTGCAGGTACTTTTTTATCCCCAAATTTTAAAAATTGTAAATTGAATAAAACAGCATCTGGCTTAGTTTGCGAAATAGTTTTACTAATATTAAAAATGTTAGTATAACTATTAAAACTCCAACATTCTTTAACGGTAATCTTACAGCCGTTTTCCTCAAAATTTAAATCTTTTGGTTCTTCGGTACGATCGGTAATCAATATCAATTCTGTAACTTCTTCTTGAAGTCTAAAATGTTGCACCAAATAGTAACCATATTCTGTTAAAGTTACTTTACTAGGTGGGTATGCGGTTACAATTGCTAATTTCATTTTGGTTAAGTTTTATTAAAATATAATTTGATGGTTAAAGCGTGTTATTAACAACCATATCCATTTTAGATGATGAATTTTTTATGATGAAAAACAATAGCTGTGCAACCAATAGTATAACCATTGCAATTATTTGCATATGCACTACTGTTTCAAGATTGTCATGGTATAGCATTATGAGTGCCACTTGTGAAAACCCTAATAAGCCAGATAGTATTACAGGTGAATATTGGTTTAACGACAGAAAGTAATAAGCGAAAATATTAGAGACTGCAAATAATGATGTTGCCAAAGCATATTTCCAAAGTAGGTGTGCTATTGATAAATAAGCATCACCAAACATTAAGGTGATTATCAAATTTGGGAGTAAAAAGCAAACAAATACTATGAAGGTTGATAAGCCACCAATAAAGAATACATATTTAAAAAGTACAGGTGCAGTTGGTTCTCCATCTTTTTGCTTCTGAATTACCGTTGGCATTAATAACATAACAAACATCCAAGCAACGAAATAAACAACCCTACCAATCAACGCTAATGATGAGTATAGACCAGCATCTTTATCATTAAAATAATGCTTTACCAGTAGAATGTCGCTATTATTTATGATAATCTGCGTGAGTTCATAACCAGCGGTAAGCCCAATAAAAATCCAGACTTGTCTTAAATCAACTGCAGCTAGTTTACTTTTAGAAAAAACTTGAACTCCTTTAAAATCCGAAGGAAAAAGTCCGAAGACAAACGATAGCGCTATACCTGCTGCAATTAAAATTCCCGGTTCAAAAGGCATCAATAATAGCAAAGCAAAAGTAAGCAAGAGCCTACTCCACATTTCTGTTTGATAAGTGGCCGCTAATTTTCCGAAGTCATGCCTTCCTTGAAACCTTCCTCTATTTACACTCATAACAAAGTACAAGGGTATGGCCACAGCAAAAATCATGAACATGTAATGATTCTGTGTATTAAATAGCTCTTGAAGATTCTTTGAAAAAGTAAGCACAAGAATTCCTGTAAACACACCAAAAACCAATGCATACCGATACATGGTATCCTTAAAGACAACCCACGTTTCATCTGAAAATAACACTGCAAATTTGGTGGTGGCGAGCTGAAATGTCATCCCAACGAAAGACAAAACCAATAACAATGTTACCAACAATGCCGCATCGGCAAACGCTTCTGGCCCTAATAATCTACCTAAGAGTAAATTATATAAATAATTACCACCATTGACCAGCAAGGCGCTACCCATAAACAAATGCTTAGGGGATACTTTCTTTAAAGTTATTTTTATTGCTGACATGAATTTAGGTCTTATCTAGTTGATTTTAAGTTTCAATAATTACCTGTAGACAAAGGCGATTTTTGCCAACTGACCAACAATTTTTACTGAATCCTTCATAGATAATTTAGACCCATCGGCATGGATCCAACGTTTAAGAGGTTGCTCACAAATAATTTTTTTAGCTTCGGTTTTACCATAATGTTTTCGCATTCTGATGAACATTTCAACATCGAACAACCATTTGGTAATAAATGGCTTATCGAAAAGTAATGGTACTACAGAACGGTCCATAACTTTTGCGCCACATTGCGTGTCATTGAATGGCATTCTTAAGATGGTTCTGATGATAAGGTTAATGGTCATACTAATAATCTTACGTGCGGATTCTTTAGTAATATTAGCCCCCATTCTACTCATTCTAGATCCACTAACTATTTTAAAATTAGATTGGTCCAATGTTTCCACCAAATCATCAAAATCTCTAAAATCTGTAGATAAATCGGCGTCTAAAAAGCCTATATAGTCTAATTGCTCATCTTTAGCCAAATGCAACATACCTTGACGTACAGCTTCTGCCTTACCACCGTTTTGTTCGCAATTATAAATACTGATATTGCTTTCGCTACCTTTTTTCAATTTCTCTAAAACCTCTAAGGTTTTATCGGTACTACCATCATTAACAAAACAAAGATGGTAACCAAGATTCTTATGCGCGAAGTCTTTAAACTCAGTGCTTAAAAGACGTTCTTCCTCATTATAACAAGGTATTACAACGCCTACACAATTTTTTTGCAACATTCTAGCGTTAGTAGAAACTTGCGAACTGTCACTAATAATAGGAGCACCAACAAGTCGCTTTATACGTGCCGCCATTTCATCTAAACTTACAGGCTTTTTCATGTAATCATCGATGCCTAAAGTAAAACCGTCCATGATGATGTTTTCTTGGGTATTACCAGACATTACCAAAACCGGAACACCTTTTTTTGTACCAGATTTAATATGTTTTACCACCTCTAGACCAGACATGTCTGGCATATTAATATCAACAAGCACTAAATCAGGCTCAAAAGAATCGAACAGTTCTATTCCCATTTGACCAGTATTAGCGGTCTTAACACTGTAACCTAATTCAGAAAGGCGTCTTTCAACCGATAAAAGAATAAGTTGTTGATCATCAATAGTTAGTATTTTCATGATAATATTTAAGTAAGATTTAACTTACATATAACGTATTATTCAAGTAATATTGTAAGAAAATCGTAAAATAGTTTAAAAATAGATGTACCACTTTAAACGAAAACCCTATGATTTGTTACCACTTGTACTTTAATATATATACTATAATCAACATGCAATGTTTAAAAATTAAAAGGGAGCAGCTAACCAAACTACTCCCTTTCTCACTTAACCTAACCAAATAGTTTATAACATCAATTCATTTTCAACAAGTGGTACATCTAAATTGAATCCTTTAGACTTGGCCAATTGTAAAATTTTAAAATATTCTATATACATTTTTGTAATATCTGAAATAGGTAATGAACTTGTTGCATGATAATTGGCTTTCGCTAAATACATTCTGTATGAATCGTGCAGCAAAATATTTTCAATAGCAATTGCTAACGACTCTACACTTTCAGGTTCAAAAAATTCACCTTTATATCCTTCTTCTTTAACTAATATACTTAGGTCTCCTAAAACTGGTAAAGCAACGGCCTTACCATAACTACCAGCATGGTGCAATACGCCAGAACTACCGGTTGTTTACCAAGTACCTGGGTATTAGGTAGCCTTATTTAAAATGCTATAGTGTGCAAAATAAAGAAGTTGTGCTACAAGTAATGCTACCATTGCCACAATTTGTACTTGAACTACAATATATAAGGTACTATGGAAAAAAGTTATCATAACAATTTGAGAAATCCCTAGCAATCCGGAAAGTATTACCGGAAAGTATTGATCCAAAGACAAAAAGTAATAGGCAAAAATATTAGAGATAGCGAATAATGAAGTTGCCAAGGCGTACTGCCACAAAAGAGGAGCCATAGAAATATATGCTTCACCGAACATTATTTGAATTATCAGTTCTGGAATAACCGCACAACTGAATACGATTGCGATTGCCAATAAACCAATGTAACTAACATATTTAATTAACACAGGTGCTGTAGCTTCACCATCTTTCTGTTTTTGTACAACCGAAGGCAACAGCAGCATAACGAACATCCAAGCAACTAAATAAACTACGCGACCAATCATCGCCAAAGAAGAATAAAGACCTGCATCTACTGTATCAAAATAGTGTTTTACTAAAAGTACATCACTATTATTTATTACTATTTGAGTGAATTCGTAACAAGCTGTCAATATTAAGAAGTTTACTACTTTTTTCTTATTTACTTTCGATAACGAAATGGTTTTGGTGAAATTTTTAAGATTGATATTGGTAGGAATCAATCCGAAGATAAAAGAAAGGGCTATACCTAATGATACAACAAAGGCAGGTTCTTTTGGCACCAACCAAAGTAGACCTAACGTTAACAATAATCTACTCCACATTTCTGTTTGATAGGTAATGGAAAGACTTTGATAATGTTGTCTACCTTGATACTTACCGCGATTTACAGACATAAAAAAATACAACGGTACTGTTACAGCAAATGTCTTGAACATTAAGGCAGATTGTGTGTGAAATATTTGCTGAAGACTATCGGCAAATGCAAATAGTAAAATACCGATTGCCGTACCAAAAGTAAGCGCATACTTATATAAAAGTTGTTTTAGGGCTACCCATTCGGTATCAGTAAATAAGATGGCGAATTTTGCAGTGGCAAGTTGAAAAGTCATTCCTAAAAAGGATAGAACCAACAGCAATGTAATAAGCAAAGCAGCCTCGCTATATGCCGCCGGACCAAGCAATCTACCTAAGACCAAATTATAAAGATAATTACCTCCATTAACCAGAATTACACTACTCATAAAGAGTTTTTCTGGCGAAACCTTGTTCAGTACTACTTTAATTGCTGTCATGGTTATTTTTTTAATATCTAAACTTCTACCAATTTATACGTCAAATATCTTTAAGCATACCCTTGTAATTTCGCTGCTTTAGGCCGATGACCAGTTGCTGTAGACGAATGGCAATTATCTAACTCCCGTAACCGTAGCTCCAGTTTTATCTTTACATTATTGATAATGACAAATAAATTAGAATAATTACCGTTAGGTATTTGTAGTATTAATCTCACTTTAAATGATTCGTAGAGTACTTTTTATTTTTTTGATTACAACTTCTCTTTTGAGGGCACAATCTGATATGTCAAAAGGGTTTGATATGTTAGAAAAGGGAAACTTTCAAGAAGCCGAACTTTTTTTTGGTGAATACCTAAAAACCGACCTTGATAATAAAACTGCCAAATTATGTTATGGGCGGGCTGTTGGGCTTAGTGGTGAACCAGAAAAAGCAACAAATTTATTCTCAGAACTTTTAAAAGATTATCCGGGTGATTTTGAAATAGAAATTAATTATAACGAATCGTATCTATGGGCAAAAGAATATAAAAAAGCTAAACCTTTATATGCTGACTTGGTAGAGAGAAACCCTAGGCAGTTTGCAGCAGTTTTAGGGTATGCAAATACCCTTAGTAACCTAAAGGAGTATAAATCTGCTCTAAGTTGGGTTGAAAAAGCTATAGCACTTCAACCAGAAAATAGCAGTGCTAAAACTTCCAGAAAGTTCATGAGATTGGGCTATGCCAATGAATATGTAAATAACCAGGAATATGGAAAAGGTGAACAATTGTTAAAAGAAATCTTTAATGATTTTCCAAATGACAAAGATGTTCTAATCAACTTGGCAAATCTTTATCTAATTACGAAGCAAGTAGATAAAGCAAAGAGCATGTATTTAAGGTATGCAACAACACCTAAAGATTCTATTACCTCATTAAATGGTATTGTGTTAGCAGAGCATATAGATGAAAATGACAAAGAAGCACTTACTATTTCAAAAACAGCCACTTTAAAAGCTATTAAACTAAATGATACTAAGCTTACCGAACAAACCTATGATCGTTATATACAGGCACTGATTTGGAATAGAAAATTTATTACGGCAAAAAAACAAATTGATAGTCTTGAGAAACATTACCCAAATAGAAATTGGATTCACGCATTAAAAGCAACACGTGGTCTTTACACCGGAGACCCAAAATCTAGCTTAGAAAGTTATGATAAAATTTTAGTGAATGATAGCGCTTCTTTCGATGGTAATCTGGGTAAGGCAAATGCATTATTTGCGGCAGACTTAATTATACCCGCCTATAACATGGCCAACCAAACTCTTAAATTTTATAAGAATCAAAAAGATGCAAAAGGTTTCATTGAAAAACTTAACTTAATGCACACTCCTACTATCGAAGAACATGCCGCTTATACTTTCGATAATGGTAATAACGTTGCGTTTTTTACCAATACTACAATCGATGTTCCTTTTACTACAAAGTTTAGAACTACGGTATCTTACTTTTTTAGAACGACTGAAAATAGTGTTACTGATAACAAAGCAACCTCTCGTGTGTTATTGGCCGGTTTACAATACAAGTTATTTCCTAAAACAGTTTTAAGAACGGTTATAGGTTTAAACAATTCTCGATTTTTAGATGAAGCATATACACAACCTGTTTTAGATATTAAATTAGATTTACAACCTTTTAAACTACAAAACTTAACACTTGGGTATCAGCGAGAAGTGCAAAGTTTTAATGCCGAATTAATAGAGCGTGAAATTATACAGAACCATTACGGAATTAACTACAACTTAGGCACCAATGTAAATTTTGGTTGGTACACCCAACTAATGCACACCCAACAAAGTGATAATAACGTTCGAAATCTATTGTTCACCTCTTTATATTATAATGTTCTTCGTAAACCTGCACTAAAAATGGGAGTTAACTACCAGTATATTACTTTTAAAGATCAAGTACCCACCATATACTTTAGTCCCGAAAAATACAAGGCCGTTGAATTATTTGCAGATATACGTGGTAAAATCTCAGAAAAAACAACCTATATGGCTAGTGCAGCCACTGGTATTCAACAAGTAGAAGACGACCCTAAAACGACTATTTTCAGAGCAGAAACTTCTGTACAACATCAATTTTCTAAACGTTTTAGCATGAGCGTTTATGGCAAGTATAGTAATATTGCCTCTGCTACTGCCGCTGGTTTTGAGTTTACAGAAATTGGATTAAAAGCTAAATGGCTGTTTTTGAAGAAACCTTTATTTTATAAAAAACTAAATCTCGATTAATTTTTATAAAACTACACTTTGTAAAAAGCTAACTCTTCAACATATTTTGAAAATCAGTCATTAGACTAATGAAATATACTTTAACTAGATTTCAAAATCATAGTTCAAATTTCCAATAAATTGAATAGTAATATGTTGATTGACAAAAATACTAATCAATCAATTCTTCTATATAAGATTCTACCGAAGTGTTTAAAAATATTTTATAAAAGATTCAGGCGCCTCATTAATTCTGGTCTATTAGAGCGACTAATAGGCACCACATTTTTTGCGATTAACACACTGTTATCTTCAATATCAATAATCTTTATAAAATTAATAATGTAAGATCGGTGTATCTGCAAAAATAATTTTTCAGGTAGTTTTTCCTTTATTTTTTTCAATGTTGTATGTACCCTATATTCTTCCTTTTCAGTTTTAACCTCTATATAATCTCCTTTAGCTTCAATAACTAAAATTTCATTTAGCTTAAGCTTTACGAGTCTTCTATCAATATTAATATATAAATCATCACCTTCAACCGAATCTTGTTTGGATTCAATTATGGATTTTGGTTGATTGGTCGTTAACCCCGATATTTTCTTTATACTTTTTTCGAATCTATCTTGTGTAATGGGTTTTACTAAATAATCTACGATACATTCATATTCATAAGCGGCTATGGCAAAATTGGTGTCCGATGTAGTTAAAACAATATTCGGAGGGTTTTTTAATGTCTGTACAAAATCAACCCCGCTAAAGCCTGGCATATGAATATCTAAAAATATGACATCGATATTCTGTTGGTTTAAAAACTTAATTGCTGAAATGGCATTGTCAAATTCTTCAATTACATCGAGTTCTGGAATTTTTGAACACAACTGCCTCACAATTGCTCTTGCCGTAGCTTCATCATCGATTATAATACAGTTCATTTAAATTGTTTTTATATATTTTTCAATGGTTTCTAAAATCTCATTAAATTTAGATTCACTACCATTTTTTCCATCTAATAATTCCATCTCATACGTAACTGCTAGTTTGTATGAATTCTCCATTCCTAAAATATTGAATTTATGTTTAAGCTTATGAACAATCTCTGCAGTAGCTTTTACTCTATTATTAGATACATGGCCCTGATATTCTACCTTTTCTAAAGGAAACTCATCTTTGATAATCGTGATAAATTGATTTCTAAATTCAATATCGTCACCTGCAAGCTCATCGACGTAGTTAAGGTTTGGTTGTTCTATCATATATTCTTTTTTAAGGTAATAAAAAAAGTGGTTCCTTCGTTTTCCTTAGATTCTAACCATACATCACCTTCATAAAGAACTGCAATTTTCTTAACAATTGCAAGGCCGATACCAGTGGCATTGTTAGTAGTTTCTAACTTTTTGAACATTTTAAAAATTCCTTCTTGATGCTTTTCTGGTATACCCCTACCATTATCGGTGACACTAAATTTCCAAAAAATCTCATCTGGTTCATAGCCAATTTTGATAACGCCATTTTCTACATTTTCGGTAGCCGTAACGGCATTAGTAAACAAGTTCATGAACAATTGCTCTAACCTTGCTCTTTCAAACAACATTTGCGGTAAATTATCTGCATATGCAAATGTTATGTTCTCGGGCACATAGATAGTTTGCACGATTTCTTTTAAAACATTATCAACATCGAAAGAAACTCTATGCTCTTCGGTTTCACCCATTGTAGCATGGTTTAAAATGCCAGTAATCAATTTATCCATCTTGGTTAGATTCTGAGATACCAATGAGCAGTTTTCCTTGCTGGCATCAGAAAATTTTTCCTTTTCATCATCCATGATCCAACTCATCAAAGCATTGATATTTCGTATCGGAGATTTTAAATCATGGGAAACCATTTGAGCATAGTTATTCAACGATTGGTTCTGATTCTCTAAGCTTTTAAGAAGTTCATCTTTTTCTGCGGTCATCTCAGAAACCTTTGTCGCTAAATTACTAATGTAGGTAGCCAGATGCTCGGTATTAAATGCGTCTTTAATATTCTGTCCGAATAGTTCTTCTTCATTTAAGTTCTCAGTTAAACTACGTATGGCATTTTCTAGAGATACTAAAATATTCTTCTGTTGTAGAGCTTCTTTCTGTAATTTTCTATTCGCGTCATATAACTCGTCTGAACTTATCATTGATGCTCTTTGTAGCATGGACAACTTTTCATCATGATTTTCATATGACTTATCTATCGCCTCTAAAAAACGTTCCATATCTGGATGTCTTTCAAGGTCTGACGATAGGTATTTTCTAAGTTGTCTTTTTAATAAAGAATGCATTATTCGCTAAATAAAGTTAAGGTCATTGTTTGATTGTGCAATTTACATTCTTGGTGACCGCTAAATGGTGCCATTTCGCCATAGGAATAAAAACCACTAATAAAAGTATCATCTCCTATAACAGATTTCACTTCCTCAATTTCTTCTTCAGTTCTTTGGTCCATGACCAATTTACGACCAATACAACTTATTAATATTGCCAACTCAGGATTTTTTTCGCGCCCTTTCATTGCCAACTCTGCGGCATGAAAAGCACCATTTGCAATATCTTCTACCGATGACATCATTAATTGGACCTTTGACCCTTCTGGCATATCACCAGCCAAAATCATCGCGTTTTTATCGTTATCTATATTTAAAATGGTTCGAACCAAAGGTTCTGAATCTTCTTCTATTCGAACACTTAATGGATAAAGTAATGCAGATTTAGGTAATTCGTTAGCTTTTTCACCTAAATACGTTTTATAAAGGTCCAAAGCGGGTTTACCATCAAGTTCAAATAAAACATTACCTTCAGATTTTGTTATTATTCTTTCAGGACCAAACGGAGTCCATCCACCATAATTAGAACTTGTAATTTCTAAGGTCTCACCATAAAAACCTATTGCAATTATCTCGCCTTCCTTAGGGTTTTCATTATACGAAGCCAAAGTTCTTTCAAAACGATCATCATCTCCACAAAGTCCTCCAGATAGGCTTGTACCGGTATTCTTTACTTTCTCTAATCCACTAATTAAAGCACTACCATTAACCGAACTACCTTCTGAAATAACTAATAGATGTTTTAAATTCTCTTTAGGAAATTTTGCCATTAGGCTCTCACCTAACTTAATATCATTATTCTTATAATCATTAATATTACTTCGCTTAATTACCACAGAACTTTTTTCAAATTCAATAGCCGTTAAAACAATAGTACCATCTAAAACTTTGTCGTCTATAATTTCGCCAGAAGTAGTACCGAAAACTATATTTGCATATGGAAATAAGTCTTTCACCTCATCAAATATATGTTCACTTTCTAACATATAACGATTTCCGAAAACCAAAACTAAAGGTTCTCTTAATGATATTCTTTTCTCATTAAATACAAAAGGTTCATTCGATTTTTTAATTGCTTGAACTATTTTCATTGGTTATTTTTTCAAATTTCGTTTTTCTTAATGGTAAAATGGAATTGAGTTCCTTCTCCAACGATACTATCTACCCATACGGTACCATTGTAACGATCAATAATTTTTTTAACTATTGAAAGTCCAATACCCGTTGATCTTTCATTATTACCTATAGATTGAAATATGTCGAAAATCTTTTTATGATACTCTTCAGGTATGCCAACACCATTATCACTAATCGTAAATTGCCATTGATCAACCAAATCTTTAAATAGCACTTCTACTAGCCCTATTTCTCTTTCTATATGAACAACGGCATTACCGATAATATTTTGAAAAACTTGGTGCATCTTAATACGATCGGCAACAATTGTAGGTAGCGTTTTAGGCACTACTAACTTAACATGTTCGGGAATGTAAATTGTTTCTCCAATATCAGAGATAACAGTATTTAAATCTACTTTAGAATCATCCAATTCAGAACTGTTTGCTGTGGAGTATTCTAAGATACCGTGGATCAATTTATCCATTGAGGCTACTTTCTCTTGCATGAGCTCTAAATTTTGCTTTCCACCTTCATCTAAAACATCTTTATAATCTTCATATAACCAAGTAGCCAATGCGCTGATGCTTCTTAAAGGTGATTTAAGATCATGAGATACTATATGCGCATATTCTTGTAGACCTTGATTACTATTTTCTAATTCTGAAACAAGATTTTCTTTCTGTAATTCTAATTCTTTTTGATCAGTGATATCTAAATGAATACCTATAGATCCTATTACCGTACCAGAATCGTTATATCTAGGTGCTCCACTAATTAGCCAGTGCTTTCTATTTCTTTGTTTGTTGAATACCTCTACCTCATAAGAATCAGATTCTCCTTTCAATCTTCTGATATTCTTTTCTAAGAAAAATTCGTTCTTTTTAAAAATAATAATATTGGATAATACCTGGCCCAACAAATCATCCTCATCAAAACCACTCATTTGACAAAAGCTTTGGTTTACCATTTGTATAATATCTTGATTGTCTACTTCGACAATACCAAGATTCATATTCGCTATGATACTGCTATATTTTTCTCGTTGTGCCTCTAAATTTTTCCTGTAATTCTTACTTATCGTTACATCATGATATGCCCATAAATGCCCCTTATAATCTCCATCATTATTAATAGGTATATAGTCTCTTTCTAAGATTCTACCATCGATCATTTCAAGTTCATCTGATAATACAGTTTCTCTTTTTGTTAGTATTTCTTCTATTCTACTTATAAACTTCTCAGAATTTTTAAAGAACTTTTTATTATGCTCTTCAGATTCAACACAATCATTACCAATAAGCTGAATTGGAGTTTGTTCAATATTAAAAAGATTGCAGAACATTTGATTCGTCAAGGCTATTTTACCGTCCTCATCTTCTAAAAGCACACCTGTTTGCAAGTTAGATATCAATGCCGCCAATCTATTTTCAGAGGCCTTAAGCCTTCTATCGGCATCAAGTTCTTTTGAAATATCTTCGATCATAGCCACCTGATAATCTGTCTTAACCTCATTATCTAAGATTGCAGTCATTCTGGTTTTAGCCATAAAATTAGAGCCATCTTTTTTTAAGAACTTTAATACTGTAGTAAACTTATCTAATTTACCAGCATGCATGAGATTAATTTGGTCATCTTCACAAGTATCATTGTCTGGCTCAGAAATAGCTTTTAAAGAAATATTTTTAAGTTCATCCTCACTATAGCCAAGCATGTCAACAAATGTGTTATTGGCTTTGATGATTATACCATCTTTAGCCAAAATAATACCTAAAGGAGAATTCTCTACGATAATATCTAATTGTTTCTTCTGTTCAGAAACCAGCTTTTTTACTTCGTGTTCACTTGTAATATCTCTAATAATACCCTGTGCTGCAATAGGTTTACGATCTGTATTGTAAATAAGACTGGCGTTTATTTGAACAAATTTTTCTGTACGATCATCTAAGATGAGTTTTGCACGATAATTTGATAGCGTACCAACTTCCATCATAGAACGCATCGATTCGTTCGTATATGATAAATAATCGGGATGAATAAATTGTGAAAGGTTTACAACTTTAGTAGTGTGATCGAATCCCAAAAATTCTTTCGCCGATCTATTCATATTGATAACATTAAATTGAAGGTCCATAACTACATATGGGTCAATAATGTTAATAAATACACCATCTAATTCAGAAGATTTCTCACTTAGTAAATTTTCAAGCTTACCGTTTGCCTCCCTTAAATGATGGGAAACATCGTAAAGCTCTTTAGATTTTGCTTCTAAAATTCTCTCTGCTTGTTGACGTGCTTTTTTTTGCCTTTCTAATGCCTTTTTCAGGAGAACAACTTCCTTATTATCCATTCTGTACGATATCAAATTTTACTTCCGTACCGTCCTCTTTTAAAAGTTCGTAGGTTATTTGAGCTTTACCATTAAAGTGTTCAAATGCTTTTTCAATTAAGCCTTCTGCTAATCTATATAGCCCTCTAGTTGAGGTATAGATCATAGATATGGACATGTCAGTCTTTTCAAGAATCTTAAAAGTTGGTAACTCTGCCTCTGGATATAACTTTTTAACGTGTACGTGTATGTGGTCTTCTATAGAATATAACAAAGCAATTGGTGATCTATAACTTTGTATAACTTCGGGATGGGCATTTTTTAAACTAGAAAATAAATAAAGCCCAAAAGCATAGATTAAATCTCCTGCCGGTAAATTCACCTCTTCACTTAATTGTGTGATTAGGGCAACCATTTCATTAAATTCATAGGTTGCTACCGAGGTATATATGCCCTCTGATGGTAAGTTTGATTTTTCAATAATATTGTCAACGGTTTCTAGACCAAATTCGGACTCAACCATTTCCAAAAACTCAGTAAATACAATTCCCTTCATTTGAAACTTTTAAATCATATCTCAAACGTAGGAAAATTAATACGTAATTAAATAAAAATGTTGTGAAATGAGCTTTTTTGTTAGCCTTTCACTAGTTGATTAACACTCCAGTACTCTAAAACAGCGTTTAACTTGTACTCGTAATCTTCATATTTTAATGGCTTAATCACATAACCAGCAATACCAGCTTGGTAGCATTTAAGTAAATCGGCTCTATTTTCTGATGTAGTTAAAATTATCGTTGGCAAATACTGCAACAATTCATCTTTCTTTAAAATAGATAGAAATTCTAGACCATTCATTCTAGGCATATTTAAATCTAATAGAATAATATCTGGTAATTTCTCTCCAGAACTAAGGTAGCTCAATGCTTCTTCACCATTTTTTGCTTCAATGATTGAATGCTTTAAATTCAGTTTAGAAACAGTACGTTTCAACTTCATCACCTCGATTAAATCATCTTCTATTAATAGAATATCCATTGCATAAATATATTGATACTATAAATGTCAAAATTAAGGAACCATTAAAATGTCTACTGTAGATGAATGAACAGTTGCTGTCGGTGAATGGTAATTTAGTAACGATGAATTTTTAAACGATTTACTTAAAATGTTCTTTCTGGGCTAAAAGCAGTTAAATTCATAGAAGTCTTTTTATCATTTATTAACTCAGAAACTAACTTACCGGTTGCAGGCCCAAGGCTCCACCCCATCATGGCATGACCCGTAGCTATAATTAAGTTTTTGATACTTGCAGACTTACCTATATATGGTAAGCCGTCGGGAGAAACCGGTCGTAATCCTGTTTTGGCACTTTCTATCTCAGCGGAATTAATATTCAAATCGGGATAAAATGAATGTGCGCCATTGGCAATTGCCAACACACGTTCCTTTCTAACTATATTATTATTCCCAGAAAATTCCATTGTACCTGCGAAACGTGTAAATCCATTCATGGGTGTCACCGCCATTTTGGCTTCCATTAGTATAGCGGGCATTGATATACCAGTATTACGCACTACATTAATACGATAGCCTTTACCGCCTTGTAAGGATAATTTTAGATTTAGTTTTTTTGAAAGTTCCCCACTCCAAGAACCTGCAGCCAAAATGACTTCATCTGGTTGGTAGTTATTTTTATCGGTTATTACTTCCTTAATTACGCCGTAACCAGTTTTTATATCGAGAACTTCTTCGTCAATGCAAATTTTAACGCCAACGGTTTTAAGATAATTCAACATTTTGGGCATTATTTCGGTTGGCGTAGTATGACCGTCACATTCATAATGAATGGCTCCCTCTGCATCGATATTCACATTAGGTTCTATCTTTTTCAATTCAGTTTTATTCAAATCTGAAACTTCAAGACCCAAAAAACTAGCTCTGTCGGCAATCTCCTTTTCATGTAAATAACTTGATTCAGTTTTATATAACATTAATAAACCTTTACGTTCAAGTTGAAACTCACCTAAATCACCCGAATTTCTAATATCAGTAAATAATTCTCTACTAATGAGATTAATTTCTTTAATTATGGGGATCGCTTTTTCAACTTTAGCTTTTGTCGAAGACTTATGAAAATACCATGACCATTTCAAGAATTCTGCATCTAGTCTTGGTTTCATGTAAAACGGACTTGCAGAATTGAACATCATTTTTATGCCTTTTGCAATCATACCAGGTGATGCCAACGGTATAATATGGCTAGGTGTTATGTAGCCTGCATTTACAAATGAAGCTCCAGAAGTAATATCTCCCTTATCGATTATCGTTATCTGATGGCCATCTTTACTCAAGTAATACGCAGAACACAACCCTACGATACCACCGCCAATTATTACTATATTTTTTGCCATACCAAATATTATTTAACCATTTCACGTTGACGCATCAAGGCTTCTAAAAAGTAGTAATCAGCGTAATTTATGGGCACATCTATTTCAGAATCATCAGGTAGATGACCTGTAGAATGCTTTAAAAGAAAACCTTCGTTCGTTCCCAACTTAGCCAAATAAGGCTCTTTGCTTAAAGTTTCTACAATTGTAGTAGCTTCATTTTTATAAGCTAATTTTAAATCACCTTCAACAAAGGTACTGAGTTCATACAGTGCCGATGCCGTTATTGCCGCTGCAGATGCATCACGAGGTGTTTGCGCTGTAACGGGCGCATCGTAGTCCCAATAAGGAACTTTATCTTTTGGTAGGTTTGGATGGTTCATTATAAACCCTGCAATTTTTTTTGCATGATTTAAATATTTAGGATTTTTAGTTTCCCTGTACATTATTATAAAACCATACAGGCCCCATGCCTGGCCCCTAGCCCATGCAGATTCATCTTGATACCCTTGAGCTGTATTTCGCTTTAAAACTTCTCCTGTTTCGGTATGATAATCCAATACATGGTACGAACTATAATCTTTTCTAAAATGTTTGGACATAGTCGTATCTGCATGTGTTACGGCTATATCGTAGAAAGTAGAATCACCAGAAATCTTCGTTGCTTCGAACAACATTTCTAAGTTCATCATATTATCAATAATTACAGGACATTGCCAACGATCATTGGATTCCCAAGATTGTATAATCCCTGCTTTTGGTTTAAAGCGCGAAGAAAGTGATTTAGCTGCTTGAACCATTACTTTTTTATAGTCTTCATTATTCAAATACTTTAAAGCATTACCATAACTATCCCCTATCATAAAACCCAGGTCATGTGTACCCTCCCAATATTGTATCGTATCTAAAAGTTTTGTGTAGTAGGTGGCCCTATTCTTCCATTCTTCATTTTTTGTTAGTCCGTATAAATTCCACATAGATCCTGGGTGAAATCCACTGGTCCAATCATAAATACCAACTGTGTGCAACTTACCATTCACGATAGTTCTAGGCATTGGTTTTTCTGTATCGACAAAAGGAATTGCATTTTCATATAAATACTCATACTGTTCTGAAACTTTATCTATAATAGAAAGAGGTTTATCAGGTTCTACCTTTTTATCCTTGCAACTTCCAAGAAAGAGTATGATTAGTACGAAATACAGATTAAAATTTTTCATTGGTTGCTTATTTATACTTTTAAATTACTTGAAATCCATAAGCGTAGGGATCATCATCGTCAATCGTAATAGTATTATGACCATAAATTTTGGCCCAACCTTTTATACTGGGTATAATTGCTGGTATACCAGCTAAAGTTGTTTCTTCTTCAACACGACCTATAAATTGCGACCCGATAAAACTCTCATGTATAAAATCTTCTCTTAAAGCTAACTTTCCTTTAGCGTACCATTGTGCCATTCGAGCAGATGTACCAGTACCACAAGGTGAGCGGTCAATAGCTTTATCTCCATAGAAAACTGCATTTCTAGCGGTTGCGGTTTCAGAAATAGTAGTACCTGTCCATAATAGATGACTTACATTTCTAATTGTTGAATCTATTGGATGAATAAAAATATCTGGATATTTATCATTGATTTTCTCCCTAATTTCCTGACTGAACTGAATTAATTTACTTGCAGAAAAATCTTGTATTCCTGAAAAGTTTTCTTGCGGGTCGACAATAGCATAAAAATTGCCTCCATAGGAAACATCAAAAGTAAGCTCGCCTAAATCTGATGATACTATCGTTAAATCTGTAGCTGCTAAATACGATTTTACATTCGTCAATTTCACCCAATCAACTTTAGAATTCGTCTGCTGATAACTAATTTTAACCAAACCTGCAGGGGTTTCCATACGGACTTCACCCGGGGTTTTAGGATTAATCAATCCTTCTTCAATACCTATTGTAATAGCGCCAATAGTTCCGTGACCGCACATGGGTAGGCAGCCACTTGTTTCAATAAACAAAATTCCGAAATCATTGTTTGGATCACTTGGAGGGTAAAATATACTACCACTCATCATATCATGGCCTCGCGGTTCATACATTAACCCCTTACGAATCCAATCAAACTCTTTTAAAAAATGTTGCCGCTTTTCGCTCATGGTAGTACCGACCAAATCTGGGCCGCCATGTTTTATTACCCTAACAGGATTGCCACACGTATGGGCATCGATACAAGCAAATGTATTTCTCGCCATAAAAAACTTATTTCGTACGATTAATATAAGCGTTTACCCTACGCTCTAAAATAGGTAATGTTACCGTACCCTGTTCTAAAACGATTTCATGAAAATCACGAATACTAAACTTAATACCTAAAGATTCTTCAGCTTTTTTCCGAAGTTCCCTAATTTTCAATTCTCCAATTTTGTATGAAATAGCCTGACCTGGCCAAGCGATATAACGATCCGTTTCTGTGTTTATCTCATGTTCAGATAATGCCGTATTACCCATCATATAATCTATTACATCATCTCTGCTCCACCCCTTGGCATGAATGCCGGTATCTACAACCAACCTACACGCACGCCACATTTCGTAAGTCAATTTACCGAACTCTTCATATGGTGTTCTATAAATACCAAGCTCATTCCCTAAAAACTCGGTGTACAGTGCCCAACCCTCACCATAGGCAGACAAGTACATATTTCTTCTAAAATTCGGTATACTATCACCCAATTCCTTATTTAAACTTCCTTGTAAATGATGACCAGGTACAGCCTCATGTGCAGTAAGTGAAGGTAACGTATACAATGGTCTACTTTCTAATTTAAAGGTATTCACCAAATAATATCCTGGTTGTGTTTCTGATGAAGGCCCAGAGTATCTTCCACCAGTATATTTTGGTGCGATGGCATCGGGCACTTTTATAACACCATAAGGGCGGCGCGGTAAAATTGAAAAATATTTTGGTAATTCGGCATCGATACGTTTTGCTATATCCCGTGCATTCATCAAAAGTTCATCACCTGTTTTTGCATAAAATTGAGAATCCGTTCTAAGAAAGGTTAAAAATTCTGAAAAGCTTCCTTCAAAATTCACCTCTTCGATAATAGCATTCATTTCAGACTTAATACGGGCGACTTCAGAAATGCCTATAGTGTGAATATCATCTGCTGAATATTCAGTTGTAGTTGTATAATAATTGATTCTATTTTGATAAAACTCCAAACCATTGGGGGTTTCAGATACACCGATAGCATTTCGTGTATTCGGTATATAATCGGTTTCAAAAAAAGTTTTGATCTTTTTGAATGATGGCACAACCTTATCCATTATAATTTTCTGGGCAGCAACTGTAATCGAATCTTGTTGCACTTTATTAATTACTTCAGGTAGCTGTTGTAAAGGTCCGTAGAAACTACTTTGCGAATAATCGTTTACAATATGTGTATCATAAGTAGATTGGTATCCTTTAAAAATGATTTTGGGTTGAGAAACACCTTCTTTCAATCCTTTTTTCAATAAAATGATATGCTCATCAACAAAATCAGGTATGGCACCAAGCATTTTCAGATACTGTTTTGCGTCATCATAGCTTAAAATTGGTGTAATCCTATAATTAAGATTTAAATGAAATCCTTGATCCGCCTGAATAGGATTTAAATACATTTTATACTCATACTCATTTACCTGATTTTGAAGTTGAAACCTTAAAAGTTCACAGGATATCAATTCAGTTTCAGATAGTTTATTCTTATCTAATCTATTTAAAATAGCTAGTTGTTTTAATGCAAACTCAGCATCTTTTTTTGCTAAAGATTCTTTATAAACGCCCAAGGGGTGTTCACTTCTGTCAAAAGAACTGTACCCCTCTATTTCCGAAATTATCGCAGTTAATGATGGTCCTCTATTTTGAGCTTGAGAATACATCGTAAATAGAAGTAACGACATATGTAAAATCGTAAAAACATATTTGAATTTATAACTCAAGCTTTTCATTTGTTTTAATTTAATTCGTATACCTGCCTTCTTCTAAACGTACAATCCCTAATGGATTTTCATTTTGTAGTGCTTTTGGAAGAAATTTATTAGGCCAATCTTGAAAAGAAACTGGGCGCACCCATCTTTTGATAGCCGACGTACCCACAGAGGTGAAACGAGCATCGGTTGATGCGGGAAATGGCCCACCATGAACCATTGAAGAACAGACTTCTACACCCGTTGGCACCCCATTGAACAAAATTCGCCCAACCCTGCTTTGAAGTGCATCAACCACATTACCATACGTTGAAAGATCCTTTTCGTTTCCTAATATCGTACCTGTTAATTGGCCTTCTAAATTATTTAATATTTCTTCTAGTTGTGCCGCGTTTTCGCAACTTACAATTACAGAGAAAGGCCCGAAAACCTCCTTATGAAGTTTTGGATTCGCTAAAAACTTAGCTCCACTTACCTTCAATATTGCTGGTCGCGCTACATTTGCACTAGTTTCTTTTGTATAATCTGCGATAACAGTAACCCCATCTTGCCCAGACAAATCATTTTTTCCCTCGTTATATATACCATATATATTTGGATGCAACATGTAGGTTGGTTCAAGCTTTAGAATTTCTTGAGATAAGGTTTTCGCAAAAGCATCCAATTGCTCTCCGTTTATACCTAAAACCAAGCCAGGATTGGTGCAAAATTGACCCGCACCCATAGTTATCGATGATGCGTATTTGGTTGCCCAGACATCGCCAGCAGCTTCAAATGCAGAAGGAAAAATAACTACTGGGTTTATACTACCCATTTCTGCAAAAACAGGAATAGGCTCATCGCGTTCGTTTGCCAATTTATATAAGGCCATACCACCATATAAACTACCTGTAAAACCAACAGCCTTAACTTTAGGGTGTTTTACTAATTGTTGACCTACCTCAATACCTCTACTATTTAAATTTGAAAAAACGCCATTTGGCATTCCTGTTTTCTCAGCAGCTTTTATAATTGCCGAAGAAACTAATTCTCCCGTTCCTGAGTGCATTGGGTGACTTTTTACAATCACAGGGCATCCTGCTGCAAGCGCACTTGCGGTATCACCACCGGCAGTTGAAAATGCCAATGGAAAATTACTGGCTCCAAATACCACAACAGGTCCTAATGGAAATAGCATTTTTCTAATATCTGCTTTAGGCATTGGCTCTCGGTCTGGTTGTCCTTTTTCGATTACAGCCTCTACCCAAGAACCGTCTTTCAATAGCGCCGCAAACGCTCTTAATTGGCCCATAGTACGACCACGTTCTCCACGGGCCCTACCATCTGGCAGACCAGATTCCTTACAATAAGTCTCTATCAATTCATCTCCTAAAGCTTCAATTTCTAAAGCTATAGCTTCTAAAAATTCAGCTTTCTTAGTACCAGGCAAATCTTTATAAACTTTATAAGCTTCAGAAGCCAATTCAACCGCTTCATTAATTTCAACCGAGGTCGCCTCGTAAAATGTAAAATTGGTCTCTTTATTCGTTTTAGGATTGAATGTTTTATAGGTTACATCTCCTTGTTTTGACAACTTGTTTCCTATTATATTTTTTCCGCTTATCATTTTATATTTTTATGTGGTACTCAAAAATAAAGAAAGAACCTTTAATAACTTATGATTCTCTTTTTACTATTCAATCTAATTAATCTTCTAATTTCATCACCACTAATAAAAAAGCAATTAGTTAATTCCTTTATACTTAGGTAATTTTGGTCTAGAAGCCATTCCTTTTTTAATAACAGCAGCTACGCGTTCTCTTTCAGTACCGATTAAAGGTAATCTTGGCGCACGTACATTTTCAGTTCCGATACCTGTAGCTACTTCTGCCATTTTAATATTTTGAACCAATTGCGGACTAATATCTAATTCTAATAAAGGTAAAAACCATCTGTAAATTTCCAGTGCCTCTTCAATTCTTCCTGCTTTCGCTAACTCGTAAACAGCACATGTTTCTGCTGGAAATGCACAAACCAATCCAGCTACCCATCCATCGGCACCCATTAAAACACTTTCTAAACCTAAGGTATCAACACCTGTTAAAACTTTTAAACGATTACCGAACCTCGATTTAATACGGGTGATATTAGAAATATCTCTCGTAGATTCTTTAACCGCTTGAATATTATCACAATCCATAAGCTCATCGAACATGTCTAAAGTCACCATAATACCATAATCGATAGGATTATTATAAATCATAATTGGTAAGCTTGTGCTTTTGGCAGTTTCTTTAAAGTAAGTTACTGTTTCATAATCATTCGCTTTATAGCGCATTGGTGGCAGCATCATTAAACCTGTAGCACCACAATCTTCAGCAACCTCGGCAGCATGAATAGCACCTTTAGTAGTTTGCTCTGCTATATTAATAATAACAGGGACCTCGCCCTTTACAAGCTTTACGGTTTCCTTCATTAATATTTTTTTCTCATCATAGGTAAGTGTGCTCGCTTCACCTAAAGTACCCCCTAGTATTATTCCACTAACACCAGCGTCTAATTGCGCTTTAATGTTAACTGAAAACATGTCTAAATCTAATTCATCTTTATTAGTAAACTTAGTAGTAACCGCAGGCATAACGCCTTTCCATGATATACTCATCTTATCTATTTTTAGTGATACTCAAAACTACTTGTAGCATTTTAAACTTTATATTATCATATTAACCAGACCTGATACTATTCTACCCTATTATTATCTTTTATATCTTTTAAAATGATAAATTAGACGCAAATGAAAGTATATCCTTTTAAAATACCGAAACCTATAGATGAACATTTAATTGTTCAGATAGACAAAGAGCCTATATTCTATAATCGCTTGCATCAACATGAAGAAATACAAATTAGTTATATTATAAATGGAACAGGTAAATTATTGGTTGGCGATAGTATACATCAGTTTTCAAGAGGCGATATTTATGTAATAGGCAGTAATCTTCCACATATTTTTAAGAGCATACCAAGTGAGTTAGACGCCCATATGATTACTGTTTTCTTTACCGAAAACACATTCGGAAATGATTTTTTCAAGTTACCATACTTCAAAGATCTACAATCATTTTTCTTAAATTCAAATGGCGGATTCAAAGTAAAATCAGGTGAAAAACATATATCAGATTCGATATTAAAACTATATTATCAAGACAAGTTGAACCGTTTTGTTACTTTTTTACAGCTATTAGAGCTCTTAAGTACGGAAACCATAGAACCATTGAGTAAATTTATTTACTCAAAAATCTTAACATCTAATGATGGTGAACGTTTACAGGTGATTTTCGATTTTGTTTTCAAAAACTTTCAAAAACCAATTGCATTAGAAGAAATTTCTAAAATGGCATTTATGACTCCTAATGCATTTTGCCGCTTTTTTAAACAACGTACCAATAAAACCTTTTTCCAATTTTTAATTGAGCTTAGAGTTGAACATGCTTGTCAATTACTCAACTCTAAAAAGGAATTGAACATTAATCTTATTTCTGATTTATCTGGTTTTAATTCAATTTCAAACTTCAACAAAAAGTTTAAAAAGATAAAGGGTGTAACCCCTACCCAATACCAACAATCTATTTTTAGATAGAAAAGTAGGTTTCCATATTTATTATCCTCAAATATTTTATAATGATAGATAGGTTTCTATATTTGCGCTTCTATATGTAAACAATTGCCCACGTGGTGAAATTGGTAGACATGCTACCTTGAGGGGGTAGTGTTCGTAAGGACGTGCTAGTTCGAATCTAGTCGTGGGCACAAAATGGTTAGATTTCTATCTAGCCATTTTTATTTTGATAAATTTAACTTTCGAGTAGTACTTCACAAACCAATTAATTGTAGATTTGTTTAATCCTTTTTCAGAAAACATGAACAATGTAAAAAAACAATTTAGTATTAGAGATTTAGAAAACCTCTCTGGTATTAAAGCACATACTATTCGAATTTGGGAAAAAAGATATAATCTATTATCACCAGAAAGAACAGACACTAACATTAGAACGTATAGTCTCTCAAGCTTACAAAAGTTACTTAATGTTACACTGTTGTATAATAACGGTCATAAGATTTCTAAAATTGCAAAAATTTCAGACCATGACATTCCCTATGTTGTAAGAGAAATTGTAGCAAAGCATAGTCATAAGAGTCAAGCCATAAATGCGTTTAAATTAGCGATGGTGAATTTTGACCAAACCATGTTCTTTAATACTTATAATGCATTGTTAAGTGAAAATTCGTTTAGAGAAATTTTCAAGGAAACTTTCGTTCCATTACTTAATGAACTTGGTCTATTATGGCAAACAGATACAATTAGTCCAGCTCATGAGCATTTCATAACTAGTTTAATAAAGCAAAAAATTCTGCTTAATACTGAAAAGCTACAACACTTAGAACCTACTAAAAAAGATAAAGTTTTTGTCGCCTTTTTACCAGAAAACGAAATTCATGATATAGGCCTTTTATATGTTAATTATGAAATAATCTTAAAAGGATATAAATGTATTTACCTAGGACCAACAATTCCTATGGAAAACCTAGAGGACGTTTTAAAATATTTTGATGATATCTACTTCGTATCATATTTCACCGTTTTTCCTGAGAAAGATCAAATCAATAAATATTTAGAAGATTTTAGCGTATTGGTTTCAAATTACAACAATCCTAATTTTTGGATATTGGGAAGACAAACCCAATTTATTGACGAAAAAACAAAACCAAACTTTTGTAGAACGTTTCATTCTATAGATAAATTGGTAAGTAACCTATAATTGAAAGTTAATAAATGAAGAAAAATTGCATCGTAATAGGTTCTGGTTTCGCATCTTTATCAGCAGCATGTTACTTGGCAAAAGATGGGTGGAACGTTTCTGTTTATGAAAAAAACGACTCTGTGGGTGGGCGTGCTTCTCAATTTGTTAAAGACGGTTTTACCTTTGATATGGGGCCAAGTTGGTACTGGATGCCAGATATCTTCGATAAGTTCTTTTCTGATTTCAATAAAAAAACCTCCGATTATTATCAACTAGATAAATTGAGTCCTGCGTACAAAATTTACTTTTCTGACGACATCATTACCATTGGTGATTCGATGGATAAAATTTGTATGGAATTTGAAAGAATTGAACCTGGCAGCTCAAAGGAGTTGAAAAAGTTTATTCAAGAGGCACAAATTAATTATGATATTGCAATTAATAAAATTGTTTTGAGACCAGGTCTTTCTCCCTTAGAATTGGTAACAAAAGAAACTATTTTAAAAGTCGACCAATTTTTTAAGACTATAAGTTCTCAAGTTAGAAAACGATTTAAAAATCAGAAATTAATATCTACATTAGAATTTCCGGTATTATTTTTAGGTGCAAAACCTAGTAATACTCCGTCATTTTATAGTTTTATGAATTTTGCCGATTTTGGGTTAGGCACTTGGCATCCTAAAGGGGGAATGTATGAGGTGATAAAGGCCATGCAGAATCTTGCTATTGAATTGGGCGTTACTATACACACATCTAAGCCCGTTGATAAAATATTAGTTACGAACGGAAAAGCATTAGGGATTTCATCTGGTGGAGAAATATATAATTCAGATGTGATTTTGAGCGGTGCAGACTATCATCATTCAGAAAGTTTACTTGAACAAAAATATAGACAATACTCAGAGTCGTATTGGGACAAGAAAGTATTTGCACCATCATCATTGCTTTTTTATATTGGTTTTGACACCAAACTGAAGAATATTGAGCATCATAATCTGTTTTTTGATACCGATTTTGAGTTGCACGCAAAAGAAATATATGATAATCCACAATGGCCATCCAATCCATTGTTCTATGCAAATTTTCCATCAATTACGGACAATAGCATGGCGCCAAAAGATTGTGAAACGGGTTTTTTCTTGGTACCTATTGCTACCAATTTAGAAGATACACAAGAATTAAGAGATCAATATTTCGAATTAATTATGAAAAGATTTGAATTAAGAACTGGTCAAAACATAAGAAATAATATTATATTCAAGAAGGCATTTTGCGTTAAGGATTTTAAAGAGCGATACAACTCATATAAAGGAAATGCTTACGGCATGGCAAATACCCTTACGCAAACGGCATTTTTGAGACCCAATTTAAGAAGTAAAAAAGTAACTGATTTATATTTTACAGGGCAACTGACTGTACCTGGGCCCGGAGTTCCTCCTGCATTGATCTCTGGTAAATTAGTGTCAGAATTAATTATAAAAGATAATTAGTTTAACGCATGAAAGTAACTTTTGACCAAGTCTCGTACCAATGTAGTAAAGTCGTTACTGAACGATACAGCACTTCGTTTGCATTAGCAACAAAGATGCTGCATTCATCTATTCGAGGCCATATATATAATATTTACGGCTTTGTTCGCTTTGCCGATGAAATAGTAGATACATTTCATGATTACGATAAAGTAGTACTTTTTGATAAATTTGAACAAGAACTGGAAGCGGCACTAATTGACAAAATTAGTCTTAATCCTATTTTGAACTCTTTTCAACATACCTATCATACGTACAATATACCTAAGCATCTTGTTGATTCTTTTATGAAGAGCATGCGAATGGATTTAGTAAAAAATGTATATCTAACAGATGCAGAATACAAAGAATACATATATGGATCAGCAGATGTAGTTGGTTTAATGTGTTTAAAGGTATTTGTAAAAGGTGATATTGAGAAATATGAAGGATTAAAGGAATCAGCAATGGCTTTGGGATCGGCATTTCAAAAAGTGAATTTTCTAAGAGATGTAAAGGCAGATTTTGAAGAATTAAATAGATCCTATTTTCCAAACACCAATTTAATGGAACTAGATGAAAATTCTAAAAAACGAATTGTTGAAGAGATTAAAGCAGATTTTAAGTTAGGTTATAAAGGAATTATCGCCTTACCAACAGAAGCTAAATTCGGTGTTTACACAGCTTTTAAATATTATTACAAACTATTAAAAAAACTACAAAGCACCCCATCTTTAGAAATTAAGAATGCACGAATAAGAGTACCCAACTATCAAAAATTTGGACTTTTGGCACGCTCTTATGTTAAATATAAAATGAACTTAGTATAATGAATATAGTAGTGTGGATAATAATATTTTTAGGAACTTTTTTGTTCATGGAATTTATGGCGTGGTTTACGCACAAATACATAATGCATGGTTTTCTATGGAGTTTACATAGGGATCATCACAAAAAAGATCATGATTCATGGTTCGAAAGAAATGATGCTTTTTTTATTTTTTATGCAATTGTTAGCATGTCTTTATTCTATTTTGGCACCACCGGTTTTTGGTATGGCTATCCATTAGGGTTTGGAATATTAGCGTATGGCATAGCTTATTTCTTAGTGCATGACATTTTCATTCACCAACGTTTTAAACTCTTTAGAAACGCTAATAACTGGTATAGCAGAGGTGTAAGAAGAGCTCATAAAATGCATCATAAACATTTAGGAAAGGGTGATGGAGAATGTTTTGGTATGCTTTTCGTGCCTTTTAAATACTTTAAGAAGTAATCCAATAGAGAATTCGTATCAATTTTACCAACCGAGAAACATTCACCAGAAAAGTAGTTTTGCTTTTTTATCATTTAAAATTGATAAAACAGTTGAGAATTAAACTACCAAATTTCAATCTATTATTCCGATATTAATTTGTTTAAAAGATTGTTCACTTTTTCATTGTCCCAATCAGCTATAGCATTTTGGTGTATTACGATAAAACCATTCTTATCTATTACGTAAGATCCTGGTGGCTTAAGCAATGATAATGGACTCGTTTCTCCTATAATTTGGTATGTTACAGGAAAAGTGTATCCTTTCTCTTTCATAAAAAGTTCAACAGGCTCTCTTTCCTCATTTGTTATTATATAGAACTTTATCTTAGTACCAAAAGTATCGTATAGATATTGAATATCTTTTAATTGTGCCTGTGAAGGCATGTGCCAAGATGTCCAAAAAGTTATGAATGCTACTTTTTCTTTAGCCTCATTGAAATTAATAAATTTCCAACTTTCATCCTTAAGTTTCCAATCATAATCAGAAATCTTACCTCTTTTTTCTTGCTTGATAATCGTTGGTGAAGTAGCAAAAATTCTATTAAGGAGTATTTTGCTGTAATCACCCAAAGGCGTAACAAAAAATGAAAGTACAAATGCAATAATCATTAGGGTAATAACCGTCTGTCTCTTCATTGAAATTTAATAGGGTTCAAAACTAAAAAACTCCTGATTATAATCAGGAGTTTTGCTTACTTATTTTAAGCTATTGATTTATGAAGCATTTTCCCTCTTAATTACATTAAGAGCAGAACCTTCTCTATACCATCCTATTTGGGCAGCATTATATGTATGATTTACTTTAATTACATCGTTACTACCATCAGCATGTACAATCTCTATTGTTAATTGTTTGTCCGGTGCAAATTCTGAAATATCCAGAAAGTTAAATGTATCGTCTTCTTGAATTAGGTCATAATCACTTTCATTTGCAAAAGTCAACCCTAACATACCTTGTTTTTTAAGGTTTGTTTCATGTATACGCGCAAATGACTTAACTATAACAGCGGCAACCCCTAAATGACGAGGCTCCATAGCAGCGTGCTCACGAGAAGAACCTTCACCGTAGTTATGATCGCCCACAACGATACTTCTAACACCAGCAGCTTTGTACGCGCGTGCTGTATCAGGAACACCGCCAAATTCACCTGTTAATTGATTTTTAACCATGTTAGTCTTATGACCAAAAGCATTAACCGCACCAATTAAACAGTTGTTAGATATGTTATCTAAATGACCACGGAAACGTAACCAAGGACCTGCCATTGATATATGATCCGTAGTACATTTACCAAAAGCTTTAATCAACAATTTAGCACCTTTTAGACTTTCGTCCTTTATAGGTGTAAATGGTTCTAATAATTGTAATCTTTCAGAATCTAAAGCTACTTTAACAACCACACCAGAACCATCTTTGTCTGGAGCAAGGTAACCTGCATCTTCCACTTCAAAACCTTTTGGAGGTAATTCCCATCCTGTTGGCTCATCGAACATGACTTCTTCACCATTTTCATTGATTAATTTATCCGTCATCGGATTAAAATCTAATCTGCCAGCAATTGCGATAGCCGCAGTTATTTCTGGAGAAGCTACGAAAGCGTGCGTATTTGGGTTACCATCTGCACGTTTTGCAAAGTTTCTATTGAAAGAATGTACAATACTGTTTTTCGGTGCATTTTTAGGATCGCTGTAACGCGCCCATTGACCGATACATGGTCCACATGCATTAGTGAATATTTTAGCGTCCAATTTCTCAAAAATTCCAAGAATACCATCACGAGCAGCTGTATAACGAACTTGCTCGGAACCAGGGTTAATTCCTAATTCAGCTTTCATTTTTATTCCTTTATCAATTGCTTGTTGTGCAATTGAAGATGCTCTAGACAAATCTTCATAAGAAGAGTTCGTACAAGAACCTATTAATCCCCACTCAACAGCTAATGGCCATTCATGCGCAGTAGCCTTCTCTGTCATATCGTGACCAACTTTAGTCGACAAATCTGGTGTAAAAGGACCATTCAACAATGGTGTTAATTCTGATAAGTTTATTTCAATAACTTCATCAAAATATTGTTCTGGGTTTGCATATACCTCGGCATCTGCAGTTAAATGCTCTCTAACTTTGTTTGCAGCATCAGCAATATCAGCTCTATCGGTAGCTCTTAAATAACGCTCCATTGAGTCATCATAACCAAATGTAGATGTAGTAGCACCAATTTCAGCACCCATGTTACAAATAGTTCCTTTACCAGTACATGATAATGATTTAGCACCAGAACCAAAATATTCTACAATTGCTCCCGTTCCACCTTTTACGGTAAGAATTTCGGCAACTTTTAGTATTACATCTTTAGGTGCCGTCCAACCAGAAATTGTTCCAGTCAACTTAACACCGATTAATTTCGGGAATTTTAATTCCCAAGCCATACCTGCCATTACATCAACGGCATCAGCACCACCAACACCTATTGCAACCATTCCTAATCCACCTGCATTTACAGTATGTGAATCTGTACCTATCATCATGCCTCCTGGGAACGCATAATTTTCTAGGACAACTTGGTGAATGATACCTGCACCTGGTTTCCAAAAACCAATTCCGTATTTATTAGAAACAGATTCTAAAAAATCGAACACTTCAGCACTGGTTGTATTTGCAGATTTCAAATCTGCTGTAGCCCCATTTTTTGCCTGAATCAAGTGATCACAGTGAACTGTAGTTGGTACTGCTACTTTCGGCTTACCAGCTTGCATAAACTGCAATAAAGCCATTTGAGCGGTTGCATCTTGACAAGCGATACGATCCGGGGCAAAATCAACATAATCTTTACCTCTCGTAAATGCCTTAGTTGGCGCCCCATCCCAAAGATGTGAGTATAAAATTTTCTCAGAAAGGGTAAGTGGTTTTCCGACAATACTCCTAGCCTCATCAACACGTTTAGCCATATTAGCGTAAACCCCTTTTATCATATCAATATCAAATGCCATTCTTTATCTTATTTTAAGTTAGCGCAATTCGGTAAATTTAAGAAAATCTACAACGCAATTAAAATTAAATAAGTATGATTGTTCGGTTTTTCTTTAATAGGTTAACATTGTATAACCAACACATTCTACAGAATGGGTTCATTGTAACAATTTGTATATAAAAAGCTAAAAATATAAGAGGGAAGGTTAAAGCAATTTATCGATGATATCCTCTTCGCTGATACCTTCTGCTTCTGCTTTATAGTTTTTGATAATACGATGGCGAAGTATACCTTTTACGACCACATGTACATCTTCTATATCTGGTGAAAATTTACCATGAATTGCAGCATTTGCCTTGGCGCCTAAAATAAGATTTTGTGATGCCCTTGGGCCAGCACCCCAATCTAAATATTGCTTCACATAGTCTGAAGCTGAATCTAAATTTGGTCTAGTACTGTTCACTAATTTAACAGCATACTCTACAACATTATCGGCAACAGGAATTCTTCGTATTAATTCTTGAATTTCTATAATATCCTGAGCGCTAAAAAGAGGATTTATAGTTTGCTTAATATTAGCGGTTGTATTCTTAACCACTTGAATTTCTTCTGCAACAGAAGGATATTTTAATTCTATTGCAAACATAAAACGATCTAATTGGGCTTCTGGCAAAGGATAAGTACCTTCTTGCTCAATTGGGTTCTGAGTAGCTAAAACAAAATATGGAAGTTCTAATTTATGCTGATGGCCGGCAATTGTAACCGCTCTTTCTTGCATTGCCTCTAAAAGTGCCGCCTGTGTTTTTGGTGGAGTTCTATTAATTTCATCAGCCAAAATGATGTTTGAAAAAATAGGCCCTTTAAGAAATTTAAAATTTCTATTCTGATCTAATATTTCACTACCAAGTATATCACTAGGCATTAAATCGGGAGTAAATTGTATTCTTTTAAAATCTAAACCTAAAGCTTTTGCGATGGTATTCACCATCAACGTTTTTGCTAGACCAGGAACACCTATCAATAATGAGTGTCCCCCTGTGTAAATTGAAAGCAAAATCTGTTCAATTACTTCATCTTGACCTACAATAACCTTAGCTATTTCCTTTTTAAGCTCGGCATGTTTTAAAACTAGGCGTTCTATAGCGGCAACGTCTGACATATATCTATTGCTTTACCCAATTGTTAGCGAACTCACAATTTCTGTTTTCGTCGTTCACACTAATATAGGTTTCTTCAATATGATCGTCCATCCATTTTTTAATGGCGTTATATTTCTTCTCGGTAAGTGCCAAATCTTGAATTTTAGTATAATCTTTTGAAAAGTCGGCCACATGCTCATCAAACCTATTGGTAATCTTTAAAATTTTATATTTAGGTGGCCCACCGCGGGGGTCTTGCTCTAAAACTGGGTACGTAATCTCATTATCCTTTATACCCTGTACTTGATTGTATAATGTAGGATCCATTTTTGTCAGCTCGAATCGTGAACTAAAATCTTGAGGATTTCTTAGCAGTCCGCCATCAAACTTAGTTTCTTTTTCATCAGAAAAATTCAGTGCGGCTTCGGCAAAAGTAAATTCTTTATTTATGATTTTTTTTCGTATACTATCTAATTCAGCTTTTGCTTCATCAAGCACATTTTGAGAAATTTCTGGCTGAACGAGTATATGCCTTATATCTAATTCTTGACCTCTAATTTTCTCAACAAAAATTATATGATAACCTGAAGGTGTTTCAAAAGGCTCAGAAACTTCACCTTCCTTTAGGCTAAATGCAACATCTTTAAATGCTTTATGAAATCCAGTTTCTTTAGTAATGCTGTAAAAACCACCTTTTGAGGACGATCCAGGGTCTTTAGAATACAATATAGCTTTAACACTAAAACTAGCATCATTATCTTCGACATCTGCTTTAATTTGATTTAATTTATCGACTGCTTTCTGTATCTCCTCGTCAGATGCCTTTGGCTCTTTTGTAATTTGAGCTATTTCTAATTCAGCACCAAAAATTGGACGTTCATCTTCAGGTATCTTGTTAAAGAATTGACGAACTTCTTCAGGTGTAATTTCAATTTCTTTAATAATATCTTGCTGCATACGCTCAGAAAGCATTCGCAATTTATTTATCTTATATAATTCTTCTCTAAAAGTCGCTTCATCTTCTTTCTTGTAATACTTCAAGACCTTATCCATAGAACCAATTTGTTGTACTAAAGATTGTAATTGACGATCACCTGTTGCATTAACCTCATCGTCAGACACCAAAATACTATCTTGAACAGCTTGGTTAGCGTATAAACGGTCTTCCATCAACTTACCTAAAAGGCCACAGTGAGTAATATCTTCTGTTGAAGCTCCCTGACTTTTTAAATCGATCATTGTTTTTTCGATATCAGAATCTAAGATCACATAATCACCAACAACAGCCGAAATACCATCTAATTTAATTTTCTTGAAATTGATTGATGAGTCCTTTTTAGCTACAGTTGCTTCGGCAACAGCTTCTACTGGTTCAACTTCATTATCGGTTACTGTTGGTATAGAATCTTGTGCTGAAACAACACTAGAGAACAGTATAACCGAACCGATATAAATACTATTTTTTACTTTCGAAAACTTCAAATTCTTTATCCTTGATTGCTTCATCTAATAATTCAGTTTCTAGTTTACGCAGGTAGTCCATTTTTCTGCGACTTAATAAAACTTGTTCTATGGTAGGCTTAATAAATGACAAAGGTGCAATTTCATTGACATCCTTTATTTCTTCAATTTTCCCCAAATATACCCCGATTGAATCCTCCAATTCAAAAAATTGTGAATTTTTTAAGTACTTATCGGCATTGTCGATGTTAATTGGGGGTATTTCTTCAAAAATTCTAGTAAATCGCACCCAAATAGAATCATTAAAATTCAACTTATTGAATTGCACGCCAATAGAATCTAGATAACGGACATCTTCTTCCTTAAACCTCTTCATCCGCTTGGACACCTCTTCTTTATCCATAAATCCCTTTGGCAAAGACACAAATCGTATTCTAGCAATTCTTTCTTTCAGCTTAAAATTTTCCTTTCCTTTCTCATAGAAAGTCTCTAATTGAGCATCAGTAATAATAGTATCTGTTGCTTGTGAAACCAAAGCTTCCTTATAAACGCGTGTATATAAATCTGTTCTATAATCGTCTACCAACGCATTGTACTCAGCTAATTTATCTTCAGACAAATTAATTTTGGCTTTTGACAGCAGTAATTGTTTCGATGCCCAGTTATTGATAAAGTTAACAGCAAAAGATGCACTGTCCCCTTTGGTCATGTTTTCAGTTATTAATGGCGCTAAATCTTCTTGAAACAAATAAGCATCGCCTACTCTGGCAATTGGGTTCTTCCGCTCTTCTTTTTTAAAAAGACCTTCACAAGAAACAATTACAAAAGACAGCAACCCTATTAGTAGGATAGAATATGTCCTATGGAATAAAAATTCTGATTTATTAAAAAACATCAAGCAAAAATAGCAATAACCCTATCGTGTGCAAATGCTTATTGATTTACTTAACATAAATTTTGGTGTTATAATATAAAACAAAACCTTATTATGGATAAAAAATGAAAAATTGCATTGTTGTAAACCATAACATATTGGCAAACGAACTAATCAATTTTAGGTAAATTTGCCTATATATAGTCGTTAATTTTAAAACCAACAATAACTTGAGCAGACAAATAAAATTACTTTGGGATTTCAGAGGTCCAGCTGCACTAAAAACAGCTGAGCACCATGAAAAGCATTTAAAAGAGTTTATTGCCATAGAAAATACAGTTCTTAATATCACAGGTTTTAAAGAAATCAATGATATGCACAGCATTGCGTTTATGGTAGTAGAAGAAAAAGAAATGATTTCGGTTAGGGATATGCTAAAACCCCATCGCGGAGAAGTATACACACCTAATAAAATTCACTAATCATGAAACAACTCTTATTTTTACTAAGTTGCGTTTTTTTAGGCTCTTGCTCTTCACAAGGGCAAAATTTAAATTTTCTTGAGACTGCTTTATCCTCGCAAAATCCAAAAATTAAAAGGGTGATGGATAATATTGCAAGCTATCAGGTTCAAATACGATATACACAAATTAATAGAAGAAATGATAGTGTAATTTTCACTGACTATGATTTTCAGGTGAACGATAGCAATTATTTTTATCCGGCAAGTACGGCTAAATTCCCAACTGCGGTATTGGCATTAGAAAGATTGAACACTACCGACACCCTATCCATGGATACCAAATACTATGTAGAAGGTGACACCATTCAAAGTACTTTCAAACAAGATGTGTCTGAAATTTTTGCAGTAAGTGATAATTTAGCAAACAATAGATTAGTAGAATTGTTAGGTTTCGAGGACATTAATAATACCTTAAGAAAAAAAGGCATTACACCCGTTAGAATAGCACATAGGCTTGGAGAGCATTCAGATAATCTAAGTACCAAGCCATTAATAATTTATTTAAATGATTCTACCACCGGTATAACCAAATCAATATTAAACAAAATACCTTTAGAACTAAACCTTTTGAACATAACTAAAGGTTCTGGTTTTTACGAAGATGATATTTTAATTAAAGAACCTTTCGATTTTAGCAGTAAAAATTACTTTCCCATTTCATCGCAACACAGTCTGATCAAAAGAGTCATATTCCCCCAAAATTTCGACATTAACGAACGATTTAATCTAAGCGAAGTACAACGTGAATATTTGTTATCAGCTATGCATACGGTACCTAGAAAAATAGGGTATGACCCTAAAATATATTATGATGGCTACTGCAAGTTTTTCATATATGGTGATACTAAAGAAAATATACCTGAACATATTGAAATTTATAATAAAGTAGGATTTGCATATGGAACATTAACCGATTGCGCCTATATAAAAGATACAGAAAAGAATATCGATTTTCTTTTAACCGCGACTATCTTAGTAAACAAAGATGGCATATTCAATGATGACGTTTATGAATATGATGAAATTGGCATTCCATTTTTAGCACAATTAGGAAGAGAAATCTATCAACAGGAATTAAAACGTAACTAATACCCGAAACCGCAAGAAAAATCATGCAAGATAATTCCAACAAAACAAGAATTAATAAATATTTAAGCGAAGCAGGTTATTGTTCTCGTAGAGCAGCAGATAAACTTATAGAACAAGGTAGGGTCACTATTAATGGTGCCGTTCCAGAAATGGGAACGAAAATCTCTACAGGTGATGTTATAAAAGTTGATGGCGAACTAATAAATGAACCAAAAGGAAAATCTACTTATTTAGCTTTCAACAAACCTGTCGGCATAGTTTGCACGACAGATACTGGAGTTGAAAAAGATAATATCATTGACTACATCAATTATCCGAAACGTATTTTCCCAATTGGTAGATTAGATAAACCCAGTGAAGGGCTTATTTTTCTTACTGATGATGGTGACATCGTAAATAAAATTTTGAGAGCTCGTAACAATCATGAGAAAGAATATTTAGTAACAGTTGATAAACCTATCACCATAGATTTTCTAAACCGTATGCGTAGAGGTATTCCCATATTAGATACGGTTACTAGAGAATGTGAAGTCTTTGATGTTAGTACGTATCAATTTCGAATTATTTTGACACAAGGTTTAAATAGGCAAATACGTAGAATGTGCGAGTATTTAGATTACAGAGTAAAGAAGTTGAAACGAATTAGAATCATGAATGTACATTTAGATGTACCAGTTGGAAAATGGAGAGACCTAACCGAAGAAGAACTGAAAGAGATTAATAGACTCGTGAGCTCGTCCTCCAAAACATTCGACAGTAACCAGTAAATTCAATACACCCCTTACTGTTTTTGCAATACAACAAACAGGCAAATTATCACGCAAAAATACAGCATAATCCACTAAAAATCATTACCTTAATATAAAAAAGAATCGTAATGAAAACATCACAAAATATCATACAGCAAAAGTACGGACCAAAGTTTCTACTATTTATTTTTCTATTTATTTGTACGGGAGCAAATTTAATTTTTGCCCAAAATTCTAATTTTACAGAATATACAGGTGAAGTTCTTGATTCGAACAATAAAAAACCTTTAGTGTTTGCTACGCTTACAATTGAGAACACTAATCACAGTACAATTACCAATTCAGAGGGGCAATTCGCTCTCAAGGTACCCAATGATGTCGTAAATGGAAATTTAGTCATTGGATTTTTAGGATATAAAACAAAGTCAATTCCACTAGCTCAATTGGATAAAAAAGATAGCAGGATATTGATGGATGAATTTGTAATGGCGCTATCAGAAGCAAGAATAGATGCTCCTAACGATGCTAAAGCCTTGGTGATGGAAACGCTTAATAAGAAAGGTGAAAATTACTTGAACGAGAATACTGTAATGACAGCTTTTTATAGAGAAACGATTAAAAAGAGAAGAACAAATGTTAGTTTATCAGAAGCAGTTGTAAATATTTATAAAGCTCCATATTCATCTAACAAAAGTGATGCGTTAGAATTATATAAAGCGAGAAAGAGTACCGATTATAATAAATTAGATACCGTCGCTTTAAAGCTACAAGGTGGCCCTTTCAATACATTATTTGTAGATATGGTCAAATACCCCGATTATATCTTCACTCAAGAAACCCTCCCCTATTATGACTTTTCATTTGATACATCTACTAGAGTAAATGATCAATTAATCTATGTGATCGATTTCAAACAAAAGCCAGAAATCATAGATCCATTATATAAAGGGAAATTATACATCGATGCAGAAAATAAAATTTTAACTAGCGCAGTCTACTCTTTGAACATTACGGACAGAAGATTAGCATCTCAAATGTTTGTTCTCAAAAAACCTCGGAATGCAGAGGTTTGGCCTACAGAAGTGTCCTATAGAGTGGATTATCGCGAAAAAAATGGAAAATGGTATTATGGGTATAGTAATGTACTTTTAGAATTTAAAATTAACTGGGATAAACGATTGTTTAATTCTGTCTATAGTATGAGCTGTGAAATGGCCGTTACCGATTGGGAGAAAAACATTGATAACTATATACCAAAATCAAAAAATAGGATCAAATCATCCATAATTTTAAGTGATGAAGCTATTGGTTTTGCAGATCCTAATTTTTGGGGTGAATATAATATTATAGAGCCGGAAAAATCAATTGAATCTGCCATCAAAAAAATTCAAAGACAATTACGAAGAGGTAAGTTTGATACTGATGGCACATCGAAACCTTAGAAGAATAATAGTATAGAAAAGCCCATCTATGTATTATAGATGGGCTTTTGTTTTGGGGGAAATTAAAATTACTTCGGCATTACAACTGTATCAATTGCATGTATAACACCATTACTTGCTGCTACATCTGCGATAACAACAGCAGCCATGTTGCCTTTTTCATCTTTCAACATTACTTTATCACCTTTTAATGATAAGATAATTGTACCCCCTTGTACTGTTTTAACAGGAAAAGCACCTTCATTACCCTTAATAGCTTTTACGACATCACCAGCCATATATTTCCCGGCAACAACATGATATGTTAGTAAACCAGCTAAAGCACTTTTACTTTCTGGTTCTAACAAACTTTCTACAGTACCAGCTGGTAGTGCTGCAAAAGCACTGTTTACAGGTGCAAAAACTGTAAAAGGCCCTTCACTACTAAGTGTTTCTACCAAATCAGCAGCCTTAACGGCAGTAACCAATGTTGTAAAATTTTCATTCCCAACGGCAACACCGACAATAGTTTCTGTTTGTGCAAACGATGTTGAAACAAACAACAAAAAGGCACTTAACGTTGTAATTTTTAAAATTCTCATAGTTCTTTTTTTTTATTTCTGTAAATGTAGTTAGTTACATTACATAAGAATCTTAAATTTTGTTTAATTTTTTTTTAAATATGTTAAACAATCTACAATATACTTGAAATCAGTAATTCAAAAAAATAGTTTTAAACCAATAATTACAGATTAACACCAACTCATTACTTGGAGTTATATGAATATTTTACCCGCTAGAAATTTTTAGATGTGAGTGATATGCTTATTAACTACTTAAGATAAAAGATCTTATAGTAGAATAATACATCTGAGAAATTAGAAAAACAATTAGTTAGTCTTTTAATACGAAGTGAATATTCGAAATAAAATATAAGAGGCATTAACTAATTAGAGATAATGTTAGATAACATCATATCTAATTAATTTGTTTTATTGATACCAAGACCGTTTAAACAATTATTTTACTAAATTATGGATTAGTAAATCATAAATTCACTTGTTAGTTAGCAACCTCGCTAATAAATTTCAATCGATACAAGCGAAGTTCCTCTTCTTCATATTCACCGTCAAATTCACTCAATGCTTCCTCCAAATCATCGGTATCAGCTTCTAAAAAGTACTCATGAATTTCTTCTTGTTGATCATCATCTAAGATTTCATCAATCCAATAATTCAAATTTAACTTTGTACCACTGTAAACAATTTGTTCCATCTCCTTAATAAGATCAGGAATTTCCAATCCTTTAGAGGAAGCAATATCGGACAAAGGCAATTTTCTATCCACATTCTGAATTACATAAAGTTTCAAAGCAGAATTAGCACCAGTACTTTTAACAACTAGATCATCAGGTCTAATAATCTCATTCTCGGTTACATAATCATTAATAAAAGTAATGAAAGGCTTACCGTATTTTTTTGCTTTTCCCTCTCCTACACCATGAACATTCAATAATTCGTCATGTGTAATCGGATATTTCAAAGCCATATCTTCTAATGAAGGATCTTGAAACACAACAAATGGAGGCACTCCTAGTTTTTTAGCTTGTGACTTTCTTAAATCTTTCAATTGTTTTAGAAGTCGCTCATCGGCAATTCCACCAGATTTTGCAGCTCCAACAATAGCATTATCATTTTCAGCATTATAAACATGGTCTTTGGTCATCATGAATGAAACAGGATTTTTCAAAAACTTCTTTCCATTTTCGGTCAAATGCAATACACCATACTGTTCAATCTCTTTTTTTAAAAGTCCTGCTACAAGGGTTTGGCGAACTAATGCCATCCAATAGCTTTTATCTTTATCAGAACCGATAGCAAAAAAAACTTTTTCATTGGTCTTATGAGAAGTTATTATGGCATTCATTTTACCACGTAAGGTATTTACAATCTCTTTTGACTTAAATTTTTCGCTTGTACCTTGTACTACCTTAAGTAGTTTTACAACATTATCTTTTGCTTCTTCCTTGTCTTTAGGATTTCGTGTATTATCATCCATTTTAGCACCATCACCATTGACATCGTCAAACTCCTCACCGAAATAGTGTAGCATAAATTTACGTCTAGACATAGACGTTTCTGCATAGGCGACAACTTCTTGCAGCAATGCATTACCTATTTCTTGTTCCGCTACCGGTTTACCCGACATGAACTTCTCTAATTTTTCAATATCCTTATATGAGTAATAAGCCAAACAATGACCTTCACCTCCATCACGACCAGCTCTACCTGTCTCTTGATAATAACTTTCAATACTTTTTGGAATATCATGATGAATTACAAAACGTACATCGGGCTTGTCTATTCCCATACCAAAGGCAATTGTTGCGACCACTACATCTACATCTTCCATCAAGAACATATCTTGATATTTAGATCTTGTCTTTGCATCAAAACCTGCATGATATGGCACTGCACTTACACCGTTCACTTGCAACACCTGGGCCAACTCCTCAACTTTTTTACGGCTTAGGCAATATATAATCCCAGATTTTCCAGAATTTTGTTTTACAAATCTGATTATATCAGCTTCTACATTTTCGGTTTTAGTACGTACTTCATAGAAAAGATTCGGGCGATTGAACGATGCCTTAAATAGCTTCGCGCCGCCAATGCCTAAATTCTTGATAATATCTTCTTGTACTTTAGGAGTAGCCGTAGCCGTTAAGCCTATAATTGGAATATTATCGCCTAAGCGCTCTACAATAGATTTAAGATTACGATACTCAGGTCTAAAATCATGTCCCCATTCAGAAATACAATGTGCCTCATCGACTGCAACAAAAGAAACAACCACCGATCTCAAAAACTCAACATTTTCTTCTTTGGTCAATGACTCAGGTGCAACATATAAAAGCTTAGTAATACCGTTGGTTATATCTTGTTTAACTTGTTTTATCTCACCTTTATTCAATGAGGAATTTAAAACATGGGCAATTCCTATTTCAGAAGAAACCCCACGAATGGCATCTACCTGATTTTTCATTAAAGCAATTAAAGGAGAAACTACAATTGCGGTACCTTCTTGCATAAGGGCCGGTAATTGGTAACATAGCGATTTACCACCACCTGTGGGCATAATCACAAACGTATTATTCCGTTGTAAAACATTTTTGATTACTTCTTCTTGAAGTCCTTTGAACTGAGAAAAACCAAAATATTTTTTTAATGAGGAATGTAAATCTATATTCTCAAAATCTTTACTGTCTGTCACATTTTACATTTAAGGGGAAACTACTTATTATACTAAAACTCATAAGTAAACAAAAATATTATTTACCTAGCTTGGCTGTTCTAAATTATTATGCGATAATCAACATATAAAATTAAGTTTGTTTAATTTTGTCATCTTAAAGATAACACATTCTTTTAGGAATACAATCCATAATTTGAATAATAGATTGATAGCTACGAACACCATTATTGACTTGGCAAAAAAAACCATTGAAACTGAGCGTGATGCTATAGCGCATCTCTCAACACTGCTAACAAATGACTTTGCCAAAGTTGTCAATTGTATTATTGAATCAAAAGGACGGGTAATTATTTCTGGTATTGGAAAAAGTGCCATTATTGCCACGAAAATTGTAGCCACTTTAAATTCTACCGGAACTCCTGCAATTTTTATGCACGCGGGAGACGCTATTCATGGGGACTTAGGTACGGTTCAAGACAATGATGTCGTCATTTGTATTTCAAATAGTGGTAATACTCCTGAAATTAAAATGTTGGTTCCACTTTTAAAAAGAGGAACTAATAAATTGATTGCTATGACCGGTAATACCGAATCTTTTTTGGCAAAGCAAGCAGATTATATTCTAAACACTTTTGTTGAAAAAGAAGCTTGCCCTAACGGATTGGCTCCTACAACGAGTACCACAGCCCAATTAGTAATGGGCGACGCCTTGGCTATTGTTCTTTTGGAGATAAAAGGATTTAGCAGTACAGATTTCGCGAAATACCACCCAGGTGGTTCATTGGGTAAACGTCTTTATCTCAGAGTTGCAGATTTGGTAGGCAAAAATCAAATACCAAGTGTTCAGAAAGATGCCGAAGTTAAAAAAGTTATCGTAGAGATTTCTAAAAAAATGCTAGGAGTTACTGCGGTTCTTGATGGTGAAAAAGTTGTTGGCATCGTAACCGATGGTGATATTAGACGCATGCTTAACAAGCATGATAATATCAAAGACTTGACTGCAGAAGATATCATGACAAGCAACCCTAAAACCATACCTGCAGACACTTTAGCCATCAAAGCATTAGAGCACATGCAGAAAAAAGGAATTTCACAATTACTTGCCATGGATAATGGTACCTATGTTGGTGTTATTCATTTACATAATTTAATTAACGAAGGTATTTTATAATGAAATCCAAAGCTACTACGCCTCACAACGAGATGTCATTTCTCGACCATTTAGAAGAATTAAGATGGCATTTAATTCGGTCTACAGTGGCAATAGTTATCATAGGCTCTGTAGCCTTTTTAATGAAAGATTTCATTTTCGACACGGTCATTTTCGGGCCTAAGAAAATGGATTTCCCAACCTATAAACTCTTTTGCGATATTGCCACCTATTTTGGTTTTGACTCTGCTTTCTGTGCAGAAAAACTACCTTTTACTATTCAAAGTAGATTAATGTCCGGACAGTTTTCTGCGCACATTTGGACATCTATTTGGGCCGGTTTCATCATTGGATTTCCTTATGTTTTGTATGAAATGTGGAAATTCATTAGCCCCGGGCTTTATGAAAAAGAACGAAAGAGCTCAAGAGGCTTTATTCTAATTGCTTCCCTCTTATTTTTCATTGGTGTTCTATTCGGTTATTATGTAGTAGCGCCGCTATCTATAAACTTTTTAGGTACATATCAAGTAAGTTCAGAAGTAACTAACGAATTCGATTTAGCTTCCTATATATCAACCGTTAGGGCTTCTGTAATTGCTTGTGGTATTCTTTTCGAACTACCGATTATAATCTTCTTTTTAACAAAAGTGGGACTTGTTACCCCCGAGATTATGAAGAAGTACCGCAAGATAGCCTTGGTCATCGTACTTATACTATCCGCCGTAATTACTCCACCAGATGTTGCCAGCCAAATCATTGTGGCAATACCAGTATTGATCTTATATCAAGTGAGTATCTATATTTCTGCCATGGTACTTAGAAAAGAAAGAAAAAAAGCTAAAAAAGAAAATACCAATGTCAAACCAAATTGAAGAATTTAACGCCTATCGTTCTAAAATGAACGACAAGCTATTGGCTGATAATAATAAAATTGTTAAACGAATTTTTAATTTGGACACTAATGCGTTTGCTGCGGGTGCATTAGATGTTAAGACCAAAGAATTATTAGGCCTTGTAGCCTCTACCGTTCTTCGTTGCGATGACTGTGTAAAATATCACTTAGAAAGCTCTCATAAAGAAGGTGTTTCGAAAGAAGAGATTATGGAAACTTTAGGTATTGCAACCTTGGTAGGCGGCACGATTGTTATACCTCACTTAAGAAGAGCATATGAATATTGGGAAGAATTAGAAAACCAACAAGGTTAAATAATCCCTAATTACTTTTCTAACAGACCAATAACCAATAGATTTGAAAACATGAAGTTACGTGCCGATAATATTATGAAGTCCTACAGAGGTCGTAGGGTGGTCAAAGGAATTTCTTTGGAAGTAAACCAGGGAGAAATCGTTGGATTACTAGGGCCAAACGGCGCAGGCAAAACAACTTCCTTTTATATGATTGTTGGTCTTATAAAACCCAATGGTGGCAGCATCTATTTAGACGACATGGAAATCACAAAATTCCCCATGTACAAAAGAGCCCAAAATGGCATTGGTTATTTGGCGCAAGAAGCTTCGGTCTTTAGAAAGCTTAGTATTGAAAAGAATATTTTAAGCGTACTTCAACTAACCAAACTAAGCAAAAAAGAGCAACATATGAAAATGGAGTCGCTTATCGAAGAGTTTGGCTTGGGCCATATTCGAAAAAGCCGTGGCGATTTGTTATCTGGTGGCGAGCGAAGAAGAACAGAAATCGCTAGAGCTTTGGCAACTGACCCAAAATTTATATTATTAGACGAACCCTTTGCTGGTGTCGACCCCGTAGCCGTAGAAGACATACAACGCATTGTAGCTCAATTAAAAGATAAAAACATTGGTATTCTTATTACCGACCACAACGTGCAGGAAACGCTTGCTATTACAGAGCGTTCTTATTTAATGTTCGAAGGTGGGATTTTAAAGTCAGGTATTCCTGAAGATTTGGCTGCAGATGAAATGGTACGTAAAGTATATTTAGGCCAAAACTTTGAGCTGCGTAAGAAGAAGTTGGATTTTTAAGCAAAAAACGACCTATCAACTTTATTCTATCTCTTTGTATTTATTCAAATTATAAAGCCCCCATCCAAAAAATAAAAGCTCTAAAATTAAGGCAGGGGTAAAGAGTGGCGACACTCCATCAAATAGGGTACTAACAATTCTACCCAAAGAAATACCTCCCATAAAAAGAACATTGCTTAAAGTGGCCCCAAACCAAAATTTGGGTTTAAAAGTACTTATTAACCAATATGCGCCAATTCCCAAATAAATACCCATGACTGCGCGCAGCATATTCTTCAATTCTAAATCCTGCACTTCAAAGCCCAAAAGTTTAGGCATTATAACGGTTGGATAACATCCATATACAATTCCGGCTATAATAACTATAACCCCAGATAATAATAAATTAATATTCTTTGGGCTTGTCATAGTATCGTTTTCCATAAAGTTTAAAATATCTATATGCTGCTATTCCACCAATGAATGAAAATAATGCTAACATCCAAAATACATGTTGATGTCCTTCCAAACCTGGTGAAGCATCAAGTAAATATCCCATTGCAGGGCCTGCAAAAATATCTGGAGTATAACCTATTAAAGAAATTAATCCTACTGCAGTACCTGTTAATAGCAAAGGAATTTTACCACTTTGCATTACAGCAAAATACAAGGATCGTGCAGCATAAACTCCTATAGCAACGACTAATATCGAGAGAAGAAACACAAAATATGGGATATCCGATACCACACCAGTTGCAAAAACAATAGCACCGAAAAAAGCGATTATAAAACTTAATAATAAGAATAAACTAGGTCTAGAACGGTCTGCCAACACACCAATTAAAAACCCCACAACCGGACGTACAAATAACAAAAAAGTACCCACCTGCGCAGAACCTACTTCATCTAACAGCATAACATCTTGCGCATATAGCGAGAATACATCCGTAATCTTGTAACCCACATAAGCGCATAGAATAATGATCATTAATAATAATACCGATGGCAATCGTAATACCTCCCCTATCTGCGAAACGGTAATACTATCCATAATAATTTTTTTCTCTTGATGTTCTGGTAATTTCATGAACATCCACACCAAGATACCTACAACAGCTACAATTGCTGAGGATATTAATATGACGTAGCGAAAGGCAAACCTGCTTTCTTGTAAGGTTGCAACTTCCAAATCTGTAGTTATAAAATAGGAGAACACCAAAACTCCCATTGTTCCGAAAAGCGCTCCTACAAGACCTCTGCCACCATCTAATAATCCAAATGCTTTGCCTTGATATTTTGGACCGCCCCAAACCCGAGTAGCTTTTATCATCGGTGACCAGAAAAGAAAAATTGTTGTGAAGCCCCAAAATCCATATAAGATTTGAAGCGTTGAATATTCTGGAAAAGTTGCAAAGACCAAGCCACCTAAAGCGGTCATCCAAAGGGCTATTGCAATTAATTTCCTGGGTTGATATTTATCTGCTAATGGCCCTCCAAATAAGTAAGACACTAAGGCTACAAAACCATATACAGAGAAGCAAAGCCCAAGTTCTACATTATCTAATTCAAAAACTTTTAAGACTGTAGGCCTAAATACACGTTGCAAAACAAAGGGTAATATAAAAACGCTTTCCCCAGCTAAAATTAATAGAAACAAGTAATACCAAGGTGCTTTATCAGGGTCTTTCATTTAGTCTTAATCGGAATCCAAATTTCCTCTTCTGAGGTTGAATCGTTGTTTTTATATTTGGCACCTAGAACTTCAAAATGTGGACGGTGATCTAAAATATAATTTGAGTTTGGTATCCACTTTCCATAAATATATTGAAAAAAAGCTTGGGCTTTAGCTGCATCACCTTTAAAATTGAATACGGCATAAAGTCCGCCTTCTAGAAACAAACTACCCAACCCTGAAGGAATTTCTTTAAAACTATCTACCTCAACACAAGCCCACTTTACAAAATTTTTAGCAGGAGAAAACGTTTCAAAATAATCCTCAGGATAATCTTGCAACGAAATAAAGTCTTGAGACAATTTATTTGGAACTTTCTTGCTATGCTGTCTAAAATTTTTCCAAACCTCAAAAGTCTTATTATCGACCAAACTCATTTCTTCACTTAGACCTACAAACTTTTTAGATTTTAACTCAACTATTCTAGGCGTCATCTTTAACTTACTTTAGGTCAATTTCAAATAAACAAACAGGACCTTGTTTGTAATGAGGTGGTAATTCATCAACATTCGGCAGATCAAACATGCCTAAAAAACTAAAACCACAATTACAGTAATGATTAATTAGGCGACTATTATCGCCAATAGTATCTAAACGAATAAATTGTTTCTTATACTTCTCTGCAAGACCTTTAGCCCACTCTACAATTGTACCTACAAAGTTATGACCTCTAAATTCTGGATTTGTAGCTATACGATGAATATAAATGGCGGCATCTTTATTCCGCTCTTGCCAAATTTGTTCGTCAGAAAAAGTAATAGCCCAAATACAGGCAATATCTTCATCAATAAGTAATTTAAACTGTCTTCGTTCATTAATTTCAGTCGTTACCATTTCAAGGTCAAAATCTGGCCAAACGACAACTGTTTTTTTACTTTTTTGGTAATTAGATGCTATGTTATATAATCGAAATATTTCATCTAAATCTTCTGAACTAACATTCTTTACCACCATTATGAATATATTTTATTACAAAACTAAAAGGCCATGTTCACGTAAACCAACTATCTGTTTAGAATACCAAAAAAGCTCAAAGTCGTTAAATTGCATTTCAAAATCTGACTTCAATTGCCCAAAAGTTATTGGTTTATTTTGTGGCTTCATTTTCTCTAAATTGGCAATTAACCACTCCCCTTTCTCTTTATCAACCGTTGCGCTATATATATCTGTCGTGGTATGAAAACACAACTCTAATTGCTCCCAAGTTATCCCTTTTTTCTTTTTAATACGCTCTTTAGCTTCAGGCTGTAAACCAAGCCAAACAATTTTTGCAGATGTTTTTATGTTCAACAACAAATCTTGTTGTAGGCAATTATATAAATAATCGGGAGCTATGGTTGTAGAAGGAATTTTAAAATCGAACCATTCTTGCAATGTCATGTCAAATCCGATTCCGTGCATAAAATTGAATAACGATTTTTTTAATCCGAAGCTAAATTTGCTATGGTCTACACCGGTTTTATCCTTAAAGTCAATATCGTTATTAGCAAAACTGATAGATTTTAAATCAGGAATGACACCATACTCTTCAGGATGTAAACCAACCGGACTATGAGCCGTCAACGCGAATTGATGCCAAAAACCCGATTGTATTATTCCCAACTCGAACAACTGCCGCACCATCTCTAAACTATCAATCGTTTCTTGAACGGTCTGTGTTGGATAGCCATACATTAAATAGGAATGAACCATTATGTTCGCTTCGGTAAAATTTCTGGTTACTTGCGCTACTTGTTCTACCGTTACCCCTTTATCAATAAGTTTCAACAACCGATCTGATGCCACTTCCAATCCGCCAGAGACAGCAATACACCCCGATGCTTTAAGCAAATAGCACAGGTCTTGCGTAAAATTCTTCTCAAAACGAATATTGGTCCACCAAGTTATGGTCAGGTCTCTATTGAGTACTTCTAATGCAAATGCCTTCATTAACGAAGGTGGTGCTGCTTCATCGACAAAATGAAAGCCTGATTCACCGGTTTGTTCGATTAAAGTTTCTACACGGTCTACCAAAAGACTTGCCGCAACAGGTTCGTAAATTTTTATATAATCTAAAGAGATATCACAAAAAGTACATTTACCCCAATAGCAACCATGTGCCATGGTGAGTTTATTCCAACGACCATCGCTCCACAAACTATGCATGGGGTTAGCAATTTCTATAACCGAAATGTATGTATCCAATAATAAATCTGAATAGTCGGGAGTACCTACATCTTGCTGTTTATAATCTGACCGTAAACTAGAGTTTTTGTAAACGACTTGATTATCCTCTAAAATGAAAGTCCGTTTTAATTCTCCGTCTCCATTCATGACATATTGATGAACAAGCTCTAGAGGAAGCTCCCCATCATCTAACGAAATAAAATCAAAAAATTCAAAAACACGAACATCGGTAAGGCTACGTAACTCTGTATTTGGAAAGCCGCCGCCCATGGCAATTTTGACAGATGGATGATTTGCTTTAATAAATTGTGCACAACGAAAAGCACTGTATAAATTTCCAGGAAAAGGCACAGAAAAACATACCAATTTAGGCTGTATATGCTTTAACTGTTCCGAAAGCAAGTCAAGGGTTAATCCATCAATAAAAGTTGGTTCTTCATTTAGGTGACCATAAAGTTCATCAAACGAATTGGCACTGCGCCCCAAGCGTTCGGCATACCTACTGAAACCAAAATTTGGGTCTATACATTCTACAATAAAATCGGATAAATCTTCAAGGTATAACGTCGCTAGATGCTTCGCTTTATCTTGCATCCCCATATTCCCAAAGGCCCATTCCAAATCATCCAATTGTTGAAAACGAGAAGCTTGCGGTAAGAAATTATCGGTACACAACTGCCTAGCCAATGTTTCGTTATTACCTTGGAGAAATAAAATTACCGCATCTAGCGTTTTCAGATAATCTTGGCGAAGCGCATATATTCTTTGGCAGTTTTCAGAAACAATAGCGTCTGCCTTAAAAGCCATATCAAAAAGTTTCTGAAATGTATTTTTAGCAAAGAGTGATAGAATAACCTCAATCCCTAAATCCGATTGAAAAGATGAAATATCCTTTGTATTCAAAAAGCCCTTTATATATGACGTGGCAGGATAAGGGGTATTCAATTGGGTAAAAGGTGGTGTTATTAAAAGAAGGTCTTTCACAAGATTTTTTTAGAACAATCCTGCAAAGATAACAGATACCTTACTCATTATTCAATATCTCACGTACCGCTTGCTGATATGCCTTGGGATTATTGGCTTTCTTAATTTTCTTGAATGCCTTTTGCGGATTTGAGGTGGCTTGAGAAAAATATTCCCAAAACCCCTGCATTTTCATTTTAATAGGCGTTGGCCCTGATAATGCTTCGTCATATTGCTGATAAATTGTATCATGAAATTCTGAAAAAATCTTCCAACGGTCTTTTGGGTATTCGGTAGTATTATTTTTAATCATACTAGGTAAAAACGGATCAGCAATGAGACCTCTACCCATCATAAAATGGTCAATAGTAGGAAAACGTTCTTTCATTTCCGTAAACTTAGCCACAGTTGTAATATCTCCATTGTAGTATAATTCATGCTTGGTACTTTCAACACAACGTTGAAACGCATCTAAATCTACCCCGCCTTTATACAATTGCTTACCTATACGCGCATGAATGGCAATATTCTTTAATGGATAAGAATCTAGAATAGGAAAAACGTCTAAAATCTCTTCTGCATTCTCATAACCCATTCGCATTTTCATAGAAACAACAACATCGGTTTCTTCATGGGCACGTTTAAGGATATGGTCAATTTTCTCAGGATTACAAATGAGTCCGCTGCCCATGCCCTGCTTTGTAACCATTGGGTAAGGGCAACCTAAATTCCAGTTGAGTTCTTTGTACCCCAAACTCTGAATGTATTTCACTACAAATAAAAATTCATCGGCATCACCTGTCATTACTTGTGGTATAACTTCTAAAGTGGTATTATTCTCTGGCTGTAAATCTTTTTGATACGAGTTTTTAATGACCATTTTCCCATTCAATCGAATGTATGGCGCATAAAAAGTATCTATACCTCCAAAATATCTATAGAATGCATTACGAAATCTAAAATCGGTAAAACCCTGTAAGGGAGATGATAATAAGGTAACTGACATGTATTTAGGGCTGCGTTATGTGCATGTTCTTCAATTTTGCGACAACAGATTCAGCTGCAAAAATAGCGCCTTCCATGTAACCAGAGTGATGTTTCGATGTTTCTGATCCAGAAATAAACAATTTGTTATGCAAAAAAGGTTGTTGATAAAGCGCATGTCCTCCATTTTGATGTGGAAACAAGTTTTCTACCTGTCTATCTGAATTGGTAAATTCTTCTTGATACCAAGCCGTTTCATGATATGATTCATATTGCACGGCTTCATCACCAAACACTATTTTCAACTGCGCTTCAATTTTCTCAATTCGTTGTTCTTTAGTAAAACGAGCACAACTACCAGAAGCAAAACCAACAAGTGCATAGGATTTTGTTTCTAAATTCGATTGATCATAGAATTCAGTCAACGGACCAACATTACTAAATATAGTGCCCGATTTACCCTGCTCTCGCCAAAATGGCTTTTTATACGTAAACGCCACTTTTATGGAGTCTTGCATCCAAGTATGGGTTTGCTCAGCCAATGAAACCAATTCATTTGGCAATTCAGGTGAAAATACTATTTGTTGTATTAATACCGCAGGTGGTAATGTGGTAATAACTACATCTGCTTTAAAAATTTGAGAAGAAGTTTTTACTGCCGATGTATTTTCAGAGAATACAATTTCATTCACTGCTTGGTTCAAAAGAACTGTATTCGGTTTTAGCTTAGAGTGAATTGCATTAAGTAAATCGATAGTGCCGTTTTTAAAGCGATAACTAGGACTATTATTTGGCACAGTAATTTCTTGAGGTGGCACATTCGAAAACGTCTGAAAATACGATATACCGGTAAGGAACTGCTCAAAAAAAGGAACTTTAAACTCGTCGATAATGTTCAACAATTGGTAATGGCTTTCATTGAACCAGGTTGCTCCCATTTCGACTTTGGCGTTACCCGATTCTAAAGTATATATTCTACCTCCTATTCGGTCCCTTGCTTCTACGACCGTAACGCTAAAACCAAGTTCTTGTAGGCGGTATGCAGTTAAAAGCCCGGTTAAACCTGCACCTATAATTACGACCGATTTATTCATTGTAGTATTTTGTCCTGATTAAAAAGGAGCTATGAGATGTTAGATTTCAGTGCACTTACGGTCACCAGCAACTGACCTATATGTCGTTGGCTATGCTCGGCGGCGTGAAATAAGAGACCTATTACCGTAGACGGTAATTTCTTTCTACCCACAGAACGTTTTTCCGTAAGTGTTTGCTCTGGAATTGTTTTGAAATATGCTAAAGCTTCGGTAACTTTTAACGAAAATTGATCGCGTAAGTCTTCAACTTCTGTTTCTAAATTAAAAGCACCTTCCTGTTTTAGAAATTGAAACTGTTCATCTGTAAGCGATTCACTTTTTGCGTAAGTCAGCATTCTATCTAAAACCCCAGCTATATGGTTCATATGAAAACCGACAGAAGCTCTACCAGCTACTTTTGCCCATAAAAGTTCTTTAGGGAAATCTGCAGTATACTTTTTCAACTCATGCTCAGACTGCAAAAGTGCATGAGCTGCCGGAAGTAAACCATCAGGTATGTTAGGTATTGGTCCTGCTAACCAAAACTCTTCTTGTTCCTGTTCATTATCCATAATTCTTATTTACTATTATTCCCTACATTAAAGTCTCTCTTGTATGACAGAACTTACTACATAAAATAGAATAATCAACGGTATAGCCATGAATTTCATAGTTACAATAAGTACTAGACTAATAATCAAAAAGATATAGCGCATGGCATTATCCTTAAAGCTGGTATTTTTAAATTTCAAAGCAAATAATGGTAGATTGGCATTTAGGAGATAAGCACTAACAAATGTTAGAATAATCAAGAACCATTGGTTAAGGATCAAAGTATTTAAAAAATCATTGTTCTGATATAGTAATATTAGAGGCAAGGATAGAATTAAAAGCGCATTAGCAGGAGTTGGCAGCCCAATAAACGAGGAAGTCTGATTTTCGTCAATATTAAATTTAGCCAATCTGTACGCAGAAGCCATTGTAATTGCAAAACCTAAAAATGGCAACAAGTGTATAAATCTTACTTCCCCAGATTCCATAAAAAGGTGAGAACCATCTCCCCAACCGCTAGTCTGTGACATAGCTAACAATTGAAACATTATGATACCAGGAACTAGTCCGCTAGTAATCATATCCGCTAAAGAATCTAGTTGCAGTCCCAATTCACTTTTCACATCAAGAACACGTGCCGCTAATCCGTCAAAAAAGTCAAAGAAAATTCCCAAGGCAACAAATATTGCCGCAATTTCCAATCGGTTTAACACAGCGAACATTGTAGCTACACAGCCACAAAAAACATTCATTAGTGTAATAAAATTAGGGATATGTTTTTTCATATAATTTTGGCTTTGGCTACAACAATTATTTGACTCTTAACTTGATCAAAAAAGAATTCTCCAATATATAATTTACCATAAAAATAAGATAATTCTATTGGTTCTAACTTTTAAACCGATAAAGTAAAACGAGTTTTAAATTAAAAATTGGTACATAATCTCGTTCAATTAGTAAATTATAAAAGCTTTTAGAATTAAATATCTTATTATTCGCATCTTTGCAGCTGCTATGATCTAGTATAGGGCATGTTCAGAAAAATCAGTTTTTTTTTAATTCTACTTTTTAATTCATTTTGGGGATATTCTCAAAATGTGGAACTCTCCCCATTATCTAAAATCAGTTTATTGACCGTTGGCACGGGAGAGGATTTAGCTTCTAAGTTTGGACACAGTGCCATAAGACTACAAGACCCAACTTTAGGCATTGATGAAGTTTATGGTTACGGAACTTACGATTTTGAAGATCCTAATTTCTATTTAAATTTCACCAGGGGTAAATTATCATATACTATTTCCCGAATTCCGTTTAAGTATTTCGATTATTCCTATCAGCAAGAAAAACGATGGATAAAAGAACAAGCCTTAGATTTAAATTTACAGCAACGTACCGATATCGTTGCATTTTTAGAAAACAACTTACTGCCTGAAAACAAAAAATACAAGTATGATTTTTTGTTCGATAATTGCGCTACTAGAATACCAATGGTTTTTGAAAAGACCTTAGGTAGTTCTTTTAAATTTGACTATGATTATTTAGAGGATAAACTGACATTTCGCGAGTTAATACGACTAAAACTAAATCCTAATACCTGGTCGAATTTCGGTATTGACTTAGCTTTAGGCTCTGTTATTGATCGAAAGGCTATGCCATACGAACATTTGTTTTTACCAATTTATGTGTACCAACAAATGAAACATACCACATTGAACGGAAAGCCTATTGTTAAAAAGGAATCTATTTTATTAGATATACCTGAACAAAAAAATAGTACTCTTTTCTTTTTGACACCCGCATTCTGGCTCGCACTTCTTTTGGCATTGGTAATTTGGACAACTTACAAGGATCATAATAAAAAGAGACGAACCAAATGGCTAGATTTTTCGCTGTTTATGCTTACAGGTCTTTCAGGTATATTAATATTATTTCTTTGGTTCGGGACAGACCATTTAGCCACAAAAGGAAATTACAACGCCTTATGGGCTTTTGCCCCAAATGCCATAATCGGATTTTTAATCCTAAAAGAAGAAGTTCCTAATTGGCTTAAATTTTATTTGGTATTATTAATTGGCATGTTATTCTTTACCTGTATTCTTTGGATGTTTAAAATTCAAGTTTTCTCAATTCTATTAATCTTAGTTATTCTAGCTTTAGCAATACGCTACCTATTTCTTTTGTATCATTTTAAAAATGTGATTCAACCTAAAAAATAAAAATCAAGATACCCTACATGAATTTACTTACCGTTGAAAATATTTCTAAATCCTATGGCGAATTGGTACTTTTTGAAAACCTTTCTTTTGGAATCAATAAAGACCAAAAAATTGCCTTGATCGCTAAAAACGGTACGGGTAAAACTTCCATTTTAAATATCCTTTCAGGAGCTGACACCCCTGATAGCGGACAAGTTAACTACCGAAAATCTACACGTGTTTCCTTCTTGGCCCAAGAACCTATCATGGACCCTAACTTAACGGTTGAGGAAACTATTTTCGCGTCAGACAATGAAATATTACAGGTACTTGCCAATTACGAAAAGGCATTGCTAAACCCAGAAGACGCAGACGCCTATCAAAAAGCATTTGAGGCGATGGACCGTTTTGAGGCTTGGGATTTTGAAACCCAGTACAAACAAATACTTTCAAAGCTAAAACTTGATGATTTGGATGCCAAAGTAGATAAACTTTCTGGTGGACAAAAGAAACGTTTGGCCTTGGCGAATGCACTCATCAACAAACCTGATCTTTTGGTATTAGATGAACCTACCAACCATTTAGATCTAGAAATGATCGAATGGTTAGAGGAATTTTTTGCTAAAGAAAATATGACTCTATTTATGGTAACGCACGACCGTTACTTTTTAGAGCGCGTTTGTAATGAAATTATAGAACTTGAAAACGGAAAGTTATATCCATATAAAGGCAACTACTCTTATTACCTAGAAAAAAAGGAAGCCCGCATAGAACAAGAAGCAACGGAGCATCATAAAACAGAATTACTTTTTAAGAAAGAATTGGATTGGATGAGAAGGCAACCCAAAGCCCGTACCACCAAATCTAAATCTAGAATAGATGATTTTGCTGTCATTAAAGATAAAGCAAGTCAACGTAGAAAAGACCATCAGGTACAGCTAGAATTGAATATGGAGCGTGTAGGAAGTAAAATTCTAGAGCTCCATAAGATATCTAAGTCCTACCCTAACAAACCTATTCTAGATAAATTCGAATATGTTTTTCAAAAAGGAGAACGAATAGGAATTATAGGTAAAAACGGTACTGGCAAATCCACTTTTTTAAATATACTTAGTGGACGCGACCAACCGGATAGTGGTAAAGTAATAGTAGGCGATACTATTAAATTTGGTTACTACACTCAAAAAGGTATTGAGATTAAAGAAGGTCAGAAGGTTATCGATGTCATACGTGAGTTCGGGGATTATATTCCTTTAATGAAAGGAAAACAGATATCTGCTCAACAATTATTAGAACGTTTTCTGTTCGATAGAAAAAAGCAGTACGATTTTGTAGATAAATTGAGTGGTGGTGAACGCAAGCGTCTTTACTTGTGTACTATACTTATACAGAATCCGAACTTCTTAATTCTTGATGAACCTACCAACGATTTGGATATTGTAACACTAAATGTATTAGAAAGTTTTCTGATGGATTTTCAAGGATGTCTTTTAGTAGTTTCGCATGACCGTTATTTCATGGATAAAATTGTAGATCACTTATTTGTATTTAGAGGTGATGCCATAGTGGAAGATTTCCCCGGGAACTATTCTGATTTTAGAGCATACGAAGACAGCCAAATTCAAGATAAAAGAGAACAAAAAGAAATTCAACCTTCTACCAAGACCAATTGGAAAGAGCCAGATACAACTCCGAAAATATCGTATACTGAACAACAAGAGTTTAAAAAAATAGAGAGAGAAATTCAAAAGCTCGAAAAAGAGAAAGTTGCGCTTCAAGAAAAATTCACCGATGGTTCGTTAAGTGGTGAAGATATTAAAGACTTATCGATTAGATTGAAAGAAGTAACCGATTCTATTGAAAGCAAGACCGAACGATGGTTTGAACTTTCAGCACTTATGGAGGGTTAAGGACAATTAAAACATAGACTTCACAGTATATTTCACTACTTCCAAAAGATAATAGACGGGTGGTAATTACCATTCGTCTAAAGTAAAATGCCGCTCAACTATATGCGGCAAATTATGTTTGTTCATGCCTGTACTTTAGCAGTGTAAAACAAATATTCATGAAATCAATTATCCTTTTAACCGCACTTTTCTTCACATGTTTCTTAGCTCAAGCACAAGCAAACAATGAGAATGTTTCTTTAGATGCTGAAACTGCACAAGTTGAAATGGCACAAACAATTGAAACTTCTAATAGTACTGTTCCTACTATAGAAATTGAAAATACAAACGACGTTGCAAGATTATACAAGAACAAAAACACCAGAGTAATTAAGGCTTTGGAATTCACCACCAAATTGAACAGTGTTAAACTTTCATAATTAGATACCTACTGCCCTATTCTTACTTAACTACACCTACCCTGTTTCCTTACCTTTACACGCAACGGTAAAACATTAATGTTCACCATTACAATTCTAAGTTGCATCACTAATCATTACTTTTGACAAAAATCGAAAAAGTAATTAGTGTTTCGTTTTATATCCTTTATTAAATTCTTTGTTTCATCTACCAATCAACATGGGGTTCATTCTCCATTTGTATATGATTATTTGACCAAATGTCTTTATAAGAGAAAGCAATTAAAACTTCCCATAACCTTAAAGGTTCTTATCAAAAGTCTTGATTACTTCGAATATCATTCACTTCGCATTTTGGGCACTAATGAAAAAATTGAGGAAACCATCAAACACTATTGCCCAAATATTTCCTTTACTAAAAACGATGCCGATGTTTTATTTGGATGTGTATCCGACCTTAACATTGGTTTAGAAGTCAATAATTTAGCTAATGACTCTATGTTATTTTTAGACGGAATTCATAAAAACCCGAATAATAATGAAAGTTGGGAAAAGTTAAAAGCATTAGACCATGTACGAGTTACTGTTGATTTATTTTACTGCGGAATCATATTTTTTAGAAAGGAACAAGCAAAGCAACATTTTAAGATACGGATATAATCCTGTAATTTTAAACTAAAATAATTTTTAATGAACAGTAATACCATATATATAATTCTAGGAGTCGTGTTCGCTATATATTTAGCTATACGCATAACCAGTAGAGGAAAGTCAAATGACCGAAAATCAAGAAAGTTCATGGGAGATTATGAGCGAAAGAACAAAGACGAAAACCGGTAATAATCGCAAAAACTCGTTAGCTTAGAACACCCTGAAATTTACTTCAACTTTCTACAATCTACAAAATGAAAATATATACCAAAACAGGGGATGACGGCACAACCGGACTTTTTGGTGGCACACGTGTACCAAAGCATCATATCCGTATAGATAGTTATGGTACCGTAGATGAATTGAATTCTTGGATTGGACTCATAAGAGATCAAGATATTGATTCAATCTACCGACAACAATTAATAGCAATACAGGAGCATTTGTTTACAGTAGGGGCAGTTTTGGCCACTGACCCAGAAAAAGAAGTTCTAAAAAATGGAGAACAACGCCTAAAAATCACCAAAGTAGGGTCTGAAGAAATCGAATTTTTAGAACATGCTATTGACGAAATGGACAATCAATTGCCACAAATGACTCATTTTATTTTACCTGGCGGCCATACTACAGTGTCATACTGTCATATAGCACGAACCGTTTGTAGAAGGGCAGAACGCATTTCAACATTATTATTTGAAAACGAACCATTCGACGGTAATGTTCTTTCCTTTTTAAATAGACTTTCAGATTACTTATTTGTATTGGCACGGAAATTGTCATGTGATTTAAAGGCAAATGAAATAAAATGGGTTCCTAAGAAAAAGGACTAATAAATCCCTAATTTATTCGTTATCAATTAATAATCGCAAAAAAACACAGAGATTAAATTGAAATTTATCACTAATTTCTTGGTCGTCTCAATTTTAAAATTACTTTTGCAAAAAATTAAAATTAAACAATTACTATGTATTGGACATTAGAATTAGCATCCTATTTAAGTGATGCACCTTGGCCGGCAAGTAAAGATGAGTTAATAGATTACTCCATCAGAACTGGAGCCCCTTTAGAAGTCGTAGAAAATTTACAATCTATGGAAGAGGAAGGTGGCGAGATATATGAATCTATCGAAGAGATTTGGCCTGACTATCCTACGGAAGAAGACTACCTCTGGAACGAGGACGAATATTAATATTCGATATCATAATAACTACTTAAAAGTCTCCTCGGAGGCTTTTTTTTTATGTAATTTTGGCAGGTATTTAGGTTATACAGGTTAAAAAACAAGACTGGAATACCTTTTGCTTATTTAATGCGTCGGCCATATTTGTCGTTTCTAAAATATTTTGAAAATCTCCTTACCTATTTTTGGGTTAAGTAAATTTCAATTCTAATAGTTTAAAATATATGAGTTTTATTAATTCCATCCTAAAGGCATTCGTTGGTGATAAATCACAAAAAGATGTAAAGGAATTACAGCCTTTAGTAGATCAGATAAAGACATTTGAATCGCAGCTTGAAAGCCTTAGCCATGACGAACTAAGGCAGAAAACCATAGAGTTTAAGAAGATAATTCAGGATTCTTACAAAGAGAAAACTGACCAAATAATAACTTTAGAGGAAGAGGTCAAGAACTCTACAGATATTGACAAGAACGAAGATATCTACACCGAAATTGATAAATTAAAGGAAGAAGCATATACTATTTCTGAAGAAACTTTAAACAAGTTACTTCCAGAAGCTTTCGCCGTTGTAAAGGAAACTGCCAAACGTTTTGCTAATAATGAAACTTTGAAAGTGACAGCGTCAGAATATGACAGAACATTGTCAGGTTCTAACGATTATGTCACCTTAGAGGGCTCAAACGCTATTTGGAAAAATTCTTGGAACGCTGCCGGTAAAGAAGTAACCTGGGATATGATACATTACGATGTACAGCTTATAGGTGGTATTGCAATGCACCAAGGTAAGATTGCTGAAATGCATACTGGTGAAGGTAAAACTCTTGTAGCAACATTACCCTTATATTTAAATGCACTAGGCGGAAACGGTGCTCACTTGGTAACCGTTAATGATTACCTAGCAAAAAGAGATAGTGCTTGGATGGCACCTATATTCCAATTTCATGGCCTTTCTGTTGATTGTATAGATCATCACCGACCAAATTCCGATGGTAGACGTGCAGCTTACAACGCAGATATTACCTATGGTACTAATAACGAGTTTGGTTTCGATTATCTAAGGGATAATATGGCACACACACCGAAAGATTTGGTGCAACGCCCACATAACTACGCCATTGTCGATGAGGTAGATTCTGTGTTGATAGATGATGCTCGTACCCCTTTAATTATCTCTGGTCCTGTACCAGAAGGTGATCGTCATGAATTTAACGAATTGAAACCCAAGGTTGGCGAAATCGTACAAAAGCAACGTCAACATTTAACCAGTGTTTTGGCAGAAGCTAAAAAACTGATAGCTGAAGGCGATACCAAAGAAGGCGGATTTCTTTTACTCCGTGTATTTAGAGGATTACCAAAAAATAAGGCCTTAATTAAGTTTTTGAGTGAAGAAGGAGTCAAACAATTACTCCAAAAAACCGAGAATTTCTATATGCAGGATAATAATAGGGAAATGCCCAAGGTAGATGAAGACCTATTATTCGTTATTGATGAGAAAAATAACCAGATCGAATTGACAGATAAGGGTGTTGATTATATTTCTGGCGAAGAAAATAGAGACTTCTTTGTAATGCCAGATATTGGTGGTGAAATTGCTAAAATTGAAAACCAAGATCTTGAAATTGAAAAAGAGGCCGAACTTAAAGAAGAGCTTTTTAAAGACTTTACCATTAAGAGCGAGCGTATTCATACCATGAGTCAATTATTAAAAGCATACACACTGTTCGAAAAGGATACCGAGTATGTAGTAATGGACAATAAGGTAATGATCGTTGATGAGCAAACTGGTCGTATTATGGATGGCCGTAGATACTCCGACGGACTTCACCAAGCTATTGAAGCGAAGGAGAATGTAAAAATCGAAGCATTAACCCAAACTTTTGCAACGGTAACATTACAAAACTACTTTAGAATGTATCGTAAGCTCTCTGGAATGACCGGTACGGCCGTTACAGAAGCCGGTGAATTCTGGGAAATATATAAATTGGATGTAATGGAGATTCCAACCAACAGACCAATTGCTAGAGATGACCGTAACGATTTAATTTACAAAACGAAAAGAGAAAAGTACAATGCAATTATTGATGAGGTAACGAAAATAAGTAAATCTGGAAGACCAGTTCTTATTGGTACCACTTCTGTAGAAATATCAGAATTATTATCTAAACTACTAAGTGTTCGTAAAGTTCCACATAATGTATTGAACGCAAAGCTCCATAAGAAAGAAGCAGATGTTGTTGCCGAAGCAGGTAATGCAGGTATTGTTACCATCGCAACCAACATGGCAGGTCGTGGTACGGATATTAAATTATCTGAAGAAGTCAAAAAAGCTGGTGGTCTTGCCATAGTAGGCACAGAACGTCATGATTCAAGACGTGTAGACAGACAGTTGCGCGGACGTTCTGGTCGACAAGGTGATCCAGGAAGCTCTCAATTCTACGTTTCCCTAGAAGATAACCTTATGCGTTTGTTCGGCTCGGACAGAGTTGCTAAAATGATGGATAAGATGGGTTTAGAAGATGGTGAGGTTATTCAACACAGTATGATGACCAAATCTATTGAACGCGCTCAGAAAAAAGTAGAGGAAAATAACTTTGGAGTTCGTAAGCGTCTTTTAGAATATGATGATGTTATGAACGCACAGCGTGAAGTAGTCTACAAAAGAAGGCGACATGCATTACAAGGTGAGCGTTTAAAGCTTGATATTGCCAATATGATCTATGACACCTGTGAGATAATTGTAGAAGGTAATAAAGCTGCCAATGATTATAAGAATTTTGAATTTGAGCTGATTAAATATTTTTCGATGACATCGCCAGTTGATGAAGCTGACTTTGGAAAATTAGGCGCTCAAGAAATAACAGGTAAAATTTATAAAGCTGCATATAACCATTATAATGATAAAATGGAACGTAATGCTGCATCTGCTTTCCCTGTAATCAAAAAGGTGCATGAAGATAATGCAAATAATTTCGAGCGTATTGTAGTTCCATTTACCGACGGAATCAAAAGTTTAAATGTTGTAACAAATCTTCAGGAAGCTTACGATACAAACGGCAAACAATTAATTACCGATTTCGAAAAGAATATTTCACTAGCTATAATTGATGACTCATGGAAAACGCACCTTCGCAAGATGGATGAGTTGAAACAATCGGTACAATTAGCAGTTCACGAGCAAAAAGACCCATTATTAATTTATAAGTTCGAAGCATTTGAACTTTTTAAGTCAATGATAGAGAAAGTGAACAAAGAAGTAATTTCATTCTTATTTAAAGGAGAATTACCCTCTGAAAACACAAACGCTATTCAAGAGGAAAGGAATATTCAACGTTCGAAAGAAAATTTAAAAACGACTAAAGAAGAAATTCCTAATAGTGATGAAATGGCAGCTCAGAGTAGAGCCGTAGGTCAAACACAAGGACAGCGACCTGCCGTTACCGAAACTATAACAAGAGAACAACCTAAAATTGGTCGTAACGAACGAGTGACAATTAAAAATGTGTTGAGTGGAGAAAGCAAAACTGTAAAATTCAAGCAGGCAGAACCTCTTATTCAAAGCGGAACTTGGGTATTGACCCAAGATTAATAATAATACTTTCTATATTTAAAAAAGGCATCCCAATATTGGGATGCCTTTTTAATACCTCCTATTCTCACTTTTATTGTCATTTTATTAAAACAACTTACCCAAAAAAATTTGGTATTTAAAATTAGTTATATTTAGATAACTTCTTTAAAACCAAACCAATGAATACCACCAGAAGAAAATTCATCAATTCTATAGGAATGCTTGCAGCTAGTTCAGCTTTTCCAATTTCAACATTCGCATTTAGTAAGACTTCAAAATTGAAAATTGCATTGATAGGAACCGGTATACGAGGAACAACCTTTTGGGGAAAACGTTTGGTTGACGAATATGCCGAAATTTTAGAATTCGTCGGGCTATCCGATATTAATTCAAGTCGTTTGAAATATGCTAAAAATTTTATTGGAGCTGATTGTCCAATTTTTACAGATTTTGAAGAAATGGTGAATGTTACAAAACCAGATTTAATTATTGTTACTACTAAAGATTCAACCCACCATGAATATATAATTAAAGGATTGCAAATGGGTTGTGATGTATTAACGGAAAAACCGTTGACTACAGATGAAATTAAATGTCAGGCAATTATTGACGCTGAAAAAAAATCAGATAAAAAACTAATTGTAGGTTTTAATTATAGGTGGAGCCCATATGCAACCAAAATAAAAGAATTATTAGCAAACAAAACGATTGGGAATTTGGTATCCGTCGATTTCCATTGGTATTTGAACACCTATCATGGCGCTTCTTATTTTAGAAGATGGCATGGTGAGATGGAGAATAGCGGATCCCTTTGGGTTCATAAATCGACCCATCATTTTGATCTATTAAACTGGTGGATAAATTCTGAACCCGATCAGGTTTTTGCCTACGGTGATTTGGAATATTATGGCAAGAACGGACCACAAAGAGGTCCTAATTGTCGTAGTTGTAATCATAAGGATACCTGCGAATTTTATTGGGATATAACCAAAGATAACGCATCTAAAAAATTATATGCAGATCACGAACATGAAGATGGCTATATAAGAGACAATTGTTTATTTAGGGAAAATATTGATATTTATGATAAAATGTCTGCCCAAGTAAAATATGCCGATAATACGGTGTTGAACTATAGCTTAACTACCTATTCACCATTTGAAGGGTGGCGTGTTGCTTTTAATGGCACAAAGGGCAGAATTGAAGCTTCACAAGACATTCCTTACCATTCAATAACCTCTGTTAATGAAGCTGAAAAACATGTTTTGGAAATGGCTCAAAACAATAAGGAAGAATTAAACCATGAGTCCATTATCGTACACAAGCTTTGGGAGAAACATAAATTAATAAAAGTACCTGTTGAAAAAAGTGGTCATGGTGGTGGTGATAAAAGACTTCATGATAAAATATTCGTCAATCCTGAAATAACTGACCCATACGGCAGAACTGCCGGTGTTAGAGATGGGGCAATGTCCATTTTAATTGGTATTGGCGCTAGAAGAAGCATTGAATCTGGAAAGGCTATTAATATTGGAGATTTAACAGACCTTACGCCGAAGAAAGTTCGCAGCTAATGTCAACTTTATATAATTATGTTATACAATAACAAAAAATACTAGTATAATGTTAAAAACATAATTAGATTTACATTACTTAATTAGTATGTTTTTTTAGTACATAAACAATGTCTATGCCCGGATTTACCATTGACAAAGAGCGTCTTCAGGATAAAACCAAACTTTTTTTAAGGGTAAATTATACCACTAGCATAATATCCATTCTATTTGGAGCATTATGCTATTTCCTATTAGGTATAACCGAAGTTGTTCCTTTCACACTTTTAGCATTTGGGGTTTTAAACCTCATCAACTTACAATTCTTTAAAGTCCATAAAAAGATATTGCCAACCTTCAATTTTTCATCTATAATTGGACTTTTATCCTCATTTATAATAACCTTATACAGTGGAGGAATCCATAGTCCTTTTATCTTTATGATCCCGTTAGTTGCATTTGGTGGCTTTATCAACAGTAGTAGATATGGCAAAATCTATTTGAACGTTATTATAGTTCTAATCTTATTAGTATTTACACAAACTATACCTGAGTTAAAGATTACAGAAAATGCCGTTCCAGAAAGTTCGAGTGCTGTTTTTAGCCTAGTTTCAGTTTTATTTTCGGTTTTTATTTTAGGAAACACCTTTGGCAAAAGTTTATTAAAGACCTACAACGCGCTCTATACTTCAAAAAGGGTTATGGCTAATCAAGTTCATGAAAAAGAAAATTTACTAAAAGAAGTTCATCATAGAGTTAAAAACAACTTACAGACCGTATCCAGTTTATTAAGCCTCCAATCTCGAAATATTGAAAACGGTACAATGAAAGGCCTGTTAAAAGGAACGCAGAATAGGGTAATCGCAATGGCAATGGTTCATGAAATGCTCTATATGCGAAAAGACATTAGCCATATTGAGTACAAATCTTATGTTCAAGAGTTAAGTGAATATTTAATTCGTTCTATAAAAGGAATCGACAATAATGTTATTTTAAAAATTGATATTCCAGATATTAAGTTAGGTATAGACACTGCCATTCCATTAGGTTTATTGATCAATGAATCTTTGACCAATGCATTAAAGTATGGTATCGAAGGTGACGAAGAAGGCGAAATCAATATTAAACTACAAAAAGATTCAGAAAAAGAAAATTGTTACATTCTTGAAATAGGAGATAATGGTATTGGTTTTCCTGAAGCAATCAATTACAAAAACACAAAGTCATTAGGTTTAAAACTTATCCACAATCTTACCCGTCAATTACGGGGAACAATTGAACGCGATACCTCTAAAAAAGGCACCAACTACATTATCAAATTCCAAGAAATAAAGCAACAATTATCTCCAGTTGCATAGGTTAAAGCCTTCAATAATTGCTAGTTCATAATTCTATTAATAAAGTTGACACTTGCTCTGTGTACTTACTATCACTTTGCCTATATTTAGAGGACTAACTTAAACCACTACCTTATGTTCAAACAAATAGTATTAGCTACGGTATTCATTTTCGTAGGCTTACTAAAAATCAATGCCCAATCTCTTGAAGGAGATGGCCCACACAATCAATTAATAATTAGAGGCGTAATGCTTATTAATGGTAATGGAGCACCACCACAAGGCCCAATTGACATTGTTGTGGAAAACAATATTATTAAAGAAGTTAAAGTTGTAGGGTATCCTGGTGTAGCCATCGATAACTCTAAACGACCACAATTAAAAGCAGGTGGCAAGGAGCTAGATTGTACTGGTATGTACTTAATGCCTGGCTTCATAGATATGCACACCCATATTGGAGGTGATGCGCAAGGTGCTGATCCAGATTATGTTTTTAAACTTTGGATGGCACATGGTGTAACCACAGTAAGAGAAGTTGCTGGCAGAGGTATTGATGCGACGCTAGATTTAAAACGAAAAAGCGAGAGAAACGAAATTATCGCCCCACGTATAATCTCATATACTGCGTTTGGGCAAACAAGCAAATCTTTTAACCCTTTGAACGATATTCCTATATCTACTACCGAACAAGCTCGTGAATGGGTACGTGCCAATGCTAAAAAAGGAGCTGACGGTATTAAATTTTTTGGTGCAGAACCAGCTATTATGGCGGCAGCACTTGATGAAAATAAAAAATTAGGTTTAGGCTCTGCATGTCACCATGCACAAATGAGTGTTGCTAGATGGAATGTACTTCATTCCGCTAGGGCAGGATTAACTTCAATGGAACATTGGTATGGATTACCGGAAGCATTATTCGATAATCGTACGGTGCAGGATTTTCCTCTTGATTATAACTATCAGAATGAGCAACATCGTTTTGAAAATGCCGGCAAATTATGGGCACAGGCAGCTGAACCATACTCTGAACATTGGAATAATGTAATGAATGAATTATTGGCGTTAGATTTTACTTTGGATCCTACGTTTAATATCTATGAGGCCAGTAGAGATTTACAGCGTGCTAGACGTGCCGAATGGCATGAAGACTATACATTGCCCTCACTTTGGGAATTTTATCAACCTAGCAAAGTATCTCATGGTTCTTATTGGCATGATTGGGGTACAGAGCAGGAAGTGCAATGGAAAAAGAACTATAATCTTTGGATGACCTTTATCAATGAATATAAAAATAGAGGTGGTCGTGTAACAACTGGTTCCGATTCTGGGTTTATATTCCAATTATACGGTTTTGCGTATATACGTGAACTAGAATTAATGCGTGAAGCAGGATTTCACCCTTTAGAAATAATACAATCTGCAACCTTAAACGGTGCAGAAGCATTAGGTTTAGATGACAAATTAGGTTCAGTTACAATTGGAAAATTAGCAGACTTTGTTGTAGTAGAAGAAAATCCGCTTAAAAATTTAAAAGTACTATATGGTACAGGAGCTATAAAGCTTACCGATGATAATGAGGTGGTTCGTATTGGTGGTGTAAAATATACTATTAAAGACGGCATCGTTTACGATGCAAAAGCGCTATTGACAGACGTAAAAAGACAAGTTGATGAAGCCAAGGCCAAGGATAATTATACGATAAAGCAGCCTGGTATTAAAAACTAAAACTTTCTTTTATTCACTGTCACTTTGATTGCACGAAGTTGCTTTTTATTTTTTGAAGTAAAGTATACAACTCCCAGAACAACAAAAGCAGGTATTAAAAGTGTAAGTAACATCATAATTTATAATTTAAAGGGTGCTTCATTGCACCTTTTTTAATAGAGCAAAGATTATGCCAACTTACCGTAACTCTTATGGGTAATGAAGGCTAATTCTCTATTGACTCTAGAATTTTTATATCGATACAATCGAGTTAATTCAGTTTCAGTAGTAATTGTAAACGTTTTCTTATAGTCAGTACCATTAAGGCTATCAACCATAACAATACCCATTTCAATAAGGTTAACTTTATCATCTGATTGAGGGTTTTGTGCCTTCGCCAATGCTCCGGCGAAAATTATTATTAGTAGAGTGAATATTGCTTTCATATCTTAATGTTGGATATTATAAAGATACCAGCAGCTCAACAATCAAGGCTCTTGACCTCGCTGAACTGCTCTAATTTTCGGCTAGCGTAAATTTCTATGATGAATCGACGAAAAGTTTCGACAAATGGTTTTTAACCTAAAAACATTACACAGAGATAGTATGTAGTTCGTCGATGTTTTTAAATAACTGTAGAATTAAAGCATCAACAAAAACACCTTAAATGGAATGTTCTAAATGATATATGTTCAGAAAAGCTAGTAAGTTACCCTGTATTATAAAAAGAAAGCTATATGTGAATTAAAGAAGGAATTATTATTTATTTCTACCCCTTTTTCCATAATTTTTATCGCCTCGAGTCTTTGGCTTAGAATATTTCTTTTTAATAATCCATTTATAAGAACCACCTTGGTTTTCCTTTTTGTTCTTATCCGATTTATCATGAAAACTAGCTCCACGCTCGTCTTCATTTATATTCAAAGGATTTTCACGCTCCTTATGTTTGGGTTGTTCGTCGAAAGTAAGCTTAGTGGCTATTTCAACATCACTTGGTAAATCCAATAAATTTACTTTCTGCAACATCAAATCTTCGATGGCATCTTTTGCTTCCTCCTCATTTGGAGTAAATAATAAAATAGAAGTACCCTCCTTCTCTGCCCTACCCGTTCTACCGATTCGGTGCATATAGTTTTCAGGATAAATAGGTGTATCAAAATTAATGACATGAGAAATTTCCTGAAGGTCAAGTCCGCGTGCCATAACATCTGTAGTTACCAAAATACGGTTCTTCCCCTCATCAAATTGGTTGATAGAGCGTAATCTATAGTTTTGGGTCTTATTAGAGTGTATGATACAGATTTCTTCACTAAAAAATTCTGCCAGTTCTTTGAACAATAAATCTGCACTACGTTTGCTAGAGACAAAAACCAAAACTTTATGGTATTCCTCTTCTTTCTGCAGTAAATTGACCAGCAAATTTACTTTTGTATAAAAGTTTGGGGTAGCATACCCAAATTGAGTTATGTTCTCTAGTGGAGTTCCACTTACTGCAATTGAGATTTTCTGTACTCCTGTAAAGAAATCAGTAATAAATAACTCTATGTCATCTGTCATAGTTGCAGAGAACATAATATTTTGTCTTCTGTTCGGTAATAATTCAAAAATATTAACCAATTGAAATCTAAAACCAAGGTCTAACATTACATCGACCTCATCAATCACAAGTTTCCTAACTGATTTTAATTGAACAGCTTTGGTCAAAATTAAATCGTATAATCGTGCAGGAGTTGCCACCAAAATATCGGTACCCAAAGCCAACGCATCTTTTTGTCGTAGCATACTTTTACCTCCAAATACGCCTAATACACGTATACCTGAATATTTAGCCAGTTTTTCAGCTTCCTCTACAACTTGTACTACCAACTCACGAGTAGGTACAAGAATAATCACCTTCGGATGAATTTCTTTTGAAAATGATAGGGTATTTAAAATAGGTAATAAATATGCAAATGTTTTTCCTGTTCCAGTCTGTGCAATACCGACAACATCGCTACCACTCATTACGATAGGAAAAGCCTTCTCTTGAATAGGTGTTGTATTTTCAAAACCTAAATCATCTAAGGCTTTTTCTAAGTTTCTAGAAATCTTTAAATCGGTAAACAAGGGCATAAGAATGACTTTTGTATTAAAAATGCAAAGCTATGTGGATTAGTTGACAATACATGCTAAATGCTGTAATTATAGCGTTAATATTGACCAGTGGGGGTTATCAATTTTCATTAATTAATGATATTGTAAATCAATTGGTTATTATCTTTCTATTTCTTCCTGTAAAAATATAAAGCAACGTACCTAAAAAAGGAAGGAAGAACACGATTAAAAACCAAGTGGTTTTAGCATCATTTTTAAATTTATTTCGTGCTATATCTATTAAACAATAAATCCATAGCCCTAATATAACCAGTAGAAAGGTTTGCCATGCCCATAAACCTAAAGATAAGTTTGAGATAGTACTTTCCATAATGAAGATTAATATTTAGTAATCAGTTTCAATAAAAGCATTAAGTTAAAACTAAAATGGCATCAAACCTTAAAAATTCCACAACCTATTAAATAATGATACTGACGATTTTTAAAATTTAAATATTCCAGTTTTATTATTGTTTTTGATATTATACTCTAAACTAGTCTAAGTTTGAAACATACACTTTATTTCCACCAATATACGTTTGTAAAACATGTACATCTTTAATTTTATTCGGTTCTATAGAGAACAAATCTTCACTAAGAATAACAAAATCAGCGAATTTTCCAGGTTCTAAAGTTCCTTTTAAATTTTCATCGAACGAACTGTAGGCTGCATTCTTAGTGTATGCCATTAACGCCTGTGACACACTGATTTTTTGTTCCGGAACCCAACCATCAGGGTTTTTACCATCTGTAGTTTGACGAGCAACAGCTGCATAAACTCCATAAATTGGAGAAGCAGGTGCAACAGGCCAATCACTACTAAAAACTAAAGTTGTATTTGCATCCAATAAAGATTTAAAAGCATAGGTACTTTTAATACGTTCTTTACCAATAAGTTCTTCTGCCCACCTACCATCATCAATAGCATGATAAGGCTGCATACTTGCAATAACATTGAGTTTAGAAAATCGATTAATATCATCCTTGGCTAAATGTTGTGCATGCTCAATTCTAAATCGTCTGTCCTTATTCCCATTATCTTCAATAACGCGTTGGAATGTGTTCAATATGGTATTATTCGCTCTGTCACCAATAGCATGAACTGTAATTTGTAAGTTTTTATTATCTGCATTTGATACCCATTGATACAAACTATCTACATCAACTATAAAGAGACCTTTATCCTCCGATTTATCCGAATAAGGTTCATTGAATGCTGCGGTATGTGAACCTAATGAGCCGTCTACAAAACCTTTCAGCAAGCCATTTTTCAACCATTTCGGTTCAATTGTAGTATTAGGTATAGAATTCCAGTATTTTAAGGGATCTGCAGAATAGACTCTAATTTTCAATTTATTAGAAGCATACATTTTATCCAATATCTCAAAGCCTCCTAAACTATCTACATCATGAATGGACGTTACACCTTGAGAAATCAAATAATCTTGAGCTGCATTTATTGCCTCTTTCTTCTCATTATTAGTAAGCGCTGGTATTTTATTCAAGACCAAATACATAGCCTCGCTTTTTAAAATGCCTGTGGGAGTGCCATCAGGGTTTTTAACAATTTCACCATTTTCTACATTTGCAGTATTCTTATCTATACCTGCAATTTTCAAGGCAGCTGAATTAGCTAAAATCATATGCCCATCCATTCTATAAATTGCAACAGGATTTTCACCGGTAAATTCATCTATCCATTCCTTAGTAGGGAGTTCTCCACCCCAAAGTGTATGGTCCCAATTTCCTTCAACTATCCATTGGTTAGGTTTTATATTGTTTGCGAATGCAGCAATTCTATTAATGAACTCATTTTTTGTTTTAGCATCTCTCAGTTGCACACTTAAAAGACTATTGCCGCCCATTAGTAAATGTACATGAGTATCAATAAAACCAGGTGTTATGAATTTATTTTGAACATCAATTACTTCTGTAGATTCCCCTTTAAACTTTTGAATATCTATTACTGAACCAATGGCCAGAATGGTATCCTCTTTAATGGCCATAGCTTCTGCTTTTGGATTATCAGAATTTCCTGTCCAAATATTCGCATTGGTAATAATGAGGTCTGCTTTTATGCTATCATTTTCACATGAAGTTAAAAGAATCGTAATAGCAAAAGAAAAAATTAATCGTTTTATCAAGATCATAAGTAAATCATCTTCAGTTAAAAAATTATAAAAAACAATAACCCTTTATTTTCCTTCTTTTCTTAATACTTGCAATGGCGGACTATTTAAAACACCTCTACTATTTAATAATCCTATAAAAAGCACTAAAAGAGTAATTCCTGGTAAGACCATTAAAAATGGCACCCATGAGGGTATAAATGGTGTATCAAAAATAAAATAGGCAAGTAAAAAGCTACTAACTAACGAAAGTAGTACGCCTACTCCACTACCTAAGACACCTAAAAACAGATATTCCAAAGCATTAATTTTTAAAATCTGTTTGCTTTGTGCACCAAGTGTACGCAACAATACACTTTCACGTATACGTTGGTATTTGCTATTACGTACAGATCCTATTAAAACAATAATACCTGTTAGAATACTGAAAAAAGCCATAAAGGTAATCACCCATGAAATCTTATCCAGAATATTTTCAATAAGTGTCACCACCTGTCGTAAATCAATAATGGAGACATTAGGAAACTTTCTCACCAGTTCACGTTGCAAATTGGCTGAAGATTTTTTGTCAGGTGCGTTTGTTGTCAATACATGAAACTGTGGCGCATTCTCTAATACTCCTTTTGGAAATACAATAGAAAAATTGAGCTGCATACGCGCCCAATCTACCTGTCTAATATTACCCACTACGGTGGTCATCAATTTTCCTTGAACATTAAATAAAATGGTATCGCCTAGAGTTACAAGTGCATCATTGGCTACATTATCTGCTAAAGAAATCGGTATAACCTCAGCATTAAGCGCTACACTAGGTATCCACTCCCCTTCTAATAACTTCTCAGACCCGATCATAGAGTCTCGATAGGTAGTTCTAAACTCATGGTTTAAAATCCATTTATTCACCCGTGTAGTACTATCTAATCGAATATCATTAACACTGCGGTCTTTTATACGTTCCATTCGCATAGTTACGATAGGAATATTATCAATTACAGTTAACCCATTTGGGGTAATCGTGTTGGCCACGGCATCACGTTGTTCGGTCTGAACGTCAAAAAGTATCAAATTCGGACTTTCAGCGCTTGATTCGAAAGACGTTTTAGCGAGTAGAAAATCTTTAGTAAAATATAAGGTACTTATTAGAAAGGTTCCGATTCCTATTGCCAATATTAATACCACGGTTTGGTTATTGGGGCGATATAGATTCAATAAACTTTGTCGCGCTGCAAAGCTCCACGATTTTGGAAAATATCGTTTTATCAATCGCATAAATAGAATGGACACTCCAGCCAAAATGGAGAACGTCACTAAGATACCTGTTACAAAACTTGCTGCAAATGACCATCTGCCCAACAGCCAATATGCAAAAAGGAACACGAAAAGAACTATGGCCAACATTACCCATATTTGATATAACCGTGATTTTTTATTGGTATCTTCCTGTACGCGTAAAACTTGTAAAGGTGAAACGAACCAGGTATTAATTAACGGAGAAAGGGCAAACAAAACTGACATGCACACCCCTAATAACAAGCCCACAAAAATCGATTGGAACGAGGTAGAAATTTCTACTTGAAACGGTAAAAATTCTTGGAGAATCACCGGAAAAGTTTGCTGTAAAACCAGACCTATAATAGTGCCAATAAAGCCGCCCAACAATCCCATTCCCGCAATTTGAAGCAAATAGATTAAAAAGGTCTGCTTACGGGTCGCTCCTAAACATTTTAGAACGGCGACAGATTTTAATTTCTCTTTAATATAAATATGCACAGAGCTAGCGATACCTACACAACCTAACAGAAGTGCTATAAATGCCACAAGATTTAAAAATCGACCAACATTTTCATACCGCCGACCTAATCGCTGACTGGTATCTGTATGGGTATCTAAATCAGCATTTTCGGCATCTAACAAAGGATCTACCTTTTTATTAAGTTCCTTTAAATCTATATTGGGGTTTTTAAAATAATAATTATACCCTAAACGGCTTCCCCTTTGTAGTAGTCCGCTTTCTTCCATAAACCGAAACGGCACAATAATAGGCGGTGCTGCCGTAGCGCCAATTCCTGTACTACCAGGTGCGGTTATCAATGAACCGATAATCGGAAAAGTAATAGACCCTAGCTTTACACTATCGCCCGGTTTTAAATTAAATTGTAACATCGCGGTAGCATCAACTAAAGCACCTCCTTTTTCTTGAAATTCAATAGCTGCGTTTGCGGGCTCGGTTTCTAATTCCCCATAAAAAGGAAAACCTCCTTCCATACCACGCACCTGAACTAATTTAGTAGCTCCATTTTTTGTAAAAGCTGCCATCGAAGCGAAATTCACCTCCCTAGCATCGGCTCCACCAAGGGAGTCCATCAACTGAATTACCCGCTCATTTGCTGGTTGATTACTATCGATGAGAAAATCGGCTCCCATAAGGGCTTTTGACTGTAGACCGATGTTATCTTTAAGGTTATCACTAAAAGACTGAATTGAAACGACTGCTGCTATACCTAAAATTATGGAAGCCATGAACAAGAGCAAGCGCTTACCACTTGCCTTACCATCGCGCCAAGCCATTTTCAATAACCAATTAAAGTCTGCTTTTGAAGTTCGTGTTGGTTTACTCAAGATATTGCAGAGGTTTCATTGATTACTATTTTACCACCTTTAAGTCGTAATACATGTTGGTTCAGTTTAGCCAATTCTAAATCATGGGTTACAATAACCAAAGTAGTTCCCATTTCAGTATTTAAATCGAACAGTAATTTTATCACCTTTTCTCCTGTTTCTTCATCTAAATTACCCGTTGGTTCATCAGCAAAAAGAATTGAAGGTTTGTTTGAAAATGCCCTAGCTAAAGCAACCCGTTGTTGTTCCCCACCAGAAAGCTGTGACGGATAATGATTATGTCGATTGCCAAGACCAACTTTGGTCAGTAGTTCCATAGCATCTTTTGTTGCATGTGGCGCACCCTGTAATTCTAAAGGAACACTTACATTCTCTAATGCGGTCAGGGTCGGTAACAATTGAAAATCTTGAAAAATAAATCCGACTTTTTTATTTCTTAAAAGAGCACGCTGGTCTTCATTCAACGTACTTAAATCTTCACCACAAAGATCTATACCACCTTCATCAATTTCATCTAAACCAGCACACAGTCCTAACAAAGTAGTTTTCCCACTACCGGAAGGACCTACGATTGCAAAAGTTTCCCCTTCCTCTATTGAAAAAGAAATATCATCTAATACTGTCAAATTTTTAGATCCACTCGTATACGTTTTCCTTAGATTACGTACGTTTAATATCTTTGCCATAAATCATTTTACTTCAAGCTAACAAAATAAGCAAATGATTTTGAATCTAATAAGCAAAGACTATGTTGAAAGTATTAAAGTTTCGTTATTTTTTATGGGCACTCATGGTTATTGGATGTGGAGAAAGTACAGAACAAAAACAATCGGATGGCGCTACCAAAGAAATTAGTACTACCCAAAAGGAGGTTATTGATACTAACCAAAAGGTTATCTTGTTTTATGGCAATAGTCTTACAGCCGCATATGGCTTAGATACAAAGGAAGGATTCCCAAATAGAATTCAGCAGCGTTTAGACTCTTTAGGATTGGAATATAAGGTCATTAATTCTGGATTGAGCGGCGAAACCACATCTGGCGGTTTAAATAGACTTGATTGGGTACTGAACCAACCTGTAGATATTTTTGTTTTAGAGTTGGGTGCTAATGACGGACTAAGAGGAATACCCATTTCTGAATCGATGAACAATCTTCAAGCAATGATAGATATGGTTAAGGCTAAAAACCCTGAAACTATAATTATTTTAGCCGGTATGCAGATACCACCAAATATGGGTGCTGATTATACTTCACAATTTATGGCAATGTATCCTACTTTAGCCGAGTCTAATGAAATACTGTTAATACCTTTTTTATTGGAAGGTGTTGCTGGTATACCTGAATTGAATTTAGAGGATGGCATTCACCCAACAGCAGAAGGGCAAAAAATTGTAACTAATAATGTCTGGAAAATTTTGGAATCGGTTGTTCTACCAAAAACCGATATAGAGGTAACTACAGCTACCGAAGTTGATAAATTGAATTAAGCAATAAGTATTTTTAAAGTTGTTGGTTTAAATTTTAAAGCTTGTTTAATTCTAGCATTTTTAACTTTAAAAAACCTTGCAGCTGTTTGGTAACCCTGAGTATTAATATCAGATTGGTCTATTATATCTGCCATGGGCATTACAACAGTCTGTACTTTGGTAACGGGTAACCTATCTTGGGCTTGGGACGCGGTTCCCAAACAGACAACAAGGAATAAAAAAATAATTGTACGCATAATAAGTAGGTAAATTTGGTTTGTAGATAACCCACTCATTGTAAGTAAACGTATTTCTAAATCGATAAGATGTACTGTTTTATCGATGAACGGATATATTTTCGATGTATTACCTTATTCTGTAGTCCTTTTTCCTACAAATATTTCTGTCGATAATCGGTAAATACGAGCCGTTTATCGATTTAGTGATTATATTCCTACAAATTCAGAAATTTTATATTCTGGATATATTAATCGTTTGCTTAAAGGCGGTAATCTAGATTTAATTTCTTAAAGATATAATAAGGAGAATGCTGTTAAGTAGTTATTCGATTTCTAATAAAATTAAGCCATTTTAGGTTTATTAGCCTTAGTAAGAAAATTCAGTTCCTTTTTGATATTCGAATTTTTAAACTTGTATAAACGAGCAACTTCAGTTTTAGTCTCCAAGTTCAATTCGTAAGATGTTTCAGTAACGATAGTCATTTCAATAGTTTCAACTTTTACATCGGCAGTACCGTTTTGTGCTTGAGCAGTAAATCCTAAGAAGATGATAAAGATAATTGTTACTATTGTTTTCATGACTTGCGTTTGTTACACTTATAGAACGCAGCAGGCCTTGATTCACTTGGGGGTGAATCGCTCAAAAACACATATTACTCGTTACTTTACACGTACTCGGTTGAAGTGTAAAATCTGGTCGACAAACGACACAGTAACCAAAATCACCTTAGCGATTAAAGATGCAGTTAATCGATACAGGTTACTTCAACTTCAATAAAATATTGGGGTCTGGGCAGTTTTCCTGATAAAAGGACAATTGTTCTTTGGCGCATACTCCCGGATAATCACCGTGGTTCCCTTCTAAGTCATTAATAATCTGAAAATGAAGATGTGGGGCATAATTGACATTTATATCAGGTGTTCCTAATCTGCCAATGGTATCGCCCGCTTTAAATTCTTTATTAATAAAAAGTCCATCCAACGAATCTACCGACAAGTGGCCATATAAAGTGTAAAAGATATAATTACCCAAAACATGCTTTAATATAATCGTTGGTCCGTAATCACCAATAACATTATTATTCTTAAAACTATGCACCACACCTTTTATGGGAACAATTACTTTGGTTAAGGCAGCGCACCAATAATCGATTCCTAAATGAATGTTTCGAATTGGTTTTTTGCTCGAGGTAAAACCTTCCTTATCATTATATAGGTTACGCTCTTCTAAATAGCCCCCATATGCTATTAACCCTTGCTTATCGAGCAAAATTTTATCAATATAATTTTGACAAACAGCATAGTCAGTGATATCTAAACCCAATAACTCCTCATTATCCTTAGAAAGATTTAAGGATACATATTCCTGAATAGGAATTGCCGTATCTAAAATAGAAATAGGGTTTGTGGTATACGATTTAAGGTCTTCAAGCAATGTATCCATTTCCCAAAAATATAATATCCTTTTATCTAGTTAACATTTTTTAACCATTTTCCTCGTAAGGTCTTTGTAAATTACCTACAAATTGCTAAAAGAAAATTGCCATGAAATTATTACAATTAACAATATTGGCCTGTGCTACATTACTAGCTACAAGTTGTCAATCTAAAGTCAAGAAAAATACCTTATCAGAAAATGCTGAAAACACTGAAATTGTAAATGATGAAGTTGATGAGGTTGATGAGGTTGATGAGGTTGTAAAACTAAGTCCCCAACAATTAAGTAAATATGAAACTGCCTATTTTGCCAGTGGTTGTTTTTGGTGTGTAGAAGCTATTTTCGAGAGTGTTAAAGGAGTTAAAGAGGTTGTTTCTGGCTATGCTGGAGGCGAACAAAAGAATCCTACCTATGAAGACGTCGGTTATGGTAAAACTGACCATGCAGAAGCTGTAGAGGTCTATTATGACCCAAAAGAAATCTCCTTTACCGAATTGGTTCAAGTTTTCTTTGGTTCTCACGACCCTACCCAATTAAATAGACAAGGTCCTGATCGCGGTAGACAATACCGTTCTATTGCCTTTTACAAAACCGATGAACAAAAGAAAATAATAGAAGGATACATGCAAGCACTTACAGATCAAAATGTATATGGCGGCGACCCAATTACAACAGAGGTCACCCCATTCACGGTTTTCTATAAGGCAGAATCTTACCACCAAGATTACGAAAAAAACAATCCTAATAATTCATATATTAAAAACGTATCTATACCAAGATTAAATAGGTTTAAAGAAAACTTTGGAGATTATTTAAAGAAGAGTGTGCACTAAAAGGTCTCCCAAAAAATTGTTATATTCAAGCGCCCTACCGGGCGTTTTTTTTATAAACCATAATTTACCAAAACCAATGAAATCAAATATCAATATTCTGCTCATTACCTTAATTCTAACAACATTTATAAGTTGTAATCAAAAACCTAAAGACGATACCCCTTGGGTAAATCTTTTTGACGGAGAAACTTTAAATGGATGGTCACAACTCGGCGGCGAAGCCACTTATGCAGTAAAAGATAATGCTATTGTGGGCACCACGGTGCATAACACCCCCAACTCATTTATGACAACAGATAAATTGTATGGTGATTTTATTTTAGAATTAGATTATAAGGTAGACCCTAGTATGAATTCTGGCATACAAATTAGAAGTAATAGTTTACCACATTATATGGATGGGCGAGTTCATGGATATCAAATAGAAATAGATCCATCTGAACGAGCATGGAGTGCCGGTATTTATGATGAAGCAAGAAGAGGTTGGTTGAACCCGATGACCGATAACCCTGATGCTCAAAAGGCATTCAAGCAAAATGAATGGAACCACTATCGAATAGAAGCTATAGGCGACACCTTAAAAACGTGGATCAATGATGTACCTGCTGCTTACTTAATTGATGATAAAACAGATAAGGGTTTTATAGCGCTTCAAGTACATAGCATCTCTGATGAACAGAAAGATGGTACTGATATTATCTGGAAGGATATTAAAATTTTAACCGACAGTCTTTCTAAGTATTCAAGAAAAAGTCCTTTGACACCAATAATCACAAAAAATGGATTAGGTGCAGACGAATTGAAAAATGGTTGGAAAATGTTATGGGACGGCGAAACTACAAATGGTTGGCGAGGAGCCCGTTTAGATGAATTCCCAACAATAGGATGGGAAATTAAAGATGGTATTTTGACCGTACTATCATCCGGTGGTGAAGAGTCTGCAGCTGGTGGAGATATCGTTACTAAAGAGTTATATGGTGATTTTGAATTAATGTTAGATTTTAAAATCACAGAAGGTGCCAATAGTGGTATCAAATACTATGTAGATACCGATATTAATAAAGGGCCAGGTTCTTCAATAGGTTTAGAGTATCAAATATTAGATGATGCTAAACACCCTGATGCAAAACTTGGAAACCATGATGGTAGCCGCACCGTATCTTCTCTTTATGACCTCATTCAAGCAGATGTTAACAAACCAATGAACGGACCAGGAGAATGGAATACCGCTCATATCATTTCTAAAGACAATCACGTAGAACATTGGTTAAACGGAATGAAAGTTTTAGAATATGAACGTAAAAGCGACGACTACCGAAAATTAGTATCAGAGAGCAAATATGCTCAATGGCCAAATTTTGGAGAAGCTGAAAAAGGACATATTCTTTTGCAAGATCATGGAGACAAAGTTTCCTTTAAAAACATAAAAATAAAATCAATCATTAAAGAATAAGCAATGACCACTAGAAGAAACTTTATTAAAAAAACCTCCGCAGGTACAGCAGCGGTTACTTTGGGCAGTTTTGTCTTTCCAAATAGTTCGTATGCAAATATTCTTGGCGCTAACGACCATATCAATTGTGCAATTATTGGAGTGCGAAGTAGAGCAAAAGCACACGTAATGGCTATCCATAATGATAAAAATGCCAAGATCATATATTCTTGTGATGTCGATGATGTAATATTAAAAGAACATAATGAGTGGTGCCAAGAAAATATAGGATACATACCTAAAATAGAAAAAGACTTTAGAAAAGTATTGGAAGACAAAGACGTCGATGCGGTATTTATTGCTACCCCAGAACATTGGCATGCACCAATGGCTATTTTAGCTTTACAAGCAGGTAAGCATGTTTATGTTGAAAAACCTTGTAGTCATAATCCGTATGAAAATGAACTTTTGGTGGAAGCACAAAAAAAGTATGGAAAAAAAGTACAAATGGGCAATCAACAACGTTCAGCAAAAACGTCAATTAGCGCTATAAAAGATATACAAGAAGGTATTATTGGAGATGTTTATAAAGGAGAGGCATATTACTCTAATAATAGAGGTTCTATTGGTAAAGGAAAGGTTATTGATGTTCCTTCTACATTAGATTGGGATTTATGGCAAGGACCAGCACCAAGAGAATCATACAAAGACAATATTCACCCTTATAACTGGCATTGGTTTCGCACTTGGGGTACGGGTGAAGTACATAATAACGGTACCCATGAAATAGATATCTGCCGTTGGGCCCTAGGTGTAGACTTACCGGAAACAGTTACATCTTTTGGTGGCAAATATACCTTTCAAGATGATTGGGAATTTGTAGATAACCAACAAGTAACCTACACTTTTGCAAATAATAAATTTTTAACATGGACAGGCCATAGTCGAGGAATAATGAAACCAACGCGACCTGGCCGAGGAAGTACAATATACGGTTCTAAAGGAAGCATTATGCTTGACCGTAATTTCTATCAACTTTATGATTTAGATGGCAATCTTTTAAAAGAGGAACTTGAGGGTGGCTCAAGCGAAACAACCAACACAAGAGGTGAAGGCCAATTAGATACAAACCATATTTCTAATTTCTTTGCAGGTATTAGAGAAGATAAAAGTCTTAATTCTGATATTAGCGATGCAAGTGTTTCTACCATGCTATGTCATTTAGGAAATATGGCCCAAGATGCAGGAGAAACCTTAAAGATTGATTCCACTACTGGAAAAATAACTAATAATGCTAAAGCCATGGAATCATGGAAGCGAACTTATGCCGAGGGTTGGGAACCGTTTCTATAGCTTATAAGTTTATTTAATTTTCAAATTAGAGCAATCTACTAATTCATATTATGAACTTGGTAGGTTGCTTTTTTTATTCTAAGGTATTATTTACATCCAATGCGTTAAAATCTAACCCATTATATAAAATAGTATAAAATGAAGACGGACTTTATATAATGCTAGAAATAGTAGATGATATTTTGTTTGACCAAACTAAAGACCCTTAAAAATTTTGGTGGAACGATGACTGTGTAGTGGTTTATATCGATAAGGATAATTCTGGAGGTTTACATCGATTCAATAACAATGCTTTTACCTATGATTCAGCCCTTTACGGTAATGGTATTGACTTAGGTAATGAATAAAATTTCCATATTGTACAATGACCATATAAAATAGGCACATAGAAAAGAAGGTACAACCACCTATTGGGAAATTCTCATAAAGCTGTATCCAGATTCATATGCTGAAACAGAATCTGTAGAACCAGTCATTTTAACTGAAAATAAAAGAATAGAATTTGCTTTGGCATACGCCGATAATGATAAAAGTGCTGAGCGAGAAAATTTTATTCGATCAGTATTCGTGCCTGGTGAAGATAAAAATCAAGTGTGGATAGATGTAAATATTTTTGCAACGTTAGAATTAGTAAAGTAATTAGTGGATGACCACTTCACTATAATCGGATGTAATTACAACAGAACGATTACTCTTTTCTTTTAAATAAGAGCCTTTATTAATAATTGAAGTACCATTTTTAATCTGCTCTAACTTTAAAGTAGCTGGTACCTTAAGAGTAGAAGAATTACCCTTAACATAAACATCTGTAGCCACATTTGGCAATGATAGGTTTAATTCCCCATTTCGAACACTAATATCTAATTCTTTAAAATCTGGCCCCAATTCTAGTATATGTACTGCACCAAAGTTGTTTTTTATAAAAGCATTTTTAAGCAGTTTATTTATTGTAACGGCAGAGGATGTTGCTTGCAATTGCAATTGAACAACTTCAGACAATAATATTTCTTCTGAATACGCCGTGTTTAACTGACCATAATTCCATTTTTGAACATTGACAGGTGAATATGAAGCCGAAACATTAGTTTCTTGCCCATCTATGGTAGCTGCCCAAAGGCTTGAATGCGAAAGTTTCGCATTCAAGTTTTTGGTATTCGCTGCTAGTTTTACTTCTCCATGGCGTACATCCATTTTTATACGGGTAGACTTAGGTAACTTAATTTTTATGATTTTTTTTATTTTATAATTCTTTTGGCCTTCATTCGTATTCAAATAGAAAATATTTGGTGCGCTGATTAAACTATCGCGTCGTAAAAAAGCATAGCTCCTTATCGAATCTCTTTCCGCCAGACGATGTTCACGGTCTCTTTCATGCTCTTCAAGCCGCTGTTCCATTTCTTTGGCACGTTCTTCCATATGCTTAATGCGTTCTTCATTTTGTTTTTCCATACGCTTTTCCATTTCCTCAGCTTGCTCTTCCATTTTTGAAGCCCATTCTTCTAAACGTTCTTGATGATCTTTATCAAAACTTTTCTCAAAATTCTTCTGCCATTTTTTCATGTACTTATCCCCATCTTTTTTATAAGCTTCATAATCGAATGAAAATGCCTCTGTTCGTGGTAATGGCGGCATATTGGGAAACGGGGCTATTTGCGGCATATTCATAACAAATGATGCAATTTCCGGCATTTCGATATGCAAATCACTATGATCAAATTCAAAATCTGTTCCGTCAATAGAAAAGAATGTATGGTTTCTTGATTTTGATGCTATAGTAACTTTCTTACTATTACCTAATATTTCAATTGGATTACCCTTAAAATAAACATCCGCCTCCTCTTTGGTAGCACCTTCTAAGGTGATGGTGGCCGTAATGGCCACCTCATCTTTGTCCCACGTTTCAAATTCAATATCAGCGTAGCTGGTATTGATGTCTACAACGGCATCTTCTGCCACAATAAATCGTTCTTGAAATGTTTTACTTTCCTTCTGGGCATATAACCCACAGGTAATTAATAGCCCTAATGCAATGATGAGTTGCCTAAATACTGTTTTCATTGATCTGTTCATTTTTCGATAATTTTAATTCGTTTAACTTTCTCTTTAATTTCTGTAATAATTGTAATCGTAATTGCAAATTCTCTATCAGCGCCGTTATAGTTTGATCATTTGGACCTAATTCTTTCAACTCTGCGTTTAACGTTTTATACTCCAAGTTCAGATTATTGAGTTGTTCCATAAAACCGTCAATTAAATCTTTAGTATCAGGCGATACTTCTAGTTTGGCTAATTCTAGATTAATATTGGCCACATAATAATTTTCTACTTTTTTAAGATCTGGAGATAGATCCCCAAAAGTAAATTCAGTTTGTCTTTCATTGATAGGATCATTACCCACAACTGTATTCTCAAAATTGCTATTTTCATTCAATAAAAAATAACCTACACCTACACTTAGTATGATCGCTATCGAAGCAGCAACTTTTACCCATGCCCAATTCGGTTTTTTATCTTCAGGCAGTGATTGCTGCAGTTTCTCTAAAAACCGCTCTTCATGTCCATTATTTATGGTGAATTTCTGCTCTCGCTCTTCTTTATTGAACATTTCCCTAAGATCCTGTTCCATATTTCTTTTTTTTTAATAGTTCTTTTAAATGTCCTTTTCCTCGTAATAACCTTGTTCTACAGGCAGATTCTGAAATATTCAATACCTGAGCAATTTCTTGATGGTCATACCCTTCTAGCAAATACATGAGTATTACATACTTGTATTTACTCTCTAAATCATCAATTGCAGATCTCACCTGTTCTATACTAATTGTCGATGGTACATTCCAATTATCATCATCTTCCACAACCTGCATATAACCTTCATGTAAAGCCACAACATTATCTTTTTTTGACTTTAAAAAATCAATACTCTTATTAATAACAATTCGCTTCAGCCATGCTCCAAACGTTACATCTCCCTTAAACTGATGTAGTTTTTGAAAAGCTTTTATAAATGATTCTTGTAAAACATCTTCTGCATCATCTGTATTCTTTACAAATCGCATAGCAACGATAAACATACCATCACAATATTTTCTGTACAGTTGCAACTGTGCAGTTCTATCATTTGCTTTACATTTCTCTACGACATTGCTTTGAAACATCGGTTGAATAAGTTGGTTTAAGTTTGTTGTTATAATAAGGACGTTAGAAAAAAAAGAATGTTGCAAAAATCTTTATTTTTACATTGTATAATTAATAGCTCCCTTTGAAACAAGTTACGATTTCCAATAAGTTTATGACCCTGATGGTGCTAGATTATGGCGCTACGATACAAAAATTACTGGTAAAAGGTAAGGACGGAAACTATACCAATGTCGTTGTTGGTTTTAATCATCCAAGTAGATATCGTTTAGATGATAATATGCTTGGTGCAAGTGTAGGTCGTTATGCTGGTCGTATTTCTAACGGCGGATTTGAACTTGATAGAGAAAAATTTTATTTATATCATGAAGATGGAGTTCATTTACATGGTGGCAAAGAAGGTTTTCATCATAAATATTGGTCTATTGATGAAGTAAACAATGATGACAACCCCTCAGTTAAACTTTCTTATAAAAGTAAGCATTTAGAAGAAGGTTACCCTGGCAACCTTACTGTAAATGTTACCTATAAACTAATGAATAATGCATTACAGGTAATTTATGAAGGAACTACAGATAGAAGCACCGTTATTAATCTTACCAATCATTCTTATTTTAAACTTGATTCAGACCCGTATATAGACGATTATGAATTGCAGTTAAACTGTCCGTATAGACTTGAAATGAATGAAAAATTACTTCCTACAGGAGACATTATTCCTGTTAGGAAATCTGAATATGATTTTTTATTACCAAGAAAAATCGGAGTACAACGTTTAAATACAGTTTTCATTAAGGATATTGGTAATGAAAAAGTTGCAGAAGTGCATTCAAAAACCTCTGGTATTTCAATGAAGGTATATACCAATCAACCAGCAGTAGTTCTATACACCCCTTCAGATTTTCCAGGTATTTGTTTTGAAACACAAAATTATCCTGATGCCCCCAACCAACCAGATTTCCCTAAAAGCGTCTTAAGGCCAGGTGATATCTATAACAACATCTCTATCTTTAAATTTGATAGTTTACCCTAAAATGTAATTTACGTACTATAGTTTTTTAGCACATGAAAGTATTGATAAAAATCCTTATGAGTATTGCTGTGCTTATAGCTCTCATTTATTTTGGTGCTATACCCTATATACATCATGAAGCCAAAAAATTCAGTCCCGAAAAAACAGCTACTATGGACCTTGGAGGAGGCTCGTTGAAAGTAGATTATTCGAGTCCGTCAAAAAAAGGAAGAACAATTTTTGGTGAGTTAGTGCCTTTTGGTAAAATATGGAGAACTGGAGCCAATGAACCTACTACTTTTACCACGACCGAGCAAATTAAAATTATCGACAAAACTCTACCTGCAGGAAGGTATTCTTTATGGACGATACCTAACAAAAATTCTTGGAAGGTTATTTTCAATACCGAAATACCCGAATGGGGCGTAACACGTGTAGATGGTAACCAAACTACTCATGAAGCGAAGTACGACTACTTGACTATTGAAGTACCTATCAAAAAATTAGAAGAACCGGTAGAAGATTTATCTATTAATTTTGAGGATATTGAGATAAATAATACGTCTCAAAATAATTTAAGTTTAGCATGGGATACTACCAAAATTATGGTTCCCATATACAAATAGTACATTTACATCAGGTCTACCAAAACCAAAACTGTTTCATGAATATAGCCAACCTTAACACTAAAGAAATAATTGAGGGTATTTACTCGAACAATATCGCAATTGTTAGTAAGGCTATTACCATTATTGAGAGTACAAAGCCAGAACATCGTATTATCGCTAATCAAATAATTGAAGGCTGTATTTCAAAAAAACATGACACCATTCGAATTGGCATAACCGGTGTACCAGGCGCTGGAAAAAGCACCTTTATAGAACATTTCGGTAGTATGCTCACCGGTTTTGAAAAAAAAGTAGCGGTGCTTACAATTGACCCTTCTAGCAGCAGAACAAAGGGTAGTATTTTAGGAGACAAAACACGAATGCAAGAATTGGTGAAAGACCCTAATGCCTACATTAGACCATCTGCCTCTGGTTCTTCTCTTGGTGGTGTTACTAGAAAAACTCGAGAAAGTATTGTTATCCTTGAAGCAGCTGGTTTCGACATTATTCTAATTGAAACGATTGGGGTGGGGCAAAGTGAAACAGCCGTACATGATATGGTAGACTTTTTTTTACTTCTAAAATTAGCAGGTGCAGGAGATGAATTACAGGGAATAAAAAGAGGAATTATAGAAATGGCAGATTCTATAGTTATCAATAAATCTGATGGAAATAATGTGCAAAATGCCGCTCGGGCAAAAATGGAATTCGCCAGAGCTTTACATATGTTTCCGCCTAAAGAAAATGGTTGGTCTCCTGAAGTTTTAACATGTTCTGCATTAGAAAATAGAGGTTTGGAGGAGATTTGGAAATTAATAGCCAATTATTGCCAGACCATGAAAGAAACCGGTTATTTTAATAAAAACAGACAACAACAAAATGAAAAATGGCTTATTCAATATCTAGAACAAGAACTTTTATCGAAATTCTATCAAAATCCGAAAACCAAAAAGTTATTGCCGTTACTTAAGAAGGAGGTTATCAATGGTAATACGTCACCTTTTTCAGCCGCAGAAAAACTATTGAATGTGCTTTCAACAAACTAGTTTACGAGAGTACTTAGTAATAATCAAGTTCTTTTTCTTAAAGATAAAAAACATAACTTTGCAGCTATTCCAAAAACAACCCAATGCAACCTGTTACCACTTCCCTACTTTCGGTCGTTGTTCCTTTATATAACGAAGAAGATAATGTGGCTTTATTGACACAAAAAATTCACGAAAGCTTGGTAGGCTACCATTATCAAATTATTTATGTTGATGATTTTTCTAAAGACGACACTAAAAAAGTGGTGAAAGCCCTTAAAGATGATAAGGTTCATCTTATAGAACTTAAGAAAAATTACGGTCAAAGTTTAGCTTTGGCGGCAGGTCTTGATTATGCAGATGGGGAATATATCATTACTATGGATGGGGATCTGCAAAACGACCCTTCCGATATACCCGAGATGCTTACCTATGCAGTGAGTGAAGAATATGATGTAGTAACGGGAATTCGTCAAAAACGCAAAGATTCCCTTGTTAAAAAAATACCCTCTAAAATCGCCAATTTTCTGGTGCGCCGAGTCACCAAATTAGATATAAAGGATAATGGATGTGCCCTTAAAGTTTTCACTAAAGATATAGCCAAAGATTTAAACCTATATGGCGAAATGCACCGATTTATTACCCTTTTAGCACATTTAGAAGGCGCACAAATAAAACAAATTCCTGTAAAACACCATGCACGTCATGCAGGTGTTTCTAAATACGGTTTAGAACGTGTATTTAAAGTGGTTGCAGATATGATGCTACTACTATTTATTCGCAAATACTTTCAACGTCCAATACACCTTTTCGGCATATTCGGCTTTTTAATGATTCTTTTGGGTGTAATAATAAATTTATATCTCTTTGTCGTAAAAGTAGGTTTTGGGCAAGATATAGGCACAAGACCTTTATTAATGTTCGGAATGATGTTCATTCTTGCAGGAATTCAATTATTCACCATAGGTATTGTTATGGAATTATTGATACGTACGTATTATGAATCACAAAAGAAAAGACCGTACCGCATTAAAAAAGTAAGCGTAGGTGGCGAAGTTAAATAAAAAAGTAACCTCCGGATTAAAAGTCCTTATCAGTGCAATTCTTATTTATTTCATTCTTACAAAAATTAATGTAGAAGAAATAAAGGAGATATTGGTAAAGAGTAATCCTTCTTATTTTTTCGGTGCAGCTATTTTCTTTATCATTTCTAAGGTGATAGCGGCTGTGAGGCTTAATCTTTATTTTCATCAACTCAGTATATCTCTTACCCATAAAAGCAATCTTAAACTGTACCTTTTGGGGATGTTCTATAACCTCTTCTTGCCAGGTGGCATTGGTGGTGATGCTTATAAAGGCTACATTTTAAAGAAGAGTTTCGATGTGCCTACCAAAAAAATGGTGAGTGTTTTGGTGTTAGACCGTTTAGGAGGTCTTCTTATACTCTTTATTTATGCTTGTGCCTTATTATCTTTTCTAGATTTAGAAGCCCTAAATGGTTTTCGATGGATGTTCATTTCAGCTATTCCATCGTCCGTTGTAGTATTTTGGTTTTTAAACAAAAGATTTTTCAATTATGTGCTTCCCATTTTTTGGAATACCACAGTCTTATCGGCTTTGGTACAGTTGGCCCAATTAATTAGTATATATTTTATTTTATTTGCACTGAAAATAGAACTAAATCAAATCGCATATCTTATCATTTTCCTTGTTTCTTCAATCGTATCGGTTGTTCCTTTAACCCTAGGAGGCATAGGTAGTCGTGAAGTCACATTTTTTTATGGTGCGCAGCTATTAGGGCTAGACCAGAATATATCGGTTGGTGTAAGTGTATTATTCTTTTTAATAACTGCAATCGTTTCTTTAGCAGGAGTATGGTATCACTTCAAAAAAATAAGGCTAGAATCTTTGGTAACTTCAAAGCAATAAAAGATTACTTAGTAAATATGCAGCAAATGCATTTTACGAGTAACTTTTTTACGTGTATTCGGGTTTAAAAATTTGCCTTGAAGACGAGTTATTCGAAACTGATCAACAGAAATTTTAGAATCCCAATCTAGGCCACTATTCTGCAATATTGATACGTCTTCATCACTAGCATATACCCAAATATCCTTTTTGCCTTCTAATAAATTTGGGGTCGTTATTTGAACAGGATGTTGATTGTAAAAATCTAAAGACCATGTATAATCTGAACTAACCTTATACACTCTATCTACAGGAATATTTTTTAATTTTATGATTTTCGCCATTGAAGAGCCACCTTGAAACTCCAATAAATTAGGATAAAAATGCAAATTCAAAACAGTGTTCAATAATAATGAAGAACAGACAGAAATAGTAATTAATCGTACATAAACACCTTCTCGTTTTAATGCGTAAAAAATAATAATTAGCCCTGCAATTGATAGAAAGATATTAGTCACTATACTCTTTAATTCAAATACATAAAAACAAATTAAAGCAGAGGCTATGAATACCACACCAAGTATAAAATATTGACCTTTCATCAGCAATCGTATTACTTTCTCTCTATCATATCGATATAAATCATAGAGATAAGATGCCGTTAAAACTGCAAACAAAGGAATAGTAATATTTAAATAGTGTGGTAGCTTAAATTGTGCAAAACTAATAACTGCAAATATTAAAGTTATTCCTCCTAAGGTTAATACTTCAAACTTGTCGTTATATCTAAATTTAAGCTTAATTAGTCTTTTTACCTTAGTATAATAGGCAATAATTCCAAGAATTGTCCAAGGTAGAAATACCCATAAAAAAGTATGAAAAAAGAAGAAAAAGTCACTACTATTTTTTCCTATTCCTTCACCACTTAGTCTTTCAAAACTTTGTTCCCAAAAAATAAAGAAAATGCCACTACGGTTATCCTTACCACGAATTACTTTTTCAGGGTGTAAATCGAATTGAAGGTAATATGCATATAACATCGGGCTAATAGTCACTCCAAAAACCAAAAGCGCCACCAATACCTTCCAACTTAAAAATACTTTCCATTTATCTGTATACAAAAGGTGGCACAAAATGGGCAAACCAATAACCAATAAAGAAATCTGCCCTTTAGTGGAGAATGCTATCCCTGCTGCAAAGGCTCCTATTACAATTCCTTTTAAAGAACCTTTTTCGATATACGTGGTTAGTTGCCAAATCGCCAAAATACTAAAACCTGTTAATACCGCATCGGTACGTACATCTATGGCTCCCAATACAATTGTTTGGGCAGTCATAAAAATTAACGCCGATAATTTACCAACATGTTTTCCGTATAAAAGATTTCCCAAACCGTAACAACTGTATGCCGCAAGTAATGTGGCCAAAATACCAGGTATTCTGTACGCCCAATCACGTATTCCAAAAATTTTATAGGATAAAGCAGCAAGCCAATAATGCATATGTGGCTTATCTAAATACTCTTCTGGACCTTTAAATAAGCTGAAAAAATCATTTTCTTGAACCATTCGCATGGCCATTACCGAAAACTGTGCAGAATCATTCTCAAACAACGTAACAAACATACCTGCCACGTAAACCATGAATATCAAAACAATTAAAAACCAGTACCTTAGATTAGATATCATAGGGAGAATTTGCGAAGTGCAAATATAAATAACTTTACAAACAACCAGCCGAACAACGAACCTATTACAGCACCAGTAATAATATCCAGTGGAAAGTGAACGCCAAGGTAAATGCGACTATACGCAACCAAAGCAGCCCAAAACACTAAAAAGACACCAATATGTTTTATGGTTGACTTTAAAATACTACCAAAAAATACTGCTATGGCAAAAGCATTAGCGGCGTGTGCCGAGAAATAGCCATACTGCCCACCGCAATAACTTTTAACCAAGCGCATGACCGGTCTTATTTCGGGATCATGACAAGGTCTTAATCTGGCAACGCCATACTTAAAAAAGTTACTTAATTGGTCCGTAACAGTGATTAACAAAGCAACGGAAATCAATAAAATTAAGGTTCTTTTGAGTCCGAATTTTTGGTATGAAAGTATAAGAAGAAATATGTACAACGGTACGGCACTCAGCTTGTGGGATATAAATTGAAATAGATTATCCCATTGAGGTGTACCCAAACCGTTGAGGTATATAAAAAATTCTTTGTCAAATTGTAATAACTCTTGAAGCATATTACTTAATCTTCATATCTAGAGACTTCTCTATCGTAGAAAGCGGTGGCAGCTACTATTAAATTTTCTGCTTCCTCTTCTAATTCTTTTTCATCCTCCTTAGAAAATTCTTCAAGCCATTCTACTTCGTCATTTTCAAGATTTATAATAAACCTTGGAAATTCGGTATGTACAACAAATATTGCTGTTGGATAATCAGTATTGTCACCCAGTAAAAATTTTGGAAATTCCATAAAAAATATACTATATAAGTTGAAATTTAATTGCTCATTAGGTATTGAAACAATTACCCAGCAATTAGTTTTTTTGTTAAATAATTAAATCGAAGATACAACATAATGGCCGATGCGGTTAAACCTGTTAGCAAACCAATCCAAATACCAGTACTTTTCAAATCTGTGTAGAGACCCAAGTAAAAACTTACAGGAAAACCTATTAACCAATAAGAAATAAAAGTAATAACCGTTGGTATTTTGACATCTTGTAATCCACGTAACGCACCTAGCACCACTACTTGAATTCCGTCTGAAATTTGAAAAAATGCAGCCACCAATAATAACTCGGCCGCAATAACTATAACTTCTGTATTATCAGTGATGTTGGCTAAATCATTAATATCTAAATATAAAGAAGGGAACCAAAACCTACCTAATAAGAAAAGAATAGCAAAGAATATTTCTAACAAAAAGGTCAGTAAAAATATGGACTGGGCAATGCGCCTTAGGTCGGTAAAATTCGTTAAGCCTTTTTGATTACCAACTCGTATCATAGCAGCTATTCCTAGACCCATACCAAACATAAAGGTCATACTACTTAAGTTCAAGGCAATCTGGTTAGCTGCTTGTGCATTTTTACCTAAAACACCGCTTAACCATACTGCAGAGGTAAAAATACCAACTTCAAAAAACATTTGTAATGATGAAGGGAATCCTAATTCTATGATTTTCTTTATCACCGTTTTCTCAATTTTAGCAAAATCGAATCCGGTTACGTAGTATTTAAATTTCTCTTTGGTTTTTAAAATAAACCATAAATAAAATACCATAAAAAATCGAGAGACAAGCGTACCTATTGCAGCTCCTACAATTCCCATTTCTGGAAAACCAAAAGTTCCAAATATTAAAAGATAGTTTAATATAATATTAATAATGTTTGCCACAATGGTTGCGTACATTGGGTATTTAGTTTGCGACAAGCCTTCTGAAAATTGTTTAAATGCTTGAAAAATAATCAACGGAACCAATGAAAAAGCAACCAAATCTAAATATGGCAATGCTAACACTACCACCTCAGCCGGTTGATTCATCATGTGCATTACGGGTTTCGCCAGCAAAATCGATCCGAATAAGGTCAAACCCAGAATTGTGCACAACATCAAACCATGCTTCAATGCTCTTTTAGCATCCTTTTTATTACCTGCTCCATCTGCTTCTGCGACCAAAGGTGTAATTGCAGTAGAAAAACCTATACCCAACGACATAGCTATAAACACAAAACTATTACCCAATGAAACTGCTGCTAATTCAGCTGTACCTAATTGGCCAACCATAATATTATCTGCCAATTGCACGAAAGTATGACCCAACATTCCTAAAATTACAGGAACGGAAAGCTTAATATTATATCTAAATTCTTTGGTGAATTTTTGTAACAAACCTTAATCTAAAATTTTGGCAAAGGTACTTCTAATTAGCCTATTTCAGCTTAAATAGAACCGTATTAAAAAGTTGGAAATCTTTGCAAACATTCTCTTTTGATTATAATTCAAATAAAAATTATCTCAACAAATAACCACTACACTATATGGTATAAGAAAAGATTTTGTCCTATTTATAAATAAAAAAACTATAAATAAGCAGAGCTGAATGATTATTCATCAATAATTTCTTCCCCAAAAAAAATAGCCATCAGAAAATATAGATGAAATATATTTCAAGCTAATGTACTATTTGCACATAATAAAGCGTTATTCATATTGTATTAACACTACAAGACCATTAACTATTAGTAGTATGAGTGAAACACCATTAATTTGGATAATCGACGATGACGATATTTCAAAATATGTAATGAATAGAAACCTTAGGCAACTTTCGGTAACTAATGTTATTGAATTTACAGATTCAACTCAGCCCTTAAAAATTTTATCTGATAATTTTGATTCTACAGATAAATTACCAGACATAATTCTTTTAGACCTGTATATGCCTATTCTTGATGGGTTTCAATTTATGGAAAAATTTAAGGTCGCAATTAAAAGAATAAAAAAAAACATACAAATCTATATGCTGACTTCTTCATTTAGCTCAGAGGACGTAGACCGTGCAAAATCAATTCCTGAAATTTCAGAATATATTGTTAAACCGATTACCCTTAGAAATTTAACGAGAATTGTCGATAACGTTTTACAAGAATAGGATTATTCTTTAGTCTTAGCTTCATTCCAAAATATATCCATTTCTTTTAAGGTCATATCCTGTAAATTTTTACCCATTTGTTTTGCGTTTTTCTCTAAATACTGAAAACGTTTAATGAATTTTTTATTGGTTCTTTCGAGCGCATTTTCAGGATTAACACCTAAGAATCTAGCGTAATTTATCATCGAAAAAAGTACATCTCCGAATTCAGATTCAATTTTATCGACTTCCCCAGATGCAACCTCTACTTGTAATTCACCTAGTTCTTCTTGTACTTTTTCAAATACCTGTTCTGGTTTTTCCCAATCAAAACCTACCCCTGCAACTTTATCTTGTATTCTATTCGCCTTAACAAGTGCGGGCAAACTTCGTGGCACACCTTCCAAAACACTTTTTTTACCTTCTTTTAGCTTTATCTGTTCCCAGTTGCGTTTCACTTCTTCAGCATCGGCAACTTTTACATCACCATAAATATGAGGGTGTCTATTAATTAATTTATCGCCTATGGCATTTGCAACGTCTGCAATATCGAAGTCCTCAGTTTCTGAACCAATTTTAGCGTAAAACAAAATATGAAGAAGTACATCTCCTAATTCCATCTTCACTTCGTTCAGATCATTATCTAGTATAGCATCGCCCAACTCGTAAGTTTCCTCAATAGTCAAATGCCGAAGTGATTGCATTGTCTGCTTTTTATCCCAAGGGCACTGCTCACGTAACTCGTCCATGATAGTTAATAATCTATCAAGGGCATTTAATTGATCTTTCCTACTATTCATTGGTGAAGTTTTTACAAAAATACGTATCACAGGTATGACCCACTAAAATTCCTGTTTAGTTTTTGTACATTTAAATGCCTAAAACCTACAATCTTTTATAACCAAAAAGCCAACTCTCATGAAGACGCGAAGAAATTTCCTTAAACAATCAAGTTTATTCGGTGCCGCAACACTGATAATGCCACAATTTAGTTATGCTATAACTAAAAATTCAACTTATGGTGTTCAACTATATTCCTTTAGAGATAGCATGTTAGAGAATCCTAAGAAAACACTAGAAGATATTGCTAATTTAGGTTTTAAAGAAATTGAAAGTGCAGGTTCGGCAAAAGGATATTACTACGGTCTTACACCTACAGAAATGGGACAAACTTGTAAAGATTTAGGCATGAAAATTACAAGCGGCCATGTACGTCTTGATGATAAATTTGAAAAAACTATGGAAGATGCTGTTGCCTCTGGCCAAGAGCATCTTATTTGTTCTTCAATGCCGTCGGATGGACAAACAGTTGATAATTATAAGAAAGTAGCCGAACAGTTTAATGTTGCTGGGGAAGCGTGCAAGAAATTAGGCCTGAAATTTGGATATCACAACCATGAATATGAATTTGATACTGAAAATGGGCAGGTTCTTTACGATGTGTTAATGGACAATACTCAAGTTGATTTAGTACATATGGAATTGGACCTTGGCTGGGTTGTCGTTGCTGGCAAAGATCCAATTTCTTACTTTAAGAAATACCCAGGTAGATTTCCCCTGTGGCACTTAAAAGATATGGATATGACCAAAAAGGAAAGTACTGAATTTGGTAAAGGAGTTCTCGACATAGCGTTAATGCTGAAAAATAAAGAACTTTCTGGTGTAGAACATATTTATATAGAACAAGAAGAATATGCTAGCACACCTGTTGAAAGCATGAAATACAATATGGATTATCTTAAGAATATTTAGTGCCAATTATGAAAACAACCATTCAATTTATAACAACAATTATTTGCTCAATTTCAATAATTTCCTGTAAATCTCAATCAGTAGATTTGGTTGCTGAAGGTGCAGGATTAATTCAAATTTCAAACGAGTATAGTTTCACGGAAGGTCCTGCATCGGACAAAAACGGAAATGTATTTTTCACAGACCAACCAAATGACAAGATTATTAAATGGAATGAGTCAGATAACACATTAAGTATTTTCAAGGAACCTGCAGGTAGGGCCAACGGTTTGTATTTTGACCATAATGGGAAATTATTGGCAGCAGCTGATAATGAAAATGAACTATGGCGAATTAATGAGAATGGTATGGTAGATACACTTATAACCAATTTTGAGGGTAAAAAATTAAATGGACCAAATGATATCTGGGTAGATCTACAAGGAGGAATCTATATTACCGACCCCTATTACCAAAGACCCTACTGGGATAGAACTACTGCTGAAATTGAAGAAAAAAATGTGTATTACATTTCACCGGACTTAAAAAATATTACCATTGCTGCAACTGATTTTGTACAGCCTAATGGCATTATTGGCACACCAGATGGTAAAACACTTTATGTGGCAGATATTGGAGACCAAAAAACCTATTCTTATTCCATTCAAAATAATGGAACATTGACAAACCGCACGTTATTTACAGATATGGGTTCTGACGGTATGACCATTGATAATAAAGGAAACATATACCTTACTGGTGAAGGTGTAACTGTTTTTAACTCGAAAGGTCATAAAATACAACACATACCTATTAATGAGGAATGGACTGCAAATGTTACATTTGGTGGAAAAAACCAAGACATTTTATTTATAACCGCCAAGGGCTCTGTCTATACTTTAAAAATGAATGTTCATGGTGTTAGATATACCGAGTAACTCCTTCAGATAAAGTAAAAAATTACTATTATTTTAAAAATCTCCTACTTGAAATACCAGGTAAATCATCATTTACACTTTCAGTCAATGTTGACGAATTAAAAGTCATAGTAGAAAATTCACTATTATTTAAATTCAAAACATTACTTAGAATTGTCCATTTACCTGTATAGTTTATAGCACGACCACATCTTATATCATAAAGGTCTCCAGTTATACTTGTTATATTCAGTTCAATTAAGTCCATATTCCACGTTCCATCTCCACTTACCGTTAGCAATCCTGTCAAACAAGAAAGTTCGTCTAACATATTTACCGAGGACACACCATCTTCATTAGGGTCTTGAGCTGTACTTAAATTTACTTCGGTCAAATTATAAGTACCAATAACTAATGGACTTTCCTGACTCTCATTGCCATCATCATCTGACGAGCAGGCTGCAAAGATTATTATCGAACAAAAAACAAGAACATATTTAACAAATTTCATAGCGTATTAGTAATTTAAAATCAACCTGGCGAAAGTTAAGATAAATATTTTTCATGCTATTTAATTCCAACACGATTCATAAAATTACAAAATCAGTGTTCCTTATTAAATCTTTAAAAACCAAAAGATCTAATTAATGCCATTAAATCAAAAAACATTGAGTTTCACATATCTAACCAGTCGCAATTATCAATAATGTAACAAACCGTTTTAATTCTTAATTATTCCTCGTTTTTTTTTATCTTAATCCACTTAAACCAACCAAACAATGATTGTATATATTTTTGAATTTATCGGAACTGCCATGTTAATACTTATAGGAAATGGAATCGTTGCCAACCTAGTTTTAAAAGGAACAAAAGGTAGTGACTCTGGTTGGACAGGTATTTCTTTAGCATGGGGTATAGCAGTTTTCATAGGTGTATTTATGTCTGCCGATGTCAGTGGCGCACATCTTAACCCTGCTGTTTCCATTGGTCTTGCAACCGCAGGTAAATTTTCATGGGCATTAGTACCTGGTTACATTATTGCTCAAGTATTAGGTGCTATTATGGGCAATCTTTTAGTATGGTTAACCTATAAAAAACAATACGAAGCCACAGAAGATACGGGTTCTATATTAGCAACATTCTCAACCTCCCCTGCCATAAAAAGTCCTTTTTGGAATTTGGTAACTGAAATCATCGGTGCTTTCGCACTTGTTTTTGGTGTTTTCTATATTGCTGGCGGTGCAATGGGTGAAAATGCTGTCTCCTTAGGTTCTTTAGATGCCCTACCTGTTGCATTACTTGTTATGGGTATAGGATTCGGACTAGGTGGGCCTACAGGCTACGCTATTAATCCAGCAAGAGATTTTGGCCCGCGTTTATTGCATTCGATATTACCAATTAAAAACAAAGGTAAAAGCGATTGGGGTTATGCTTGGGTACCTATAGTTGGCCCTATTATCGGTGGCGTATTGGCAGCTCTTATATATCAATTAATTGAATCGTTTATTTAAAAAAATAGATTGAAAAATATACTTCTCATACCTTGTTTACTAGTTTCGATGAATATACTCGCCCAAAGTATTATTGAATTGCCGTTCACCCCTAACTCTGAAGTTAAATGGTCAACCGACGAGAAAGAGTACTTCTCGGAAATATGGGATACTCAAGTAATAACCAATGTATCTGTACCACGATTAGAAGTATATGAAGCTGATCAACCAAATGGAACTAGTGTAATTATTGCACCTGGAGGTGGACTTTACGGATTAAGTATTAACAGTGAAGGGCGAGATGTTGCCAAGTGGTTAAATAATAGAGGAATTACCGCTTTTGTGTTAAAATATCGACTGGTACCTACAGGTATTGATGGCGTTAAAGAGATTACCGATGAAGGAAATACCAATCCTGCTAAAATTAGTGAAAGGGTATCTCCCGTACTACCACTTTCGATTGCAGATGGTTTGGCAGCCATTACATATGTAAGAACTAATGCAAAAGAAATGAAGTTAGACCCAAACAAAATTGGCTTTATAGGTTTCTCGGCAGGTGGCGCAGTTACTATGGGAGTAACATTTAATTATACACAGGAAAATAGACCGAATTTCATTGTACCTGTCTACCCTTGGATGACCATAATCGGCGAGTACAAAGTCCCTAACGATGCTCCAGCTATGTTAGTTGTATGCGCCTCTGATGATCCATTAGAACTTGCAAAGCCAAGTGCTGACTTGTACTCTGCTTGGTTAACAAATGGCAAAAATGTTGGAATGCATATGTACTCGAAAGGCGGACATGGTTTTGGTATGAAAAAACAGAATCTTGCTTCTGATAATTGGATTTCACAATTTTATAGTTGGGCACTTACCGAAAGTTTAACAAAACCAACAGTCAATTAAATTCATGCAACATAAAAATCATTATTCTACCGAATTAAAAATAGGCAAACTCTTTCTTCTATATTTTTGCATAATATTAAGTAGTTTTTACTGTAGTGCACAGTCAGAAATCACCTTTTCTAATGAGGTCAATGCTATCACAGAAAAATACGATACTATTTGGGACACTAATCGCGAAACCATCGTTTTTACAGGAAGTTCAAGTGTACGATTATGGAAGGACCTAGAGCAGAGTTTTCCAAATCATCAAATTGTAAATTCTGGGTTTGGAGGTTCTCAATCAACTGACTTACTATATTTCTTAAATGATTTGGTGTTAACTTATAACCCAAAAAAAGTTTTTATTTATGAGGGTGACAATGATTTATGGGCAAAAAAAAGACCAAATCAAGTTCTTGATACCACAGAAGAGATCATCCGTCGAATAAAAGCAAACAGTCCATCAACCCAAATTATATTAATAGCTACAAAACCAAGTATTAGCAGATGGGCGATTCGTGGAAAATATAAAAAGTTAAATAGAAAATTCGAACGCCTTGCAAAAAAAGATGTTCAATTAGATTATGTAGATGTTTGGCACCCCATGCTAAATAATAGAAAACTAATGACTGATATTTTTATTGAAGACGGACTGCACATGAACCAAAAAGGCTACGATATTTGGTATGAAGCCATGAAAAATTTAGTAAACAACCCATAATAAAAGACAATGTTTAAAACCCTTTTTATCAGAAGTTTATTTTTTACCGCTCTCACCTTAGCCTTTATTGCTTGTAGTGAGAAAAAAAAAGAACGAATTGCCATGCCTACAACTGATTTGTCTAAAGTTAGTTTAATTCCAAAACCTTTAAGAACAACACCAACAAATTCAGCGTTTGCATTAGATCAGTTTACCGCTATCTATACCTCAAAAAAGGCAACAGGTTTTGAAGAGGTAGGTACCTTTTTGGCAGATAAGTTAAAAAATAAAACGAACTTAACAATACCTGTAAATTCTGAAGGCGCCAATACAATTGAAAGAGTTATATACATCAACCAGAGCGATAGCATAGACTTGGAATCGACTGAAGCATATCAACTATACATAAATCAAGATTCAATCATTATTAATGCGAATACAGCTGAAGGAGCTTTTAGAGGTATACAGACGTTAAGACAATTGGTGCCGATTGAAAGTAACGACACATTGGCTCTACAGAAAATTTGGCCAATACCGTCGGGGAAGATTGTCGACAATCCTAACTTTGGCTATAGGGGCTCTATGTTAGACGTTGCAAGACATTTCTTCAGTGTTGATGATGTAAAAAAATACATCGACCTACTAGCCTATTATAAAATAAATGTGCTGCATTTACACCTAAGTGATGACCAAGGCTGGCGTATAGAAATTAAATCTTGGCCTAAATTAACCGAAGTTGGTGGTAGCACGGAAGTTGGTGGTGAATCTGGCGGATTTTACACCCAAGAAGATTACAAAGATATTGTTCGTTATGCAGCTGAGCGATACATGACCATTATACCTGAAATAGATATGCCAGGCCATACAAACGCTGCTTCTGTTTCTTATCCGTTCTTAAATGGCAATGGTAAAACACCTAAACTTTATGAAGGTATGCGTGTTGGCTTTAGCACATTTGACACCCATAAGGATACTGTGTATTCTTTTATTGATGATGTCGTAAGAGAAATCTCGGCAATAACACCTGGCCCATATTTTCATGTTGGTGGAGATGAAAGCCACGTGACAAAGAAAAATGATTATATCTATTTCATTAATAAAGTAGAAAAGATTGTTCAGAAACATGGTAAACGAATGATAGGCTGGGATGAAGTAGCCATAGCGGATGTAGATTCTACTTCTATTTCACAATGGTGGGCAAGCGAAGAAAATGCAAAAAAAGCTGTAGAGAAAGGAATGAAAATAATCATTTCACCTGCCAAAAAAGCATATTTAGATATGGAATATGACACCTTATCTAAGTTCGGCTTACACTGGGCCGCTTACATACCAGTTGATACTGCTTATGTTTGGACACCGGAAGAATATGGTATACCTGTAGAAAATATATTAGGCGTAGAAGCGCCACTTTGGTCTGAAACAATTAGTAATATAGATGAACTAGAATATTTAGCATTCCCAAGAATAATTGGCTATTCTGAACTTAGTTGGAGTATTAAAGAAAATAGGAACTGGGAAGATTATAAAATACGTTTGGCAGATCAAGCTCCCTTTTTAGATAGAATGGATGTAAAGTATTATCCCTCGCCTTTAATTGATTGGAAAAAAAGTGATTTCACATATGAAACTATTAAAAAAGACTAAATAAACTACTGCATAAAAAAAGCCTTGATTTAAAAATCAAGGCTTTTTATTTTAATTGAAACTCTTTTATTCCTCCTCAGAGGCATCACTTGCTTCTTCCTTTTCACTTGAAAAATCAGTTATTTTATTATCTGCCAATATATTATACCATTGAATTACTTTTTTAATATCACTAACATAAACACGATCTTCATCGTAATTAGGAAGCACTTCGAAAAAGTATTCTTCTAATTTTATTTTTTCATCTTTGTGGCTAATTGAAGTTTTTCCTCCATCTTCTTTAGATTGTATTTTTTCAAAAACCTCTCTTAACGGCACTTCTTCTTCAAGCGTGTAAATTGCTATCTCCGATAATACACTTACGCTGGCACGTAGACTTACGGTTATTCTTTTTCCATCCAATAAAGACTCCGCCACAAATCCAGTTCTTGTTTGGGTAATTAATTTATATAAACCTGGTTTTCCTGCAACAGATAAAATTTTCTCTAAACCCATAAACTATTTTAAAATTTAAGTAGACAAAGATTACACTTTTCTATTAATTAAAATATGATTTTAACGTCCTTTTTTCATTGCAGGGAATTTCATACGATAATCTACACTTATCTTCCCTTTAGATATATTCGTTAATCTACCCTTTAACATTCTTTTTTTTAAGGCTGATAATTTGTCAGTGAACAAAATACCTTCTATATGATCGTACTCGTGTTGAATAACCCTTGCCAATAGACCATCAAAAGTTTTTGAATGTTCCTTGAAATTTTCATCTAAATAGGTGATTTTAATAGTATCCTTTCTATTTACATCTTCACGTACATCTGGTATACTTAAGCAACCTTCGTTAAAAGCCCACTCCTCTCCTGTTTCTTCTTCAATATAGGCATTGACAAACACTTGCTTAAAGCCATCCAATTGCTTCTGCTCTTCTGCAGTTAAATCTTCATCATCAGAAAATGGTGTGGTATCTACTAAGAATATTCTTATAGGCAAACCAATTTGAGGAGCAGCAAGACCAACACCGCTCGCATTATACATTGTTTCCCACATATGAGAAATCAAATCATTCAGTTTAGGATAATCTTTATCAATATCATCCGCAACTTTTCTTAATACGGGGTCTCCGTATGCAATAATGGGTAAAATCATTTATAATGTCTTTAAAAAATCTTGTAAAATAATGGTTGCGCTAATCTCATCGATTAATGCTTTATTCATTCGTTGCTTCTTTTTTAGACCGCTATCTAACATGGTTTGAAATGCTATTTTAGATGTAAAACGCTCATCATGCCTTTTTATAGGAATCGTTGGGAATTTTTCTGCTAGTTTAACTAAAAATGGTTTTATGTACACCTCAGACTCTGAGGCCTTATTATCCATTTGTTTTGGTTCGCCGACTACAATGGTATCAACCTTTTCTGTTTTTATATATGTGGTTAAATAGTCAAATATTTCGCTCTCAGGAATGGTAGTTAAACCGAAAGCAATCATTTGCATCTCATCAGTAACTGCCAAGCCAATTCGTTTTACACCATAATCAATTGCAAGAATCCTTCCCAAACTTAATTTTTGGCAAAAATAAAGGATAATTTGTTATATGTGCTTTTACAAATGGTGAATTCCTCCGCTTCAACTTATATTTGAGAAAATTTTGATGAAAATGACAGAACTGAGAGCACAAATAGAAAAAGCATGGGAAAATAGAGACCTATTAAAAGAGTCTGCAACCCAAGATTGCATTAGAGAGGTTATCGACCTTTTAGATGTAGGTAAATTAAGATGCGCCGAACCAACTTCCAACGGATGGCAGATTAATGAATGGGTTAAGAAAGCCGTAGTGATGTATTTCCCTATTCAAAAAATGGAAACCTTAGAAGCAGGTATTTTTGAATATCACGATAAAATTCCGCTAAAAAGGGGATATGCCGAAAAAGGAATACGAGTAGTACCTAATGCCGTTGCACGACATGGTGCATATATTTCAGCTGGCACTATATTAATGCCCAGTTACGTAAATATTGGTGCTTACGTTGATGAAGGCACTATGGTAGACACCTGGGCCACAGTCGGAAGTTGTGCCCAAATCGGCAAAAATGTGCACTTAAGTGGAGGTGTGGGTATAGGTGGAGTTCTTGAACCATTGCAAGCAGCCCCAGTGATTATTGAAGATGGTGCTTTTATTGGTTCTCGTTGTATTGTCGTAGAAGGTGTTAGAATAGAGAAAGAAGCTGTGCTAGGAGCAAATGTAGTTTTAACAATGAGTACAAAAATTATAGATGTTACAGGTGAAACACCAGTAGAAAGAAAGGGATTAGTACCTGCACGCTCAGTGGTTATACCTGGTAGTTACACTAAAAAATTCCCTGCTGGCGAATTTCAAGTACCCTGTGCCTTAATCATTGGTCAAAGAAAGGAAAGCACTAATAAAAAGACATCATTGAACGATGCTCTACGGGAGTATGATGTAGCAGTCTAAACAAAAAAAATATACCTCTCGACCATTATCGACCCCATAAAAAGTAGTCAAGAGGTTTATTTTTTATACAATTCATTACCATATGTTTTTCAACCCGAAGAATTCAAAATTGACATTTTTCAGAAATTAAACGCAACCTTTTTGACAAATACAACTCTAGTTAGCAAGCAATAACTTGATAAATAGAATTTTAAACTTGTAAGAATTTTACCTCGTGATACAATTTTTTAATTCCTTTTTTGTTATAACTTTGTTCGCTCCAATTAGAGCCAACCTACCAAATTGGATTATATGGTTACCAATAAAGAAAAACTTACCGCATTAATTATCACATACAATGAAATGGGCTACATTGAAAAATGTTTAGATTCCGTTTCTTTTGCTGATGAAATTATTGTAGTCGATTCTTTCAGTACCGATGGAACTTATGAATTTTTAAAGAGTCACCCAAAAGTAAAGGTTATTCAAAATCCGTTTGAAAATTTTACAGCTCAGAAATCATTTGCTTTAAAACAAGCAACTAATGATTGGGTATTGTTTTTAGATGCTGATGAAATTGTTTCTACTTCTTTACAGATGGAAATTTCAGAAACAGTCTCTAACGATACTGAGATATCTGCATTTTGGTTTTATCGCCAATTTATGTTCAAGAATAAAAAGTTGAATTATAGCGGTTGGCAAACAGATAAGAACTATAGACTTTTCAGAAAAAGTAAAGCATCTTTTTCAGATTGTAAAATAGTGCATGAAACTTTAGATGTTGAAGGAACTTCTGGCATTTTAAAGGAAAAACTAATCCATTATTGCTACAAAAACCACGAAGATTACAAAGGTAAAATGTTGAAATACGGTAGGTTAAAAGCTATTGAATCATTTTACAGAGAAAAGAAATATAGTTATGCAATGATGATTGCAAAAACTAGTTGGAAATTCTTTAACCATTATATATTGCGCCTTGGCTTTTTAGATGGCAAAAAAGGTTTTATTATTTGTCACTTAAATTCACTTGGAGTTTTAGAACGCTACAGGGAACTTAAAAAACTTGAACAAAAGAACGAACTTGCGTATTACTTGGTAATGCCGTAAAACGTCCATACACTTTTCTCCTTTTTAGTCGTATTTCTAATTCCCACATTTTTTGCTATCGATTCTGGTGTCTTATACCCCCTTTTGTGGTCTAAGTGTACACATACGGCACTATAACGAAGTTGTTTAGATTTTAACCCGAAATTAAAAAGTCGTTCACCTAATTCTCTATCCTGACCACCGTACTGCATTCGTTCATCGAATCCGTTTACATTCTCGATATCTTTTTTCCAACCAGATGAATTATGTCCGTTCCAACTTGCATTGGTAGGTGTAATCCAATTCAGAATTTTAGAAATAAATCCATGAGCAGTAAGTTTGTTGTTCTTGAAAGTTTGCGGAATACCTTTATCTTTCAACCATTGAATATTAAAACAACGTTGTTTTTCAATATCCTCTAGTGTGATCAACTTAGATATATTCATGGGCAACATATAATAACCACCAGAAATAAAATACCCTTGTTCTTTATTGATATAATGAACCTGAACGAAATCTTCTCTAGGTATACAATCGCCATCGGTCATTATAATATAATCGGCAGAGCAAGTAGTTACTGCCTTATTTAGAATTTTTGACTTTTGAAAACCATCATCCTCTTGCCACACGTGTACAATAGGATAATGAACCTTTTTAGACATTTCTGCAATCATTTCTTTCGTTGGTTCTTTCGAACCATCGTCAGCTATGACAACTTCAAAATCTTTAAAAATTTGTTGCTCAAAACCCCAGAGGACCTTCTTTAACCATTCTTCGGCATTATATGTACTAACTATGATACTTATTTTAGGAATCTCCATACTGCGTTTCAAATTACCACAAAAATATAAAAGTCTTATCTATCTTTGAACTTGAAAAGACTGTCTACATTAATAAACGACAAATAACAGCATTGTAAAATGAAGTTGAAAGAAATACCTGTATCTATTTACACTTCAATTAAACTTTCATCGCTTTCGGTTAAAAGTATTCTTTCTGAAACAAAAGAAGAAATACCTGTTATTGTTTCTTTAACTTCTATTCCAGAAAGGTTACAGACACTACATTTAACTATACGAAGTATTTTAAATCAAGATGTGAGACCAAAGAAAATAATACTTTGGCTACATGAATCTTTAAAAAATAAAATACCAAATAAATTAAGCGTGTTGGAATCTGATTTATTCCAAATCATGTTTTCCGATTTAACATGTTCCCACAGAAAATTAATTCATAGCCTTGAGCTTTTTCCAGAAGACATTATTATTACTTGCGATGATGATATGATGTACCGTTCTAATTGGCTTCAATTACTTTATGAGGAACATAAATTACATCCTAATGATATTATTGGAAATCAGACCAGGTATATTCGATATACCAAAAAGGGTGAAATACAACCTTATAGGAATTGGATTTATGACGATGGAATAACATATAATAAATCTGCAGTAATCCCTATCGGAGCAGAAGGAGTTTTATATCCTCCTAAAAAGCTCTCGGATACTACCACAAATTCTAAATTATTCTTAGCATTGGCCCCTAAAGCCGATGACCTTTGGTTTAAAGCAATGGCATTGTTAAATGGAACGAATTCCATATTAGCTAAAAATAGAGCCGAAACACCTATTCCAATTCTAGGGTCTCAAAAATACTCCCTTAAAAAATCGAATATCGGTGGCGACAAAAACAGAACTCAATGGTTATCATTAACCCATCATTTTAATATTAAACCAGAAACATTTCTTTAAATAATTTTTAGAAGAGCTATGACAGAAGAAATCAATAAGTGTATAGAGGTTCTTGAAAATGGCGGACTCATACTCTACCCTACTGACACCGTTTGGGGAATTGGTTGTGATGCCACCAATAAAGAAGCAGTTCAAAAAGTTTTTAAACTGAAGCAACGAGATGACAGCAAAGCATTAATATGTCTTGTTTCCAATGATGCTATGCTTGAAAAACATGTTGAAAAAGTACCTGAACTTGCTTACGACCTTATTGACTTAGCCACAAAACCAACCACAATAATCTACGACAAACCTCGTGGTGTGGCAGAAAATCTCATCGCATCTGATAACACTTTGGCTATTCGAGTAGCGTCAGATAAATTCTGCCAATACTTAATCGGTAAATTTAAAAAACCTATTGTATCAACTTCCGCCAATATATCTGGTACAAGTACCCCTAAAAGTTTTCAAAATATAGACAAAGCCATTTTATCAGGTGTAGACTATGTGGTAAATTTGCACCGAGAAAAACAGAATAGCTCCGCATCATCTATTATTAGATTATCTAATGATAATACTGTGAAGATCATTCGAGAATAAGAACATGCAAGAGAGTCACAATAACGCTTTAAACAATCCTATTTTCAAAATCATTTCAGAAGCCGCAGAAGAACTTTCTGTAGAGTGTTATGTTATTGGTGGTTTTGTTAGAGATTACTTTTTAGGTAGAACTACACCAAAAGACATCGATGTTGTTGCCATTGGTAGCGGAATTCAACTTGCCGAAAAAGTGGCCTCTAAATTAGATGGCAAACCTCAAGTATCTGTTTTCAAGAATTTTGGTACTGCCATGATAAAAAGTGAAGGTATAGAACTAGAATTCGTTGGCGCTCGAAAAGAAAGTTATCAGCGCGATAGTAGAAAACCTATCGTAGAAGATGGCACTTTAGAAGACGACCAAAAAAGAAGAGATTTTACTATTAATGCTTTAGCACTGTCTCTTAATAAAGTTAATTACGGGAAGCTTTTAGACCCTTTTAATGGTATAGCCGATCTTGAGAGCAAAATTATTAAAACTCCCCTGGAACCTGGCATTACATATTCAGATGACCCTTTGAGGATGATGAGAGCAATTAGATTCGCTACACAATTAAATTTTCAAATTGCTTTGCCCTCGCTACAAGCTATTACCGAACATAAAGACCGTTTAAAAATTGTTTCGAACGAACGTATTCTAGATGAGCTTAATAAAATTATGTTGTGTAAAAAACCATCATTAGGTTTTTCGCTTTTACATAAAACCGGACTTCTAGAGTTAATACTTCCTGAACTCACAGCCTTACAGGGCATAGAAGAAATTGAAGGTCAAAAGCATAAAGATAACTTTTGGCATACTTTAGAGGTAGTTGATAATATTTCTAAAGCTACCGATGACCTATGGTTACGTTGGGCGGCTTTATTACATGATATTGGTAAAGCACCAACAAAACGATTTCACAAAAAAATTGGATGGACATTTCATGGTCATGAATTTGTAGGCTCTAAAATGGTGTACAAACTTTTTAAACGGTTACGCATGCCTTTGAACGAGAAGATGAAATTTGTTCAAAAAATGGTTTTAATGAGTTCAAGACCCATCGTACTTTCTGAAGATTTTGTAACCGACTCTGCAGTTCGTAGGCTTATTTTCGATGCTGGTGACAATGTTGAAGATCTTATGACTTTGTGCGAGGCCGATATTACTACCAAGAATCCTAAGAAGCAAAAAAAATACCATCAGAACTTTAAACTGGTTCGACAAAAAATAGAAGAAGTAGAGGCACGCGACCATGTTCGTAATTTTCAACCACCCATTAGCGGAGAAGAAATTATGGCAACTTTTGCTCTAAAACCTTCGAGAGAAATAGGTATTATTAAAGAAGCTATAAAAGAAGCTATTTTAGAAGGAGAAATACCGAATGAGTATAAAGCTGCACAAGAATTTATGTATCTTAAGGGTGAAGAATTAGGCCTTCATATCAACAAATAGAATGGATATTACATTTAGAAAAATCGCCAAAATATCTTTAGTTTTAGTTTATTTAGTAATTATTGCTGGTGCTGTCGTTCGTATGACGGGTAGTGGCATGGGTTGCCCAGATTGGCCTAAGTGCTTTGGTTACTACATACCCCCAACCGATGAAAGTGTGCTAAAATGGCAGCCAGATAGATTATTCGAAAAAGGTCAAGTAATTATAAAGGATAAGACTTTACAGATATCTAAAAAAACCTTCAAAACCAATAAATCCTTCAATTCTAATAATTGGGAATTATATACTAAACATGACTATGCAATTTTCAACCCTTGGCATACCTGGATAGAATATATCAATAGACTTTTCGGCGCATTAGCAGGTCTTGCTACATTATTACTTGCCATTACCTCTATCAAATTTTGGAAAAAGAAAAAACGAATACCCATACTATCATGGCTAGTTGTATTCGGCATGGTTTTTCAAGCTTGGTTAGGTGCTACAGTCGTTTATTCAGTTTTAGAACCCGCAAAGATTACAGTGCATATGCTTATGGCTCTGGTTATAGTTGCTATGCTGCTGTATATTATTTATCTAGCCAATGCCGAGAATAAGCTTATTCATTTTGACAAGCTTACGCTCAACCTCAGTATTCTTGCAATAGGCCTAACGCTCGTTCAAATTGTCATGGGTACACAAGTACGACAATTTGTAGATGAGCAAATAGATTCATTCGGGTATGATGCAAAAAGCAGTTGGCTTAAAGACCCATTATTATTATTTTACATGCATAGGTCTTTTTCAATTTTAGTTTTGTTGCTCAATGCTTTTTTAGCCTTTAGAATAACTAAATTAAATTTAGGGCACATTAAAATCTATTGGGTTCTCTTCATATTGGTTGTAGAAGTATTCACTGGTATAGCAATGAACTATTTGAATTTTCCCTTTGGTAGTCAACCTTTACACCTTGTATTAGCTTCGATTCTTTTCGGGGTACAATTCTATATAGTTTTAGATGCATTAAAGCCTAGAAAAATTAGCAAAACTTCGTAACTTTGCCCTCCCGCAAAAAATAAGGTATGATTTATAAAATTCGTATAATTCTAGACGCTGAGGAAGATATTTTCAGAGATTTAGAAATTGAGGCGCATAATTCATTAGAGGATTTTCACAATGCCATAACACAAGCGTTTGGATTTTTAGGCAATGAAATGGCTTCTTTTTATACGTGTAACGATGAATGGCAACAAGAAGAAGAGATTGCACTTTTTGATATGAGTGAATCTGGGTCTGATGTTCGTTTAATGAATGAATCTTTTTTAGAAGATATCATGACTCAAGACAATCCTAAACTAATTTATGTTTATGATTTCATGAATATGTGGACATTTTTTGTTGAACTTGCCGATATCGAAGAAAAAGAAGATGGTCGTTCTTATCCTAATGTATTATTCTCGTTTGGAGAATTACCTGAAACTCCACCAGAAAAAAACTTCGAAGCTGAAAATAGTGCCTTTGATTTTGATGATACTTTTGAAAACTATGACGATTTAGATTTTGATGAAAATTGGAATTAGTCGGTAGTAATTAAAAATTGAATTTTCCTTAAAGAACAATCCTATAAATAAGAACATTCTATGATCAACTTATATGCCACCCAAATTGAAAGTATTTCTATACATAGAGTGGGCAATAAAAATAAAAACGAAGGTGTTTTTCTTTCAGAAGAACCATTCAGATTAAATGATGAAACCACTGGTTTATTAAAGGAATATTTTTTCAAACCTTTTAGAGAAAAAGAGGAAAATTACTATAAGCTTGCTAATGATGTTGATGTTGAGTTCAACGAACTATATAAAATAGTAACTGAAGTTTTCACAGATAATTCAAAAGCTCATTTGAGTTCTAAAAAAATCGCTTCACTCCTTTTCGAGCAATCAAATCACCCACACATTAAAAGTGGGGAAGTTTATGTGGCTTACTTAACAGGTCTATTATTAGACAACCAGAAAGTTGATGCAATTGGCATATTTAAAAGCGAATTAAAGCACGATTTTATTCAGTTTGAAGAAAAGGATAGCAACCTAGATATTGTTATACAACAAGGTATAAACATCAATAAATTAGATAAAGGTTGTTTAATTTTCAATGTAGATAAAGAGGAAGGATATAAGGTTTTATCTGTGGACAGCAACAAGTATGACACCAAATATTGGATAGAAAATTTCTTAGGTGTTGACCCTCTTTCAGATGACAATTTCAAGACCAAAAACTACTTGAAATTCTGTCAAAATTTTGCAAAAGATGTGGTATTACCTGCAGAAGACAAACAACAAGAAGTATTGTTCATGAACCGTGCAGTGAACCATTTTGCAAAAAATGATTCTTTTGAAGAGTCTACGTTTTTGAATGAAGTAATGGAAAACCCAGAATTAATTCCAGAATTCAAACATTACAAAACAGAAAAAGGTCCAAAATATAGCATACAGGATGTTTCCAATTTTGATATTGCTAACAAGGCCGTATCTGACGCAAGAAAGAAAATTAAAAACGTTATTAACTTGGACACCAATATACAGATAAAGCTAGATTTCATCAATCCGGAATCTGCAGAAAAATTTGTTGAAAAAGGTTGGGATGAAGATAGACAAATGTACTACTATCTAGTATATTTCAATAAGGAACAGAAAAGCTAAGAGCAACTATATCAATAGACAAGAAATAAAAAAGAGGATGAATATTTTATATCATCCTCTTTTTTCATTTAACCAATTGGCCACCAAAAAAATCTTTGGGTTCATATTATATTTTTATATTATTCTCGATAATCTGTTTCATACTAACATCCTCATAATTACGACGCACAAAGTTCAAGGCTAAATCGAGTACTTGACCCATAGTGGTGCAACTTTTAAAATCCATATCCATAGTAAGCACTTCTATTTGCTCTCTAAGCATGGCTATATTTTCAGGCGTAGAAATTTCATCAGTCTTACAAATAGCCCGTAATTTTTTAATTCTATTTCCAGAACTCAAAATACGTTTCGCTACCATAGATCGCTCCTCCAATTTATACTGATCTACTGAATCACTTTTTAACTTACTACGTACCAACTCTACCATTTTATAGTTTTCCTTAAAAAATTGTGGTCGATATACTTTCAATTTACCTTCAAAACATTGCTGATCAAAATCAATAGCTCTAATCTTATATACTACATGGTCAAAATCATGAGTCGGCACTATTACATAATTATAGGAACGCATATCTCCTAAAAGCCGAATCATACAACGTTCATTGAACTTTACAAATTCCTTGGCCAATTGTGCTTTTTCAGGCTCAGTACATTTTGGCAGCATATTTTTTATAAACTCATCACCAGGTATACCAGCAATATGCTCTTCAATTAAGGTATCTTTATACACTAAAAAGTTAAGGTTATAAGGAGACAACATATGCTCCAGTTCTAACCCATAAATACGAGATGCATCTGTTTTCTTAATATAGAAATACGTGAAGTTGTCATTAAGAATATTACGGATTTTAATCCTAAAAGGCTTAGAATTACCGAACGTACAAAAGTCGACCGCATCTACATTCAAATACTGGTTAATATTATTACTACCATCAGAATGTAAAATTGAATATACTTTTTTTAAACTATCATCAATTTCCTTTCTATCGAATTCAGAATAATAAGCGCGAATCCACAAGGTATCTTCATCATTGTTATCATACACGACTACAGAACCTGAAAAACGAAGTAGATCATCATAAAAAATAGGAATTTCTATCTTTCTGCTATAATGCTCTAAATAATCATCTAGAGCTTGATTGACAGGGTAAGCAGGTTTTTTTTTAGACATTAATCGTTCTTCTGACATGGTGTTGAAATAAATTTGATGAAGTTAGCTGTAACAAAGTTAGGCTTTCTTCGTCAACTAGGTATATCAATCAATAACACCAACATACTTTGGACCATATTTTAACAGTACAAAATCTTACTAAAAAATTCGGGTACCTCACAGCGGTAAAAGATTTATCATTTACTATTGAGAAAGGCAATGTATATGGCATTCTTGGTCCTAACGGAAGCGGAAAATCAACTACCCTTGGCATCGTTTTAAATGTCGTGAATAAAACCAGTGGTCAATTCTCTTGGTTTAATGGTCAGGCCTCAACCCATGAAGCATTGAAGAAAGTCGGCGCCATTATTGAGCGCCCCAACTTTTACCCCTACATGTCCGCTTTACAGAATTTAAAATTAGTCTGTAAAATTAAAGACGTGGAGGAAAATAAAATAGAAGAAAAGCTAGAGTTAGTAGGGCTGCTAGATAGAAAAGATAGCAAGTTTAAAACATTTTCGTTAGGAATGAAGCAACGTTTGGCCATTGCTTCTGCCTTATTAAATGACCCAGAAATATTAATTCTTGACGAGCCCACCAACGGTCTTGATCCTCAAGGAATTCATCAAATACGCGAAATCATCAAGACAATTGCCGCAAAGGGTACCACAATATTATTAGCCTCTCATTTATTAGATGAAGTAGAAAAAGTTTGTACCCATGTTATCATATTAAGAAAAGGAGAGAAATTATATTCCGGCAGAGTAGATAGTTTAAAAGCAAGCTTTGGCTTTTTTGAACTCAAAACTTCTGATATGGATTCTTTACATTCTTTTCTAAATGAAAATGAACATTTCGGTGAAATAAAAATAGAAAATGGTTTATTCATAGCCTTTCTACATACTGAATTAGATGCCCAAAAGTTGAATAAACTATTGGTGGACAACGGTATCGTAGTTTCTCATTTGGTTAAAAGAAAAGAAAGTCTAGAAGAGCAGTTTTTAGAACTGACTAAAAACGCAAAAGCCTAAAACACCCCTACAATGATAAGATTACTACACATAGAATTCATAAAACTTTGGAATAATAGAGCAAGTAAGGTGTTGATTATTTCATACTTCACTCTATTAACTTCTATAGCTTTGTTTGCAGCCATTAAGTTCGATATTGGCCCTATTCAATTTCATTTGGCAGACCAAGGAATATTTAATTTTCCCTACATATGGCACTTCAACACCTTTATTACGGCATTCTTCAAACTATTCTTGGCAATTGTAATTGTTTCGATGATGTCAAATGAATACAGCAATAAAACCATAAAGCAGAACTTAATTGACGGACTCTCTAAAAAGGAATTTATCCTTTCGAAATTCTTGACCGTAATTTCCTTTTCACTGATTTCTACCCTTTTTGTTTTTGTTGTTTCATTGATTTTGGGATTGGCTTATTCGGATTATAATGAAATTTCCATAATTCTATCTGACCTAGAGTTTTTGGTAGCATTTTTCGTCAAACTAACAGGTTTCTTTTCCTTCTGTTTGTTCTTAGGAGTTTTGGTTAAAAGGTCTGCATTCGCTCTAGGCTTTTTAATTCTATGGCAAGTTTTTGAAGGAATCGTTAGAGGTCTTATCCGTTGGAAATTATTTGATGGTGAAACTACAGATGCTATAATGGGCTTTTTTCCACTACAAGCGATGTTCAACCTAATCAAAGAACCTTTTTCAAGATTGGGAGCCGTACAATCTGTCGTAAACCAAATGGGTGAAGAATTGAGCCTAGACTATGCTATTCATTGGTATGAAATTCTAATTGTAATGATTTGGACAACAATTTTTATTTATGGTTCATACGCTATACTAAAAAAACGAGACCTATAGTACTACTGATAGATTGACCTTTATTCCTATTTAACACTATTTCGAAAGCGTAAATTTTCATTTTGTAGTATATTGTATTGTTTACGAACATGCTATGAAAAAGAATTGGAATATATCATTACCAAAGATTTTGGCTATGCCATTAACTTTTATGGTATTTTTCATTTCTTTTTCTCAAATTAATGCGCAAGACTGCCCTGCTCTTTTAAATCCATTAAACGGTTCTGAATTAGTACCATTGAATTCGACTATTCGATGGGAACAAGTTACTGGTGTGCCCGGTTATATTTTGTCTTTGGGAACAACAGAAGGCGGAACCGATATTCTGAACGAACAGAATTTAGGAGCATCGAACAGCTACACTCCATCAACAGGTTTACCAGAGAACACAGAAATATATGTAACAATTACTCTTTTCTTTTTTAATCAACCTAATATTGTTTGCGACAGTCAAAGTTTCACAACAGCCATACTAAGTGAAGCTCCAGAATGTACCACATTCAATATTCCACAAGAAAATGCATTCAATATTAATACTGCAACCAATATTACATGGAATGCTTCTGTGAGTGCCACAGGTTATTTCCTAACCATTGGCAGATCAATGAATGGAGGTGAAATAGTCGATAATCTTGACGTCGGCAATACCTTAAGCTATAATCCGACTGCAGACTTACCTGAGGAAACGACTTTATATATTTCTGTAATACCTTATAATAGAATAGGATTGTCTGTTGGCTGTATCTCCTCTATATTTAATACGGCACCAAAGGCAGATCTACCCTTCTGTACTGCAATGATTACTCCATTAGATGGGGAAACCAACGTTCCTTTAAGTCCGGTTTTAGAATGGAACGAAGTTCCCAATGCAATAGGCTATAGAGTTACCATTGGCACATCTCCTTTTGAGTCTAACATATTAGAAGATGCGATATTCTTCAAAACATCTACCATAGTCATAGATTTTGAACCTAACCGCACCTTTTTCATTACCATAATTCCATTTAACGATGCCGGCGATGCTGTAGGCTGTGCACAAGAGACCTTTTCTACCTTACTTGGCTGTGGTCCATACTTTGACCCATTAAGTGGTGAATTACAAGTCTTGAATCCCGAAATAACTTTTCCCGATACCGTTACTATTTGTCTAGATAATGATTCAAATATAATTTCTGCAACCGACCAAACTGATGGTTATAGATGGTTCAAGGTCGACGGTACAGGAAATGAAATATTACTATCGTCATCGGAAGAAGTTTCTATTTCAGAAGTTGGTGACTATGTTTATGAAGTCTATTCCGTATTCGAAGACTCAGGCAGATCATTTGAATGTTCTTCCTCAAAACCCTTTACAGTAGAAGCCTCGCAAGCACCTGTCATTGAAAATATATTGGTTACCAATCAATTCAATACAAATAATTATGAAGTGTTGACCTCCGAATCTGGAATTTATGAATATGCTCTAGACAATGAAAATGGGCCATATCAAGATAGTAACAGATTTAATGGGATAACCCTTGAAAATCATACCGTTTATGTTCGTGATAAAGGAGGATGCGGCAGTGTGTATCAAATCATTGAACAAGATGTGACTGTTGAAGGCTTTCCCAATTTTTTTACTCCTAATGGAGATGGTGTCAATGATTATTGGCAATTTATACCACCTGTAGTAACCAGTGAAAACAATGTATTGAACATATGGATTTTTGATAAGTTCGGAGCACTTTTAGCAAAGATTACACCAACTTCAGTTGGTTGGAACGGTAATTTTAATGGAAGAGCACTACCGGAATCCGATTATTGGTTTAAGGCAATATCAAATAATAATAAAATAATTAAAGGTCATTTTAGCTTAAAGAGGTGAACCTATGGGTAAAAAAAGAATCATATTAACTATATGCCTTTGTATTGGGTTATATTCTTCTTTTTGCTATACCCAACAGTGCCCAACAATGACATCTCCATTAGATGGCGACATTAATGTACCTGTAGGCAACCTAATTCAGTGGACTCCCGTTGATGGTGTTATTGGCTATTTAATATCCTTAGGAACAACACCTGGTGGAGGAGAGATTATAAACAGACGTTCTTCTGGATTAAATAATTTTTACCAACCTACCGTTGGATTACCGGAAAGCACCATAATTTATGTAACTATCAGCCTATTTTTACCCGACGCTCCAATTAAAGTTTGCCCACTAAAAATTTTTACTACCGTTAACATAACCGATCCACCCGTTTGCACAACACTAGCCTCACCCTTAAACCAAGAAACAGGAGTTCGTGTAGACACTAATATTAAATGGAATTATACCCCAGGCGCTACCAATTACCTCATTTCTTTAGGTACATCACCTAATAACTACGATATTATTGAAAATTTTGAAACCGGTAATATACTTTCATATAAACCAGAAAATAATCTTGAATTAAATCAATCCATCTATGTTAGAGTAATTCCTTTCAATGAAAACGGTAATGCCCTTTTATGCAGTGAAGAATATTTCACTACAGGTGAACCCACAGTGCAATGTAATCCAAATGACTTTCCAATTATTACAATACCAGACAAAGTCTCTTTGTGCTCAAACTTAGAGTTTGGTTCCATAATTAGTAATCAAATAGCTCGTGGTTATAGGTGGATAAAAATTAATAATGATGGTACTGAAAATCTTTTATCCACAAATCGAGAGCTACAGTTTGATGAAGTAGGGTTTTATCGTTTAGAAATTTATAATATTATTTCGGAATTTGGAGCTAGTATAGAATGCCCAGTTTCTAAAAATTTTGAAGTCGTTGACTCAGAATTACCCGAAATAGAAAATGTAATAGTTTCAAGAGAACCCAACGGCCTAAGAATAGAAATTGTAGCTACAGGCAATGGTGAATATGAATATTCGCTAGAAAGTCGTGATAGTGGATTTCAGGATAGTGCTATTTTCACAAATCTTGAACCTGGCGAACGTACTGTATATATTCGTGATAAATTCGGATGTGGTGTTACTCAGCGTCTTGTCGAAAAAGAAGTTTCAATTAAGGATTTTCCTCCTTTTTTTACACCGAATGGTGATGGAATAAATGATTTTTGGCAGCTAAGGAATGAATCAGATAGTAGCGAACTTAATATTGAGTTTATTTTTATATTCGATAGATACGGAAATTTACTTGCACAACTAGACCCTAAAACCAAAGGTTGGAATGGAAATTTCAATGGTAGAGAATTACCTGAAACCGATTATTGGTTTAAAGCAGTGTCATTTTCCAAAAAAGTAATTAAAGGTCATTTTAATTTAAAACGCTAAATTAAAAATTTGATATAAATGAATTTAAAAGAAATGTTTCTCGTTCTGAAGTACTTGGGCATTTTTTTGATCTGCCCATTATTATCAGCTCAAGACTGTCCAACATTTAGCTATCCTATTAATGGAGCGACCGACGTACCCTTAGACGCTACGTTAACTTGGCCTGAAGCTTTAGGCTATAATGGGTATTTATTGTCTATTGGCACAATACCGATGGGAAATGACATACTTGATAGAAAACCTGTAGGCATCGACATATCTTATACTCCGCCTTTAGGATTTCCCAACAATACGAGGCTTTATGCGACTTTAAGCTTGGTACCTTTTGACGGACCACCTATTGCATGTCAAGAAATCTCCTTTACTACGATCCAAACAACTTCTGCACCATCTTGCTCTATTTTGATAGCGCCGGACAATAACGCTAGTAGCGTTACTATAATAACCGATTTAGAATGGTCTTATGCTCCCGGCGCTAACGGCTATACGCTATCTATGGGTACCACACCAAACGGAACCGACCTTGTCGATAATTTAGATGTACAGAATGTATTAAGTTATAACCCACCGGAAGACTTACCGCAAAACTCTTCAATTTATGTACGCATTGTTCCGTATAACGATATCGGTACTGCTACGTCGTGTCTTGAAGAAGTCTTTACCACAAGTTTTGCATTATACGTTTGTGACCCCTATGTTAATGAAAATACAGGCGAGCTAGTATACCGTGCTCCACAAATCAACCTACCCAACATTGTAGGTATTTGCAGTGATGAACTGCCATATACGATTACTACAGATGATGATGCCGACGGTTTCAGGTGGTATCTCACCAATAGCGGTAGTGAAGAATCTTTATTATCACAATCACGAAGTGTAGACATTTCCATACCTGGTAGATATCGATTTGAATCCTATAATACTATCACCACCGATAATGGTATTATCGAATGTATCAGTTCTAAACTTATTGATATCGTAGCATCTGAAGCAGCTACTATTTCAGCGATAGAAGTTGTCAATTTTATAAATGGTAAAACAATTACCATTTCTACTATAGGCGACGGTCAATATGAATATGCTTTAGACAACCGAGACGGGCCTTATCAAGATATTCCAATTTTTAACAATATTCCACATGGCCCACATATTGCTTATGTACGCGATAAAAATGGTTGTGGAATTACGGAAAGATCGGTAGATAGGGATATCGTGTCCAATGATTTTCCCGCATTTTTCACACCAAACGGAGATGGCATCAATGATTATTGGCAATTTGTTCCTCCGCCAGAAAACTTCGAATCTGTAATTGACATAATTTTTATATTCAACCAGTATGGCGGACTACTAAAACAAATTAATCCAAATGATAAAGGTTGGGACGGAACTTTCAACAATAAGGCTTTGCCTGAGTCAGATTACTGGTTTAGGGCAAATTTTCTTAATAGACAAGAAATTATTGGTCATTTTTCTTTAAAAAGGTGATAGAAATCGTACGGGCTTACGTCTAATATAAAATTCGTCTTTCGTATTTTTATACTAAGTATCAGCATGATGGATATTTAATTAGTTTCCACTTGCAAATACCGATGCAGTATGAGTTTTTAAGCGATTCAGTTTAGACTTCAAAAAAGAGAATTACCAAACATGAAATTCAAAGTAGTATCAGAATTTAAGCCGACAGGAGATCAGCCGAATGCCATTAAAGAATTGGTTAAAGGACTGAATGAAGATGAAAAATATCAAACCTTATTAGGAGTAACAGGCTCAGGAAAAACATTTACGGTAGCTAATGTTATTGAAGAAGTTCAAAAACCTACCTTAATATTGGCTCATAACAAGACCTTGGCAGCTCAACTTTACTCTGAGTTTAAACAGTTTTTTCCGGATAATGCGGTTGAATATTTTGTTTCCTACTACGATTACTATCAACCAGAAGCATTTATACCCACTAGCGGTGTATACATTGAAAAGGATCTTTCGATTAATGAGGATATTGAAAAATTACGACTAAGTACGACTTCTTCCTTACTTTCGGGCAGAAGAGATGTAATCGTTATTGCCTCGGTCTCTTGCCTGTATGGTATTGGAAACCCAGTGGAATTTCAAAAAAATGTTATTTCCATTAAAAAAGACCAAGTTATTGCTAGAACCAAGCTAATGCATCAATTGGTTCAATCGCTGTATTCGAGAACAATGGCTGAGTTTAAGAATGGAAACTTTCGAGTAAAAGGTGACGTTGTAGATGTCTTCCCTAGTTATGCCGACCATGCCTATAGAATTCATTTCTTCGGTGATGAAATTGAAGAAATAGAGGCTTTTGACCCATTTAACAATAATATTATAGAAGTTTACGAGACACTTACAATTTACCCGGCCAATATGTTCGTCACCTCTAAAGATGTCTTACAGAATGCGATACATAGTATTCAAGACGATTTAGTTAAACAAATCGACTACTTCAAAGATATAGCCAAACCACTCGAAGCAAAACGCCTAGAGGAGCGAACAAATTTCGATTTAGAAATGATACGTGAGCTTGGTTATTGCTCTGGCATAGAAAATTACTCTAGATACTTAGATGGCCGAGAACCTGGCACAAGACCTTTCTGCCTTTTAGATTATTTTCCCGATGATTATTTAATGGTCATCGATGAAAGTCATGTGACCATACCACAAGTACACGCGATGTATGGTGGTGACCGATCGCGAAAAGTAAATTTAGTTGACTACGGGTTTCGCTTGCCAGCTGCAATGGATAATCGACCCCTTAAATTTGAGGAGTTTGAAGCACTACAAAATCAGGTTTTATTTGTTAGTGCCACACCTGCAGATTACGAGCTACAACTAAGTCAAGGTGTATATGTTGAACAAGTAATTAGACCAACTGGTTTGTTAGACCCCATTATAGAAATAAGACCAAGTCTAAATCAAATAGATGATTTGGTGGAGGAAATTCATCAGCGGGTTGAAAAGGATGAGCGAACTTTAGTCACAACTTTGACCAAAAGAATGGCCGAAGAACTGGCAAAATATCTCGATAGAATTAACGTGAGATGCAGATATATTCATAGTGACGTAGACACTTTAGAACGTGTTGAAATCATGCAAGATTTACGAAAAGGAATCTTCGATGTGCTCATTGGAGTGAATTTATTACGTGAAGGATTAGACCTTCCAGAGGTGTCCTTAGTCGCAATTTTAGATGCTGACAAAGAAGGGTTCCTACGTAGCAATAGATCACTGACCCAGACCGTTGGTAGAGCTGCAAGACACCTAAATGGCAAGGCAATTATGTATGCCGATAAGATAACAAATAGCATGCAAAAAACGATTGACGAGACAAATTATAGACGTGAAAAACAGATAAAATACAACACCGATAATAGTCAAATTCCAAAAGCTTTAAACAAAAGTCTGGACAATGTTCTATCCAAGAATTCGGTCTCAACTTATCACTTCATAAAAGAAGAATTACGTGCCGCTGAACCTGACTTGGAATACATGACCAAAGAGCAAGTCGAGAAGATGATTAAGGAAAAAAGAAAGGCTATGGAAAAGGCTGCAAAAGAGCTCGATTTTATGCAAGCTGCGAAGTTAAGAGACGAAATAAAATCTTTACAAGAACAAGAATGAGTCCGATTTTAGCGAAAATTTCATTTTTCCAAAAAATATAAATTAAAATTTAAATTAAACATGCATAAAACACTGTTTAATAGTATTTTATATATAATTTTTAGACAAGACTAAATCAATTTATATCTATACAAAATGAAAAATTGGAAAGTTTTAGCAGTATTCTTCGTATGTGTTTTAAGCAGCTATAGTAGCCAGTGTCAAAACTTAAAAAGGGAAGAATTAAAATCACTTACCGATGAAAAATTCAATGTAGCTTTTACGAATTTACACCATTTTTTAAAACTACAAAATGATGGTAATTACCCAGAACAAATCGACCAGAACAAAGAGTGGTGCGATAGCGTTTTTAGAAAATTAAACTTTAAAACCCAGACCATAAAAACCGAGGGGGCTCCCCTCCTCTTTGCAGAAAAAATTTATAATAAAAACTACAAGAATATTCTCTTTTATTTACAGATTGATGGGCAACCGGTTGACATTTCCGCTTGGTCACAACCCGATCCTTTTGAACCCAGAATTAAAGAATTCAAAAATGGAATTTGGAACACTATAGAGATTGCTTCGATACAAAATATTTATGATGATGACTGGAGAATTTTTGCGCGCTCTGCATCCGATTCAAAAGGTCCGGCAATGTCATTAATTTCCGCTTTACAAATTCTTCAAGAGCAAAACATAAATCCGCAATACAACATAAAAGTGATTATGGATTTTCAAGAAGAATTAGGTTCTCCAGATTTACCAAAAGCAGTTTTAGAAAACAAAGATTTGTTGAGTGCTGAAATGCTTTTTATTATGGATGGAACAAGACACCTTTCAAATTTACCAACATTGACTTATGGAGCTCGAGGAATTGCCACTGCAACCATAAAAGTATTCGGACCAAAATATGCACTTCATAGTGGTCAATATGGAAATTATGCACCTAATCCGGTTTTTGAAGCTTCACGATTAATAAGCAGTTTAAAGGATGACAGAGGAATTGTACAAATACCAGGGTTTTATGATGGTGTCATTTTAACCGACCGCGACAAACATTTACTGGCTATGATACCTGAAAACAATGATAGTCTAAATAATAGACTAGGTATATTCAGCTCTGAAAAAGTGGCCCCTACCTACCAAGAAGCCTTACAGTTTCCTAGCTTAAACATAAGAGGCCTCAAAGCTGCCTACACAGGTAAGGATGTACGGACCTTAATACCGGAAGATGTTGTTATTGAAATAGACATGAGACTAGTACCCGAAACACCTGCAGAAAGACAATTAGGATTATTACGTAATCATATCTTAAAGCAAGGCTATCATTTGGTTGATTCTGTACCCAATGATCAAGATAGGGCCACTTTTAAGAAACTTGCGGCTTTTGACTACCGAATAGGTTCAAAACCCTTTAGAACGGATATGGACACCGATATAGGGAAATTTTTAAACTCGGCACTTAAAAATGTATTTGGAGACAACGTAGTTAACATGAGAACCACAGGCGGCTCTCAACCAATGGCCCCATTTATACAAACCCTTAACATACCTGCAGTATCCATTAGAATCCCAAATCCGGATAACAACATACATGGGCCTGACGAGAATTTGCGTTTAGGCAATTATAGGGAAGGAATTTTATCGTGTTTGGCAATTTTAACCGAGTCTTTACCATAAAAAAAGTGCCTTGATTACTCAAAGCACTTTAAACAAACAACTCAAACCAACCTAAAAAATTTTATGATTAAGACAATTCGATTTTTCTTTTTGGTTTTGGCAAAGCTTCTTCTTTCTTTGGAAGATTGAATTTTAGAACCCCGTCAATATACGTAGCTTCAATTTTATCTGTGGCTACAGTTTCAGGAAGGGTAAAAGCTCTTTTGAAAGATGAAAGCGTAAACTCTCTTCTTGTAAAGTTTTTATTTGATTCCTCTTCCTCCTTCTTAATTTCAGAAGAAACAGTCAAAACAGAATTATCTATTTCGATAATCAATTCATCTTTATTTCTACCTGGCACAAAAAGTTCCAGTTCAAAATTTTCCTCATTCTCTTTAATATTAACCGCTGGCATTGCGGTTGTTTCATTATGCGTGCCACCGAACCAATCTGGTCTAAAGATTTCGTTCATTAAAGCTGGAAACAATACTTCATTTCTCTTAGTTAAACTCATAATAGTATATTTTAAAAAGATTATTTTATTAATTAATTTGAATAGAACAAACTATATACCAATGCATTTTTTGCGACATAATGTCTTGTTGTTTGTTTATATTTATGTCATTTTGACATTCGCTATGATTTTGAGTCTCTAATTTGATTGAATCAGCCATTATTCAGGCTTTTTTTTAACTAGTTTTATATCGAAACTCAACTCATGGATAGACTGATCAACTTCGTACAGCAAATACGCAATAAAATTGCCTTTCTACCAACCATAATTTCAATAGCCGGGTTAGCTTTAGCATTCTTTATGATTTACTTGGAGCAAGTGAATATATCTAGCTATTTAATAGACGTAGCACCTGGCTTGGTAATAGATAATACGGATACAGCCAAAACCATATTAAGCACATTAATTGGGGGCTTGTTTTCTTTAACTGTTTTTAGCTTTTCGATGGTCATGGTTTTATTAAACCAAGCCTCGAGTAATTTCTCACCAAGAGTTTTACCAGGTATTATATCAGATGAAAAACATCAATTTGTATTAGGCCAATACATTGCAACCATACTTTACAACATCTTTATTCTTATCTCAATAGAGCCAACGGAGAATTCTTATCAAACCCCAGGTTTTTCAGTATTAATAGGCATCATTTTAACTGTATTGTGCCTAGCGTCGTTTATTTATTTCATACACCATATTTCACAGGCCATACAAGTGGGTAATATCCTAATAGATATTCACGAAAGAACACGGGCTGAAATTGAAAATATAATTGAACAAGAAAAAGAAAAATCTTTAGATTTTCCCAATACGGAAAATTGGGAAGAATACGAAATTACCTCATCGGGATATTTTTATGGAATACTCCACGATAATCTTTTAAAGCTATGCAAGGAAAATAACACTAAGGTTGTAATTAATCTATTTAAAGGTCAATTTATCTTAGATGGCACAATAGGCCTTTTAACCGAAAAACCGATTGATGAAAAATTAAAGGAAAATATAATGAACACCTTACTTTTTAATAATGAAGAACTAATGGGTGAAAATTATATTTATGGGTTTAGGCAAATATCAGAGATAGGCGTTAAGGCAATGTCACCTGGAATAAACGACCCAGGCACTGCTTTAAATACCATTGATTATCTTACTTCATTGTTTCTTGTTTTAATGAAAAAATGGGAATATGAATATGTAAGCGATTCAGATAGTGTTAATTGGTCTAGTACCAAATGTCCTAATTTTTCAGAAGTACTTTATAATGTTATGGCCACTTATCGCCAATATTGCAAACATGATATAACTGTTATGAGAAAATTGATGCACATGCTTAAAACACTAACATATCATGTAATAAACTCTAATCAGTTAGAAGATATTGAAATAGAAATCAATGAATTGCGCGAAGACGCAAAATTGAATATCGAGAATAAAAGAGATTTATCAAAAATTGATACCGAATTTATCTCGTGGTCTTAATTATAATGCGCTTTAAAAATAGCTATCAACAAATCTGGCGGAACAATTTTATCGGGGTATTTATGCATTATAACTAACACCTGTTGAATTGCACCAGGTGGTAAACCCATTTTCAACCCTATATCATGTATTCGTTTTATCTCAATCATTTCTTGTTTGTCATCAACATTCATCAACAACAACAATCTATGAAACTGAACAATTCGATCAGACTGTGATTTAGGTATTATGTGCTCAACTCGTTGTGAAAATAAACCATCGAAGGTTTTTTTACTTACTTCTAATTGTTGCGCAACAGAAAAAAGAAAGTCATATTCCGTTTGCTTTATCTCATTGTTGACTTTGGCAAAAGCAATCATTTCCGATAAAATACTAAGTTTCTCTTTTTCCGTTGGCATAAATAAATGTAAAATATTGACATTCATAATACTAACTCAAAATTTCAAGCAATCGTATATTTCATAACATGTTTCCATTTCATATGTAAACTCAAACGACCGATAAAAATATTCTTTTCAAATATCAGATTTAAATATCAAGGGAGTAAATCGTTTATAAAGTATGGCTTCCCATTAAAAAATACAACACACAAACCATTAGGTATATAATTTTATAATAACTTGCAGACCTTAAAATTAGTGGCATGACCAATAACGATATATTTAAAAAATTAAGAGTAGCCTTAAAATTCAGAGATGATGAAATCGTTGAAATACTTCAATTAGTAGATTTTAAAATTTCAAAGAGTGAATTAGGTGCATTTTTCAGGAAAGAAGACCACCCTAATTATATGGAATGTGGTGATCAGGTATTACGTAATTTCTTAAATGGTCTTGTTATTTACTTACGTGGTACTAAGGATAATCCAAAAACTCCTGGTGAAGTTTTATTAGGCATGACCCCAGTTGCAGATAAAGCAATCAAAAAAAGTCCCGAAAAAAGAGAGCATAAAGGAGATTTCAAAAGCAAACAATTAAAAAATGTAGACAAAGCTATTACTCCTGTAAAATATAAAAACAAGAAAAAATCCTGATACACCATAGTGTAGCAGGATTTTCATTCATAACCTTTTGATAAGGTTAAGCTTTTACGCGAACTGGAATAGTATAAACTTTACCTTCTTTCACTTCATTCAGATTTACTTTTTGATAGTTTAGTTTATTCTTAACGAAGCTTTCCATTTTTTCAAAATCTGTATTTACAGATAACACAACAATTTCGCCTTCATTATTTAAGGTAAAACGAACTTGAGCTGTTAAATCAGATTGCTCCTCAGAAAAATTATTTTCTGATAACATTGCTGATATCTGTGCTGAAAGACTTTTTGTAGGGTTTTCACCTGTTGTATTGTTTGCCAATACATTACCTGTTGCAAGTAGCATTACAGCTACCACTACTAAACTTAATTTTCTCATGACTTTTTGTTTTTCCTCCAGAAATTCTGAAGATTGATTAATAATTGATTGATGATGAATTATTAAAAAGACGCTTGAAAATTGATAATGTTACCGATTATTTCAATTTTAACATCTTTTTAATGAAAATCTCTCAATTTCTTTCATTAAAAATAAATATCAAAAAGAACAGATATTTCAAGTTTTAAAAGTCTTAACCTTTATTTCATTAGGTTAACATTTCATACAGATTAGGGGTACTTTCAATTACCCTAAGTTTAAATTCTATGAGCACAAATTAACATTTTGATAAAAGTTAAATTCAAAAAAAAAGACCATTCATTAGAATGGTCTTTAATATAATATGTTAAGAAAACTTGATTAAGCCAATACAGCTTTAACTTTATCTGCAGCTTCTTGAAACTGGACAGCCGATTGAACCGCTAGTCCAGAATTATCAATTATTTCTTTTGCCAATTCAGCATTTGTACCTTGTAATCTAACAATAATCGGCACTTTCATTGAATCGCCCATATTCCTATAAGCATCAACAACACCTTGCGCTACACGATCACAACGAACGATACCACCAAATATATTGATTAGAATTGCTTTTACATTTGGATCTTTTAATATGATTCTAAAAGCTTCTTCAACTCTTTTTGCATCAGCGGTACCACCAACATCTAAGAAGTTAGCTGGCTCACCACCTGCCATTTTAATTAAATCCATCGTTGCCATTGCAAGACCTGCTCCGTTAACCATACAGCCTACATTACCATCTAAATCTACATAGTTAAGACCAACCTCTCTCGCTTCAACTTCAATCGGATTTTCTTCTCTTAAATCACGCATTTCCGCATATTGCTTTCTACGATAAAGTGCGTTATCGTCAATAGATACTTTTGCATCTACCGCCATAATCTTATCATCTGAAGTTTTCAATACCGGGTTGATTTCAAACATACTTGAATCACTTTCAACATATGCTTTATATAAAGATGACACAAACTTTGTCATCTCTTTAAATGCTGTTCCAGAAAGACCTAGGTTAAAAGCTATTTTCCTAGCTTGAAATCCTAAAATACCTGTTGCTGGGTCAATTTCTTCCGTGAAAATCAAATGGGGAGTGTGTTCAGCAACCTCTTCAATGTCCATACCACCTTCTGTAGAATACATAATCATATTCTTACCAGTAGCCCTGTTTAAAAGAACGGACATATAAAATTCTTTAGTTTCACTATCTCCTGGGTAGTACACATCTTCAGCTACCAATATTTGGTGAACTTTTTTACCTTCTGCAGAAGTTTGCGGAGTAATTAAGTTCATACCAATAATCTGATTTGCTATTTCTTCTACCTCTTTAAGGTTTTTAGCCAATTTAACACCACCACCTTTACCACGACCACCTGCGTGTACTTGAGCTTTAATAACATGCCATCCTGTTCCGGTTTCAGCAGTTAATTGCTTTGCAGCCTCAACAGCCTCTTTTGCATTATGGGCAACTATTCCTCTTTGGATGCGCACCCCAAAACTTGCTAATATCTCTTTTCCTTGATATTCGTGAAGGTTCATATATATGGTGATTTTAATTGTTAGGCAAAAATAGGAAACACTAAGTAATAAAATAAAAATACAAGTGATTAATTAGAATAACTCTAAGAATAAACTATTCAAAACCTCAAAACTTCTTTAAAGCGAGCCAATTTTACAGTCTTATTATTCTCACATTTCCCAATCTTGAAAATCTAGGGGGTCAAAATTTTTAAAATGACCATTAAGTTCTATAATTTTTCTTGTTCGTTCTACCTCTGATAAAACGGTAATTGTAGCAGTTAAATGTAGGCTTATAAAATTAAGCCTGTCATTTTCTTTAGGCATCTGAAGAAGTTGATATTCTTGTTCGAAAGATAATCCAATTTTATGGGCCAATGTAAAACTATTGAATGTATCTACATTCAATTCTTTATAAGTGATTTCCATCATGTTATATAACTGATGTATACCTTTTATAATGGTTTGTCTTTTTTCTAAGGATGCTTCATAATCGTAATCCAAAAGTTTTACAATTCCACCAGCATATAATTTACCCGGCATATTTTTCTCAAAAGCCAACAGCTTAAAAACCTGTCGTGCAACACAAACAATATCCATTTCGCCAGTATCGTAAGTGTTTACTACTTCTACCAGTTGAACCTCAACACCATACTCCATCTTATTATTTATAAAAACGGGAATACCAAAAGTATTCGCTTCCCCTCTGCAATCGGCTATTAGTTGTTTGTATCGTTCTTCAAAAATATGAAGTGGCACGGTTTCTCCTGGAAAAAATATGGACTGCAGTGGAAATAAAGGTATTTTCATTGTCTAAAATTACAAAGGTCTTTACAGCACGCCAAAATAAATATAATTCATGATTGTTTCAAATATCACATTTTGTTATTTTTATTGTTTTTATGTGATTATTTTTGTTGCTGTCCAATTAGAGAAGTAACTTTGTATAAAATTGTTTAGTATGAAAAATGAGGATTTGTTGCAAATAGCAAAAACCTTTGGTGATCCGGTTTATGTCTATGACTCAGAAAAAATAGTTTCACAGTTCAATAGATTGACTAAAGCATTTGGGTCGGTTAAGAAATTACAGCTCAATTATGCGGCCAAAGCCTTATCTAATATTACTATCTTAAGACTCATGAATAGTCTTGGTAGTGGACTAGATACGGTATCTATACAAGAAGTACAATTAGGATTGTTGGCCGGTTTCAAACCAGAATCCATCATTTTTACTCCTAACGGTGTTTCGCTTGAAGAAATTGAAGCAGCATCTAAACTTGGTGTTCGTATCAACATTGACAACTTGTCTATATTAGAACAATTTGGCAGCAAACACCCAACTATACCCGTTTGTATAAGAATTAATCCGCATGTAATGGCCGGTGGAAATTCTAATATTTCGGTAGGGCATATTGATTCTAAATTCGGAATCAGCATTCATCAAATTCCACATTTGCTTCGCATTGTAGAGTTGACTAAAATGAATATTAATGGTATTCATATGCATACTGGAAGTGATATTTTAGATATCGATGTTTTCCTTTATGCGTCTGAAATATTATTCGAAACGGCCCGTAATTTTAAAAATCTTGATTTTATCGATTTTGGTAGTGGCTTTAAAGTCCCTTATAAAGAGGGTGATATTGAAACCAATGTAGAAGAGTTAGGTAAAAAATTGAGTACTCGTTTTAATGAGTTTTGTAAAGAATATGGCAAAGATTTGACTTTGGCATTTGAGCCTGGTAAGTTTTTGGTAAGTGAAGCTGGAGTTTTTCTAGCCAAAGTAAATGTTGTTAAACAGACTACTTCAACCGTTTTTGCAAGTATAGATTCTGGCTTTAACCATTTAATACGCCCAATGCTTTACGGTGCTACACATACCATAAAAAACATATCTAATGCCGATGGAAGAGAACGTTATTATTCTGTTGTTGGGTATATCTGTGAGACCGATACTTTTGCAAGTAACAAGAGAATAAACGAAATTACAGAAGGCGACATTCTTTGTTTTAAAAATGCAGGTGCTTACTGCTTTACAATGGCAAGTAACTACAATTCAAGATTTAGACCACCAGAGGTTCTTTGGCATAAAGGAAAAGCAATTCTTATTCGCGAAAGAGAATCTTTTGACGATTTAATTCGTAATCAGGTAGATGTAAAAGATTTGTTCGCTGTTAAAGAAACCGCAAAAGTGAAATAAAGCATTTAAAAATACGTTAGTTTTGGTATAAAAGTTGGATTAAACACTCAAAAAACTCATGAAGACGTATTCTTTATCTTTTTTTAAATCATTTTTATTTTTAGCCGTGCTCTTTGTCTCAGCTGTAAGTTATGCACAAGAGGTAAAATGGCTTTCATGGAATGAAGCTACAGAATTAGCTGCTACGGATAAACATCCTAAAAAAATATTTATAGATGTCTATACCGATTGGTGTGGGTGGTGCAAGAAAATGGATAAAGACACGTTTCAAAATCCTGAAGTTGCTACTTATATGGCAGAAAAATATTATATGGTTAAGCTAGATGGAGAAGGCAAAGAACCTATTGAATACAAAGGGAAAACCTATAAATTCGTACCCTCAGGAAGAAAAGGATATCATGAATTTGCTGCTGCCTTAATGCAAGGTCGTTTAAGTTATCCGACAACAATTTTTCTAGACGAGGAACTAAACATGCTTTCACCAGTACCTGGTTATCAAAAACCAGAGCCGTTTTTAGAAATAGCCCGTTATTTTGGCGAGAATATTTATAAGGAGAAAAAATGGGACGCCTATGTTAGTAAGCCTGGTAAATAAAATACAACTTTAAAGCACAAAAAAAGAGGTCTAAAAGACCTCTTTTTTTGTACACTATATTTTTTCTATCTACTATAATTCGGGCTTTCCTTTGTGATAGTTACATCATGTGGATGGCTCTCATTAATACCACTCGCTGTAATTTTCACAAATCTACCCGTATCTTGTAATGTAGCTATATCTTTCGCACCACAGTAACCCATACCAGCTCTTAACCCTCCAATAAACTGGTGAATACTTTCAAACAAATCACCTTTATAAGGAACACGACCTACTATGCCTTCTGGAACCAACTTTTTAATATCATCTTCTACATCTTGAAAATAACGGTCCTTACTACCTTGTTTCATAGCTTCAACAGAACCCATACCTCTATATGATTTAAACTTTCGTCCTTCATATATGATGGTTTCTCCTGGAGATTCTTTTGTACCAGCTAAAAGAGACCCCAACATAACAGTATCTGCACCAGCAGCTATAGCTTTAGGAATATCACCTGTATATCTTATTCCGCCATCAGCAATAACAGGTACACCAGAGCCTTTAATAGCCGCAGCAACTTCTAATACTGCAGAAAATTGAGGAAAACCAACACCTGCAACTACCCTTGTCGTGCAAATAGAACCTGGACCGATACCAACTTTAACCGCATCTGCACCAGCTTCTACCAAATATTTGGCAGCTTCACCGGTTGCGATATTACCTACGATAACATCTAAATCTGGAAACTTATTTTTTACCGCTTTTAAAACAGCTACTACGCCTTTTGTATGACCATGTGCCGTATCTATAACAACTGCATCTACTCCAGCATTAACTAAAGCCTCAGCTCTTTCTACAGCATCAGCAGTTACACCTAAAGCCGCCGCAACACGCAATCTTCCGTATTGGTCTTTATTCGCCATAGGCTTTTGGGTTAATTTGGTAATATCCCTAAACGTTATTAATCCCACCAAGGTATTATCCTTTGTTACCACTGGCAACTTTTCGATTTTATGTTGTTGAAGTATATCTTCGGCCTCAGATAATGAAGTACCCTCTTCTGTAGTAACTAAATTTTCTGAAGTCATTACTTCAGAAATTGGGCGCTCATTATTTTTTTCGAACCTTAAATCCCTATTAGTAACAATACCTATTAATTTTCCCGCATCATCTACAATCGGTATACCACCAATACTAAACTCCTTCATATTGGCTTTAGCATCTTTCACCTTCGAATGCAAAGGCAACGTCACTGGATCTAGAATCATTCCGCTTTCAGCTCTTTTCACCTTTCTAACTTTCATGGCTTGTTGCTCAATGGTCATATTCTTATGCAAAACACCTATACCGCCTTCTTGAGCCATGGCAATAGCCATTCTAGACTCCGTAACGGTATCCATAGCTGCGGAAATAATCGGTACATTGATTGTAATATTTCTCGTGAATTTGGCCTGAATATTTACTTCTCTTGGAAGTACATCAGAATATGCAGGTACTAATAATACGTCGTCGTATGTTAGACCTTCTCCTAGAATTTTATTTTGATGGGCTTGCATAGCAATTAAGGATTTAATTGCGTGCAAAGATACTCTTTTTTTACATAGATCAATCCTCCCTATTTCATTCTAAAACCACAGACATAAATGTTAAAATGTATAGTTTAATAATTTGATTATCAGGTAATCCATTTATTTTATTTTTATTTATTCTAAATAAGCTTTGCAATATCAACAGTAGCTTATATATTTGCCGAATGTTAACTATTTTAATTCAGTCTAAATAAGATGAAAATATATTCAACGCTTTTTTTACTTACCACATCCTTCTTTCTAAAGGCTCAAATTCAAGATCCAACTTTAGTGGATTCTATTCATTTAAATGAAATCACACTTAAAGCAAATGCTATTTTAGGAAGTAAGTTTGAAGCAAAGAACAGAACAGGCTCGGCCTACTATATTACTCCACAAGAAATTAAAAAATTCAATTATACCGACATAAACAGAACGCTTAGAAGCGTACCTGGGGTAAATGTATACGAGGAAGACGGGTTCGGACTACGGCCCAACATTAGCCTTCGCGGAACTTCACCTGAACGAAGCTCAAAAATAACCTTAATGGAAGATGGCGTGCTTATAGCACCAGCTCCCTACAGTGCGCCCTCCGCTTATTATTTTCCAACCATTGCAAGAATGCAAGCTGTTGAAATCTTAAAAGGAAGCAGTCAGGTTCAATATGGTCCGTATACCACCGGTGGGGCCATTAATATGATTTCGACCGAAGTACCGGACACCTTTGGCATCTTCTTGACCTCGAGCTATGGTAGTTTCAACAGCGGTCGCCTTCACACCCAACTTGGTGACAGTAAAAAGAATTTCGGGTATTCGGTTGAGTACCTTAATTATAATTCGAATGGCTTTAAAGAGTTGGATAATGGAGAAAACACAGGTTTCGATAAAAACGATTTTGTCGCGAAATTCAAGGTAAACACAAATCCTGAAGCCAAGATCGGACATGCGTTCGAATTAAAATTTCAATATGCCGATGAAACTTCTAACGAAACCTATTTAGGACTTACAGAAGCTGATTTTGAAATAACCCCTTTCCGAAGGTATGCCGGTTCACAACAAGATGAAATGAATACCGAACATATTCAATTTATGGGTACACATACCTTAAGTTTGAGTCCTAATGCACGAATTACCACTACTGCCTATATGAACGACTTTAATCGTAATTGGTACAAAATCGATTATTTGACCGTAAACGGACAGCGTGAGAGTATCTCAAATATCATTCAAAATCCCGATACACTTTCAAACTATTATGATATTGTCAGTGGCACGGCCAACACTGGAACCAATGACCTAATTGCGGTAAAAGCTAACAATAGGAATTACCTTTCCACCGGTATCCAAACAAAATTAAATTACCGATGGGGCGGCGATAATACAATTCACGATATGGAGATTGGCCTTCGCTATCATTATGACGAAGAAGACCGATTTCAATGGGTAGACGACTACAGCCTTACGAATGGAACTATGGCTCTAATAAACGGCCGTCAGCAAGGAACCGATGCTAATAGAATTAGTGATGCAAGAGCATTTTCTTCTTATGCACTCTATAAATTGAAATACAAAGACCTAACCCTTACCCCAGGAATACGTTATGAAAATATCAACCTAGGAAGAATGGATTACGGTAGTACTGACCCAGAGCGAGCAGGAATTAACCTTACCGAACGTGAAAACCAGGTCAATGTATTTATTCCTGGAATAGGATTCAATTACAACTTTCAGAACATCTCACTTTTTGGTGGCGTACACAAAGGATTTTCTCCCCCAAGTAATCAAGTTGGTGAAAAACCGGAAGAAAGTATAAACTATGAATTTGGAACACGTTTCTCTTATGGGGGTATTTCTGGAGAATTGGTCGGCTTTTACAATGATTACAGCAATCTCTTAGGAAGTGATTTGGCAGCAACCGGCGGTACAGGTTCTTTAGATCAGTTCAATGCCGGGGAAGTTAAAGTACAGGGCATCGAATTTTTAATAAACTATAACCCTTTGACCAACTCAAAAAGTTTCGCATTGCCTATAACAATTGGGTACACGTTGACAGATACTGAATTTCTAAATAGTTTTGGCAGTGATAACAGTGTATGGGGTGAAGTAGCCATTGGCGATAAGTTGCCCTACCTATCGAAACATCAATTTAATACCTCCATTAGCTTGGAACACAAAAAATTCGAACTAAACTTTAGCGGACGGTATAACGGAGCTTTTAGAACTAAAGCCGGCATTGGTCCGATTCCTACTAGCGAAAGGGTTTCCGCCAACATTGTATTAGACCTTGGAGCAAAGTACCGCTACAACGACAATATTAGCTTAACCACGAACGCGATGAATCTTTTAGATGAAACCTATGCCGTAGCGCGTGTACCAGCAGGCCTAAGACCTGGTTTACCCTTTGGTCTATTTGGTGGGGTTGAACTTAGGTTCTGATTTTTACGCAAAAAATTAAAAGCAATAAGAAGCGGCTTTTTAAAAGGTAGTTTACGCCGGTAACTTTGAACACAAAAGAAAAGTATATAATTACAACTGTTAGTGATTCTCTAGTAAGCCCGAATAGACAGAAAGTAAGCCTTTTAAACAGCCACTTCTTATATTATAATTTGATGGAATACTCAGTGATACTCTGAAAACAGTTCGGATGCTTTGTTGTATGCCGCTTCAAAAGCCATCCAATTAACACCAGTCTCTATTTTTTCTGATGTAAAATAGGATAACATTTTCTCTGTCGGCATATTGCCCGTTAGCTCATCTTTAGCCATAGGACAGCCGCCAAAACCTTGAATAGCACCATCAAATCGTCTACAGCCCGCAACATGAGCCGCTTCTATTTTCTCATGCCATTTGGTTGGTGTGGTATGTAAATGAGCACCAAATTCTATAGTTGGGTATTTAGGGATTAAATTTGAAAATAGATAAGAAATAGTTACTGGATCAGAAGTACCCACAGTATCTGATAAGGATAATATTTTAGCACCCATTTTCGCCAACCTTTCTGTCCACTCTCCAACGATTTCAACATTCCAAGGATCCCCATATGGGTTACCGAACCCCATCGAAATATAAGTTACCACCTCTTTATTTGCGGCATCTGCCAAATTAAAAATCTCTTGTAACGTTTCTATAGATTGCGATATGGTTTTATGGGTATTTCGCATTTGAAAATTTTCTGATATGGAAAAAGGAAATCCTAAATACTCTATTTCTGGATGTAATACTGCATCCTCAGCACCTCTAACATTCGCAACTATAGCAAGTAATTTCGTCTTTGTCTTCGATAGGTCTAGGTTAGACAGAACCTCTGCGGTATCGACCATTTGGGGTATCGCTTTGGGAGATACAAAACTTCCAAAATCTAAGGTATCAAAGCCACAACCCAATAATGACTGCAAATACCTTACTTTTTCATTTGTAGGTATAAAATCCTTAATGCCTTGCATAGCATCTCTAGGGCATTCTACTATTTTAATTTTTGAATCGGACATTACGTAAAAATACGAACTCAAATTAAGTAAGACTTAATTAAACAAGAAATAAGCTATCCGAAAAACAAAAATATAGCTATCCCTAAAAAGGCGATAATTTGAACCCATTTAAGAACAAATCCTGTTTTTTTATTCCCTGTCAAAAACGTTGAAATACTACCTGATAAAAAGGCAATTCCGCTAAATACAATAGATGAAATCACAATAAACAATAGTCCTAAAACATAGAATTGAATAATAGTACTAATAACATTTGAGAATAAAAATCCTGGAAAAAAAGCTAGAAAAAAAATGGTCACCTTAGGGTTTAAAACATTCATTATAAATCCTTGTCGAAATAAACTACTTATACTTTTAACCTGTTTATTTTCAGTTTCAATTGAAATAGAATTTCCTCCTCTATAAACTGAAATTGCCAAATACACCAAGTATACCGCACCAAAAATTTTAATTAAAGTAAACATGGTTGGATTATTTTTTATAACCGCCGAAATCCCAAATGCCAATAAAGTAGTATGTACCAAACACCCTGTCATTAGACCAGCTACTACAGCAAGACCAAATTTGCGACCATTAGTAATACTTTGTATAAGTACAAAAATATTATCGGGCCCTGGTGAAAGTGCCAAGGCAAACGTAGCTATTGAGAATGCTAACAAAATTTCGTAGTTCAAATGAAAAATTAGTTGGTTAGGGATGAAAAGTACAAAATACCATTATTTACACCTATATTTAATATCTTGTTTAAAAATAATAAAATCATGAAAATTAAAGTGCTCGCTTTTTTAATCAGTATTTCATTCATGGCAAATACTTTTGCCTCATCAAATGAAACTACAAATTCACCAACAATAATCAAGACAGATAGCTTATTAAGGCATGTAGTTCTTTTTAAGTTCAAAGAAGGAACCACCAAATCACAAATAAAAGAAGTTGAAGATGCTTTTAGCGCCTTACCTTCTAAAATTGAACAAATAAAAGGCTATGAATGGGGATTGAACAATAGCCCTGAAGGATTAGAAAAAGGTTTCACTCATGCCTTTTTTCTAACTTTTGAAAGCGAAGAAGACCGTGCTATTTATTTACCTCACCCAGACCACAAAGCCTTTGGTGCAGTATTAACCCCACATTTAGAAGATGTTTTAGTAATTGATTACTGGACCAATCAATAATTAAAACAACCGTCTGATAATAAAATTTAAAGCCTTTGTACATTTTAGTTGTGCAAAGGCTTTAAATTTATATACGAATTCAAGTTTGTAAATTAACAATCACTCGTTAGTGTTGATCTACTTTTAATTATTTGCTTTTTCCAATAGTGCTTTATTAATTTTCTTCACCAATCCTGGTCCTTCATATACAAATCCTGTCCATAATTGAATTAAGTCTGCACCTGCTTCTAATTTCTCCAACGCATCTTCTGCTGAATGAATACCACCTACGCCAATAATAGGAAACGATTTATTACTTTTTTCTGCTAAAAATCGAATTACCTCGGTACTTCTATCTTTTAAAGGCGCACCACTTAGCCCGCCAGCTTCCTCAGTTAAAAGCGCATGAGATTTTAAATTTTCTCTTGAGATAGTTGTGTTTGTTGCTATAACTCCATCTATCTTAGTTGTATCAACAATTTCAATAATGTCAAACAGTTGGCTATCGGTAAGGTCCGGCGCTATCTTTAATAGAATAGGTTTGCGAATTATATTTTTTCGTTCGCTTAATTTCGAATTTTCTAGTTGCAATTCGTTCAATAATGCCATTAACGGCTCTTTATCTTGCAACTCTCGTAAACCAGGAGTATTCGGTGAACTAACATTTACCACGAAATAATCTACATGGTCGAACAAGGCATCAAAACAGATTAAGTAATCTTTAATCGCTTCGTTATTTGGAGTAACCTTATTCTTACCAATATTACCGCCAATTAATACCCTATGTTCTTTTTTTAGTTTTTCGACTGCCTCAAAAACTCCATTATTATTAAAGCCCATGCGGTTAATAATAGCATGGTCAGCTTTTAGGCGAAATAATCTTTTCTTTGGATTACCTTCTTGAGGTTTAGGAGTCAGTGTACCTATCTCTACAAAACCAAATCCGAAATCTGACAATTCGTTATAGATGATCGCATTTTTATCGAACCCAGCTGCCAACCCTACTGGATTTTTAAATTTTAGACCAAAAAGCTCACGCTCCAAACGTTTATCTTCTATCAGGAATATCGATTTAAAAAGACCAGATAATCCAATCTTTGATAAAAATTTAATAGTCGAAAAACTTATATGGTGAACTCTTTCTGGGTCGAAAAGAAACAAAATAGGTCTAATAAGAAGCCTGTACATTTATATATTTTAGATGCCCAAAAATACAAAAGTGTATTTGAAAAAAGTGTGAAATATGTTATCTGTTTTCGTTGTTGATACTATCAGAGTAAACAGTGGGGATTACAATGAATGGAGAGCGAGAAGCTTCTTTACACAGATTACGATATAATTCATATTGCTTTGAATTAAACAAAGTCAACATTCTTTTATCGATCATTGTTTGAACTATAGCCATACTATCCATCACACTTTTATATTTATCCGCTAATTGGCTCAACTCCTTAACATTACTTTGCGGATGTCTACTCTTTACGTTCTGCAATTCATTATTCAATAGATCGTTCCGATATTTCAGTTCTGCACTGAAACTCACTAATTTTTCATGTTGCATCTCATTTAACTGAAATACATCAGAAATTATCGAATCATTAGTTAAACCTACACCAAGTATACAATCTGCTTGTGCGTAGGTCTTGTTAAGAAGTAAAAAGGAACAGAACACTACCAATAATCTAAATATCTTCATCATCTAATTTGTCAAATCTTACATTTACTAAATTACGATATATAACCCTATTTTTGATAAAATCATTTTACTATGCAGCATATCATTGACCGTTTTATAAGTTATGTAACTATTGACACACAAAGCGATTCATCATCAGAGACCACACCGAGTACTAAAAAACAATGGAATTTGGCAAACAAATTGGTAGTAGAACTCCGTTCAATTGGTTTAGAAGATGTCTCTATTGATAAGAATGCATACATCATGGCAACGTTGCCGTCAAACGTAGAACACGAAGTACCCACAATAGGATTTATTTCTCATTTTGATACTTCTCCGGATTTTTCAGGTACCAATGTAAAACCGAAAATTATTGAAATCTATGATGGCAATGATATCGTCTTGAACGAAGAAAAGAATATAATTTTATCTTCCTCATACTTTCACGATGTATTACAATATATAGGACAAACATTGATTACTACGGATGGGACCACTTTGTTAGGTGCAGATGACAAAGCAGGTATAACTGAAATAGTAACTGCTATGGAATATTTGGTAAAACACCCAGAAATAAAACATGGAACTATTCGTATTGGCTTTACACCGGATGAAGAAATAGGCCGAGGAGCTCATAAATTCGATATAGAAAAATTCGGTGCCCAATGGGCCTACACTATGGATGGAAGCCAAATCGGAGAATTGGAATATGAAAATTTCAATGCAGCCAGTGCAAAAATCACTATTAATGGTAAAAGTGTACACCCGGGTTATGCCAAAAACAAAATGGTGAATGCCATTCTTATTGCAAATCATATAATATCGGAGTTACCACGACATGAAATACCAGAGGAAACTGATGGAAGGGATGGCTTTTTTCATGTACATACTATAAATGGTGAAATTGAAAATGCTTCTATAGAATTAATCATTAGAGATCACGACCTAAAACGATTTAATGAGCGAAAAGAATTATTGAAAGCATTGGTCAAAAAATACAATCACAAATATGATGAGTGCATTTCTTTAGAAATAAAGGACCAGTATTTTAACATGAAAGAGAGAATTGAACCCGTATACCACATTGTAGAAATAGCAAAAAAGGCGATGGAAGATATTGGCATTACCCCTATCATAAAACCCATTAGAGGAGGAACCGATGGTTCGCAATTAAGCTATATGGGTCTACCATGCCCTAATATATTTGCCGGTGGCCATAACTTTCATGGTAAATATGAATATGTGCCTGTTGAGAGTATGCAAAAAGCCGTGGAAGTTATTGTTAGAATTTGTGAATTAACCGCAGAGCAATAATCCTATGGAAAAGTTGGAAAAACTAGAGGAATTCTACAACGAAGCACATCATTTTAAAAGTGGTGTCATAGAGCTTAGGAAACTTGCTTTGGACTGTGGATTAAAAGAAACCTATAAATGGAGCTTTCCAACATACACCTTTGAAGGTAAGAATATTATTGCCATTTGTAAGTTAAAAACTTATTTTGGCGTTTGGTTCTTTAACGGTGTATTTTTAAAAGATTCTAAAAAAGTACTAAAAAATGCACAAGAAGGAAAAACTAAAGCCATGAGGCGATGGAAATTTTCATCTCAGGAAGAAATTGATAAAAAGGGAGTAATAGTATACATAAACGAAGCTATTGAAAATCAAAAAAAGGGACTACAGCTAAAAATTTCAAAAAAGCTTAAGGAGAAGATTATTATTCCAACTCATTTGCTGTCTGAATTCAATAAGAACAAAGTACTAAAAGATTTCTTTTACAAGCTCACCTACTCAAAACAAAAAGAATATATCGAGTATATAGATACCGCTAAACAAGAGAAAACAAAACAATCTCGCCTCAATAAAATTCTACCTTTAATTTTAGAGGGCAAAGGTCTTAACGACTTTTATCAAAAATAAATTTATTTAAGTTTAGAGGGCAGGTATATTCCAACCGTTGTTGTAATGGGCTTTTAGAAATTGATTTGCCTCCTCATTTTTGAATTTGCCTGAAATTTCATCCCAATAGATTCTATCACCCGTTTTAAAGGCCACGTTACCCATATGTGATACTAAAGCAGCATCATACCCCACTTTAATAGGTGCGTTCAATGAAGAATTATCTCTACTCTTAACTGCCTCAATAAAATTTTTGGTATGCAGGTCTAATCCACTTAATCCACCGTTATCATATGAAACAGCCTGCATTTTTGGAATACCTTCCTGTCCCCATCCTTGAAATTCCTTTTCTGGTATAACTTCCCATCCGCCTCTATCTAAGACTAGGGTTCCATTGTTTCCGATGAAGGCAATTCCATGATTTCTACCGTAATTACCACCATCTATACCTGTGGCATGTTCCCAAAGAATTGAGAATCCGTCATATTCATATACGGTTTGTAAGGTATCGGGCGTTTCTGCTGCATCATTGGGATATGCAAATTTACCACCTAAGGCCATCACAGATTTCGGGGTTTCCGCTTTCATCCCATAAAGGGCATAATCCATTAAATGAACACCCCAATCTGTCATTAATCCGCCTGCATAATCCCAAAACCATCTAAAATTAAAATGAAATCTATTGGCATTAAAAGGTCTTTCTGGCGCCGGGCCTAACCACATTTTATAATCTACACCCTTTGGTGCAGCAGAATCTGCTAAAATTGGCACCGGTTTCATCCAACCTTGGTACGCCCAAGCTTTTGCCAATCTTATTTCACCTAAAGCACCCGAGTGCACAAATTTAATGGCGTCTACAAAGTGTGGTTGGCTACGCTGCCATTGCCCAATTTGAACCATTCTATCTCTCGATTGCACAAAATCTAACATTATGTTAGCCTCTTGTACAGAGTTAGCAATGGGCTTTTCACAATAAACATCTTTACCAGCCTGCAAAGCATCGGTCAATTGCAAACAATGCCAATGATCCGGTGTACCAATTATTACAACATCAATATCTTTATTTTCAAGTAGCTTTCGATAATCACCATACCATTTTGGTTTTTTAATGCCCGCTTTTTCTAAATCGGCGGTTCTAGCTTGCAAAACATTTTCGTCTACATCGCATAAAGCAATAACATTGATTTCGCTCATCTTAAGAAAAGAAGATAAATCAGAAAAACCCATTCCATTACACCCTATTAAGCCAACATTAATGGTGTCATTTGCTCCCACTCTTTTCCGCATCATAGATAATAGCTCCATTGGAAAAACAAATGAAGCTCCTGTCATTACTAATCCGGCTGTTCCTTTTCTAATAAAACTTCTTCTATTTTGTAACATGGCAATAATTTAGTTTTACTAAATATACTGCTTTTAAGCAAAAAAAAACACCGATGTGTCCATCGGTGTTTTTATATGAAATGTAAAAATTTATTTTTCTGGAGCGTTTAATTTAGCGCTCATTTCCATGGATATGGCAGATCTATCAAATTTTAATTTCCCTGCCATTGTTTCCAATACACAAGAAGAATCTTTTTCATTTAAATCTACTACCTTTCCGTGCAGACCACTTTTGGTAATTACACGATCACCACGTTTTAACTCTGCCGAAAATTTCTTTTCATCCTTCTGTCTTTTCATTTGAGGTCGAATCATAAAAAAATATGCGACTACAAAAATCAAAATCATCGGAAGAAACTGCCCTATATCACCCATTTTTGGTATATCTGTATTTATATTTATTTAACAGGTCCTAGTGGAGCTGCACCTTTTGGATTAACAAAGGCTTTAATTCTCAAAATTTCAGAACCTTTTTCAGTATTCGCTGTAACCGTAATTGTTTTGGTTACTTGATTTTGACCTGAACCATTGAAGTTCACTTTCAATTCACCAGTCTCACCAGGAGCAATAGGATCTTTTGGTGGGTTAGGTACAGTACAACCACAACTACTTTTTGCATCTGTAATAATAAGTGGTGCATTACCTGTATTTGTAAACGTGAAAACTGTTTCTTGTGGTGTTCCTTGCTCAATTGTACCAAAATCGTGTTCTGCCTTTTCAAAAGACATTACAGGCACTGCTTTTGCAGCCTCATCTCTTACTGCAGCTTCTGCTACGTTATCTGTTTTGATTTTACTTGATGCATTATCCTTACAAGAAGTAAAAGCTACCATTGATACTAGACCAACAATTAGAACTATTTTTTTCATACTATTATGATTTATCAATTAATTGTAAAATTATAAAATATTTTTATAACAGACCCCTACCAATTTTGTTAAGCTTTCCTTCTGCTTTATATTCTTTGGTAAGCTTATCTAAAATACCATTTATAAATATGCTGCTTTTTGGGGTTGAGTACTCTTTTGCTATCTCTAAATACTCATTAATAGTTACTCTTTCTGGTATTGATGGGAAATGCAATAACTCACAAATTGCCATTTTCAATAGAATACTATCTATCTCAGCAATACGATCTTTATCCCAATTTGGTGTTTTACCCTCAATTTCCTTTTCTAAAGCTTCATTTTTCAATAAAGTTCTAGAAAGAAGTTGCAATGCATATTGCATGTCATCATCATCTTTCATTAAACTTGGCAGAAAATATGACTCTGGATGCACCTGTTTTGCTTTTTTCAAATGCTTTAACACAAAGGTATTCACAATAGGAATATCGTCTACCCATGTTAATTTATCGTCTTCAAAATAGTCGTAAATTTTTTCATTAGGCGCAAAAATGGTCTTAAACAAGGTCAACACCAATTCCTTATCAGAAGCATAATCACTTTCTGACTTAGACATATATTCTTGATATGCTTCACTCTCTATGATCTCTTTATAGATAAGTTTCACATATTCTTCATTCAAATACCAATTATCAAGCTTTCTATGGTTAATTTCTTCAGCCAACATTGTATTGTCCACTATTTGCAGCAACAACTTATTTTGAATAAACTTGTTAGGGTTAGGAAATTCTTGTTTCTTATCGCTAATGTATTTATTAGCCGAGAGAGAAATTTGGTCTGCAGCCCTTTTCTGTATTTCTACAAAAAGGCTTAACCATAATAAATAAAGCGTATAGGTATTCTCTATGCTTACTTTTAAAAACTTCTCTTGTTTTTGCAAGGAATCATCCTTAGATTGAATTAGGGCATAAATGCTTTGCATAACTTTAACCCTAATGTGCCTTCTTGTAAGCATTATAAAGAACTTTTTTAAATAAATTAATAATAAAAGCCGCAAAGGTAAGTATCTATTTAAAGGGTAACAATAGCAATCGTATTTATCTTAGCTTATTTATAACATATGGTTTTAGGGCAAAAAACTATCTTTGATCAAAGAATAGATATAATCTTCTTTTTTCGAACAACCTATGAAAGAACTTAAGCACCTTAATAAATACTTCAAGAAATATCGGCTTAAACTTTTTTTAGGAATCATAATCACCGTCATAGCAAGGCTATTTCAATTGGTTATGCCTTCTTATGTCAATAAATCCATATCTGTAGTTGAAAAGTATATTTCTACTGAAATAGCTAAATCGACCGCACAAGAACTTCTTTTAGAATACATTCTTATAATAGTTGGAGCTGCCTTGCTGTCTGGTTTTTTTACTTTCTTAATGCGGCAGACCATTATCAATATTTCGAGATATATTGAGTATGATCTTAAAAATGAAATTTTCGACCACTATCAAAAACTAAGCCTCAATTTTTATAAGAAAAATAGAACAGGTGATTTAATGAACAGAATAAGTGAAGATGTGAACGAGGTACGTATGTATGCTGGCCCAGCAATAATGTATGGTATACAAACACTTACTTTATTCGCATGTTTAATTCCTTTAATGTTTATAAAAGCACCCACTTTAGCTGCTTATACCCTATTACCACTACCTATATTATCAGTTTTAATTTATCAAATAAGTAAGGTTATACATAAAAGAAGCACCGTAGTGCAGCAATATTTATCCACCTTATCTACGTTTACACAAGAAGTATTTTCAGGAGTTTCCGTAATTAAAGCTTATGCACTAGAACCGCAGACAAATGACGAATTAGTAGCTCTAGCCATCGATGGAAAAGAAAAAAGTGTAAATCTTGCAAAAGTAAATGCGTGGTTCTTTCCTCTTATGATTTTGTTGATTGGCATTAGCAATATTTTAGTGATTTATATCGGTGGCAAGCAATATTTAGCTGGTGAAATAAGTGTTGGCCTTATTGCAGAATTCATACTCTATGTGAATATGCTAACTTGGCCAGTAGCTATAGTAGGTTGGCTAACTTCTATTGTTCAGAGGGCTGCAGCGAGTCAAGAAAGAATTAATGAATTTTTGAACGTTGCACCAGAATTGAAAAACACCCCTACTTACGATCATAAGGTTAAAGGAAAAATAGAGTTTAAAAATGTTGGCTTTACCTATGAAGATACAGAAATTACTGCGTTAAGCAATTTATCTTTCACTATCGAAGAAGGAGAAACTACAGCTATTCTTGGTAAAACCGGATCTGGAAAATCGACCATTTTAGATTTAGTTGCTCGACTTTATGACACCACTTCAGGAGAAATTTTAATAGACGATGAACCAATAAAGCACTTTGACCTTACTAAGTTAAGAGAATCGATAGGCGCCGTTCCACAAGATGCTTTTCTGTTTTCTGATAGTATCAAGAACAATATAAAATTTGGCAAAGAGGATGCTACCGATGAGGAAATTATCAATATCGCCGAAGATGCCGTAGTTCATGAAAATATCATAGGGTTCTCAAATAAATATGACACCGTATTGGGCGAGCGAGGAATTACCCTTAGCGGTGGTCAAAAACAACGAGTTTCAATTGCTCGTGCATTAATTAAAAAACCTAAAATATATTTGTTCGATGACTGCCTCTCTGCTGTTGATACTGAAACCGAAGAAGAAATATTGAACAATCTAAAAAAAGCATCCAAGAATAGAACTACACTAATTGTAAGCCACCGAGTCTCATCTGCCAAAAATGCTGACAAAATATTAGTTTTAGAAGATGGAAGACTGATTCAAGAAGGCACCCATGAGGAATTAAATAGCAAGGCTGGCTATTACAAAGAGCTTTACCATAAACAACTTTCAGAGAAAGAAAATTAGAAAATTGTTGTCGGATAGGGTTTTTTTTTCCATTTTTGATAGCATAACGACACTAAACATAAGAAATGAGCGAAAGAGATTTATCAGATCAGGAAGAAATTCACTCCAAAGTTTTACGCGCTGGCAGAAGGACTTATTTTTTTGATGTAAGAAGTACCAAAGCTGGTGATTATTACCTTACGATAACTGAAAGCAAAAAATTCACACACGATGATGGATCTTTCCATTATAAAAAACACAAAATTTATCTATATAAAGAAGATTTTGAAGCCTTTAAGGAAAATGTGGAAGAAATGATGGATTTCATCATTAATGAAAAAGGTTCTGAAGTAATATCCGAAAGACATCAAAAAGATTTCAAAAAAGAAGACACAGAGGTTGAACAAGAAATAGAGAACACTTCAACAGGCACCTCTAGTTTTACTGATGTAAGCTTTGAGGATATCTAATTAAAAGTAATTTTTAAAATAACTAAAACGACCCTTATCACTAAGGGTCGTTTTTTTATTTACTAATTTGGAATAATCCTCTTTTAAGGAAATTGAAACCATATTCTTTTAGCGTAATCCGAATTTCACAAGGAATATATTAAGAATTGTGAGCGACCCTATACTCAAAAGAGCTATTTCAATAGTATTTAAAAACGAAATGGATATAAAAAGAACCAGCAAGTAGATTGGAAAAAAGAACAAACTAAACGCAAACCTAAAAGTCCCCATAAACTCAGCTTCGGGCACTTTTGGTTTTAGCCAAAAACGCCATAGCAAGACAATAGGGAAATTCAATATACTAAACAGCAATTTTGACAGATTTATTTTTTGTCTTTCGCTAGGAGCCTCACTCTTGCTATTTGTTACTGATTTTGAATATGATTGAACTGTTTCGTTTACCAACATAGGATCAAGAAAGCTCACATTTTCATTCGTTAACCTACTAACTATAGCTTCATAATGTTCATCGTTTGGAATATGACTTGTTAGTTTTTTTAAACTCGAAGAAACTATATCTTTTATTGATTGACTAGATTTATTGATATCATTTAAATCAAAGAGGCTTTTGGCAGAAATAGATTTACCATAATGAACTGCAACTTCATCAGGAAAATGAGCTGCATTTTTATAATTTAATCCTACCGGTACTAATTGTATATCCAATTGTGGATAAAGTTCGAAACTTTTTAAAATTATTCTTGTAAAACCTTTACTTAAAGGCCTAACCCTTCGTTGAAGGTTATGATTTGCTTCAGGGAAAATAACCAGCGCATTACCCCTATGCAATATTTCAGAACAGGTGTCGAAAATCAAGTTATTATTCGCCAAAGATTCTCTTCCATCTCTCAATCTGTAAATAGGCAACATTCTGAAGTATGAAAAAATACGATTCAACCAAGAACTTGAGAATACGTCTGCACGAGTTAAAAAGAAAGGCTTTCGTTGACAGTCTGTAGCTATCAGTAAAACATCAATTAAAGCACTTTGATGGTTGGGCAGAAATAAAACTGGTTTATCCGTTGGTATATTGTCAAGTCCTGTGATTTCTATTTTCTTATGATAGGCATAAAGTCCTGTCTTCACCACAAACTTAACTATCGAATATATAATACCGCTCACGCTATAGTTTCTTTAGTAATAGGTTTACCATTCCATAAAGCAGCCAATATAAGTCCTGAAACGATATGCCAAATTCCCCAAAAAGCAGCAAGTAAAGCCATACCTCCTAATCCATCAAAAAATGTAAAAACTAATAATAGGCCTAAGCCCGAATTCTGTATTCCTGTTTCAATAGTAATTGACCTGATACTATCTTCTGGTAATCGGAATAACTTTCCAACACTATAACCTGTTGAAAAAGCAATAAGATTATGGGTTAAAACAATCCAAAAAACATAAACAATATAATCCTTGAAAATATCAAGATTATTATATAATGCGATAAAAACCAAACATATAAAAAAGAGTAACGAAACCACTTTTAATTTTTTTGCTAATTTCAGCGCTATATTAGGATGACGGTGGTTTACATACATACCTAAAACTAGAGGTAAACCTAATAATAGCGATACTAGTTTGAACATTTCAACAGGTGAAATAGAAATCTCTTGAATCAAATTCGAACTTGGCGCATAGAGTATTGACCAGAAATGAAAATTTAATGGCGTCATCACTATAGCTAAAAGCGTTGCCATAGAAGTAAGGCTAACAGATAACGCTATATTTGCTTTAGACAGGTATGAGATAAAATTAGAAATATTACCACCAGGGCAAGCAGCTACCATGAACATACCTAAAGCGATACTTGGTAATGGTTCTATAAAAAGAATTAAAAGATAGGTTACCGCCGGAAGTAAAATAAACTGACTAAAAAGACCTAAAATTATTGCTTTTGGCCTTAACAATAATGGCTTAAATTCTTTAATCGATATCTCTAAAGCGACACCGAACATTACCAAACCTAATACTAGGTTCAATACCCATAGGGAACCTGCATCAAAATTAATATGAACGTTATCTAAAAGGTTTTCAGTCAATAAACTAAGAAATTTTTAATCCGTTAGGCACTTTCATTTGTGGCTTAATCAAAACCACTGAATTATTTTCAACAGCACCCAATATAAGGCATTCACTCATAAAATTGGCTATTTGCTTAACTGGAAAATTAACTACTGCAACAACCTGCATTCCTAAAAGTTCGTTTTTTAAGTATTTATCAGTAATCTGAGCAGAAGTTTTCTTTATACCAATTTCATCTCCAAAATCAATATGTAATTTATAGGAAGCATTTCGAGCTTCAGGAAAGTCAAAAACAGACACAACTGTTCCAATTCTCATATCTATTTTAATAAAATCGTCCCAAGAAATGGTATCGCTCATTTAATGATTTTAAGTTTTTCAATTAAATCTCTTGGTACATTACCTGCATACATACCGTATGCGTCAACCAATAATCCTTTCTCACCAGTAGTAGTTTCAATAACATACAATATAGTATTATCGTCTGGGCTACTCATACCTTCAAACCGATAAAATTTAACTACATTTAATTCAGATGCGCTATAAATACACTTCATATGTTTATGTTCAATACCTGTATTGCATAAGTTAAAATCTGCCGTATACCCTTCCTTTTGTAAATCTTGTATTGCAATAGAAAGAGAGGAATATGAATTTTTCATATAATTTATTTTAAGAGTCTATTGAAATTAGTAATTGTAATAACCAATAACAAGGCTTTTTAATTTCTTAACTTAGTAAGATTAAATTTAAAACAATATGTCAAGAACCGAAAGCAATATGTTGGCTTTAGGCACCACAGCACCAGAATTCAGTTTATTAGATACGGTAAGTCAAAAAACGATGAATCTGCACGCTCTAAATGGAGAGAAAGGAACGGTGATTATGTTTATTTGTAACCATTGTCCTTTTGTAATTCATGTTAATCCTGAGATTACAAAATTAGCAAGTGAATATCAGAAAAGAGGAATAAAGTTTATTGCCATTTCAAGTAACGATGTTGAAAATTATCCGGAGGATGCGCCACATTACATGAGAATTAAGGCAAAAGCCGAAAATTATACATTCCCATATTTATATGATGAAAACCAAGAAGTTGCAAAAAAATATGATGCTGCTTGCACACCGGACTTCTATCTTTTCGATGCTGAATTAAAGCTCGTTTACAGAGGTCAATTAGATGATTCAAGACCGGGTAACGGACTCCCTTTAAATGGCAATGACCTTAGAGATGCTTTAGAAAATTTATTATCTGAAAAGAAAATCAACCCGCTTCAAAAGCCCAGTATAGGTTGTAATATTAAATGGAAAACTCAAGTTTGATTTAAACTTATTTTGCTAAAAAACATATTTCGAATAGAAGAATGAAAAGCACCATTACATTTGAACCATTAGATCCATCACACTACGATGACTACATAAACATTGGCACTAAAGCATACAATCAACATTATAGGCATCTCTGGCCAAATGGTGATACATCGACCTATATTCAAAATAGTTTTACAAAAGAGGTATTGCTAAAAGAAGAGCAAGATGATAATACGGAACTTTATCTACTAAAAATGGATGATATTTATGTTGGACTTTTAAAAATCACTTTAGACATGGCCATTTCCAAATTAAATAAATCAGAAGCTCTTTATTTAGATAAAATTTACATTCAAAAAGAATTTACAGGACTGGGTATCGGAAGGGAAACACTTAAATTCATAGAAACCAAGGCAATAGAGCTTTCTAAAAAAGCGATATTTTTAGGCGCTATGCAAAATGGCCTTGCCCTAACATTCTATTTAGCAAATAATTTTTCTATTATAGACACCTCCAAAGTTCCATTTGAAAATGTCATTGAGGAAGAAAAACCAATGTATATTTTACTTAAGGAAATTTAATTCTTTATAATATTACCAACTGTTTCTTACAGCTAAATTATTAATATGTGCAAAATGGTGGTTACTATGCCAAGCGTATTTACCTAAATTTTCAGCTACCGACACCTTAGTACTACCTTCTGGATGAATATAATATTTTTTGAAATCCTCTGATGATATACCCTTTAATAGATAAACCAACTTTGCGTGTAATGCAGTCAAGTAATTTAATGAAAGTTCTATAGGTGCAGTTTTAGCATCGAACAAGTCACTCCAATCCTTTTCAAAGTATGCTTTAATTAAAGGTCTATTTTCTGTTAAGGCCCATTTAAAACGGGTGTAACTGTGATGGTGACTATCAGCTAAGTGATGAATTACTTGTCTTACTGTCCATCCTTCATCCCTATAAGGTGTTTCCAATTGCGTTTCAGAAAATCCGCTAACAAGTTCCGACAACCTAGATGGCAGCGTTTCCAATACATTAATCCACTCTTTTATATCTTCTTCTGAAATCTCGGTCGGACAATTAAAATGGCCAATCGGATATCTTAACTTTTCTAATTCTTCCATGAACTAAAAGTAAAAATTTTAATAGACTTTTAACCAAAAACCTTTACACAAGGACTAATAATCTAGTAGTTTTATAGGATATAAATTTTTAATTAAAAATAAATACAAATGGCAACAATACGATTAGGGGATAAGGCTCCAAATTTTACTGCAGATAGTTCAATGGGGACCATCAATTTATATGATTATTTAGGAGACAGTTGGGGAATTTTATTCTCGCATCCTGCTGATTTCACACCTGTTTGTACAACAGAATTAGGAACAGCCTCTAAATTCAAAGATGAATTCGATAAAAGAAACGTAAAAATGCTAGCCCTTAGTGTTGATGGTACTGCTTCTCATGCAGAGTGGATCAAGGATATCAATGAAGTTCAAAAAACTACTGTTAATTTTCCTATTATAGCAGATGAGGATAAAAAAGTGTCTCATTTGTATGATATGATTCACCCAAATGCAGACAACAATTTAACGGTACGTTCTGTATTTATCATTGCTCCAGATAAAAGCGTAAAACTTACATTGACCTACCCAGCTTCGACAGGCAGAAATTTTTATGAATTATTGAGAGTTATAGATTCTTTGCAACTTACTGCAAACCATAAAGTTGCTACACCCGCAAACTGGGAACATGGCAAAGATGTTGTGGTTAGCCCCGCGATATCAACTGCAGATGCAAAAGAAATGTTTACTAAAGGTGTAACTGAGGTAAAACCTTACTTGAGAATGACTCCAGATCCTACTGCATAGTCCCAAAAAACGAGTTCATCCTCAACATGTTAGAATCTAATTCTTAACATTAATATAACCTGTAAGAATTTAAGATAGTTAATAAAAAAAAACTATCTTCGCACTTTAATTAATATTTAATTTTTCTATTATGAGTAAAGGAACAGTAAAATTCTTCAATGATTCCAAAGGTTACGGTTTTATCACTGAAGATGGTTCAAACGAAGATCATTTTGTACACATTTCTGGCTTAATCGATGAAGTTCGAGAAGGTGATGTTGTGGAATTTGAACTACAACAAGGTAAAAAAGGATTAAACGCCGTTAATGTGAAAGTAATTGACTAGGTAACGATTTAACTTTTTTATAGTATGAAACCCGAACCAATGTTCGGGTTTTTTTGTGCTTTATTTTAAAAATTGAAATATTTGTTCAACGTCTACGCAACCATTTAGGCTATTCGCTATCTAAAGTTTAAACATATTGAAGTTCCCCAACTTTATATATCTAACCTATGAACACATTTTTTACAGTATTTCTAATTTTAATTATCGTGAATATTGCATTACTATTAGCTGGCTTTACAGCTCGTGAAAAGTAATAATGAAGAATATCAATTAGGAAAGCTAAAATATATTCACAAAAAAACACCCCTATCATTACGATAAAGGTGTTACTCTTTTATTAGAATAAATTACTATTTATCCTACATTCATTAGTTCTACATCAAAAATCAATGTAGCATTTGGTGGAATTACTCCACCAGCACCTGCTGAACCATATGCTAAATCTGATGGAATTACAAAACGTGCTTTATCACCAACTTTTAAAAGTGAAATTCCTTCATCCCAACCTGGTATAACTTGACCAATACCTAATTGAAAATCAATTGGTGAATTACGCTTATAAGAAGAGTCAAATACATCACCTGACAAAAGTGAACCTTCATAGTGAACGGATACTTGTTTACCTTTTTCAGCTTTAGCACCATTACCTTTCTGAATCATCTTATAACGAAGACCAGATGCGGTAGATTCAAAACCAGCAGCAACTTTATCTAATTCAGCATCTTGCTTTGCTTTTTCAGCAGCTAAACGGGCTTCACCAGAAGAATTAAAGTTCTCAAACGCTTTTACTGCATCCCAATTTTTAGCTTCCTGACCTACTCTAACTATTTCTAAAGATTCAATCAAATCCTCTTGTTCTATTTCATCAACAACCTCTTGTCCTGCTACTACATGACCAAAAACGGTATGTTTATTATCTAACCAAGGTGTTGGTACATGAGTAATGAAAAATTGACTCCCATTGGTGCCAGGTCCAGAGTTGGCCATAGAAAGTACACCTGGTGTGTCATGCTTTAATTCAGGATGAAATTCATCATCAAATTTATACCCTGCATCTCCAGTTCCCCTTCCTTGCGGACAACCACCTTGAATCATAAAATCTGGAATTACTCTATGAAATTTCAATCCATTATAAAATGGTTCTCCTTTAGTTTTTGCACTATTCTCTTTATTCCCCTCTGCAAGAGCGACAAAATTACCTACCGTACCAGGAGTTTTTTCATGGGTTAATTTTACTAATATTTCGCCTTTGTTTGTATTGAACTTGGCGTAAATTCCTTCTTCCATTTTACTATTTTTAAATATGTAACAAAGGTAAAGAAATTTAACGATTTGAGCGTTTCACCAATTTTAATATGCTCATAATTACCTACTAAAAAGAGATGAGCCAATTTATAAACATTTCTATCGATTAGAATAATTTATTCTTAGGAATATATCGTTTTTTGTTTACTGACATTAAAGGTTTCAATTTCACATACCCGTTAAACAACAAGTTTACCAAATAGATCTGTTACGATTTGTTGCCGCTGTCGGTATTATTCTAGTTCACTATCTGTATAGAGGATTTAAAGCTGACAACTTAACAAAATTGAGTTTCTTAGAACTTGCAGGTGAATAGGTAAAATATTGTGCTGTTTTTATTGATTTATTTTTCATAATTAGTGGCTTTGTAATTGCACTTTCAGTTTCAAATGAATCCGGTACGTATTTTTTTAAATCTAGAGTAATACGATTATTTTCTGTGTATTGGCTTTGTGCATTCATCACCTATTTGGTTACAGTTTACTAAGGACCCCCTAGATTTCATGTCACTTTGGGTCAGTTTTTATTCAATTTGACCTTGCTACAAGTTTTTTTCGATGTAGAACGTTTGGATGGAGCCTACTGGACCATGTCGGTAGAATTACGATTTTATACACTTCCACTTGGCTATCTTATATTATACCGGTACAAGAAGTTAAAAATAGCTACGATTTCATATATGGCTTGCGTTATCGGTAATTCATCCTTTTCTTCCAGGCAATATCATGGTGAAAGTAATCGACTTGTTCCTTATGTTCGAATGTTCACCTGAATTTATTGCCGGTATGTTAATGGCAGATATTTATAAGAGTAAAACAATTAGCATAAAAAATGGAACCGCCATATTTATCTGTTTTATTCTTTCTACATTTCATCGAATGATCTATGCCAAAATGGGAATGAATATTTATCAAGAAACCTTCTCAAAACCAATAATCGCAGCGGTAATGTTATATATGCGATAATGCTATTAGTTATTTTAGACCGTCTAAAATGGCTGAACAAACCCTATTTTCTTTACTTGGGTATTATGACGTATCCACTGTATTTATTGCATCAAAGAATAGGCTATATAATTTTCGATAATTTAATGGGGCATTATAATAAATACTTGATTTTGGTAGGAACTATTTCGTTAATGATTACAGCATCTTTCATTATTGTAAAATATATTTCTGCACGTTTATCCAATTACTTCGAAAAGTATCCGGGTTTGCTCATTGACTTCTTTTTGGATATACGAACTAAACCAGGATCAATTGAAACTGATAAGGTTAATAATATTCAAAATAGCATGTCCGATAATTAGAACAAGTAACTTGGACTTCTTATGATAACATTTATAACTGTTTATTAAAATCCGTAAGTATCAACCAAATAAATTAAACTTGCCATAGAGGCTGATCCTAACTCAAGCTCACGTTTGTTGACATGGTCGAAAGTATCGTTTTCAGCATGATGATAGTCAAAGTACCTTTGAGAATCTGGTCGCAGACCCGCTAATATTAAACCTTCTTTTTTCAGAGGACCGATATCAGCACCACTTTCACCTTTCTCAAAATAATGAACAAGGTAAGGTTCAAATAACGGTTTCCAACTTTTAATTTTATCAAAGTCTTTATCAGAGCTGTCAAAAGTAAAACCTCTTGGGGTAAAGCCTCCTGAATCACTTTCCAATGCGAATATGTGCCTCTCATTAGTAGCTTTGGTAACTTCTGCATACTTTGTGCCGCCTCTTAAACCATTTTCCTCATTCATAAATAGAACTACCCTAACGGTTCTCTTAGGTTTATACCCAGTCTTCTTAAATAGATTAAGAACTTCCATGCTTTGCACACAACCAGCACCATCATCATGAGAACCATCGCCTAAATCCCAAGAATCTAAATGTCCGCCAACCACTATAATTTCTTCTGGTTTAGAACTACCTCTAATCTCTCCGATTACATTATATGATTCTACATCTTCAAATTGTTTGCAGTTTTGTTTAAAATAAAAATTGATTTCAGGGTTTAACATTAAAGAAGTACTCAACAAATCTGCAGCGTTTGTACTTATTGCCGCGGCAGGTATTCTATTATCAATTGGTTGTTCACCATACCCCATGGAACCCGTATGTGGAAAATCATCTAGTCGTAAATTCAAAGATCTTACAATTACACCTAACGCTCCATATTTAGAAGCTTCTAACGCACCTGAATAACGCTGATCAACACAATTGGAATAAGCATTAAATGTATTAATCTGAGTAGGGTCCATCGGCTTATTGAAGAAAACAATTTTACCTTGAATTTTATCCTTACCCAAAGTAGCCAATTCTTCAATACCGTTTACTTCTATAATATTTGCCTTAATACCATTAGATGGCGTCGCAACCGAGCCACCTAATGCACAAATAGCCACATTAGTAGTTACACCAGGTGTAGTCTCAAAATAAGCAAACTCTGGAGTGCCTCTTACCCATTTTGGCACCATTACGGGCTGCAACCAAACTTTATCAAGACCTAATGAATCTAATTGAGATTTCGTGTAATTTACTGCCTGCTGAGCTTGTACTGACCCTGAAAGCCGACCACCAATTTGGTTTGACAAATAATTTAACCAATCATACCCTTTGCCTTGAGTTAAGGCAGCATCATATAACTTTTTAATTTGTTCTTGATCATTATTTTGAGAAAACCCAAAATAGGTAAAGAAAATAACGACTAATAGTGCTAGTTTATTTTTCACGTTGTAACTGTTCTTCATAGGTGCCTAAATTAGCTAATATTTTATCGCTTAACATAGGCTCTTTAATATCTTTGAATTTTTTTAACGATTGAAGTAATATAGAAGCGATAATTATTCGAGTTGCCTTTTTATTATCTGCAGGTACAACGAACCACGGCGCATGCTCATTTGTAGTTTTTGAAATTGCCTCTTCGTAACAATTCTGATAGGTCTGCCATAATTTACGCTCCTTTAAATCGCCTGGAGAAAATTTCCAATGTTTATCCTTAATAGCTAACCGTCTTAAAAGTCGTTGACGTTGTTCCTCTTTAGATAGATTTAGGAAAAATTTGAATATTAACGTTCCATTTTCAGCAAGATGACGCTCAAAATCATTGATTTGTTCAAACCTTTTATCCCAAAATTCTTGGTCTATATCGTCTACAGTGTGAATACCAGGAATATGTTCATTAAGTATATATTCAGGATGAACCCTGGTAACTAAAACATTCTCGTAATGAGTTCTATTAAAAACGCCAAATTTCCCCTTTGCAGGTAATACTAAATAATGACGCCATAAATAATTATGGCTTAATTCTAATTCAGTAGGAACTTTAAAACTATGCACCTCTACTCCACTTACATTAAAGTCTTTAAATACCTCACGAATTAAACTATCCTTTCCTGAAGTGTCCATTCCTTGCAAACAAACCAAAATACTATACTTACCATGTGCATAAATAGTATCTTGAAACTCCCCAAGTTCTCTTCTTATTACCGATAACTCCTTTTTTAAAATTTTTTCTGATTTACCGAAATCTTCATATGTTTTCGTTTCAGATATCTTAAAGTCATCATATGCCCTATATTGCTGTATTTCTATCTTATTCATATTGAAATATAAATATTAATTCTGATTTTAATAGAATGAGTTACTTATTCTATAAAATTCCGTTTATCGAAATTCAAATGTATTGTATCGAAAATAATATTTTCCACTGAACAAAGCATTTAGATTTATAATTGTAAGATCCCAAATTTTACAATTTAAATAACCTACAAATGAAGAAAGCGACCTACATTTTCTGCACTCTTGCTATATTAGTACTATCATCTTTTCGAACGAATTTAGAATGTGAATACGCGAATTCAAATATGGGATTTGCAAAATCCCAAATAAGCGCTGCACTTCTTACCGATGACATAAACCAAGCTAGGTTCTATGCATACAAGGCTGTAAATGCTTTGGAAAAATCTAAAAACCAATTAGAAGTTTGTGGTTGTACTTTTGCAAAAGCAAGTATGAACGAGAATTTAAATGCACTTGTTCTCGCCACCAAATCCACAACATTAGAAGGCACCAAGACCTTTTTAGACAAATCTATTGAGCTTATCAACAACACCATTTTTGTTCTTAATTCTCATGAGAGCCATAAGAGTGCATACGCTAATGACGTATTATCAATGAACACGAACACTCCTACAAAAACCATAATTAATACCAAGGACAGCAAAAACCTAAGTTTAAATGAAAAAATCGATCTTTCATTAGCAAAGTATACAATTTCACTTGAAAAAGTTGTTGCTACTGTAAATTGTAAAGAAGCAAAAGCATTCGCACAGCGAATATTTGATGAATGTGAAAATCAATTACTGAAACCAAATTTATCTGAAGGCAATAAATATTATAATTTACGAACAAAGGAAATCACCCAAAATGCTTTAAACAAAATAGGAAGCTGCGCAACCAAATAACAAACGCTTTTTTTTAATTACTTGCTGGCAAATAATTTCACATCATCCTCAGAAACATTTTGACCACCAAGTATAATTAAACGCTCAACTACGTTTCTAAGTTCTCTAATATTTCCTGTCCAATCATATGCTTTTAAAAGCTTAATCGCCGAATCTGAAAAAGTCTTAGCCGCCATACCCTGTTCTTCGGTTATTTTATTAGAAAAATGTTCGATCAACAGTGGAATATCATCCCTTCTATCGTTTAAACTAGGTACTTGAATAAGAATTACAGCTAATCGATGATATAAATCTTCTCTAAAGTTACCTTCTTCTATTTCTTTCTTTAAATCTTTGTTAGTCGCTGCAACAACACGAACATCAACTTTTATGTCTTTGTCAGAACCTACTCTTGATATTTTACTTTCTTGTAGTGCACGTAAAACTTTAGCTTGAGCAGAAAGGCTCATATCACCAATTTCATCTAAAAATATTGTACCCTTGTTAGCAGCTTCAAACTTACCTGCCCTATCTTTTACAGCGGATGTAAAAGCACCTTTTACATGCCCGAATAATTCACTTTCAATTAATTCAGACGGTATTGCGGCACAATTTACTTCAATAAACGGTTCTCCACTTCTTGCACTTTTCTCATGAAGCCAATGAGCTACTAATTCTTTCCCTGTACCATTAGAACCCGTTATTAATACTCGAGCATCGGTTGGCGCAACTTTTTCTATCATATCTTTGATAAGGCTTATTTCATTGCTTTCCCCTATCATCTCATAGTTCTTGCTTACCTTCTTTTTAAGGTTCTTATTCTCTACAACCAAAACCTTTCTATCTAAAGCATTTCTTACGGTTGTTAATAATCTATTTAAATCTGGTGGTTTAGAAATGTAGTCAAAGGCACCTAAGCGCATCGTGTTTACGGCAGTATCTAAATCACCATGACCAGAAATCATTATAAATGGTATTTCTGGTTTTATTTTTCGTGCAGCCTCCAGTACTTCTACTCCATCCATTTTAGGCATTTTTATGTCACAGAGAACCAAATCGTAATCATTGTTTTTAATTGTTTCGATTCCTTTTAATCCGTCTTCGGCTTCTTCAACAGAGTATGCATCATTCTCTTCAGATAAGATTTTGACCAATACCCTTCTTATTGCCGCTTCATCTTCTATTACTAATATTTTTGACATAATAACTTTTTAAATTCCTATTCTAAATCCTGTTCTAAAATAAAGTCCCGCTTCATCATTTAGGGTGAAAATATCATTTCGCTCCTCGTCCCTTAATACCCCATTCTGAAATAAGGAGTGACCTCCTATTAAGTAAACGGACATATCCTTTGTTATTTTATATTGATAACCTAAAGTCAATAATAATGCCGTAGAAGACACATCGGTAGATAAATTATTACCAGGGAGTAAGATATTGTTTTGAATATTTACATAATAACCATCCAAAAATAATTCTGTTTGAAAGAAATGTCCTTTTTTAGTAAAATATTTCATTCCAGATTTCGGCGCCCCTAAAACGTAAGACCAATTGGGATGAAATCGCTTTTCATAGTACACAAAAGGCAAAGGAACATCGATAGGAGAGGTGCCATTATATGAAATTCCTAAAACTAAAATAAAAGGTTTCTCTACATCTTTAATATTCTTATAGGCACCCATAGTATAATTCATGTTAAAATCATCTTGCTGTAATTCTTCCACAAAATTGGAAGACCACCTTGGGGTGACCACCCCTATCAAGCGCCATTTCTCACTTAATTTATACATATAAGCCATGTTGACATCTACCACATGAAACTTACTCAAATCATTAGAATTGGGAAAAAGGTCATCAGGCACTTCAAAATTATACCGGTTATATTCCCCCCCTAGAATTAGGTAATCTTTTTTTTCTCGTAACGCAATCGGTACATTTAACACCAGCTTTATACGCGAAGTTTCTACATCGCCACTATTATCTGGCATCAGCATATACTCTACCCTAAATACATCTGGTGTTTGAGCTAAAATTGGATTGATCGCTACGGTGAGTAATAATACCCATAAAAAGAGTCTGTTAGCCTTTTTCATTATTCCCTGCATTTGAAACATCGCTATGTTGAAAAGGTGCCTGTTGAAATAAATGTACATCTCTTTGAGGGAAAGGTATAGTAACATTATTATTCCTAAACTCTGCATCAATTTTGTATCGTAATTCACTTTTTATTCTAGGATCCGAAAAACTATCAGTGATATAAAAATTCAAAGAAAACACTAATGCCGAGTCTCCAAAATCTTCAAAAAGCACAAAAGGCTTAGGGCTTTTTAATACATTTCTATGTGTCTTAATTACGTCCAATAATAGTTTAGTCACAAGCTGTACGTCACTGCCATAAGCGACTCCCAATTTTATAGATTCTCTTGTAGTTTTATGGTTTTGCGTGTAATTATAAACGATATCACTTATAAACTTATGATTAGGGATAATTATAACCTTGTCGTCTCTGGTAATTGCCCTCGTTGTACGAAGTTTTATTTCGAAAACCTTACCGACTCTACCATCGATTTCTACAATATCACCAACTCGTAAAGACTTATCCACTATAATAAAAATACCCCCAATTATATCTTGAAAAATCTCTTGCAAAGCAAGACCAAGACCAACAAACAAAGCGGCAGAAGCTGTTATTAGTATGGTAATATTAATACCCGCAGCACTCATAGTAAATAGAATAACTACAACATAAACTAGATACTTTATAAACTTGAAAATGCTAATAAACTTAAGTTTATCATCTACCTCCATTTTCCTGGTGAAAAATTTTCTTATACCTTGTAAAATTGTACTTGTAAGTAAAAAAGCCAATGTTAGAAGCAGAAGCAAACCTACGGTAATGTGAATAGATTTTTCACCTTCACCAAACTGAAAACCTAGGTCTAAAAATTTCTTAATAGTTCCCCAGACATCATCTTCAATTATTTCTTTAATCTTTTCTGTACTCTCTTGGATCATGATGAATATTTTAGCCACTTGTACAATTCTTTATAACTAGGTTTTTTACCGTACATAAGAATACCGACACGATAAATTTTAGCTGCCACCCAAACAATACCAATAAAAGTAGCTATTAATATCAAAATAGAACTTATCAATTGCCATACCGGCACACCACCTTCGCCAATACCCCAAGGCAAACGCATTAACATTACAATAGGCGATGTTAATGGAAATAGAGAAAAGGCAACAGCAATAGGACCATTAGGATTACTGAATACAGAAAAGAAACCAACATAAATAGCTAACATTAAAGGCAAAATCACCGGAAAAATAAACTGTTGAGTATCAGTTTCATTATCAACAGCGGCCCCAATTGCCGCATAGATTGAACTATATATCAAATATCCCAAAACAAAATAAATGATGAAAAAAATCAGCATTGCAAAAATGGGTATTTCAAAAATTTCTTGAGCATATATTTGAATATTCTGAGTGACCGCATCTACATCTACACTTGCATTACCGGCCATTCCTGGTGCCATACCTCCTTTAGTTAAACTCGCCGGATCAATATCGAAAATAGCTAAACCAATAAATAGCAATATTGCACCAGACACTATCCAAATTGCGAATTGTGTGATACCTGCTAACGAAGTACCTATAATCTTACCCATCATTAAGTGAAAGGGTTTTACAGATGAGATAATAACCTCTATTATTCGACTTGTTTTTTCTTCGATCACACTTCGCATTACGAAACCTCCGTATATAATAATAAACATCATTATGAGATAACCAAAAGCTCCACCAATAATAGCTTTTATCTCATTTATACCCTTTATATTTTGAAGTCCGTCGAAAGTTTCAATATTCATATCATAACTACGATCCATTTCGGCATATTCTTTCGGTGATAGACCAAGCTCCCGCAATCTCTCTTGTCGCAATCTTGTAGTTATTGTATTTTCAAGTTTATCTAATACTGTTGCACTAGGCGCTTCTTTACTATAAAAAAAAGCTCGTTGTGCCACCTGTTCCAGATTGGGTTCGCTAGGTAAATAAACAAGACCATAATAACCCAAGCTTAATGTAGAATCTTTAGCTTCTGCCAAGGTTAAATCTTTAAAATTGACATATGATGTTGCCTCAGAAGCTGAAAACTCATTAGAAAAGTAACCGCTTTCGTTCAATACGGCAATAACTCTTTTTTCATTATCATTAAGCTGCGTTAAATAAGCAATTAAAAGAATCATGCCTACCATTAGAATTGGGCTCAAAAAAGTCATAATGACGAACGACTTGTTTCGCACCTTTGCCAAGTATTCTCTCTTGATTATTAACGGTAACTTATTCATGAGCTATATTTTTATTTTGAATGGTCTTAATAAAAATATCATTTGCAGAGGGTATGGTTTCAACAAAGCCATTTACATTGGCTCTAGTACTTAAAAAGTCTAATACTCCTTTAGATTCTTTTGAAGGAAGTTGTAAAGTTAAATTCAACTGTTTTTCTGTGAAATCATAATCATGTGACAAAAGTTGAAATTTATCTTGAACCTCACTTATCAAAACATCTTGATTTACCGTTTCTAAACCTACTTTAAAGATATTATTCTTGTAGGCCTTTTTAATATCAGATAATTTACCATCTAGTATTTTTTCAGATTTATGTATTAAAGCAATATACTCACAAAGTTCCTCTACAGATTCCATTCTATGAGTAGAAAATATTATGGATGTACCATTATCCTTTAAACTCAATATTTGTTCTTTTATTAGATTTGCGTTTATAGGGTCGAAGCCACTGAAAGGCTCATCAAAAATTAAAAGTTTTGGCTCATGCAGAACGGTAACCACAAATTGTATTTTTTGCGCCATACCTTTAGAAAGCTCTTGTATTTTCTTATTCCACCAATCACCAATTTCCAATTTTTCGAACCAATATTTTAATCTTTTTTTAGCCTCAGCCTTTGAAAGTCCTTTCAACTGTGCCAGATATAAAGCTTGTTCGCCAACCTTCATACTTTTATAAAGTCCGCGTTCTTCTGGCAAATAACCAATTTGTGAAATATGTTCAGGTTTTAGAAGTTTACCATCAAAATAGACAGAACCTTTATCTGGAAAGGTAATTTGATTTATAATACGAATTAATGTTGTTTTACCAGCTCCATTAGGACCTAGTAAACCATATATACTGTTTTTTGGAATTTCGAGGGAAACGTTCTTTAAAGCCGTATGGTTCCCAAAGTGTTTGGTGACCTCATTAGCTACCAAAATATGATTCATGTACGCAATTTATTCAAAGATATTGAATTGTTTTGACTAGCTACATTCTTTATGATTCCTTTATGCAATACGCTATTTAATCAACAAACTTAACGTTCGGCTTTTGCCTAAAAAGCAAAACCCACCCTTAATAAATTAAGGATGGGAAAAAAATTGCTATGAAAAAGAAAATTAATATTGGTTGCCCAATATTATCTCAAATATACGTTTTTTATTTAAAAACGAAAGATTTTGATATTAAGAGAACATATCTTTTACTTTTTCGAAAAATGACTTATCTGATTTCTCAGGTTTGGGTTCAAAATTGTCATTGCCTTGCATTTTTTCAAAAAATTCCCTTTGCTCTTTGTTCAACTCTTTTGGTGTCCAAACATTAACATGTACCAATATATCACCAGCACCATAACCATTTAAACTTGTAATTCCTTTTCCACGTAGTCTTAATATTTTACCTGATTGAATACCAGGCTCTAATTTTATACGCACTTTACCACCTACCGAATCAATTTCTTTTGATGTACCCAATACAGCTTCAGAAATACTTACATAAAGATCATAGTGTAAATTATCACCTTCTCTTTTTAAAGTACTATGTTCTTGCGTTTCAATAGCAACTAACAAATCACCAGGAATTCCGTTTCCAGGAGCTTCGTTACCTTTATTTGGCACTTTTAATTGCATACCTTCTTCAACACCTGCAGGTATATTTATCGATACAGTTTCTTCCACAACTTTAAGTCCTTGTGCATCTGCATCACCAGGCTTACTGTCTAAAATTTGACCGCTACCTCCACAAGAAGTACAAACTGCAGCAGTTTGCATTCTGCCTAAAATGGTATTTTGAATTTTTGTCACTTGTCCCCTTCCACCACAAGTGCTACAAGTTTTATAAGTAACACCTTCAGCTTGAACCTTTCTTCTTACTTTAACTTTCTTCTCAACACCATTAGCTATTTCCTCTAGGGTCAGAGTAACCCTAATTCTTAGGTTACTACCTTTGACTCTTCTTTGACCGCCACCGCCGCCAAAACCGCCAAAACCTCCACCACCGAATGCGCCTCCAAAAATATCACCAAATTGGCTGAAGATATCATCCATATTCATACCGCCACCAAAGCCGCCTGAGCCACCTTCGAATGCAGCATGACCGAATTGATCATATCGCGCTTTCTTATCTGCGTCACTTAACACTTCATATGCTTCCGCAGATTTTTTGAACAACTCCTCAGCAGAACTATCCCCCGGATTTTTATCAGGGTGATATTTTAATGCCTTTTTTCGGTATGCTTTTTTTATTTCTGCAGCAGATGCACTTTTGCTAATGCCTAAAACCTCGTAATAATCTTCCTTCATTCCAACTTTTTAATTTCCTACTACAACTTTTGGATGCCTAATAATACGATCACCTAGTTTAAATCCCTTTTCGATGACGTCTATAACCTTACCTTTCATCTTTTTATCTGGAGCAGGTATTTGAGTAATTGCTTCGTGAATATCTGCATTAAAAACATCACCTGCCCTAACTTCTAGAATCTCCAGCCCTTTTGACTTCAAAGTTTCATTCAACTTCACATTTATTAATTCAATACCCTTGAAAACCTCCATATCATCTGTCTTAGCCAATTCTTTAATCGCTCTATCAAAATCATCTAAAACTGGCAATAATGAAACGATTACCTCTTGACCAGCAGTCTTAAACAACTCCATACGTTCTTTAGAAGTACGTCTTTTGTAGTTTTCAAATTCTGCAAATAATCTTAAAAATTTATCTTTTTCTTTCACTAATTCTTCTCTTAGCTTCTCCTCTTCAGATAGCTCTTCACCTTCAATCTCATTTTCTTGCTTTTGTTCTTGAGTTTCGTCTTCTAAAAGCTCATTTTCCAAAAATTCATCATCGAATGTGTTTTCTTTATCACTCATAACTTATTGTAATTTAATCGCCGATTAAAAGCAGGCAAAAGTACTGCCAATTCTTTAAAAATGTCAAAATGTCACAAAAGATTAAAAAAAAATCCGCCAAATAGCGGATTTATAATTTTCGTTTTAAAAAGTTGGCTATTTAAGACACGAACTCTTTTGATATTTTAGTTTTTGAATCTTCACATTCAACTTCATTCTCATAAATAGCCCCGAGCGCTTGACAAATATTAGCATAATGAAAAATAAAACCCTCTTCTTCAATCTTCTTGCTACTGACTCTTTGGCTTGCGAATAAAATATATGCCATTTCACCAAGAATAGTATGCATTACGAATTTCGGAATATTTGGCAAGAACAATGGTTTTTTCAAAATCTTGGCAATCTCCTTTACCAATTTTAAATTGGTAACAGGATTTGGAGCTACTCCATTATAAATACCTTCTAGTTTATGCGAAGCAATATGCAAAAATATACCCGCCAAATCTGAAATATGAATCCACGATTGCCATTGTTCACCAGTTCCAAAAGCTGCACCTACATAATAGTTAACAGGTTTGGCTATTTCTGGCAAAGCACCACCATTATTAGACATCACCAAACCAATACGAACCTTCGCAACCTTTAAACCCAATGCTTCGAACTCATCAATTTTATTTTCCCAAACATCTACTACTTCACCCAAGAAGCTATTATCTACATCTTCTTCGTCTTCCGTGTAGTAATTACTTAAAGAATCTGGATAAATACCAATTGCTGATGCAGAAATGATTGATTTAACTGAATGGTTTTCAGTTTTAATAAGTGTATTTTTAAGTAATTCTAACGAATTTACCCTACTGTCAATTATTTCTTGCCTATACTCGTTCGTCCATCGTTTAGATATACTAGAACCTGCCAAGTTTATAATGACAGAAACCCCATTAAGGCAATTTTGGTCAATCTCTTCAATAGTTGGGTTCCAGAAATAACCATGATAATTTAGGTCAGAAACAATCTTTTCCTTACTGGTTGTTAGGTAGTTAACGTCATATCCTTTTTCATGGCATTGAGATACCAACTCGCTACCTACTAACCCTGTCGCACCTGTTATCAATACTTTCATAGTTTAAAGGTATTGCTTTTGGTGATTCTTGATATACTATTTAATTTCAATTTAACATTGTAACCAAACGTATTGATTTTTAATACTTTGAACTTTCTTGAAATTAAAAAAAATATTTAAGCTATTTTTTTCTTGCCCTCAACATTTCCCGTTTACCCGGTGGGCCTGGCAATCGCTCAACCAGAAACCCAACCTCTAGCATGGCACGTCTTACACTACCTTTAGCTGCATAGGTAACCAGATAACCACCTGATTTCATAGCCCTATGCATAATTTCAAATATCTCAACGGTCCATAATTCTGGTTGAACACGGGCACCAAATGCATCGAAGTAAATAAGGTCGACCGTTTCTATCATATCGATATCCTTAAAATCTTTCCGTTCTTTTCTAAGAATGAATTCAGAACTGATTTCAATATCTTCTTGCCATAGAGAAGAATGCATTAAATTAAAGTCATTTTTTCGTAAAACAGAATTTAATTCCTCAAGATAATTCAGTTGATCAAGCTCTTCCCCAGAAACGGGAAATGCCTCCACGCCAATATAATTAATTTTCAAATTTCGTTTCTCAGACTCAATCAATGTGATGAAAGCGTTAAGCCCTGTACCAAAACCGATTTCAAGAATATGTAAATTTTGATTGTTAAACAAATCTAATCCTGAATGAATAAATACATGATAAGCCTCTTGAATAGCCCCATGTTTAGAATGGTATTGCTCTTGCCAATCCATTATCTGAATGGTCTTAGAACCATCACCAGTAGTAATTATTTCTCTTTTCAAATTAATTTGGAACTAACACTCCTGAAGCTTCAAAACTGAATGTTCTTTTTGGAGTTACGATTTTAGCAATTTCATCGGCAGACTTACCTGCATCTATTGCATAATGTTTTTGGTCTTCAACACTCATTTCTTCCACAAATGCCATACCATTTAATACGACTTCTCTCTCAGGAATATCAAAAGGCATAAAAAAACCGTAATCTTTAAAACGAACCATAGCTTGCTCGCCTTCAGGCAGTTCTACAACCATCCAACATCCTTTTACTTTACAAACTTCCTTAACCTTTGTTTTAAATTGCACATTTAAAGAATCTGAAATTGACATAGAGGTATATTTCTGCCAAACTTCTTTCTGTTGATCAACAGCATCCAAGGCAAACTCTTCTCCATAATAAACACCGTAATCTGTTTCTTTTGAAAGTATCGTGTTAGAATCTTTCTGAGCAAAGCATGAAATAAATCCAAATAAAAACACAAGTAAAATGTTAAATCCTTTCATAAATCTTAAAAATGATGAATTACCTACAAAACTGGTCAATTTTAATCTAAAAAAGAAGTGCTGGTATGGATATTTGTTTAATTTTAATCAATTAAAGTTACGTATTTCATGAGTATTGAAACTAAAAATATCACTGTAGAAAAAGTAAAAACTTCTAAAATTGACCAAGTAGATTTTGACAATCTAGCTTTTGGCTCAGTATTCACAGACCATATGTTAGTCTGTACGTACAAGAATGGTGCATGGGAAATTCCTAAAATTGTACCCTACCAGCCAATAGTGCTAGACCCATCTTCAAAGATTTTTCATTATGGGCAATCAATATTTGAAGGCATGAAGGCTTATAAAGATAAAAATGATGATGTATTTTTATTTAGACCTTTAGAAAATTTTAAGCGTTTTAATATTTCTGCGGATAGAATGTGTATACCACAACTTCCACAAGAATATTTTATGGATGGGCTTACCACACTTCTTAATCTTGATAAGGCTTTTATACCAACTAAAGATGGTAGTTCTTTATACATAAGACCATTTATATTTGCATCCGGTAACGGTTTTCATGCATCACCAGCCGATGAATATAAATTCATAATAGCGTGCGCACCATCTGGAGCGTATTTTTCGGGTAAGGTAAAAGTACTTATCGAAGAACGGTATTCTAGATCAGCAAACGGCGGTGTTGGATATGCTAAAACTGGCGGCAATTATGCAGGTCAATTTTACCCTACTCAATTGGCTGTTAAAAAAGGATATAACCAAGTTATTTGGACAGATGACACCAATCATGAATTTATAGAAGAGGCCGGTGCCATGAATATATTCATAAGAATTAATGACACCTTATTAACTGGCCCGACAAGTGACCGTATACTTGATGGTATTACAAGAAAAAGTATACTAGACATTGCAAAAGACCAAGGTATAAAAACTGAAGTTCGAAAAATAACTGTTAAAGAAGTGGTAGAAGCAGCTAAGGACGGTTCATTAAAAGAAATGTTCGGTGCAGGTACTGCGGCAGTTATTTCACCAATTTCTGGATTTGGTTACAGAGATACAGATTACGAATTGCCAGAATTAAAAAACAGTTTTGCACAATCTTTAAAAAAGACCATTACAGATATTCAATACAATAAGTCAGAAGACAAATTTGGCTGGCGATTTAAAGTTGAAAAATAGTAAAAGGGGCCGATCGGCCCCTTTTTATTTATCAAGAATTATCTCAATATTTGGTTTAAAATAATTTGGACCTTTAAGCACTTTACCATCTTCCCTATATATAGGTTTACCATCTTCCCCTAATTTGCTCATATTACTTCTCTGTATCTCATTAAACACTTCCTCTATTTTATATTGCATACCGTGTTCTAAAATAGTGCCACATAAAATATACAACATATCACCAAGGGCATCCGCTACTTCAACAAGGTCATTATTCTGAGCCGCTTCTAAATATTCCTTATTTTCTTCATCCATAAGGTTAAAACGCAACGTATTCTTTGCTTCCCCCAAGTCTGCTATCATATCCTCCGAAACACCTAGACCAAAAGAATTATGGAATTCTTTGACCGCTTTGATTTTGTTTTTCATCTTTATTTTACCGTTTTCCGTTAGCTTTGCGTAAAAATAGGAAATATGTTTAGCACAGGACAAATCATTTTTGCCATTGGATTCGCAGTGGTTTTCGTCATTATTATTATCATTTCCTATAAAAAAGACTTTAAACTACATCAAAAGAACTACAAAGGTGTTAAATGGATTGGCTTATTCTTTGTATTATTCTTAGTCTCACTGCTTTGCATCAAGTTTTTACTAAAAAATTAGTTAATATTTCACCTACACCACAAAAATTAACATTTTTACAACAAAATAGCCTTTTTGCCCGTATAATATACCAAATAACGTAATTTTGCGTTATTCATCTATACATGGCAATTAATTATGATGACATTTCTTACAATTTTTTTAGTTTTAGTAGGTATTAATATCGCGATGGTGGTAGTTAGCTTGTTAAGTGTTTCTCAAAAATCGAAACAATCTTCTCAAGAATTATCCAATCAACATACTTCTGTAATCTATCCTTTAGATTTACTTACATCTAGCTACAAGAAAGCAGTTTAGTTTTTACCTTTATAAGGTATGAAACATTTTTTGCTCGTTTTCTTAGGAGGAGGTTTAGGTAGTATCTTAAGATACTGGATTTCAAAAAACCTCAATTCCTACTATTCAAATTTCTATCTAGGTACTTTTTTAGTAAATATTATAGGTTGCCTTTTAATAGGCATACTTATAGGTTTTTCTTTAAAGCACAACTATATAAATCAAAATCAAACCCTTTTATTAGCTACCGGTTTCTGCGGGGGCTTTACAACTTTCTCTACATTCGCATTAGAAAGCAATCTTCTTTTAAAGGAATCTTCTATTCTTTACACTTCCCTTTACTTAGGTTTAAGTGTTGCGTTAGGCATTCTAGCCATCTCATTTGGCCTTTGGCTTTGCAAAATGTTATAAAACCAACAATCAATACCAAATTTTTTATTATTTGATTATTTTTTAACTATTTCCTGTTTTATTAAACAATCGGTAGATAAATACTGAATTTTCTGACGATTCAATCAAAATTCATGATTATCCTCATTACCCCATTCCACTTATTTGTAAAATAATCAACATATACTATCAATACCCTAAAATTTATAGGGTGTAAATTATGATACTCATAAAAATATACATTCACCCCCTAATTATTTTAGGGGGTGAATGTATTTAACATATATTTGGCATTATCAAAAACTTAGTCAAATGAAAAAAATTGAGGCAATTATCAGAAAATCAAAGTTTGACGATGTCAAAGAGGCATTACATCAAATAGAGGTTAACTTCTTTAGTTACTGGGACGTAACTGGGGTTGGAAATGAAAAACAAGGTCATGTTTATCGTGGTATTTCATATAGTACAACGGATATACAACGTAGACACCTATCTATAGTAGTATCTGATGACTTTCTAGAAAAAACAGTGAATTCAATACTTGAAGCTGCATACTCAGGTAATGTAGGTGATGGAAAAATATTTGTATCCGAAGTATTGGAAGCTTACCGAATTAGAACCAAAGAAAATGGTTTGGCAGGCATCAACTAAAAATTTAAAAAACTAACTAAAACGAAAAGAAATGGACGCAGGATTATTTACAGCAAATAACGTATGGATGATGTTGGCTACCGCATTGGTATTCTTCATGCATACTGGTTTTGCTTTTCTAGAAATAGGATTGACCAGACAAAAAAATACAATTAACATATTATTTAAAAACATATTTATTATCACAGGTGGTTTACTTCTTTATTATGCATGGGGTTTCAATTTAATGTACCCTGGTTTCGAAGATGGTGACTTGGGACTAATAAAATTTAGCATGGATAGCTTTGGTATTGCTGCCCCTGAAGGAGGCATGACAGCTGAATATGCAGATGGTGGCTATACTTGGTGGACAGATTTTCTATTTCAAGGTATGTTCGCGGCAACTGCAGCTACCATTGTATCTGGAGCCGTTGCTGAGCGTATTAAAATAGGTTCTTTCATGATTTTCACCGTAATCTATGTAGGCCTAGTCTACCCTATAGTAGGAGCTTGGAAATGGGGTGGAGGATTCTTGGATTCATGGGGATTCTATGATTTCGCAGGTTCGACATTAGTACACTCTGTTGGTGGATGGGCTGCTTTGGTTGCCATAACCTTATTAGGTGCAAGAATTGGAAAATTCGGTAAGGACGGTAAACCAAATGCAATACCAGGTCACAGTATACCAATGGCAACAGCAGGTGTTTTGATACTATGGTTAGGTTGGTTCGGTTTCAACGGCGGATCAGTATTATCTGCAGACCCAGAATTAACTTCACTAGTATTGGTTACTACAAGTTTAGCCGCAGCAGCAGGTGGATTCGGAGCAATGATAACCTCTACTATACTTTATAAAAATTTAGATTTGACCATGTTTCTTAACGGTATTCTTGGTGGTCTGGTTGGTATTACTGCAGGTGCAGACTTAATGTCACCAAATGAAGCAGTTGTAATCGGTTTTCTAGCTGGTATAATAATAGTAGGTGGCGTTGCCTTAGTTGATAAATTAAAATTAGATGATCCTGTAGGTGCAGTAGCGGTTCACTTAATCTGTGGTATCTGGGGGACTTTAGCTGTTGGTATTTTCGGAAACTTGGCAAGTGGTGCTCAATTTATGACACAACTTTATGGAGTACTAATAGTAGGTGGCTTCTGTGTTGTAACATCTATAATAATATTAGGCGTACTTAAAGTTACATTAGGACTTAGAGTATCTAAAGAAGAAGAAGTAGAAGGCTTAGATATTCATGAACACGGTATGGATGCTTATGCAGATTTTAGAATGAACGATCACTAAATTAAAAAATACGGAGCGCTTTGCAGAGCGCTCCGTTACATAACCTTTCAACAAATTTATTTTCTCAAACTAATTAATCCCTTGTGGGAATTAAAAACAAAATTTATGAAAACAGTTATCAATACAAAATACGTAAAAAATATCTTAGCATCAGGTCTTATTTTACTTGCTGCGTCAAGTGTTCTTGCACAAGAAGATGAAGAATCAACGCCAAGCTTTACTTTGAGCGGTTCAATTGATGCTTATTACAGAGCAAATTTAAATGGTGATAATTCTGCACCTGGTGGAGTACCAAACGCAGCACCAGGTTCTTCTTTCGCTAACCTTCCTGGTTTCGCATTAGGTATGGCTAATGTAATTGCTGGCTACGAAGGTGAAAAAGTAGGTTTCGTTGCTGATTTGGTTTTCGGTCCAAGAGGAACAGATGCTATTTTCGCTTCACCTATCTATTCTGCAACAGGAAATATTGTAAATCAATTATATGCTTATTGGAATGTTAGTGATGATGTAAAATTAACTTTTGGTAATTTCAATACCTTTTTAGGGTACGAAGTAATTTCTCCAACTGCTAATTTCAACTATAGCACATCTTATTTATTCTCATACGGTCCGTTTTCACATACAGGTCTAAAAGCTGACTTTGCTTTATCTGATGACTTTAGTTTAATGCTTGCAGTAATGAACCGTACCGATGTAACTGAGCTAAACCTTGACGGTAAATATGCCTATGGTGCTCAATTAGGCTATAGTGGTCAATACCTTAATTTATTGATGGACAATGGCGCATATGAAATAGATTATACAGGTGGTTTTGATTTAGCTGACGATTTTTTCTTAGGATTGAACGCAGCTTATTTTGATGGTGGAGACAACGCAGCAGGATTTGCAGGTGTTGCACTTTACCCTCAATTAACTACTTCCGAAGATTTCACAATTGGTCTTAGAGGTGAATATTTCGCAGAATTAGATGGTGATTTTGGCGCTATAGGAACAGGAGTTGACGAGTCTAGCGTATTTGCGGTAACTTTAACTGGAAGCTATTCAGTCGACAATTTAACCATCAAACCAGAATTACGTTTAGATTCTGCCTCTGATGAATCTGGATATTTCGTAGACAGCGATTTAGTTGCACAAAAAAGTCTTTCTTCTTTTGTAATTGCTGCTATATACTCGTTCTAATTAAATGAATTTTATAATTGATGATTATATTAGTTTAAGTTTAAAAACTCGGCATTTAGCCGAGTTTTTTATTTCTGCAACCTAATGTTCAAATGCCTTCACCCCTACTCTTATTTCCGAGTCAATATTGTTAACCGCTGGCACCAAAGGACAAGAATATTTTTTATTGTAAGCACAATATGGATTATAAGCTTTATTAAAATCTAATACAATTTGATTTCCATCAGGAATTCTTAAATCAAGATATCGTCCACCACCATACGTTTCTTCACCATTAGTAGCATCTGTAAAAGGCAGAAATAAGTAATTTTTATATTTTTCTTGAGAAATCAATTCTGGAGTTTGATAAATTTCTAACTGTTGAATTTTCCCGTTTAAGGTGAATTTTGCAATACCATATACCACTTCAGTTGATTCACGCTCGGTTGTAGTCGGCATAGAAAACGGCAAAGCTTCTGGTGTTCTAATAAATTCCGCAACTATCACATAATTAGTATCGGGCTGAAAAAAGTCTAGTGTTTCGAAATCTATTCGAAACCTATCTGCCAACGGAGACGTTTCGGGATTTTTAAATTCGGCATTTAACTTTTCTTGAAACTTTAAAATATCAGCAAGTTTATCCGATGTAACCAACGACTTTTTATCATGATCTACGTCATGGTACTTCTTTTCTTGCTTGCAAGAAAATAACATAAACATAACCGCAATAATTACAAATACCTTCATTCTTTCTTCGTTTACCTTTCAAAAATACAATTTATTCATTGTACCATTTTTGTATATAATCGTACTTTACACATTAATACTATTCTTATGAACTTCAGATACTTTTTTATACTTGCGCTTCTTACTACATTTAGTTGTGAGCGACAAAAGCCAACAAAAGAACCTTTACACGAAGAAATAAGAGTTTTGCCAAAGCTTAACCCTGAGTATTATAACGTGGCATTTTTAATTATGGACGGCACTTTTAATACTGAATTCACCGCGCCTTACGATATTTTTCAACATACCAAATTTAGAGAAGGTATTAAGGCAATGAATACATTTACAGTAGCAAATACACTGAAACCGATTACTACTTTCGAAGGTGTTCGCATTCTTCCAGACTTTGATTATACGAAAGATGATTTACCAAGAATAGATATTCTCGTAGTACCAAGCGCTGAACATTCAATGGATAAAGACTTAAAAGACACCACCATGTTAAGCTTAATTAAAAAGATCGATAAAACTGCACTTTACATAACCAGTCATTGCGATGGTGCATTTCTTTTAGCTGAATCTGGGATACTAGACTCTGTAGCATCGACTACTTTCCCCAGTGATGTTGAAAATTATAAAAAAATGTTTCCAAACCTTGATGTAAAGGACAATGTGCTTTTTGTTCACGATGGCAAATACATTACCTCTGCAGGTGGCGCAAAAAGTTTTAAAGCTGCGCTATATTTATGTGAAGTTCTATATGGAAAAAAAATTACCGAATCACTAGCAAAAGGATTGGTTATCGATTGGGATTTAGAACAAGTTCCTCATCTTACTGTTCAATAATCTCGTAACGAGCATCCCTTAAGTATTTCTCAACAAGCATGTTGAACTCTGGCGTAATACGAAATAAAGCGGTATTCTCTAGTTCATACAGTTCACTTTTGTCGGTATAACCATTTTTCAAAAGCTCTTCTAAATAAAACAATGCAGTGCCATAATCTTCCATTTTAGAACTAGTAGAAATAACCTTTAAATAAGGAGCATAATCTGACGGATCTGTAATGGTTTTTATCATATATAATAAATTCAGCGCTTCTAAATCAACTTCTTTATCTGCAGAAATAAAATCAATATTATCAGAAATTAATGCATTTATATAACCTCTTAATCTGCTAGACATTTGACGTTCGTAAAGCACAGCGCTTTTGTCGAGTTTCGCTAAATCTTCCATCTGATAATTCCACCATCCTAAGTTTGCATAATTATATGAAATAATATCTTCCTCTAAATAATAGCTATAATCTTCCTTTAAAAAGGATTCTTTCAAAAAATAGCTATTCTGATTTCTATTTGCCTTTTTATAAGAATTACTGCGACGCAAAGACTTTTGAGAAATTTTAAGAGAATCCAATTCAACCAATGGGTTGAATACTTTCTCTATATCTGACAATAGATAGTTTGCTAAAATCGGTTTTTCGCTTGAAGCAAAAATATTTGCTTTTGTCATAAACTGCTGATAAGAATCAGCAATTAAACTATCATTTCGCTGAACATCACCTTTTGCCATACTCGTTAAGGTAAGTATCCTAAAAGCGCTAGCAATCGTCTTGATATCAGGTAAAATTCGATCATCATCAAAAACCAATAATTCATTTGGGAATTTCATCTTATTAAGAATTTGCTGAGTATCGAGCATATTTCTAAAACTATAATCAGACCTATTTACAATACCTATAAATTGAAATGTTTGTTTTGAATTCAAGATTTCAATATTACCAACAGAAGCACCTATAGAAACAACACCCTTTATTTCCTTTATGAACGTTGGTAAAATTGAGGCAAACATTGCACCACTTCCAAAACCTGCCGTATATGTGCGATCCTTGGCTACAGGAACTATATTTATTGAAGCGTTGAACATTCTATTAGCAATCAGAACATTTTCAGAAATAGATAAAGAATCATTTACATTATCTGAACTTGCTAAAATATAACCTTCTTTTTCAGCAGCATTTACCATCATTGAAACAGAAGCCTTGCCCCTGCCTTTTAAATCAAATACAAAAATTATAGGCCAAGGTTTCCGAACATCAAAAGTAGAGGGCAAATAGAGTGAAAAAGTTTCTTTTAAAGAATCGTTCACTACTACATTTTCTGTAATTGCACCTCTTAATAATCTCAGTTCTTGAGAATAATTTGTGGTTGATATCAAAACCAAAGCAAAGAATAGTATTTTTTTCATCATTTAATTTGCATCAAAAATCTAGCCAAAAAATTAATTTCTTAAGAATCACTTGCCTTTAATAAAGCTTCAATATCCGATTTAAATTTAATTATACTTTTTAAAAAAGAATTAATATTAATACCATCGAATCTATTTTATTTTATGCATCGGTGCATTTGAAATTACTTGCGATAGTACGATATGAGTTCTGGTTTCACCATATTGAATAAGTTGATCTATAAACTTTTCAAGGTGAAATTGATCCTTCAATACGACTTCCATCACAATATTTTCATTTCCTGTAATTCTATAACAATTTATAACTTCATGTAAGGTAGGCACCACAGCCAAAAAAGGTTTTAACTTACCCATAAAAGCCCTAAGCGTTATAATAGCCTTAAGTTGATGACCTGTTAGTGCGTGTGAGACCGAAGCTTTATAACCTAAAATAATACCAAGGTCCTCCATTTTTTTCACCCGTTCAGCGACAGCAGGTGCAGTTAGCCCTACTATACGCCCAATATTGGCGAACGATTCTCTTGCATTATTTTGTAACTGCCTTAGTATTTTCCAGTTAAGCTCGTCTATCTTTGGATTCAAAAGTATATTCAATTAAAATTAATGTAACTAAAGTAAAATTACGAAATACATTTACAATCGATAGAAAATTATGGAATAACTAACGTAATTTTATATAGTCCCATTATTACCCCACAACATGGCATATCGAAGTTTAAAAAATTTACCTATTTATAGAAAAGCGTTGGAACTTTGTACCATGAGTAGAGAGATTGCTTCATATGTTTCTTTAAATAAGGACCTTATGCGACTTTATGAATCTAAGAGCCTTAGAGATATTATGGCTAATTCTATTTTAACTGATGCGATACTTATACCTCAAAAAATAGCTCAAGTAGAATATTCTAATTGCAATTCTGAACGTTTAGAAAATATATCCTACATTAATATAATTATAAGGAATATAAATTCTTATTGCTTAGGCTTAGAAAAAGATGGTGTAAAAGAAACGGAATACATTAACTTACTTCGTGCAGAGATCAAGAGTTTCAGAAAATTCTATAAAAAATGGAAATCTGAGCATTTATAGATGCTGTTCTTACTACCAATATTAAATTGATTACTTAGTATTTTAAGAATTATGCCCTATTTTTGGCAGCTTAATTACTACTCAATTGAAAACCACTATTTTAGTTCATTGCCCAGATCAATCTGGTATCATAAGTACCGTTACCGGTTTTATACACAGAAATCACGGTAACATCGTTTATCTCGATCAGCATGTAGACAAACCTGCAAACGTTTTTTTCATGCGTACTGTTGTCGAATTCGACAGTGCTTTTTCAAATCTTGATTATTTTAAGTCTTTATTTCAAGATGAACTGGCTTCGCCTTATTCTATGGAATGGAGCTTACATACCGATGATAAGTTACCCAAAATGGCAATTTTCGTCTCTAAATACAACCATTGTTTATACGACTTATTAAGTAGATATCGTTCAGGTGAATTAGCGGTTGAAATACCTTTTGTGCTAAGTAATCATACTGATTTAAAGCATATTGCAGATCAATTTGAAATTCCCTTTTTTCACATTCCATTTAATAAGCAAAATAGAGTTGAAGCAGAAAAAGAACAATTGGCATTGCTTGAAAAATATGAAATTGATTTCATTGTTCTCGCACGGTATATGCAAATTGTAAGTGGCAATCTTATAAGTAAATTCCCTAATAGAATAATAAATATACATCACTCATTTTTACCTGCGTTTGCTGGCGCGAAACCTTATCACGCAGCATTTAAAAGAGGTGTAAAAATTATTGGCGCTACTAGCCATTATGTAACAGAAGAGTTAGATGAAGGTCCAATTATTGAACAGGATGTTACTACGGTAACCCACTCTCACTCAATCGAAGATTTTATAACTAAAGGTAGAGACTTAGAGAAAATTGTACTTTCTAGAGGAGTAAAACTTCATATAGCACGAAAAACAATGGTATACAACAATAAAACCGTTATTTTCTCGTAACCTATGTTAGACCTTAATAATATAATTATGATAAAAAAAATAAGCTTATTTTTTAGTGTGTTCCTCGTATTTTCTTGTACCGAACTTCAACAAATAGTGAACCAATTACCGGGATCTACCAGTACCGGTTTAAGCAATGAAGCTATAGCAAACGGATTAAAAGAAGCACTTGATCAGGGAATCGAAAAACAAGTAAGTAAACTAACCAAGACCGACGGATTTTATAAAAATGATTTGGTCAAAATTCTGATGCCTGAAGAATTACAAAAAGTAGATAAAACTTTACGAGACATAGGCTTAGGGAACTTAGCAGATGAGGGATTAAAAGTTTTAAATCGTGCTGCAGAAGATGCGGTTTCTGAAGCAACACCAATTTTCGTTAATGCGGTAAAGGAAATGTCTTTCGTAGATGCCAAGAATATTCTTTTAGGAGACAATAATGCAGCAACTACATATTTAGAAACTAAGACCAATACTGCTTTATATGATAAATTCAACCCTATCATTAATGCATCATTTAAAAAGGTAGGCGCTGATGAAATTTGGAGTACAATTATATCACGTTATAATGCAATACCCTTAACAACGAATGTAAACCCCGATTTAACTGACTACGTAACCAAAGAAGCCCTTTCTGGGGTTTACACAATGATCGCAGTAGAGGAAGAAGAAATTAGGACAAAACTATCATCACGCACTACAGATGTACTTAAAAAAGTATTTGCCCTTCAGGATAAAAAATAGTTTTTAACACTTACGACAATAACTTAAAAAATATTGCGTTAAAATTGATAGAGAACAATATGCCAACGTATTCATTTTCAATTTTTTGAGATAGTTATTTTTTGAGTTAGTTAGTTAAAAACCGGTGGGAGCACCGGTTTTTTGTTTTTACCTAATTACGAGTAATCACAAAAAATCAAAATGTTTTTAAAATAATTTAATCACTAATTTTAACCGGGAAGGATAAATATTTTATTACTTCATCATTAAAAAACTTCGGCTGTTCTACATTAACTACATGACCACAGTCTTCAACTACTAAAAGCTTCGAGTTTTGATGAAACCCAACAATCTTTCGAATACTAGGAAGAAATAGATAATCTTCTTCACCCATTACATACAGTGTAGGAATTTTAATATCGGCAGCTCTAAAGAATCGTAGTAAAGGGTTTATCTCTGAAGTAAGTTTAAACCAGCGTATAAATTCTTTTTGGTATAGCTTTTTAGCCTCTCTTACAAAAAGAGAACGAGATTCCTTATGATTTTTATTTGGCATTATTATAAATGCAAAAAACTTATACAACCATAGATAAGGAATAATAGTTTTAAAAATTATACCAAGTTTCATGAGTATTTGAGAACGCAGGTTTAATTTCATTATCGCACCACCCATAACCATACTTTCTACGCGCTCTGGATGCATTTCAGCTAAATTACGTATCAAGATAGTACCAAGAGATATTCCTACAAAGTGTGATTTTTCAATATTTTCAAAATTAATTACCTCAACTATATCATTAGTAATGACATCAAATGTATATTTCTCGTCAAATACATTTTTAAGGTTTGGCTTAGAATTTCCATGCCCCCTTAAATCTAAGAGCAACACATTAAAATGCTTTTTAAACTCACGAATCTGTTTGAACCATATAGAAGAACTGCCACCTGCACCATGTACAAAAGTGACCCAGACCGTAGAAGCCTTATGTTTATAAGTTATATAATGAAGCAAATCTGAATCCCTTTCGAATAAGTTAATTTACAATGTATCGATTCTTTTCCACATTCTAATTAGCATAAATGAATATTGCCAAAAATGAGCGTGATTTTAAAGTTTTCATTACATAAGTGTTAAAAAAAAGACAAATTACCTAATAATTAGTTGTATTGCCCAACATGCTGACGTCCAAAAATTGAAACTGCCCGTATATTTGTAAGAACTTAATTTTAGTAGTATGGAAAAGCAATATTGTAAAGTAGGATCGGTAAAACCGATAGCAGCAAATCCTGACATTATCACTTTATTAGAATATCAATATCAAAATTTTATTGACAAAGCTTCGAACTTGCAATCCAATAACCATTTAGGAGAGTTTTTCGAACAAAAGGCACACAAAATTAAAAGAACTTTAGAGAATCTTGTTTAATCTAGACATTTCTATTTCCATTGCTATTTGCAATTCTTTGGCTTTAAGTTTAGCAGCTTCAGCATAATCACGCTGATTAGATGCATAGATAATTCCGCGAGAAGAATTGATCAATAGACCAATGTCTTTGGTCATACCATAAGCACATACATCTTCTAAGCTTCCACCTTGCGCGCCTACACCTGGTACAAGTAAAAAACTATTAGGTACAATTTCACGTATTTCTTTAAGGTATTCAGCCTTTGTAGCGCCTACCACATACATTAAATTCTCAGAATCTTTGTAAGTTGTAGAAACTGACAATACTTCTTTATAAAGCTCTTGACCATCAACTTTTTTTGTTTGGAAATCAAAAGCCCCATCGTTTGAAGTTAACGCCAATAGAATGGTATGTTTATCCTTAAATGCTAAAAATGGCTCTACAGAATCTCTTCCCATGTACGGAGCAATAGTGATGGAATCAAAATTAAGATCTTCAAAAAATGCTTTAGCATATCTTGTAGAAGTATTACCAATATCACCTCTTTTAGCATCGGCAATCGTAAAAATATCTGGATAGTTAGTATTCAAATATTCTATCGTCTTTCTGAGTGAAGACCAACCCTGCACTCCATAAGCCTCATAAAATGCAATATTAGGCTTATAAGCTACACACAAATCATGGGTCGCGTCAATAATAGCTTTATTAAAAGAATATATTGGGTCCTCCTCTTCTAATAAAAACGTTGGTATCTTTTCTAAATCTGTATCTAAGCCGATACATAAAAAGGATTTCTTTTTATGTATTTGGTCTACTAACTCTTGGGTGGTCATATTTTAAAAAATCTCAGAGGCTTCCCTCAATTTCTCCGTATTTTCAACAAAACTCAATTCATCTATTATTCTTTGAATATCACCATCAATAATGTTAGATAGATCATATAAAGTTAGACCAATACGGTGATCAGTCACTCTACCTTGTGGATAGTTATAGGTTCTAATTTTCGCAGAACGGTCACCACTACTTACTTGAGAATTTCGTTTTGCTGCATCGGCCTCTTGCTTCTTAGCCAATTCCATGTCATACAATCGAGATCGCAATACTCTAAAAGCCTTATCCTTATTCTTATGTTGTGATTTCTGATCTTGACATTGTGCTACCAAACCTGTTGGAATATGCGTTAGACGAACTGCAGAATATGTGGTGTTCACCGACTGACCACCTGGCCCTGACGAGCAGAAAAAGTCTATACGAACATCTTTAGGGTCTATTTGTACATCAAAATCTTCAGCCTCTGGCAAAACCATTACCGTAGCTGCACTGGTGTGCACTCTACCCTGTGTTTCGGTTTGAGGAACACGTTGTACACGATGAACACCAGCTTCAAACTTCAAGGTTCCGTAAACATCGGTTCCTGTAACTTCAAACTGAATTTCCTTATACCCACCACTTGTACCTTCGCTAAGGTCAATAACATTAGTTTTCCATCCTTTAGATTCACAATATTTTGTGTACATTCTAAAGAGATCACCAGCGAAAATACTCGCTTCATCACCACCGGTTCCGGCACGTATCTCAACTACTACATCTTTGGCATCTTCAGGATCTTTCGGAATCAGCATGAGTTTAATATCCTCCTCTAATTTAGGCAATCCTCCTTTAGCCTCTTCCATTTGCATTTTAGCCATTTCTAGCATTTCTGCATCACTACCATCAGCAATTATTTCCTCTGCTTCGGCGATATTATTGGTAAGCTCTAAATATTCAGCACGCTTATCCATTAAATTTTTCAGGTCCTTATACTCCTTTGTGAGTTTAACATAACGATCCTGATCAGTAATTATATCTGGCTGAATTATAAGGTCTGAAACCTCATCAAAACGTTGTTTTACGATGTTTAACTTGTCTATCATATGCTTACTTCACTTGTACCGCGAATTTACGATAAATTTACAGACGCCCTAAAGGGATTATTAGTGTAACGTGGAAAAATTATTGAAGGCAACAAGAAATCAAAGGTTCTTTCTAGTTAAGAATGATGCCGTTACTTTTGTGCATTTTATTCTTATTATCAACAATAATAACTTCAGTATCTCCCAATTGATTTATCAATGCCAGACCAGCATCTAAACCCATAACAAAGATTGATGTAGCCAATGCATCAGAAAGTTCTGCACTCTTAGCAAAAACCGATACACTATTAATACCTGTGGATGGAAAACCCGTTTTAGGATTTAATACATGCATAAACTTTTCATCGTTCACCAACATAAAATTAGCATCGCCGCCAGAAGTCGCCACCGATGACTCTAATATTGGAAGCCAAGAAAACAGACCACCTTGACGTTCAGGGTTCACTATACCGATTAACCATTTATCACCAGTGGCCTTAGTACCCCAAGTGGTAATATCTCCATCTAAATTTATGATACCCGCCTTCACATCTTTTGATACTAGCAAAGCCTTTGCCTTATCTGCAGCAAACCCCTTGCCTATACCTCCAAAAGATATTCGCATACCCTTTTTATTAAGATAAACCGTTTGATCCTTACTATTCAATATTATATTCTTATACCCTGTTCTAGAAACAGCTTCTTTAACCTCAAGTTTACTGGGCAACGTACTCATAGAACCATCGAACTTCCAAATATCTTCAAGTACTGTGTAAGTAATATCAAAAGCACCGTTGGTAATTTCAGAAATTTGGGTAGATCTTTCTATAAGCTTATATAGCTCCCAACTGACAGGGACAGGTTTAATACCTGCGTTTTTATTGATGAGACTAGTTTCAGAATCTTCGTCCCAAGAGGAAATTAATTTTTCAATTCTTTGAACCTCCGCCAAGGCTTCTTGTATATAAATATATCCTAACTCTTCATCGACAGAAATGACGGTTATATCAAAACCACCACCCATGACCTCAAATGTTTTCTTGACCGTAACGTACTTTTTTCCTTGACCCACTACGATGTAGGTCATAAGGCAGAAAAATAAAGCACAAATCTTTTTCACTTACTTTCTCTATTTAGAGATAAACATAGGTATAAAGAATAATAAGTTAGGTTGGTGTAATTGAGGTAGAAAATTTATTCGAAAACTCTTAATATTGAACCCTCAAGAGAGGTATTGTATATTTTTAAAGCTTTTGACGTACTATTCGGAATCTCATTTAAAGGTGTACCAGTTTGTGAAAATCTAGAACCATGTACATCACAGTAAAAGATACCACCATCTTGATTTACAAAACGAACCTGATCATATTGCTCATGGCTACAAATTTGAGTAGCAGCAACAAACCCACCTTCTAAATTTTTAACGACTACAACAAGATTCTTTAAAATAAATCCGCCATTATTGGCCAATTTTGCTGCTTCAGGAGAAGTAAGGTCAATGGTAAAATCTATATTGGTCGGTGGTGTTACAATTTCACCTTCTACTTCACTGTCTTTTGAACAACTTCCTAAACAAGGAAATGTTATTGCAAAAGCAGCGCCAGCACCGAGTGTTCTTAAAAATTTCTTTCTTTCCATAGCAAAAGTAGGTATATAATCAAGAACGATATATTTACACTATTCGTATGTACTAATACACAAAGGTACCATGGCTACTAGAAATTGTCAATTTTTTTGAATCTGAAGCTTCTACCCTACCAACAATTTGGGCATCTACACCGAAGCTTTTGGCTATCTCAATAATATCTTCCGCAATTTCTTCAGATAGATAAAATTCTAATCGATGACCACAATTAAAGACTTTATACATCTCTTTCCAATCGGTACCTGATTGCTCTTGAATCAATTTAAAAAGTGGCGGCACCTCGAACAAATTATCTTTTACGATGTGCAGTTCATCAATGAAATGCAAAATTTTTGTTTGGGCTCCCCCACTGCAATGAATCATGCCGTGAATATCATCAGAATTATACTTTGACAGTATTTTTTTAACGATTGGTGCATAGGTTCTTGTTGGAGAAAGCACCAATTTACCTGCATTTATAGGAGAATTTTCAACCTTATCGGTCAACTTGATATTACCTGAATACACCAAATCTTTCGGAACCTCTGCATCAAAACTCTCAGGGAATTTTTCGGCTAAATAATTGGAAAACACATCATGGCGAGCAGATGTTAGTCCGTTACTGCCCATTCCCCCATTATACTCTTTCTCGTAATTCGCCTGACCAAAAGAAGCCAAACCAACGATAACATCACCAGCTTTTATATTCGCATTATCAATAATATCAGACCTTTTCAATCTTGCTGTAACCGTAGAATCAACAATTATAGTTCTTACCAGGTCACCCACATCTGCCGTTTCTCCACCAGTTGAATGAATGATGATTCCGAATTCAACTAAATCCTTTATTAATTCTTCAGTACCGTTGATAATTGCCGATAATACTTCTCCTGGAATTTTATTCTTATTTCTCCCTATGGTAGACGAAAGCATAATATTATCGGTTGCCCCTACACAGATAAGGTCATCTATATTCATTATCAATGCATCTTGAGCAATTCCTTTCCAAACCGAAATATCTCCGGTTTCTTTCCAATACATATAGGCTAAAGAAGATTTTGTGCCTGCACCATCAGCATGCATTACCAAACAATAATCTTCATTTCCCGTAAGATAATCAGGAACGATTTTACAAAAAGCCTTAGGAAAAAGACCTTTATCTATATTCTTAATTGCATTGTGAACATCTTCTTTTGAGGCAGAAACCCCTCTTTGCTGATATCTTTCACTGCTCGATATGGACATAACTTAAATTTGTGGCAAAAATAAGAGAATCATTAAAACTGCAACCCCTCATCCGATTAATATTCGCTCTATTCACTGTAATTATAAATAAGTACTTACTTAATGAATAATAATTCTCGGTATTTGGTCAATGGCCATAACTGATTATCCATCAATTTTTCAAGCTTATCGCTATGTAATCTTATTCCAGAAAAATATGGTTTCACATTATTACAATAGGCTTCCGCTTTATTTTTAGTGTCCTTCAGTGCATTTGCCTTTTTACGTGCATCTGCCATAGCATCAACCATTTTCTTTATACTAACGATATGTTCGGCAATCTCTTCGATCATGGTCAATTGACCTTCAGAGAATTTTTTATGAGCGGCACCGTAAATTTCCTTTAATCCTGATACATTTTTAACCAATGTATTTTGATAAGCTATTGCAGCAGGTATAATATACCCATAGACCAATTCATTATAAACTCTACCCTCTATTTGGGTATGCAAAATATAATTTTCTAAATCTACTTCTTGTCGTGCACGAACCTCAATCTCGCTCATTACTTTCATAGATTGAAAAAGTGCTAAGCTTTCTTTAGAGGTCAATACATTAAGAGCTTCAGGTGTATTTCTATTATTACTCAACTTTCGTCGCTTAGCCTCGCTCTCCCATTCTGCACTATACCCATCACCATCGAAACGTATACGCTTCGATGTTTTAATATATTCTCGAAGCACATTAAAAATCGCTTCATCTTTTTTCAACGCTTTTTTATCAATTAATACATCAACCTCCTTTTTAAAATCCTTCAGTTGCTTTGCAACTATCGTATTCAAAATGGTCATGGGCTTAGCACAATTAGTTTTAGCCCCTACACCACGCATTTCAAATTTATTACCCGTAAAAGCAAAAGGCGATGTTCTATTACGATCCGTATTATCCATCAAGATCTCAGGGATTTTACCTACCACATTTAACTTCAATTCGGTTTTCTCTTCTGGTGATAATTTTCCTTTCGATACTCCTTCTAACTCATCTAGCACACTACTTAATTGCGTACCGACAAAAATTGAAAAAATGGCCGGTGGCGCTTCATTTGCACCCAAACGATAATCATTACCTGCCGATGCTATTGAAGAACGTAAAAGTTCTTCATAGGTATCAACTGCCTTAATCGTATTTATAAAGAAGGTAAGAAACTGTAAATTTTTCATCGGCGTAGAACCAGGGCTTAGCAAGTTTACACCGGTATCAGTTGCCAAAGACCAGTTATTATGTTTACCCGAACCATTGATACCTGCAAAAGGTTTTTCATGAAACAGTACGGTAAAATGATGTTTATCGGCAATTTTGTCCATAACATCCATTAGAAGAAGATTATGGTCAATCGCAAGATTAGCTTCTTCAAAAACAGGCGCTAATTCAAATTGATTTGGCGCAACCTCATTATGTCTTGTTTTTACCGGTATGCCCAACTTGGTACACTCTTTTTCCAAATCGCTCATAAAGCTCAACACACGACTTGGTATTACTCCGAAATAATGATCATCTAACTGCTGACCCTTTGCAGGAGTTTCACCTACTAAAGTGCGACCTGTCATCATAATATCTGGTCTAGAATGCGCGAGTGCCTTATCAATTAAGAAATATTCTTGCTCCCAACCTAAGGTGGCGCTTACTTTGGAAACATTTTTATCAAAATATTTCGCAACGGCAGTAGCAGCATCGTCAACAGCGCTCAATGCTCTTAACAAAGGAGCTTTATTATCTAAAGCTTCTCCCGTATAGGAAACAAAAATGGTTGGTATACATAATGTGGTACCATAAATAAAAGCAGGTGACGAGGGATCCCAAGCGGTATAACCTCGGGCTTCAAAGGTATTTCGAATTCCACCACTAGGAAAACTAGAGGCGTCGGGTTCTTGCTGAACCAACTGGCCACCTCCAAATTTTTCCAATGCGGTACCATCTGGTAATAAATCAAAAAAGGCATCATGTTTCTCAGCGGTAGAACCGGTTAGTGGTTGAAACCAATGGGTGTAGTGTGTTGCACCCATGCCAATGGCCCAACCTTTTATGGCTTCTGCAACCTGATCTGCTATTTTTCGGTCGATCTTAGAACCAGAAACCATAGCTCCTTTTAAACTCTCTAATGCATCTTTGGTAAGATATTGTAACATCTTACTTTCATTAAAAACATTAATTCCGAATAAATCAGATCGCCTTCCTTTTTCTTCAATGGCGATACTATTTCTTGTCTGACTTTGGGCAATTGCCTCGAATCTTGATGATATCATATGCGAATACATTATTAATTCGACAAAATTACGTTCAATAAATATAAATATGACAAAATACCCAACAAAAAATAGGGGTAGAAAACAATTAATTTAATTTTTAAAGATTTACCCCCTTAAAAATTCATATGAAATGATAAAAAACATATTTTTGCTTGTCTTTTATTCAAAAAAATATAACTATTATATTATGAGCAAAACAAAATTAGAATACATCTGGTTAGATGGATATTTTCCAACCCAAAACATGAGAAGCAAAACCAAAGTGGTTAATGACTTTGGTGGTAAATTAGAAGATTGCGAAATGTGGTCTTTTGATGGAAGTTCAACACGACAAGCTGAAGGTGGTTCTTCTGACTGTTTGCTTAAGCCAGTTGCTATTTTTCCAGATCCTGCAAGAAAGGACGGATTTTTAGTAATGACCGAAGTTTTAAATGCAGACGGAACTCCACACGCATCAAACGGAAGAGCTACTATAGAAGATGAAGACAATGATTTCTGGTTCGGTTTCGAGCAAGAATACTTTATCATGGATACCAAAACACAATTACCTTTAGGTTTCCCTATTGGTGGTTATCCTGCTCCACAAGGAATGTACTACTGTTCTGTTGGTGGATTACATACCCACGGAAGAGATTTAGTTGAAGAGCATGCTGATCTTTGTATCGCTGCCGGACTTAACTTTGAAGGTATTAACCAAGAGGTAGCTTCTGGACAATGGGAATTTCAATTGTTCGCTAAAGGCGCTAAATTGGCCGGTGACGAAATGTGGGTCGCACGTTATTTACTAGATCGTCTAACAGAACAATATGGTTATTATATAGAATATCACCCAAAACCATTAGGTAAAGAATTGGACTGGAACGGTTCAGGTATGCACGCAAATTTCTCTAACACTACGTTAAGAACTTGTGGTTCTAAAGAAATTTATGAAAAAATTTGTGAGGCATTCAGACCTGTGGTAAAAGAACATATTGCTGTTTACGGTGAATTTAACGACCAACGTTTGACCGGCCTTCACGAAACTGCTGCAATTACGGATTTCAGTTATGGTGTTTCTGATAGAGGTGCTTCAATTAGAATTCCTATCATTACCGTTCAAAAAGGATGGAAAGGTTGGTTAGAAGACAGAAGACCTGCTTCTAATGGTGATCCTTATAAAATTGCTGGTAGAATTATAAAAACGGTTAAGTCGGCTAAGATCTAATACCAAATTAATTGTTGATTATACTAAAAGCGCCTTGGATTTCTCCAGGGCGTTTTTTTTAGTTATTAATAGTTTTCAATGGTGTGTTCATCCAATACTCATCGAAATTCTCTAGTTTAATGATTGGTTGAATTGTATCAAAAATGGGAATATCTTTTTTCATAAATAAGGTATCTTTCAACACACTACCATTGGCCTTTATTTCTTGTACAAAAAATTCACGAAATTGCCTGTACGATTCATATTTCATTTCATTTACCTTAACAAGACCTTTATTTCTAACATCCGTAACTTTTGCAGATAAAAGTTTCATTAAATCAAATCTCCGTGATTGAGCTGCATCCATTTTGAAAATTAAGTTTCTAAAGTCCTTATCACTCAATTTTGGATATACCTCTACCTCCGTTTCCAACACTTTAATTCTGTCAATTTCTATTTTCTTATCTTCAACGCGTATATCATAATTACCTTTTTTAGCCGCAGATACTTCCTGCAAGAGGTCATTGAATTTAACTATGAAACAACCTTTGGGGCCATCTAATAATACTTCTTCAACTATAAATTCTGGTGGTTGCCCAACCTCAAAAGTATTGAAGAAAGAAATATAGTTTGGATACATTTTACCATACTTTCTTTTATACTCTGTAATTACCTCAAAAATGGCGACATTATCATTACCCTGCTTGTTTACCTGTCCTTTTTCAACCTTTCTTAACCTATCGTAAAGCGTATATTCCATTTTATGAATGGCAAAATCTTTTTTAGAGATAAATAGTTTGCCATAGGCTAAATATTTAACAATAGACTGTTTAAAGCTTATTACATAGAGTACTTCATTATCATCTTGAATATCGTTCTCTTTCTCAAAAAAATGATTCTCTATAAAATCGCTCTCTAAAACATTTACTAAATCATAAGAATTTACCTTATGATTTCTGATAGCATCATGAATACGTAATATGGTTAACTCATTCCCCCCATAACTATCGAGATAAGCCTTATCAATAAACTTTTTGTAATTTTTGTAGTCATATTTCTTTTCACCCTCGGGATCATGTATAAAATTAATATTGTTACTATAATCATAAATACGGACATTAGAACTTACATGATCATTAGTATTGAAGCCTTTATCGATAACTTCTAAAATTGCCTCGTTCAAGTTTACATAATTATCATCTTTTATTTGGTAGTCCCTATAATAACCGATCGCAGCAAATTCCATAGCAGGATAATTGTTGGAAATACTCGCAATTGCTTTTCTTACAATGGCTCTAGCACTAAGACCATTTCTTTTTCTTTTAGCACTCACAACTGCCTCACTTAAAGAAATTGTAGCTGGAGATAAACGAATGATGTTAATATCATTGGGAGAAAGTTTTTGTAGTTCAAATTCCTTTTTTTTATAACCCATGTAAGAAATTTCAATAGACTCACCTGATTCCCTTAAGTATATGGGTAGTCGAAAACTACCATCCATATTGGTAATAACACCATTCTCTTTACCCTTAATACTTACCGTTGCAAATAGTACAGGTTCACCGGTTTGTTGATCTAATACCTTAGCTCTAAGAAATTCAGAAGTTTGCGCAGATAGCGATACGCAAGTACTTGCTAAAAGGAAGAAAAAAAGAAATTTAGTGGTAAAATGCACATAGTTTGGTTTTGGTCAACCTATGGTAACGTACACAAAGGCCAAGTAGATTCCCACAAGAATCATACCATCTCTCCAGCCCAAACGCAACCCTTTAGGTATAAACACCAAAGGCAGAATCAGAAAGGAAATACCCAACATCCAAAAAATATCATTGGTCAATAAGCCCTGATCGATTACGCGAATAGGGGTTATAATTGAAGTTATACCTAAAACAGCTAGCAGATTAAAGATATTAGACCCTATTAAATTTCCTAATGAAATAGCTTTTTCCTTTTTTATTACTGCTATTACCGATGCCGCTAATTCTGGAATACTAGTACCTAAAGAAACAATTGTAATAGCTATTACACGCTCACTAACACCAAACGCAGTAGCCATACCGACTGCACCATTAATCAATAATTCTGAACCACCCCAAAGAGCACAACCACCTAAACCTAAAAAAAGTGCGGTTTTATATGTTGGCATCATTACGTCATCTTCATCATCTTCATCGATTACTGCCGGTTTTTGAAACCGTAATAAATACACCAAGAATAAGAAAAGAAAAATTACCATGGTAATACCTTCGTACTTCTCTAAAACTCCATCAAAATATATAAAGAAGAAAAAGAGTAATGAGGCCAACATCATAACCGGCCAATCCGTGTTATAAAAACTTTTACTTACATCAATAGGGCTTAACAAAATTGTTATCGCTAGTACCAATCCTAAATTGGCAATATTAGACCCTACAACATTACCTAAAGCTAAATCTGGGAAACCATCCAATGCAGCATTTATACTAACAATTAATTCTGGTGCCGAGGTAGCGAAAGAAACGACCGTCATACCTATAACAATTTTCGGAATCTTTAATTTCAGCGATAAATCGACAGCAGCTTTTAAAAGCCAATTACCACCGACTATCAACAAAAACAGTCCGCCAAGAATAAAAAGAAAGTTCTGCATGAAAAGAATTTACACAAATATAAATAGAAGAAACCTGTTGGTAAGCAACTATTGATAGTATATAAAAAACTAAAAATATAGTTAAATAACTATTTTTATAGTTTTAAAACTATAAAAATAGTTTACATTCGTAAAACGAAAATAGACCATGGAAAAATTAACAAATAAGGAAGAAGAAATCATGAAAATTCTTTGGCGCTTAAAAAAAGCGTTTGTCAAAGAAATAATGGATGAGATTACCAAAAACAAACCGCATTACAATACATTATCTACTATTGTACGGAATTTAGAGGAAAAGAACTTTGTAGGTTTTACGGCCTATGGAAAAACACATCAATATCATCCGATTGTAACAAAAGAGAGTTATTATAAGGCTTATGTAAATGAAGATATGGTAGGGTATTTTGACAATTCTTACAAGAATATAGTATCATTTTTCGCTAAGGAGGAAAAAATTTCGGTCGAAGAATTAAAGGAAATCATTTCACTAATTGAAAACAGTAAATAGATGGAAGCACTATTCTACTATATAGTAAAAATAAGTTCTGTACTACTCCTATTTTTTAGTTGTTATCAACTATTTTTAAGGAAAGAAACCTTGTTTCAGTTCAATAGATTCTTTCTTCTTAGTGGACTTATACTCTCTGCACTATTCCCATTATTATATATAACGATTACTATTAACGCCCCTATATTTGATTTAACAAATACCAATGTAGCTATACCCTCATTATCTGAAACCTCAACCGTTAATGATTTTACTCACTATTCATTCTTAATAACACTATATCTGATTGGGGCCTTCATATTATTCATTAAATTGTTTCGACAAGGCCTAGATTTAAATAGAGTCCTTAATACGGGTGAGCGGGTTAAATTACCGGCAACAGTTCACATTAAAACTAAGGCCACTATACAGCCTTTCTCGTTTTTCAAAAGTATTGTTTACAATCCTTCACTACATTCAGAAAAAGAATTAGAAGCCATAGTTGCACACGAAGAAGTTCATGCCGCACAATTACATTCTTTAGATATTATATTGATGGAAGTTTTTATAATACTACAATGGTTTAATCCCATTGTTTGGTTATATCGAATAGCCGTTAAACAAAATTTAGAATTTCTTGCCGATACAGAAAATCATCAAATCAAAACCAACAAAAAAGCATATCAATACATCTTACTGCAAAGGGCAGTTGGAAATCATCATTTATCAATCGTCAATCCATTTTTTAATTCATTAATCAAAAAACGAATCATCATGATCAATCAACAAAAATCACACAAATTAAAAGCATTTAAGAGTTTATTAATTCTGCCATTTCTAGCCTTCTTTTTAGTAAGCTTCAATGTAAGGGAAGTTTATTCCTATAAGAATATTTCGCAATCTGATTCTATACAAAACACCATAGAACTACTTATAGATAAAAATACTTCAGATTCAAAATTATTAAAAATTAAAGCAGATTTAGCCAAGGATAAATTTGATTTCTCCTATACTACGGTCAGAAATAAAAATGGGGAAATAAAAAACATATCTATAGAAATTTCTGGTGGAAATAAGAAAAATGGAGAGGTTAGTAGCCGATTCAACTCTGTATCTGACAATGACACCATCGACCCAACCTATATATTAATAGAAACCGACAATAATAGTATTCTATTTAGAACCGGAGACGTAACTAATAAAGCAACCAAAATAAAAAAGTCTACAACTGGCAACAATAAAAAAATATCCATCAGTACTACTACTACCGAAGATTACGACTTTAAAATAGTAGAAAAGGAAGACAACGGATTTATGTTTGTAACTACAGATGGCAAAGAAGGACCACTGTTTTATATTGACGGAAAAAAAAGCGACGCCAAGACCCTTAATAATTTAGATGAGAGTACTATTAAATCTATGAATGTCATTAAAGGTGGCGAAGCTATTGAAAAATATGGGAAAGAAGCTAAACATGGAGTCATTGAGATAATTACAGAAGAATAATCATCTAATAAATTTATTGGGGATTGACCTTAATATAAATCCGGTGTTTCCATAACATCGGATTTTTTGATTTTAATGATGAAATAGCCTTTTTAGTCAATTTGAACAATGAAAAGCCCCTTACAATTTAAAAGTTACTCAAATACACCTCTACATTTATTTCATAATTAAACTAAAAAATAATATTTTATATCATATTAAAACTAATATGTAGATGAATACTTATATATTATAACTTTTATAATTTATTAACTTACAGTTATGCAATTGATTACACTAATTTAACAAGTTTTATTTGCACATCGGATTAAGCCCATATATCTTTCATGAACAATCATTCATAAAACGTTCAACCAATAAAATCTTTAGTCATGATAGCTATAATAAAACTTTTAATTGTATTGATATTGAGTATAGTAATAGCTCTTGGGTTTTGGTAATTCGATTTGTTATTAAGTAAAAAATTCGAGATAAAGCGACTTGGCCATTCGTTTTTTATTTTATGTATTTTTGTGAAAATATTTATCTTGAAAAAAGAACTCTATAAATTACTGGCGAAACTTAATAAAGTTTTACTACCATCTTATTCAAAACAACGACTAGACCTTTCAAAAGCAAGTAAAATGCAAATGGCATTAATTGGATGGCGTTATTTTGTGACTACCAATGCACTTGATTAATATTTTAAAAGAGATTGTACCGAGTACTCATTGATTTTTGACGAACCTGCTAGAAAAGTAAGTTCTATTAAAAAATTACATTGAACTATTTCACCCCCTAAGCGTTCTATCAACTTACATGCTGCATTTGCTGTACCACCAGTCGCAAGTACATCATCATGCACGAGTACCTTTTCGCCCTTTACTATAGCGTCTTTATGAATTTCAAGTGTATCAGTGCCATATTCAAGATTATAAGTCTCACTCAGTGTTGTAGATGGTAATTTTCCTGGTTTGCGTATAGGCACAAAACCAGCATTAAGCCTATTTGCAAGCATAGGCCCAAATATGAACCCCCTACTCTCCATACCAACAACCTTATCAACTTTTTGCCCGTTCAATAATTTAATCAGTGCATTGGTAGTTTCTTCTAATGCAGAAGGGTTTTGTAATAACAAAGTTATGTCCTTAAAAATCACACCTTCCTTAGGAAAATCAGGTACATCTCTAATTAAGCTTTTTAAATCCATTTAATATAGTGCTCTTAATTTTGTGGTAAATGTAAAAAGAAATATATTTGCAGCCCGTTAAGGGAAATTTTAAAAGGCCTCGTGGCGCAACTGAATAGCGCACTTGATTACGGCTCAAGAGGTTA
>NZ_CAXBBZ010000003.1:0-259866 GCF_963974015.1 uncultured Maribacter sp. | reverse complement strand
TTTGTTGTATCTAGTTTGTCCGCTACTATTAATTAATACAGGACTATACGTTTTTTTGCATAAAACTGAAAACTCGCAAAATGGCGATAGTAGATACCAAGTCAATTTTGCTACTACCAAAGGAAATTTTAAATTAGATAATATTAAACGTGGCGCATCCGTCATCGGATCCGCTGGAAGCGGAAAAACCGAAAGTGTCGTTTACGGATTTCTTAAACACTTCCAAAAAGAAGGTTTTTGCGGAATCATTCACGATTATAAAGATTTTGAATTGACCGAAATGGTATATCCACTTTTTAAAGATGGCAATATCCCGTTTAAGATTATTTCTTTCGATAAAATCATCCACAGGGTAAATCCGATAGCACCACATTATTTAGAGAATGAGGAAAGCGTAAATGAAGTGTCGAGGGTATTGATTGAAAATCTTTTAGAGCAAAGAGAATCTGGAACAACCGGTACAACTAGATTTTTCAATGATGCTGCTGAAGGATTGATAGGTGGTTTGATTTGGAAATTAAAAACCACCTATCCACAATTCTGTACCCTACCACATTTAATTGCTATTTATCAATTTTTGGATACCGATAGCCTTATCCGATTTCTGGAAACAAATACGACATCAAGAGCAATGGCTGATGCATTTATAAGTGGCAAAGATTCTGAAAAGCAGACCGCTGGTGTAAAAAGCACATTGGCAAATGCGCTGAAACGAATTAGTACACAACGTATATTTATGGCATTGTCCGCAGACGAAGTGCCATTCGATATAAATAGCGAAGAAAATCCAGCGGTAATTTCGATAATCAACAACCCAAAATTTGAAACTTCGTATTCGCCTGTAATTGCCGCTATTATTCATACCATAACAAAGCAAATGAGTGTTCGCGGTCAGAGACCGTCTTTTTTACTTTTGGAAGAAGCGCCTACCATACGATTGTTGAATATGCATCGTATTCCAGCAACACTTCGAAGCTATAATATCTCAACCATTTATGTGATGCAGGACAAAATACAGAACGATATGATGTATGGCGATAAAGCGAGCAAAGCCATTTTAAGCAATCTGTCTTACCAATTTTTCGGTAAGGTAAATGACCCGGACACCGCAAAATATTACGAACGCTTTTTTGAAATCATCAAAGACCCAACCAAGAGCATAAGTCGTGGGCATAATCTCGATTTTGATACGCGCATAACAACAGGCGAAAAGGAAATCCCGAAGATTAGAGCAGATGTTTTCTTTAGATTGAAACAAGGCGAGTTTATTACGTATGCTGATGGTAAGGATAAGAAAGTACAGTTTAAATTAGCCGAAATTAAAAGGGAACTACCTAATGAAACTAAACAGTTTTCTAAAGCTGATTTGAAGGCTAATTTTGAACGGGTTTACGAAGAGGCGAAGTCGATATTTAACTAAAGCTATTCTTCCTCTTCATCGGACTTATCTAGATTGATGTTATGTATGGATTTGTATGATTCCAAATAGTTTTTATCCGTCATTAATCCTGGATTTACATCATCATAGTCAAACTCGTATGGAAATTCTTCGAGGAGTTCCGTTTTGTATCTAGAAATATGTTCGCCATAAAATTTAATAATGTTTTTGTGATTTCTGACAATGTTAAAAATGGACTCTGAAAGTAGCTTTGCATATCGCTCTTCAGATTTGGATTGCTTAGTATGGATGATTTCGTTTCTTAGGCTTTCAAGCTCTGTAAATGATATCCACCAGTCTTCACGACTTGGGTCAGGGGTGTTTAAGATAGTCCGAATTATTTTTTTAAACTTTTCACGAAGTGGAAACTTCCGCTCAATAGCTTCCTTAGAATAGATAGTTTTTACCCCATTAGCTTCCGTTTGATATTCCCATCCCGATGGTATACAGATGTTTGCAAAAGCTTCCAAGGCAGTGTATGCAAAGATGACAGCCTCAATTATTATCTCAAAATAATCGTAGTATTCTTTTTGGATTTCTAAAGGTGGAAAACTACCGTGCCATTGTTTATGACGTGGTAAAATAACTTTCTCATAAAATTCTAAAGCCTGATTCAAGCATCTGTCCGCAATATTAGAGTACAAGGCTACGTCATTAGGCTGAATTAGCATTGTTTCTAGATGGTCAAATACCAGTACCCAATTTGAGTCAAGGATAAAACGTTGAGTGAAATTATCTTGATTAAGCATTATGTGCGGTTTTTTCACACGCCAATCTCTGTCTTTTCTGTAGTCTTTGGTGATTTCTTTACCAATTTCCAATAATGGGTTGAGCACTTTCCAGCCATCATCTGAAAAGGTTAAGTACTTTTTATTGTTTCTTCTTGAATATGAGTTTTGAATGGCAGTTTTTAACTCATTTTCCTTTTCTTGATGCAAGTGACTAATTGTATCTAAGGCTGATGCCATAATAGTGACGTAATCAGTATTCTCAGGTAATGGATGGAATAGAAATTTTAAAATATAGGTGTTTTCAAGCTCAAAGTGGATTGAAAAAGGTGCCAGCTCTAACCCATCTATTTTTGACATACTTTTAAAAATTTCTAAAAAAGAGTCAAATTTTTCAAGAAAGTCCGCATATCCTTTTGAGTCCGGAACTATATGTTTTTTTATGAGTGATACCGAAATGTAGATATCAGAAAGGGAAGCATTATAAATCCAGTCTCTGTCTTCTATATCTGGATTGTCCGATGAAGTCACATCCACGGTAATTCCGACTGGAGTTTCTTTCGTATTTAAATTTTCAATCAATACTTTTTCGATATAAAGTTTGAATTCTTCCCTGTCTGTTTGAATCAGTAAATCGGTATCGAATGTTGGATAATTCATAAATTGTTGCATATTATCAACAATAATAATATATTTGTGGTAAATATGCAACAAAATGAATCCTAAAAAAGCAGTTCTTTTACCAAAGTATCTCAAGATTTTTGAACAGTTGGGTGAGAATATAAAGCTTGCACGAAAGCGAAGAAAGCTCACAACGGAGCAAGTTTCTGAGCGTGCCGGAATTAATCGTACAACGTTGTACAGAATTGAAAAGGGCGACCCAGCGGTTGCCATAGGTTCCTATTTTAATGTTTTCAGGGTATTGAATTTGGAAGATGATTTTAAGATACTAGCTGTGGATGATGAATTCGGAAGGAAATTACAAGACCTTGATTTATTATAAGAAAAATGGCTGAAGGAAAATTTGACATATACGTTTTTGCTGATTGGGTAGGATTGGAAGAACCAAGCCTTATAGGTATACTCTCTGCTCATTTCGCAAAAGGGAAAAAGGCGTTCAGCTTTGAGTATGATAAAGATTGGTTAAAGACCGATGCACAACGATTGCTAGACCCAGACATCGACTTTTATTCTGGCCCACAATATCCTGCGAACAAAGAGAATTTTGGAATTTTCTTAGATAGTATGCCCGATACTTGGGGTAAAACTTTGATGAAGCGAAGAGCTGCCCAAGATGCTAGAGCAAAGGATGAAAAAGCGCCTACACTTTATGAAATAGATTATCTTCTCGGAGTTTTTGATGAGAGCAGAATGGGTGCGTTACGTTTCAAAACGGATTTGGATGGACCATTTTTAGATAACGATGAACATAGCCCGACTCCACCTTGGTCTTCGCTAGGTGATTTGCAGGAGGCAGCTAAACAACTAGAAAATGATGACCAAAGCGATGCTGTACGAAAATGGATTGCGGTTTTGATAGCACCAGGTTCTTCTTTAGGGGGTGCAAGACCAAAGGCGAATATTTTTGACGCCAAAAAGAATCTGTGGATAGCAAAGTTTCCATCAAAGACGGACACAATTGATAAGGCTGCCTGGGAGTTTTTAGCCTATGAACTTGCTACTGCAGCAGGGATAGTAATGGCAGATTCTAAAATAGAAAAAATTAGTGGTCAGTACAACACCTTTCTTACTAGAAGGTTTGATAGAGACAATGGAAAACGAATTCACTTTGCTTCAGCGATGACGATGACGGGAAATACAGAAGCTAGTATAAAAGAGTCCGCACCAAGTTATCTAGAAATCGTAGAATTTATAGAAAATTATGGTGCCGATGTAGAAGCTAATTTACATCAACTTTGGCGACGTATAGTTTTCAATATCGCTATTTCTAATACAGATGACCATTTACGTAATCACGGATTTATGCTAACCGATAAAGGTTGGATTCTATCCCCCGCTTATGACCTAAACCCCTCAATAGAAAAAGATGGTTTGTCACTAAATATAGATATGGACGATAATGCAATGAGTTTTGACTTGGCAAAAAGTGTGGGAATATATTTCCGCTTAAGTGAAAATGAAATGGAAACCATACTTTCGGAAGTGTTAGGAGTCGTGAAAAATTGGGAAAGCAAAGCAAAGAGAATAGGGATAAAGCGAAGTGAAGTAGAACTGATGGACGGGGCATTTAGGTGGTAAGAGAAGTATAAAAATTAGATGGGATACATATCAATTAAAAATGATGAGCAGAAAAATTATGGGTTGATTCGAAAAGCGGATTTGAATCTAAGGTCAAAATATCCTGAACTTCAAACTGTCATTTATCAGACTTTAGATGATTCTTTCGTCATTCAAATTACAAATAGAAAGGTAGATTTGGTTGCCGTCGAACAAGAATTCGAAAAATCTATCAAGCCTATTTTTCTTCGAGTAGTACTATCTAAAAGAAAGCCAAGACGCAAGATTATATTGGTGCCAAGTTTAGAGGATAAAGATATTCCTAAAGGTATGCAAGGTGTTTTAATGCCAATTTTTAGATGGGCAGATATGTTGATGTCCAAATTCCCTTATATCAACTTTTATAAAATCACAGATGAGCAGGGAATCTTAAATATCCATATTGCTAACTATTGGATAGAAAAGAACGGTTCTAGAAAGCTACAATTTTTGACAAGGTATCAAGAAGGAACTCTTATAGACTTTTTAAGGAGATACAAAAGTGGACTTGAATTTAGAATCTATGTAGACGAACTTGAAAATTCGCCGACTTATGATAACGGATTTTCAAAAGAGGAATCCAAGGTTTACTATTGCAACAATCTTGGTCGTAAAAAACCTGAGTACATTCAACGAGATGAATCAATTTGGTATGATAATATCGATGCCATTTATGAGGGTGATTTTAAGAAAAACAGACTATTTTTTTTGGATGAAGATGAATATGCTTGCTATGTAGATTTTAGTATGTTCCCAAATGTAGATTTACGCTATTGCATTTTACTTTACCAACGTATATTCCTATCACCACTCATAACTAAAAATATGGATGAGTGGTTCAAACAATTAGAATTAAAGAAATCTCATTTTCTTGAACTGATTATGCGAGAACGCATCACTTTAATTCTCATTCAGGATATTTCACGGTACGATAAAAAATTTCTTGATGAAGTTTTTGCTTTAAAACCAGATGCGCTCGTCACTAGAAGAGCACTAGCATCTTTACAGCAATGCGATATTGTTGAGACCGCAGACAACTATCTATTTGGTGATGGACTGACTATAAAAGAGCTCAAATTTATCAGCGAACTAGTCGCCAAGAATACTAAAATGGATGCTTCTTTTATTTTTAAAACGTTGACCTGGCCTATCACAGCTAAACGAGAAAGCTTTGATGTTCTGCAATTGGGTAGCATTTTAAGTGCTTCTGTTTATGGTGTGAACAAGATTATAGATAATCCACCACATAAAAACATTAGCGAAAATAGTGAGTTTATGCTCAATGTGTTTTCCTATGCAGCACACATTTCTCATTCATTAAATGCAACTTATTTCCCTGTTAAAGGTGAAGATGGATTTACAGATGCTTCTTATACTGAAAGTATGGGTACTTTACTAAACTTCTATAAAGGAGCGACAGCTGATTCGCTCAAAAATTATGTTGAAGGTGAACAGCAGTTGATAAAAGGAAATACACTTATAGAGCCTATAAAGCTCATTAAGATGAACGAGTTTATTCCAATTCTGGAATTAGAAGAAGTCTTGAGTAAAGAAATTGTTTATCCCAATAGCAAGAGGTTGCTTGAAACTTTAACAGTTCTTAACCCTGAAGAACAAAAGCAAAAAGTTGAATTGTATAATACTGAGGTTCAAAAGTTTTTAAAAGTCCAAAGAAAAACTGGCATTATCATAGATTTGGGAACCCAATCTCTAAATCTGGCTCTTGGTGTTACTACTGGTTTACCTACAGGGCCAATGTTGTTTATGCTTAAACTTTTGGGTAAAAAACCTTTTAAAGCTTTAAATCCTGTTAGGGGGTTGATGGAAAAAATTGAGATGGCTTTGAATCAAGATTTGAAAGATACTAAGAATATACACTATCTATCCCGGATAAATAGAGTGGCTAAATTGAAAGATTACTAGAATATGAATAGGAAACAACTTATTGCAAATCAATTAAAATATCTCGCTGAAGAAAAGGCTAGTGAGCTATCAAAGCATAAGGACTTAATAGCTGCCTTTATTGAATTCTGTAAAGAATATGATATTGATTTAAAAACAACCAACTTTGATTATCATCAAGGTCTAGGGATATTATGCAATTCGAAAGATATTGCTCTTAAGATTAATCCCTCAATCAAGCTGGATAAAGAGGGTTTAGTAAATTTCGGTAAACTGATTAATTCGTTTGAGAAAAAGCCATTCTATGTAGGTTCACTTTATGGTGAAAATTACATTCTATTCGCAAGTCCATATTTCCGACGTGGTTTTGCTAAGCATAATAATTTTGCGCCAAGGTTCATTGACCATTTCTGGAAGCAAAATTTTCAGGATAATGAAGTCAGTATTGCAATTGATTTAGATCGGGTGCGCATTGATACAGAAGGCCCTATCTTAATTGAAGAAGATACCTGGTATGGTGGTAAATTCTCGGAAGAAGTTGCATCAATTAAAGATGGTGTGAACCATTTAAGACCACCTCAATATTTAGATGATTTTGAACTGGATTTCTTTTATGCCAGTGCCTTTTCGTTGGATATCTGTTGGTATTCCTACGAAAGCATTAAGGTATTTCAAGCTTTAGAATTTAAGCAACCTAATGTCACAATAGAAATGGATGGGGAAAGATATTTTCCTGTTAGATATGTACACGCAGAGTACGATTCCGATTCCGGGCATTTTCGTCATTTTGATGGCGCCTTACAATTTTATACTGAAGCAGAATATTATGAAAGAAGAATAAATAATTTTAATAGCAAGCTTAAAGGCGAATATCAAGTGAAAAGCCAATCCAAGAAATTGTTTAAAATAAACGGTGCCCTTACAGTAGATGATTGGATAAATTTCACCAGTCATTTTTTTGCCAAGAATCCATTGATGCTTGAATACTTTGAAGGCAAGGAACCAGACTATTTGCAACCTACTCTTGAAGCGATTAAAAAAGATAGACAAATCATATAACAGAGTTTAATAATGAAACTAGGTAAAGAAGAAAAAACAAGTGAAACAAAAGGGATGCTCTATGAAGCATACTTGAATAGGGGCTTTCGCTTTGATAGGCGGAAAAGACGTGCTTCTAAAATGGAATTACTCAATCTTATCAATACCGAAAACGGAAAGGGATTCAAATATCACGGAAGTGCTGACAAACAACTTGCGGAATTGAAAAAAAGACTTCAAGAGGCCACACAATTGATGATTAAACATCTTGATTTAGATTCTGTAAATGAACAGGCGTTACATAATTTTTTACAGGAATTAGAAACTACTAACAGCGCTGATGAAATTGTAGAGCTAATTGATGAGGCTCTTTACTTTACACAAGAAAACAAATAGATTATGGCAAAAAAAATAGACATTTTCATCAGCCACTCTGGTAAGGATAAACAGATAGTAGATAATTTCATTGACCTGATATTACACGGTGCACTGAGCGTACCAATTAGCAAAATTTTCTGCACTAGTACAGATGGAACTAAAATAAAATCGGGAACAGATTGGCGTAATTCTATACTCGATGCATTACAAACGGCTAAAATCAATTTTCTTATCATTTCACCGAATTATAAGGAAAGTGAGGTTTGTATGAACGAAATGGGGGCTGGTTGGGTCACTTCGGCAGAGGTAATTCCAATGATTATCGAACCCATCAACTATAAAACCGTGGGTGTTATTCAAGAACCCATCCAAATTGAAAAACTATTGGACGAAAAAAGCTTGGACCGTGTCAGGGATATTCTTCAAGAAAAACTTAATATACCAACTTCAGAAATCAAAAGTGACCGATGGACGGCAAAAAAAAAGGAATTTGTTATAAAGACCAAAAATTACATAAAGGATAACGAGTTCAAAAAACCATTGGACCGAGATGAGTTTGATGAATTGATTCAAGAAAAGGAAGAATTTGAAACGACCTTGACCAAACTCATCGAGGAAAAGTCCGAATTGGAAAACCTAGTTGAAGAGTTAAAAAATGTAAAGGATAAAAGTGAAATTGACAGTATTGTTAGAAAGTATAGCGATACCAGCGATTTCGAAGAATTTGAAGCTTTGACCAAGAAATTAGATGAGGCATTAACAAGTTTCCACCCCATAATAGTCGGTATCATTTTTAAAACGTATGCTTACAAGGATATCAATATTGAAGCTTTAGCTTACCGTGAACAATTAGATGAAGCCTTGGCCAACGATTTTATAAATGAAGATATGGAAGCGAACTTCGGGAAAACCCGAAAAATGCAAAAATTGGAATTGCTTTTGGAGGAGCTGTCATCATTTATGCAAAAGGATTTACCATCTGATTTTGAAGAACAATTCGAGCAAGAATATGAGGACGCGCCATTCTCAATGGACAACAAGCTGTTCTGGGAAGACGTTTTAGGGCAAACCTTATATTTTAGTTGAAAAACATTTTTAAAAAGGACCTTTTTCTCTCGGCCCTTTGTAAGTCACTTTCCAATGTCCATTTTCTTTAACCAATTTGAAAACCCCAGACTTTCCATCAAAGCTAGTACTGTATTTTACCCAAGCAATATCACCTTCAATAGCTTCCTCTAAGATTTCCACTTCGATTTCCTTATCTGACTCAGGAATCATATTTTGAACCGAAATCAAACTGGCATACCCTTCTGATGTCGTATGCTTCTTTAGAGCTGATACATCTTTCGAGAAAAAGCTTTTAGCAACAACTTTTGCAGTTTCAGAAGGCGACATATTCTTATTTTCTGAACAGGAAATGAATAAAAGTACGATTGAGTAAATGAAGAAATTTTTCATAATAGTATTAATTTGGGTTATTGATATATCTATGTGATATTTTCAATTCAATATTCCGTTCGCCATCTTTCTCGTTCAATTCTAAAATTGCCCTACTGTCATTGGATAATGAAAATTTGGGCAACACGTAAACGAATCGTATTATTTTACCCTCTGCAATTTTTGAAGCCAGATTGTGTTTGTAATTAGGTTTTTGATATAAACGCTGTAAAGATTTCTTTTTTCCTTTTTGTCTTGTTTCGACTGAAAGGTACAAGAAATTTAAATCGTAATCTAACGTAGAATTATTCTCAATCTGGATAACGAAGTAGAGTGCTGACTTATCAAAAACAATATTCTCAACACTCAAAACAATACCTTCGTTTCGCTTCTTAATCCGACCAATACGTTGGTTTCTGTTAAGAAGATATGTACAGAATTTTTGATAATAGTAGGTTCTGTTATCTATATTTTTTCCAGAAGTTACAACCTGATTCGAATCGGTTATTATTGGCTTTTCATTCCCAATACTATTTGATAATGGGATGAAATAATTGAGCTTTGTTAGCTGCTTTTTATATCTTACAATATACGAAAAAATTGAACCCTTTCTGTTGACTACCAACAGATTACTTTCCTTCCCAGGCTTTGCCTGAAGCAATCCAAAATATTGTTCTTGTTCACGATTGTAGGTAAAAACAAAATTATCCGAACCGGTTATACCCTGTCGTATGGGTTCTGGAAAAAACAGGGCTACGTTTTTGGTGTCGTTTGCATAAATGGTATCGAGGACTGTGTTTGTTTGTGCTGTAGCTTGTGCCGAGCATAGTCGAGGTACAAAAGCGGAACTAAGAATAAGAGCTGAAATAATAATATAAGTTTTCATAATAAAGTCTTTTAATTATTGCCGATTATCGGCTTTTAGGATTAATCTGTAGTTGTTCAATACGGTCACTTTTACGTTTCGATTACTACGTTTAAGCACCTTTGTAATTCCGCTCACTTGTGGAACACTAGGAATATTGATATCATCAATGACATCATCCAGCACCTCTCTTGTTGCTTGCGCTCTAAAGTTATTCTCAACATAAATGCCTTCGCTTCCATCTTGCAAATCGAATGCTTTGAGCTTTGTAGGATGATGATTGATATTTTCAATTTCAATAAGCGCACGGTTGGGTTGAAAACTAATAAGCCCAAAAACTGGCGTATTCTTTAGCATCAGCTTACCATTGATAGTTGCCGATTTGGTAAGGCGCATTCTTAATCTAGTATTTGCCGTTACGATTTGGTCACCATCGACGATGACAGAGATACTTTCATCTGTATTGCCAATTATCGAAAATTCATTGGGTTTAGGCGAAGCGGCAAAGAATAACTGATGTTCCAGACCCAACTCTTTGGCTTCTATTTTTTGTTCTCGTTTTATTACGGCTGAATCAATTTGCTGTGTAGCCTTTTGAGCTATTTTTTTTTGCCCAAAGTTCTGATATCGCTTTTCTGAATATTGAATCTTACCAGCCTTGTAAATACTATCTACGATACGTTTCTTTTCCTGTTCTGGTAAATCAGGATTGTAAAGACCTGTTGAATCTAAAAATTTTTCATCGTAGATGCTCGGTGCATTATTTTCACGTACTTCTTTTAAATCATTGATTGCATCCAGTTTAGAATCATACTCTTTTTGGTTTTCTTCCAAATCGGGTATCAAGGTCTGTTCTAGATTATCATTTTCGCTTTCATCATCGCCCATAACCATCATAGAATAGGAAATCAGGAATATGAAAATCACAGCCAATACAGCCGCAAATACTATTTTGTTCTTTTCTATTTTCATAAGTGTTGTTTTTAAATGCCAATTAACCGCCCGACGGTAGGCGGTTCGGCTCAATTTTCATCGTTTATTTTTTTTAAGGTGTTCTCGAAGTAATCGGTAATTAACAATCCGTGAGGATTATTTGGGAAATTACGGTCAACCATTATCAGATTTCCTGTAGAAACCAACTCGTATCTATCGATAATAGTCCCTCTATTGATTTCAAAAATGGTGGTTGTTGTAAAGCTATATGACCCGCTGTTTTCGCTTATTTTGGAATCAATACTCACTACTTTTTCTACCAAAGAATACTGTAACAATCGGTTGTAGACACCATCCGCTTTTTTTTGTCGGTATAGGTTATCCACGGAACTGTTGCCGAGCCAAAGTGCCTTTTCTAGATTGCGTTCGTAATTACTGGCATCGATATTATAAAAGTAGTTGTGGAACAGGTCTAAATGTGCCAAAGCTTCAACCCTAAAATTTTCTTTTTGTGTAACGAGCTTCAGCGGAATAATGCTGCCATCGGTATTTATGGCGAAGGCACTATTAAGTGCTTCTTTATTTGTCTTGAATGCCATCCATAGGGAAAGGGTGCTCGATAGCATCGCAAAAATGACAACTGCCAACACGATAAATCTGTTCAATTTTAGGACGGCATAGATGTTTTTATAGGGTGTTTTCATAGTTCTATCTTTAATCTGTCTTAGGCAGTAAATAATCTGAGCGTAAACGATGTGGCGCGTTTGTATAATTTGAATTTTAGAAAAACAATAAAACCTACCGACCCAAGCTGAACCACAGGTGCAAAAAAGCCCTGGCCAACATCTGTCCCAAAAAGGCTTGTCCAGAAGTTCGTATTGATTTCAGTATAGAGTGCGTTTACAAATACGTTGACCAAAAAGAAGGCTGGTACTAGCATATAGACCGCAGCGTATAATTTAAAAAAGGTATAGGCAAGCGAACGGAACTTTTCAAAAACGGCCAAACTTATAACCAACGGAAAGAAAGCTTGCATTATTCCAAGTAAAAAGTAGCGTTCTGCAAGGAATAATGGGTAGATGAACAAATCCAGAATCCAAAGGAAAAGACTAACGATAAATGCAAATATTTTGAAGCCGTAAAGTGGTGTAACCAGAGCTTCGTACAATAATGCCATTGCTGCCTGAGCGGCCTCTAAAAAATTAATTTCCTCTTCGATAGGAATATCCTGCATCTGTAAAGGCAATAAAGCGGGTGCTGTACCACGATATTGGGCTTCAATGGAAACCAAGATGCTATCAAAGAAGCCAAGTACTTGTGTCGAGAATATGACCAGAATAACTATTGCAAAATTCTTCATCAATTCCCCAGGACTCAATCCCCAAGTGTAGCCGTCCTTATCCGCAATACCTTCATTATATTTCTTTAGGATATTGACCAGAAAGAACAAAACAGCAAGCGTTTTCATTCCTGCAATGGTATATTGCGAAAAGCTGCTGTTCTGTATGGTTTGAAATACCGCATCAACGTATTCCAGTCCAATCCCTAAAAGTATGGCTGCGGTCATTATTAGTATTCTGTTTCTCGGTTATTAATTTTGTCCTGCATTTTTCTGAAGGATATAATATCCTTGTAGCGTTTGGTTTTTGTTTGAATGTTTGAAACCATTTGCTTTGATTCCAGCTCTTTTTCCTTTAAAACTTCAGCACGTTCCGCATCGGACATTTTCAGATTATTACTGGATAAGATTTCGCCCATAAAGTCAACGGTGTCCAAAGAGTTTTGGACTATGGCATCAAATGATTCCGCAACCCGTGTAACTTCCTCGGGTTTGATGTAAGGCGAGTTTAAAATATCCTGTAAATCGTTTTGCATTACATTGATAAGACGTTGATTGTTGGCAGCTATTTCCTCAACTGCCCTAAGTTGTTGGACAACACTTGATACTTTTTCGATTGCCTCTTTCGCATCTTTTAGGAATTTTACAGACTTAATCATTTGAGCTGTCTGCTTACCTGATTCTACAAGTTGCTTTACCAAACTGATAAAATTTGTGTTATCATAAGTTGGCATTCCTTGAGCGGTTGCACCACTAGGCAATAAAATGGCAATCGTGAAGATTAGCCCGAATACGAATGTTTTGATTTTTGTCTTCATAATATTATGTTTTAGATGTGAATTGAATTATTGCTTTTTCCATATTGTTATGCTCATCGAAGAGCTTCATTATGGCCTCGTTTTCCTGTCCATCGGTCAAGTATGCCGCATATACTTCCTTCGGAACTTCTAGCCTAAAAATGTTGCTTTCCTTTCCTATTTTGATAAACATTTCGGTGTACTTGCGTGGACCAGAAAGATTGTTCTTGATGGATTTTAATTGGTTTAAATCGTGGCTGGATAGATTGAGTCTTTTGACTAATTCATCATAGCCTTTTTCATTGTTCAGGCTATAAATGACCTGCGTATTTTCTAGTATGCTGGCTGATGTTGAATTATTGGGAAGTTGATTTATGGATTGAAGTATAATCCCAATAGCACCATTTTGTTTACGGATAGCTTGATAATAGAATTCCACGCTTTCCAATACGTTATCAAACTTGAGTTGTTTTGCAAACTCATCAAATAGAATGATACCCTTTTCAGCTCTGTTCTTCCAAATGGTTCTTTGGATTGCTGACTTAATCAACTTCAACATCACGGACAGGATTTCCTTGTTATCTTTGACTTCATCCAGTTCAAAAACAATCAATCGTTTGTCCTCAATTTTATAGGTCTGGTCTTCGCTTACTTCAAAAAGGAAGCTATATAGACCATCGCCGACATATTCGGACATTACGTGCAAGAAGCTTGTAACATTGAAGTAGTCGGGATGGATTTTTAAGGTGTCCAGAAGGTCTTTCTGATTCCTTTCTATAAAGCTGTAAAAACCATCTAAAGAGTGATTTTCTGAAGTGCTGTCGTAATAATGTCGGAGTATTTTTTTTACCGATACCGATTGTGCTTTTGTAACCTTTAAGTCCGAGGCGAACAGTTCAAAAAGAAACACCGATAAATCCTCTAACCGTTCAGGTGTGAGGTCATTTTTATTACTGATATAAAATGGATTGATACCCAAGTTCTTTCCACTTTCATAACGAAGAACTGTATATTGTTCAGGATAGAGTTTGGCGAATTTGGTATAAGACCCACCTAAATCAATGATGACCAAGCGTACGCCACTTTCAAAATACTGGCGTAAAATATTATTGGCTAAAAACGACTTGCCTTCCCCTGTTGGCGCAAAAATGGCGAAGTTTCGTGCCTTGATACGTTTCTTCTTTTCGTCCCAAACATCCTTTAAAACGGGAATGTTATGTTCACGGTCGTTAAAGATGATTCCAGTAGCATCGCTTTTGTAATTGGTGTTATTGACGAACAGGCAGAGTGCGTGTTTCAAATCGGTTACATACAAATCATTGTTTGAGAAATTGGACGAAAAACAGCAGTAGCTATTCAGTATATAATTCTTTCGTTCTTCGCCTCTAGGGTAATATGGGATGATATCCAGTTCCTTAAATTCTGTTTTGATTTTTGAGGTTATCTTATCGAGCTCTTTGGCTTCTTTTGCCCAATAGACAATATTGAGATGACCACGAATAATTCTGGCATTATCATCGGCATTGATTTGGTCAAGGATGTGCTGGATTTTACCAAGTACCATTTTGTTCTGTGAACCGAAGTTGGAACTTTTGTTCAGTTCCTCGATTTTCTTATCGAGCATCTTGCGCCACTTTTGTTTGTCGTCCAGATATAGAATTTGATTGACAATATGGTTTTCATTAAGCGTAAGCCCTAGGCCATCAATAAACCCTTGATGAAACACAAAATCGTCAGAAGTGAATTTCTCATTGGTTTTGCTACTCTGTACACTTTCGCCAAAGCACAGTTCGCTATTGATGGCAAGGGCATCAAAATGGTTTTCGCCAATATTGACGCTTTTTTTATCCAGTAAAATATCGGTGTCAAAGCCTTCGTTAAAGCCATTGAAATAGCTCTTGGTTAAATGTTGGATTTCCTTTGCATCAATCGGAAGGAATTCCATTTTACGACTGTTATTGATGAAGGAAACCGAATCGCTTACCGAGTTGACGAACCGTTGCACGTTATCATCCAGTTCCTGTACGATTCCTTTTGAAACGTTACGGAACGGATTCACATATTTTGAATTGTTGAGTGCTCTGTTTTTGGTTAACGTGAAGAACAGGTAACACTTATGTTCTATGTGTCCGCGACCTTTAAAATGCTCGTAAGTGGCTTTTTCTAAAAAGGTGCTATTTGGTAATTGTTCCGATGTATAGGTTTTCTTCAGGTATATATCCTGCTTATGAACTACTGTGCCAACTGGTAAAGATTTTAGGGCTTGAAACCAAGCACCGTGCATATCCTGAAAATCACTTTCAGAAAGCGAATAGATTTCTGGCAGATTCCCTTTGTAGCATAGAACCACATTGCCATTATTGGCAAATACGATATTATCCTGAATATCTGCTATGGGTTGATATGCTGAAAGGTTAATCATGTTCATAATCGAAGCCAGAGTTTTGTTTATTACTAATAATTGTTGGAAAGACTTTTGCCACCTGAAACAGTTGAGGATTATTGCTAATTCTCGTGAGCGCGATGTATAAAGCAGCGTTGAAAATGGCAACACCTATAATCATCGCAAAACTGAACGAGAAGATGATGACCATTAATGAAGCCAGAACTGACATCATCATTAAGGCAAACAAGGAAATGGGCAGCCCAAAAATGACCGCCTTTTTCCTGATGTTTTTATAGGGCTCGAATTTCTTCATTTATACTACGATAGAAATCAGATAAGTAAATATGCCGACAACTGCACCTGCGATTAAAACAAATACAAGGACACGGGTAATCCCTTTTTTAAGGTCTGCATTTTCCCCAAAGAAATGTCCTGCATTAAATAGGAAACCAACAAGAAATATAACCCCAAGTAAAATTGGAAAGATTGTTCTAATTGTATCGCCCACATCATTAACAGAATCTTCAATTCCCCCAATTTGAGCAAAAAGTGATGTTGAGAGCAGCGACAAAAAAGTTGCCAAATAGATTGATTTTTTCATAATAAAAGGTTTAGAATTTTTATTCATTTTCGCTTTCTTAAATTTACATATATTTGTATATAAATAACTGAAAATCAATTATTTGTGAATAAAATATTATTTGATATCGATTGAATTCCATTGCTATTATTTGGCATCAAATGCTATGATTTTTGAAAGGGACGTTGTTGATAACCTGAAAATTGAAAATGAAATAAGTGCTCAAAAACGTCAGTTTTGTCTTTTTGCTACTAAAAATGTGCATCGTTTTTGGACAAGAAATAAGTGCTCAAAAACGAATTGTAATTGACGTTGGACACGGTGGAAAAGATGCTGGTGCAATAGGTATAAATGGCATCAAAGAAAAGGATGTGGTTTTGGATATTGCGAATGCCATTTTAAGGTTAAATAACGACTTGGAAAAACCACTCGATATTTATTTGACCAGGTATAAAGACACCTTAATTTCCTTATCGGATAGAGCGAATCTGGCCAAAACTCTAAAAGCCGATTTGTTTGTGTCTTTACATTGTAATCATTCAGATAATCCAAATGCACGAGGCATAGAAGTTTATACATCAAAGAAGCAAGGCATATATTCTGAAGAATCTGTTTTTCTCGGCTATCAAATAGAAAAGACGCTTTGCAAAGCAATAGGATATGAGAGTAGAGGTGCGAAGTTTGCTAATTTTCAGGTGTTGCGTGAAACGGTTGATTATTGCGCTTCTGTGCTTTTGGAATTAGGGTTTTTGAGTAATACCGATGAAAGTCGTTATTATCAAAACCAAATATCTTACCAGATACTAGCTTTAGCGTTATTAGAAAGTTTAATTAAAAATTAGAATTATGAAAGAATTGGGTCTCGAAGTTATGAATTGTTTAAAAGCTTTATTTATAGCATTTGTTAATGAGGTAAAGTCATCAGGTAAGTCCAAGAAATTATAAGCGCAGATACTAAATTAAAATATAATTTGCGTATGTAAGATTATCTTACTACATTTGTATCAAATCCATACATTATGATTGATATAAGTCAGGAACTGGTTGAAGAAAAAATTGCAGAGGTTATTAAAGAGATAGCAGATACATTAGAGATTGAAGTCTCTATCGATTCTGCATCTTGCCCAGGATTATTGCCAGGAATAACTAGTCAAGTTTTGGTAACTGTTATGGGACGTTTAGAAAAGAAATTAGATATAATTATTCCTGATGATTGTTATGTATTTTACGATAAAAAAGAACAAAAACAATTAGATATAAAAATGTCAGCAGAAAAACTTATAAAACACGCTAAATATGGAAAGTGATAATTCAAATTTGAAAAGATTACAAATAGCTGAAAGGTTAAAAAAAGCGAGAGAACTTTCAGGTTTGTCTCAGGCGCAGGTGGCATTAAAACTAAATGTACAAAGACCTGCAATTTCCGAGATTGAAGCAGGAAGGCGAAAAGTTAGCGCAGAAGAGTTAATTGAATTTTCTAAACTATATAAGGTGGATTCATCTTGGTTGCTTAACGAAGATAATAACTCAGAAATTACTCAAGGAAAGCTAAAGTTCGCGGCAAGAGAATTGAGTAAAATGAGCGAAGAGGATAAAAATAAACTATTTGAACTCTTGAATATACTACCAAAATAATATAGATGTTTATGGATTCAATCGCCGCAAGCGGAATTAAAAAGGCTGACTCAGTTAGAGCAGATTTAGGTTTGAATATGTTTCAGCCAATTAATGTGTATGATGCCTGTCTGAAATTCGAAATAGATGTAAGATTTAGGCGCATTAATATGGAAGGAATGTATATATCGAGTGATAACCCTGATAATTCCTATATTATTCTATCCTCATTACGACCATTCTCTAGAAGAGTTTTTACGTGCGCTCACGAATTGGGTCACCATTTATATGGCCACGGTTCACAAATCGATTTGATTTATCAAGAGAATAATGAATCCGAAGCTCATAACCAAGAGGAGAGACTAGTCGATATTTTTGCCTCAGCTCTTTTGATGCCAGTTGCAGGTATCCAGCTTGAATTTAAAAAGAGAAAGTGGGATTTAAATACAGCAACACCCATTCAGTTCTTTACTATATCATCTGTTTTTGGAGTCGGATATCAAACCTTAATTTCTAGTTGCGGTTTGAACAAGCTAATTAGCTATCAGAAATCAAAAGAGTTATTAAAATACTCGCCCTCACATTTTCTAAGAAAAATTACATCAAACGAGAATAAAGGGCATTTAAAAATAATTGATGCTAAATTCAAAGAGAGTATCGTTGATACAGAAGTGTCGGGATTTCTATATTTACCAAAGGATATAGAATTGGAGGGGAATCATTTGAATGTTATTTCTGAAACTGAAAATGGTTTTTGTTATCAGGCTATAAAACCAGGAGTACTTAGAGCCATTAACCCAAACGACGGACAAACTTATTTTATAAGAATTCAAAATTTTGAATATGAAGGGCTTTCAGAATACAGGCACTTAGAAAATTAAAACCAATTATGACAACACCCACATTAATAGAAGATTTTAATATATCGCAATCTTGGATAGAGGTACTAAAAAAGTACGGGGATATTTCTGGAAAGGAATTATCCCCATTGGTCCTGACAATAACCGATTTTGAAGAAGATAAGTCCATTCGAGAGATATTAGATAATCATTTGGCAATACATCAAAAACAATCAATACAAACTGTTTCTGAAACTATTTTTCCTGTTTCACTCTCTAGGTTGTTCAAAAATAATAGACACGAATTCTACGAAGAATACAAATCCAATTTTAAGAGGATTAAGAAATTAGATTTGGTCGGAAGAAACCCACGTAACAGGAGAGGAACGTATTTTCAAAGATTAATTGATTTTCCTGGGGCAACTGGAGGAATTAATCAACTTGAAAATATTATCGAATCAATAAAGGACAATAAGAACAATCGGAGGTCAAGATATCAGGCTTCCACTTTTGACCCGAATTCTGATAAATTAGATGGACCATATTTAGGTTTCCCTTGTCTTCAACACGTGACATTTTATGTCACCGAAGAAAACGGTTTAGTTCTTAATAGTTTTTACGCAGTACAACATTTATACGAGAAGGCATATGGTAACTGGTTGGGTCTTGTAAATCTAGGTAAATTCGTTGCTGATGAATTAGGGATTTCATTTGAAAGATTTAATTGCTTTATTAGCATTGAAAAACTTGATAGCTTGTCAAAAAAAGAAGCTAAAAATTTATATAATCAAGCTACAAAAGCCACTAAACATTAATGAGCGTTTCAAAAAAAAATATAAACTCTGGGGTAACGATTATCTCACCATTATCACCTATTAAAACAACTGAAGTTTACGATACTTACTGGAAGTTTGCAGCTTTACGCCAAGAAGCTTTCTTCAATAAGATTGAAAATAAAGGTTATCCTTGGTCTAATGATTCAATAATCAATACTTACCGATTTACAAATGCTTACAGGGCAGCAGACAGGGTAAGTCAGTATCTCATACGTGATGTTATTTATCGAAAGGAGTATCCTGATTCGCCGAAAGAGATTCTTTTTAGAATTTTGTTGTTCAAACTTTTCAATAAAATAGATACTTGGGAATTAATTTGTTCTCATATTCCCTGCCCTACATTTGAGAACTATGATTTTAACACTTATAATGAAATTTTGAATGATGCTTTTAGAGCTGGGGAAACAATTTATTCTGCTGCCTATATTATGCCTTCTGTAAAATCATCGTTTGGTTATACTAGGAAGCATAGTAATCATTTAAAATTAATTGAATTGATGCTTAATGATAAAGCAGAGAACCAATTATCGAATGCCAATAATATGCAAAAGGCATTTGAAATCATTAAATCATTTCCAGGGTTGGGAAATTTTTTGGCTTATCAACTATTAATTGATATCAACTACTCGACTATAATTAATTTTTCGGAGTCAGAATTTGTTATGCCAGGGCCTGGTGCCTTGGGTGGCATAAGTAAATGCTTTACAGATACTGCTGGTTTGAACGAGAAAGAAATTATTAAGTTGGTAACAGATAGGCAGGAAATAGAGTTTGAACGTTTAGGTCTAGATTTTAAATCCTTATGGGGAAGGAATTTACAGCTCATTGACTGTCAAAATTTATTTTGTGAGGTTGATAAGTATAGTAGAGTAAGACACCCAGAGATTACAGGTAATAGTAAAAGAACGCGTATTAAACAGAAATATAAATGTAACCATAAACCGATTGAATATTGGTTTCCCCCAAAGTGGGATTTAAATAGTAGCATAACAGAGGATTTAACGTATCAAAATCAAACATAATGTCATTTTTAGGAAATAAAGCAATACTGGACTGCCTCAATAAAGGTAAAGTCATTGAGCCTTTTGACGAGAAAAGAATAAAAAATGGTGCTTATGAACTTTCATTGGGTGGGCAAGTATTTCTTACAAATTCAGAATCAAAGGAAATAAAAAAGATAGAACCTGAAGGAATCATTCATATTGAACCTGGTCAATTTGCTTTACTGTTAACCGAAGAAACGGTCAAAATACCTAAGGACAAAATTGCTTTTATTTCAATTAAGGCTAAAATAAAGTTTAAAGGATTGGTAAACGTTTCGGGCTTTCACGTCGACCCGGATTTTAAAGGAAAATTATTATTTAGCGTATATAATGCAGGGCCGGCAACAATCGTTTTGAAAAGGGGGGATAATTATTTCCCAATTTGGTTGGCTGAGCTATCAGAGAAGCAGAATTACAAAGGAACCCATACTAATCAAAACTCAATTCCTTCTAATCCTATTGAAGCTCTTAGTCAAGGTGAGTTTAATTCACCACAAGTTTTGATGAAGGAAATTAGTCAATCAAATTCTAGGATTACAAGCTTAGAGAAGGACAACAAAGCCAACAATTATATTGCTATAACAGCGCTTGGTTTTGTTTTTGCCCTTTTACTCAAACTTGCCTTTGATTTTTATGCTTTGGACAAAGGATGGAGTAAGGCAATTGAGCACAATGAAAAGCAAATTACTGTAGATTCCATAATAAATCAAAAGCTTCTAGAGAAGAAACAATTATTACAAGAGATAGAATTTTTGACAGTAAAAAAAGACAGTTTAACAAAAAATAAATGAGATGAAAGAATTATTATTTTTCGATTCAGATTTTCCAGAATATGAACAATTACCGCGGAGTTTTACAATTGATTTTGAAACAATTGAGAATGATGGTAGAACTATGACCAAAATTACTTACGAAAACAGGCAGGTAGGAGACTTTATTGATAATAATTCAAGGGAAAATGATAATTATCGTTTCCACGATGTGTTTCATTACACCTTTGCAACGGTCTTGGGATGGTCACCGTGTTCTAGGTCTATGATGAAACGGAAAAGAAAAAGTAAATCCGATATTGACCAGTTTGAGGACGGTGCACGTGCAACAATTACAGAAGAAGCAATTTCACTTATGGTATTTAACTACGCTAAAAAAAGGAATCTACTAACTAAAGAGAATAGTGTTGATGCTGAATTATTAGGTTTTATAAAAGATTTTACTTCACCTTTTGAAGTATCAAAATGCACAAAAGAAAATTGGGAAGAGGCTATACTATTAGGATATTCATTATTTAGAAATCTTGTAAAATATAATGGAGGTAGTGTTCATTTCGATATGCTAAACAAGACAGGAACTTTTCGTAATAATTAAAAGAGAGTAAAATGATTATTGGTCTTGGTTGCGATATAGTAGAACATTCAAATTTCGAGAAATTAGCGTGGCTTAATGATGACAATACTTTGAGAAGAATTTTCTCAAAAAATGAAATAGCTATTTCGCCTAAAGTAGATGTTGAAAAGTATTATTCTAGTAGATTCGCAGCAAAAGAAGCTGTCTTGAAATGCTTAGGAACTGGTATGGAAGATGGAATATCACTAAAAAATATTGAAATTATAAAAAGTCAGACTGGTTTACCTCAGGTGTCATTATCGGGAAAGGTTATGAAAATATCAACTTCGAAAAAAATCACCAGTTGGCATATTTCAATATCTCATACCACAAGTACATCAGCTGTGTTTGTTATTGCAGAAAGCGTAAATTTAAAATAAATTAATAAAGATTAGTTTAAGACAATAAGTTTATAAACTGATATTCACTTCCTCTTATCCCTAGCCTTCGTATCAAAAGCAATCAAATTAAATAGTTCTCGCATTTTGCTACGAACAAGATTTCCATAGCTGAATCTTGGGTTAAAAAAATAAAACTTAATTTATACTCAAAGTTTTCCACCAATAAAAAAAAGCCTCAGGATTACTCTTTTTTAGCTTATTTAACTTGTTGAATTGAGTATCTTCGATTAACCAATCTTTAACCTCTAGCGGGTTTTCAAACTTGTCAATGTTATTATGGTCAGACGATTTTATTAATTCGGATAAGTAGGCCACTTTTGAAGCTGCTGTGATGGCTTCCTCAATATTAAACTTCTCAATGGTGAAATTTGTAAAGTTGCTAACTCCAGTTTGAAGGTGTTTAAATTCATCAGATTTAGTGTCACGAGTTGAAAGCACAAAACAGGCTTCTTGCGTGTCGTTTAAAACTTCCTCTGCGGTTATATCTAATCTTCTAAACGATAGTTCTTCCTTAACGACTTTTGCATAACTGTTACGAACTACATTCAAATCGGAAATATTTTCCATTAAAAAAGCAACATCGAATAACTGTTTGATAATTTCAACTGGCCTTCCCTTGCTATACAAAATCCCTGTAGTTTTTGGTGCGAATGCAGTTAGTTTATCGCCTAAAATGGCATCAAAAGTTGGCATCTTTACATTGTTAATTTCGCCTTCTGTTTGAATCCAATCGTGGGCAATCGAAATTTCAGTAAGTTCGGGATATGGATTTGGTGTGTATAGCACATCTAATAATATGGGTTCAATGCTACCATCAACATTGCTTTTGTAGTATGTTTTGAAATGACCCACAGGCGCATCAGGTGCATGCTTTCTGTCGTTATCATCTTCCCAATTTATAAAGATGGTCGTTTCACAAATTTTTTTCAATATGGTTTCGATGTCGCTTTGGGTTTGCTCAGTTATAATATCAATGTCAATGGAAAATCTTTTAGGTTTTTCTGTTGCTAATAATAAAGCGGTTCCGCCTTTAAAGATAAATTCCAAGCCGTTTACATCAAGCTGTTCTAATAATATCAGAGCGTAAATGACTTTCTCTATCAGTTTTGGGTCATACTTTTTACCTAGTCTTTTTTTGACTTCGTAAATCCAATCTGGATGATATGTACTTTCTTTAATCATTTATATTAAATTTTGGCAAAAAATTAATTTTTTGCCAAAGTTAAATTTGTTCTTTGTTCGACTTCTTTTTCTCTATTTCGTCTGTGGGCATAGCGTTTCATTTTCCCTTGATTAATTCCAAACTTGTCAAAAGCTGATTGATATATAAAATTCAATTCCCCTTGTTGGGCAGCATACAGTTCGGTATCAATAATCATATCGACTAAAAGTTTTTCTAGCGATGGGGTTACTACATTTTCGATTTCGACCATAGGTGCTTCGGAAACTAATTGCTTTAAAATAATTACATCATCACTATTATGAATGTATAAATCAAAAGTTTCCGCATCTGGTTCTAAAAAAACGGGTTTACCTTGGTCTTTTAATTTGTAAAAAACGGACTGAGCAGCATCTTTCTCTAGCTCTATAACTGTATAAAATTTAAAAGGTTGGTGTCGCATAAAGTCGTTTAACCATAGCGTGTTCCAAATGCAAAACTCTATGAATGGATAGTCCTTTTTTATTTTGTTGAACAATCGTTTGAGTTTGGTATCAATAGTGGGTATATATTCTTTTTTTTCTTCCAACGCATATAAGCCTCTAGTCGGGTTCTTTAAGATGCCTTCTTTTTTTAGCTTCGATAAATACACATTTATTGAGCTTTTCTTTAGATTAGGAAAGTCCTTTAAGATGCTTTCAACTAAATCATTCTTTGAAATAGTTCGATTCCCTTTTAAATATGATGGTATTTTATTTTCTATCGTTTTTATCAAAAATGTAATTTTAATTAATCTTCGGCAAAATACATTAAATTTGCCAAAGTTTAATAGTATTGTGCTATTTTCTTTTATCCGTAGCCTTCATATCAAAAGCAATCAAATTAAACAGTTCACGCATCCTACTACGGACACGATTGCCATAGCGTTCTTCCAATTCTTCAGCATTGAGATTTGTTGTAGCGTGAGTTTTTACTTTGTGTTTGGTCTGTAGGTACAATTCATATCGGGAAAGCAATACTTCACCCATCACATTTAAATCTTTACCGTAAAAGCGTCCAGCAGGTTCAATACCCAAATCATCAAAGCAATAAAATCTAGTGTTCCCATAATCCTCTATGGTTTTAAAACCAAGGTGGTTAAAACTGAAAGCAACATTCCTGCACGGAATCATTTCGTACGGTCGTTGTAGCGGTACGATGTGTCGCAATAATTTCATTAAACTTGTTTTTCCACAGCCTACGGGTCCAGAAAGCAAAATGCCTTTGTCAATGTCTATTCCATACTTTTCACAATTGTCCTTATCCTTGATAAAATAGTGGCAGAGCTTTCGGATGATTGTGATATCTTCATCATAGATTCTGAAATTTTTTCCGAATAATTGTCTGCCTTTGGCATTCAAGTAAATCAAGATTTTATCAAAATCGTATAGCACACTTTTGCCATCAAATTTTCCTAGCGAATATTCCACACCACCTTCGATAATTTTAGAGGGGTTGTCCATAGTCTTTGTTTTTAGTGGTTCGCAAGTTGTCCTTGATTTGGGACGCTTCTTTAAAGTTTGGTTTGTTTTCCTCAGCGAAAAGTTCAGTTCTATCCATCCAATTTGTGGCTACGGAGCGCCAATCTCTAATCGGTTTCCCATCGCTGGTTTTCCAATTGCGAGTTTCATAGTGTTCATAGAATTTTTTTCCTTCATCAGCATTAATACCTTTTTCAATAAAAAAATCAATAACGGCCTGCCAGCCCTTTGGTTGTTTTATATTGTTTACTTGTTTGGTATTGTTTATAGTAGATACCAATGCTTGTCCACCTATGGGACGGTGCAAGTCCACAGCTTGTCCGTTTATGGGATGGTGCTGTCCCGTAAGCGGTACACCATTGGGACGGTACTGTTCCGCAACCTGTTCTAATATGGGATTGTACCGTCCCATATCCGGTTCATCACTTGTCCCGATAATGGACATCTTGATTTTACTGCCCTTATATGGATTGTTGGAAGGAAAGTAGCTTAGATAGTCCCAAGCATTTAAATCGGTCACACATCTGTGGTATGTGGATTTTGAGCCTATTTTAGACGCAAGCATCAAATCCCTGCGGTTCACGAAAAATTCATCCGCAAATCTAGAGCTGTTCCATTCTTGGAAAAGCGCCATATACAGGCTAATATGCGTAGGATTAAGGCGGTCATCAAAATAGAACTTCTCAAAAGCCGCATTAAGTAGCTTTATATAGTTCATCGCTTAAGAGTTTAGACCGTGATGCACGCGGTTGGCATCCATAACTTTTTGAATTTCCTCGGTATCGTAATAAATGATACCACCAACTTTAGTGTATGGCAATGTGCCATTGATACGAAGATTCTGCAATGTGCCAGGGCTAACTTGAAGCAAGTCCATAACCTCAGAAGATTTAAGGTATTTTTTGAGTTTCCCGCTGGCTTGTCTGGTCAATAATTTTTTGATGTCATCGAGCAATTCCATTTTGAATTCCCGAAGGTCGTCTGTGGTAATAATACTTGTCGGCATAATAGAACGGTTTTAATAGAAAGGGACTATCTGTGTTTGTGATTTTAAATGATAGTCCCTGACCTGATTTGACTTTCGTTCTGTAAAACTGACAAGTATTATTAAGACCTTTTCTAAACCTATGATAGAGTTGGGGAATATTTTTATTTCGTAGATTTTCAGCATTGAAGAGATGAATTTTTCTAAATACCAGTTAATTTTCAAGGTATTATGTCAAAAATTCAGGTTTTATTGAAACTCCCAACTTGGTCCATAGTTGGGGATAGTGTTACCTATTCATTCGTCCAAAGAATTCATACGTTGATTCAACATTTCAATCAGCCTTTCCAAAAATTTAGTTCGACTTGTCTTTCTTGATCTTATTTCAATGAAGGTGTGATAATAATTACCAAGATCAACATTGTAAAAATGCTCAAAATGTGATGCCAATTCCTTGATATCTACAGTTCCGCTATTGATAGCGCTACTGGCATGGAGTGCATAGAGCAACTCTATTAGCTCGGTCTTGCTACCGGTCCAAAAAAGTTTCGATGGTTTTTGCATAGGTATGTTTTCAGGTATTTCTATAATCTTGTCGAGAGTGTCAACCTCTCTTTTGAGATAAACGATAAGCATATCATACGCCATTATGTTAGCGACGGTACCGTCTTGGCATGTTGAAAATTGGTCATCTATCAAAAAGTGAAAGGATTCTAATGGGAGTCTTAAATCACGGTTTCCCCTAATAAAATAATGTTCATCCAAGGACATCGCACCGCGGCGGTAATAATTGTAAAATTCGAGATTATCGTTAAAAAAAATTTGGAGTTTATCTATTTGATGTTTCAAATATTTTACTTGAGCCATGTTGCTTACCCTTGGCCTTTTACTTTCAATATTAAAAAGTTTACCGTAATAGATTAGCTTACTGAAAATTTGAGGTTTAATATGTTTAAAGAAATAAATTTCTTCAGTTTGCGACGTAAAGGTTTTCTTTACAATTTCTTTTTGTAGTTTTTTGATATATTTCTCTACCAATACAATACCTGTTTCTGCCTTGAAGAGAATATCCCCTTCTCCGTTCTCCAACTTATCCAGTTGGGTCTCGAATTCCGTTAACAGTTGTTGGTATTTCATATGGATACTAATTTCTCACTGGCCTTCCATTATTCCCAAAAGTTCCAAAGTATAGTTGTCCGCTGTCTGTAAATAGGCATACTTTTCCATAATTTTAGCACCTAGCTTCTTTTTTTCGAAAGAAGCCGTCATACCCATGTCAATTTTGGGAAACCTTAATTCTATGGCTCGTTCGATGGTTTTTAGCAATAATATTCTGTAAGTACCGAACTTCTTGAGATAGTCATAATCCATTCCTACGAATGCAGGTACATATACCCTTGCTGAATTCATGTAACAGAGCATCGCCCCGATCAATAATTCAGGTTGTTCTTTTGAGCTAACCAGTATGAACTCCCAAAACGGATTTTCGTTCATGTGATCAAATAATTTCTCCGGGAACGGAAATGTGTTGAGCCCAAGATTATGCTGGTGTACATTACTATATAAATGTTTAATTCGCCCAATTTCGGTTACTGTACAATTGTTCGCAACCTTGACATAGACCTTTTCCAAATTTGGTTCGATATCTTTCCGTAAGTGCTTTCTATTCCGGGATGAGAGATTTGCTATAAACCCTTTTATATTTTGTGTACCCTTCAAATCTACCATGCAGGAATTAGGCATTTGAATCCGTACAAAGCCATTTCCTTGAAGGTGTCGGTGCCAGGAAGTATCCTTACGAAAATCACGTAGTACTATCATTTTTGAATTAAGTTTCTGTTGGCTATCCTCCATCCGACGGATCAAGGTGTTCATCGCTTCAATTGCTTGGGGATGTTTCTCGTCCCAATAAAGATGATTCCCTTCCGTGAAAAGACATCCTAGTGAGAGCACCATGGAAGTCAGATGATAGGGGTCATTTTTTCGAGATTCTTCCAGTTTTCTTGAAACTTTCTCATGGGCAAGCATATCATCTTTCCAAAGAGAATGAGTATAGAAGGTCGCCAAAATAATTTCACCGGCATTATCTTTAATGGTCAAATAACGAAAGGTCCAATTAAACTCCTTCCTATCGTTTCTTTGAAAAACATTTTCAAGAAATTTTAATCCATCCCAATCATAGCCCCCTTGGCCACCCATTAAACGATTCCACTCATTTTTATCCATTGCTTCAATCGTTTTCTTTTCATGGGTTTCTAGTCCTTCATTGAAAATCCTTACTCCTTTTATCTTCGATTGAAGGTTGAAGGCATAAAAAACCTTTTCTGAAGTCGTTTGTGTTTCCTCCAAGGCTTTTGGAAAATGAAAAATCATTGCATCAACCAATGCTTTAATTTCCTTTTTCTGATTGTGCCTTGAGATTGTTATCCTTACACCTGTATTTTTTACTGGTACAGCAGGAAAAATACCAAGATTCACATAGAACCCTTCTTTCATTAGGTGGTTGACGAAATTGTATCCTGTTTTGGGCATTCCTGTCCCGATAAAGAATACGGGAGACTCATTATGGTCGATTAAAGGAATATCTGTTTTGGCCAACAGGCTGTTGAAATAGTCGATTCGTTCCCTTAAATCTTCCTGAAGGTCATAGATATCTTCGGATAGATGGATTTTGGCCGATGCAATTGCGGCGGCAACGGATGCGGGTTCCAATTGGGCTGAAAAGGTCAAGGGGCCACCGAAGGTCTTAATTTTTTTATAAAGTTCCTGATTCGAACAAGCCAAAAGGGCACCGCTCGCCCCAAAGGTCTTACTCAACGTTCCGAATAACAGAACATTATGGGGGAGGTCTCCCAATTGCCCTAGTACGTAACCCGTTCCATTTTTACCAGTCCAGCTCATTCCATGAACATCATCGAAATAGAAGCGTAATTGGGGATATTTTTTACCTAACTCTATTAAATCACTTACGGGTGCATAATCCCCGTACATAGAATAAATTCCATCGGCCATATACCAGATATGCTTTTTAGAATGTGTATATTTTTTCAATTTGTCCTCGAGCATTTCAAGATTGTTATGGCGTATCATTTCTATTGGAACGCTACGGGTTTTTAACATTTTAGCAGCATTTTGAACGCTCCAATGTACTTGATGGTCCAGAATGATGACATCATCATCATCGACGGCACTTGGTATGACCCCAAGATGACCAAGTGTACTGTTTTTGGTTATAATGATCGGTGCACTGTACATTTTGGTGACGAGCTGTTCTAATTCGTGGTACAGAGGATTGGAAATGTAGGATTTCGATAAAGGGAACTGTGTTCCGTAATTTTCAATGGCCTGAATTGCGGCTTTTTTCAGCCGTGGATCTTGTTCGAGTCCAAGATAGCCAGTCGTCCCAAAATGAAATAGGTCCCGATTCTTTACCCTTATTTTTCTTCCGGAAAAAGATTTACCTTCTGCATAGAGGTGCAGTACTCCTTCTTGTTTTGCGTCCGTGAATACCTCGTGTACGGTGTTCAAAAAATTGTGGTGTTTAATCTTTGCCATAATACTTACATTTTATATGATGTAAAATGTAGTAGTATTTGTAAGATTATCTATTAAATGATAATAGAGTACTCCGTTTCAGATAAATAATATTCCGTTGGAGATAATAAAATACTCGATTATTAGGGGCATAAATGAATGCGACTCCATAAACGGATATATTATTTTTGTAATTTCAAGACCGATACCAGTTTTCTGAACATGAAAAAATACCATAAAAATAAATTTGCGGTCTATTTGTTGACCGAGAATCTGATGCATATCGTTTATACAGTAAGAAGCATAAACCTCAATGCGGCTCAGATTATAGTCAGGGACCGGATGATGGTACAAGAGGGGCTGGCAATGCCTGTACTTTGTGATATTCGAGAATTGAGGATGGTCAATAAACAAGCAAGGGATTTCTTTGCCTTGGAAGGGTCATTATTAATAAAGTCCTTGGCTTTTTTGATAGCGCCACCGATCACTGATGTACTGAGCGAATTTTACTTGAACACCCAACGAAGCGATATACCCTCAAAATCCTTTACCCTAAAATCGGAAGCCTTGCATTTCATAAAAGGTGCAATCCCCATTTTAATTTTTTTGGAGTGGGCGCTACCTATATTTAACTATTAAATTTGACACTATGGTCAATAAGGATGATTTCCGCTTGAAGCGTATTAACCAAATGCTTATTGAGATGGCAAAAGGGAATTTTTTCTATAGCCTAGAACCTTCCGATAAAAACGATAACATTGCTTCCTTAATTGTAATGATAAATATGGTCAACGAGGAGATTCAATCATCGTTCATTCATCAAGGATTCGTAAGTACGAGGCAGACACCACAATTTTTTATCGAAATGTCGCTGATTGTTGACAAAGACGGAATTGTTGAAATGGCCAATCATAAGGCAATTATCATATTATCCAGATTGAAGGACGATATCTTGGGAAGACCGTTTACAGAACTTCTGATAGAAAGTTCGCAAAAAAAATGGATTAAAGGAATGAAGAACTTTTTGAATAAGGAGTATTTGGATACCTCCATTCAACTGGACTTTAGAACTAGGGATGGCTTAGTGATTTCAAAAAGCTGCATGGTGAGTAATTTCAGAACTATCAAGGGAAATTCAAATAAGATAATAGTGAGCACAGTCCTTTTTTCGAATAGGGAACCTTTTGGAAAAGGGCTATGGAAAAATGCAATCAAACCAAGAAGGGATTCAAAAGGGCCAAAGATAAAGTTGAGCCATGAGGATATCCAAAAAATTAGACAAGTACATGATTTGATCCTTAATAATTTAGAGACCGACCCACCGCACTTAAAAGAACTTGCTCTTCAGATGGGTACAAATGAGTTCAAATTGAAGTATGGTTTCAAAGAACTGTATGGCACAACCGTTTTCAGATTTCTAATACAGGAACGCTTGCGTAGGGCAAAAACCATGATTCAATATACGAGCAAGTCACTGAAGACCATTGCACATATGGTGGGCTTCAAAAGCATCCCTCATTTTTCAAGAGCGTTTAAGGAAAAATATGGACGGACTCCTAGTTCCTTGAGAAGTTGAAATACTTAGTATTAAAATCCTTGTCGGATAATCAATCCTCCTACAGAAGTAAATAGGACACTCTAAATTTACCATGTCAATACAAACGATATGGTCACCTTGGAAAAACTTAGAAAAAATATACCCTACATCACAAGCATGCTGTTTGTCGTTTTGTTCGTATATGCTGCTTCAAGTAAGTTGTTCGACTACCAACAATTTCAGATACAATTGGGCCAGTCTACTATTCTAACGGCGTATGCGGATACCGTTGCTTGGATAGTCCCGACCTTGGAACTGGTCCTGTCTTTTTTCCTTCTATTTGAACGATACCGACTTTTTGCCCTATATGCGTGTTTGAGCCTTATGACCATGTTCACCGTTTATATTATTCTGATTTTGTACTTCAGTGATTTTGTTCCCTGTTCCTGTGGTGGGGTTCTTGAAAATTTGAGTTGGAAGGAGCATGTGGTTTTCAATGTTCTGTTTATTATGTTCGCCTTGTTCTCAATTCTGGAACTAGAAAAACGTAGAAATTCTAAATGTGAAATGATATGAAAAGAATTGCGGGATATAAAAAAATAATCGGTGTTGTATGTTTGGCAATAGGGTCGGTAGTTCTTTTGTTCCTATTGTCCGAGAAGGAGGTTCATCGTAACAACGCGTTTACGAGAAGATTTACCCCACATCCAATTTTCAAAAAAAGAGACTTTGAACTTGGTCATAATTCGTATTATATCGCTGGCCTTGATAGGGATATACTCTATTTAGGAAACCCTACTACGCCCCTTTATTTACTGAAAATAAACTTCTCATCCAAGGACACCGCTCAAATCAAAATTGATATTAAAGAAAGTAATCTTCCTTTTCGAAACATAAAGTTTAGGCTATATCCACCATACTTTTTTATGCTGGATGGTACCGTACCGTGTATTTTTCGAGGGAGGATCAACGAATGGATTGCTAGGCCCTGGTCGCTGGATTCCGTTTTTTTTGATGTGGCGATACCGGTGGATAGCCAACGTCTTATTATAAGGTCGTTTGATGGAAATTCCCACAGCACAATATTGGGAATCATGGATAAGGACACGTCGACCTCCGTATCATTAAAGCATGGAATTCTAGAAAAACAAATAGATGGGGTATTCGATGTAGATGGTATATTGACCTATTCTACTGAACCTAATCTTTTAAGTTATGTCTATTATTATCGTAACGAGTATATCATCATGGATAGTGATTTAACGGTATTGAAGCGTCAACAAACCTTGGATACCGTACATAAAGCACACCTCCAAGTCGCCCCTAGCAAGCAAGGTGCAGTCACGGAAATGCTAGCGCCTCCATTAATCGTAAACAATAATTCCTCTTTGGACGGAGAGTTAATCTATACCAACTCCAACCGATTAGGAAAATACGAGGATAATAACATGCTTGACCAAGCATCCATTATTGATGTCTATAATTGGAAAAATGACATTTATGGATATAGTTTTTATCTATATAAGGAAAGAAGCGAACATGTCAATGAAATCAAGGTAAGCAATAATACCCTGTATGTATTGGTCGGAAACCGCCTATCCACCTATGAAATTCGGAATAGTGATAACTGAATAATTCAGTTTGCTAAATAATACTGGGAAACCATTTATAAAACTACCGGCCGGTAGCGGGGCAAGATCGAAAACCCGTTAATAGAGTAGATCATCATTTAAATTTTTATATCATGAAAAAGCAAAAGTTCAAATTTCTGATTCCGGCGCTCGCCATTGTATTCGCAATAACCGCAAGTGCCTTTACCGTTAAGGATAATAAACTTCTTGACGAGAATAATGCGATTGCAGGGGAATATTACCTGAATGCTTCCAATCCATGTGAGCCAATTTCAGTATCTGGATGTGATATCTCAGGACGAAAGGTCTGCCAATATAATGGACAGACTGTTTTTCAAGCAGGCACCAATTGCCTGATACAATTGAAAAGACCATAAAGGTCCAATCAAAAAAGGGAGTCAATTGACTCCCTTTTTATTTTTGTACAATCCGCTATAAATCAGGATCGATTTTCATTAGACATATTTTTAAATGTTCCTTGTTATTACCACCTTCAATTTTCTTTAGCGCAGATTGAATTTGTTTCGCAAGGTCCCGCAAATTTTCGGCGTAAGCACTTTTAAGGGACTGGCTTGTGCTACGTCCTAATTGTAGCACTTTAATATTATCATAATTTGTCTCCGATTTCAAGTGATTTATCAATAACGTGATATATTCCAACTGCAACTCTTGTCGACGTTTTGATATTTGGGTTTCCTTTTCATGTAATTCATGGAAAAGGCCAGCTTGAAGTTCCGCTAGGAGTGGTGCTATAAAATTTCGATATTCCGGGCGCTTTTCCATAAATTCCAGCCTGCGCATTCTTTGCACGTTCAACACATCCGATAATAAATTGATCTGATGGATCATGAGTATGTCCGAACCTGTGGAATAGGAAAGTCTATTCACAAAACTTGGGCTACTCAACCAATCCGGTACTATAAAAGCATTTTCAATCAAAAATTTCAACGCTCTTTTTTGTTCATCGATGGGCGTAGGTTCAAAAACATCTCCCTTTTGAAATCCAGCCTTATTATAAATGGTAACCCCCCCGATTAAGGATGTGACGTGCTTCATTTCATCGAACCATAGTTCCAAAGTCTTGTCATATAGCCTATCCAATAGGTCATCATCACGTTTGTCCCTATTCAATGCAGGTAATAGCTCCAAGACCTTTTTGATATTTTTAAGTCCCAATTCGGTACTCCTGACCGGATCGTTATTATCAACAACTTCATTCGTATTTCCTGGACCGATTTTTCCATAGTTGTCCGAATTAAAGCGGAACCAGGCAATGCTATCTTTCTCCCTTATCATGGCATCCAAGTAGGGGAGTTCATCATAAAGATGTTTTGCGCTGAGTAACATGGTATAGCCCCATTTTATATGGTGAATATCCATAGGTCCAACTTTCTGGACAAGAAGCGAAGGCGGAACATGATCTTCCGGCTGTGCAATATAATTATGACGTGCATAGGTCATTACGCTTGGGGTATGCCCCATTTCCCTGAGCCAATCGACATCCCCCATTTTATCGACCGGATACCCATATTCTCCAAAATTTGCATCCATAATACCAAAGGCATGGCCTGCCTCATGTGCGGTAACGGACTGAATGAGGTCTCCCACAAGGTCATCTGAAAATGGATAGTTCAAGGTTCTAAGGTCCAAGGGTGCACAGCGCACCAAATATTCGTCGCTAAGACTTTGCAAAGAGCTACTTATCAATATATCAGCCTTAAGAATTTCCCCGGACCGATGATCGGTAACAAGGCGAACTGAAGAGCCGGATTCCATCTCCGCGCTCCTGATTCCCGAATAATTGGCCCACCGAATCAGGGAATAGTTGACACTGTTCTCACTCGATATGGAATCAGGTAGTTCTTTAACTTCAATGGCATTTTTGAACCCGGCGGCTTCAAATGCTGGTGACCATTCCATTATCCCTGCCCTAAGGTACCTTTTCCACTTGTCCGGTATGGCGGGGTCGAAATAAAATATAATCGGCTTAATTGCTTCGCTTAGTTTTTGCTCGGGGTATTTTTTTTCTAGCCTCCACCTTGCAATAGTCGCTTTATAATTTCCATTTCTTCGGTTACTCCAGTTAACGTCCAACATGTATCCCATTCTATGGTCGAACAATCTTCCTCGCATAGGTTCTGGCAACGTATAAAAGCTATAATCGACTGAAATGGACCTTGGGCTATCCTCGGTAAGGGTCTGACTTGTCCTAATAATGGTCTCCCCGTCCATAAATTCGACACTTTTGACAAATGAAAGGTCTCGCAGTATGGTTTCTTGGGAATAAAATCGGAACCATCTGATTTCCAAATTCAGTAATAGGTCCGTAGCATCTATCACCAGTTGATTACCCTTACTTTTTTCAGTGATTAAAGGAAATTTTCCGAGAACACGTTCTTCTATGGTATAATCGCCATCTATAGGAATCAGCTCACCCATGACCGATGTTACCATTTGTTGTGAGAGTACTACTTGGTTTCCGATTTGGGACCATTTAACATGTAACTGATTCATATGGTGCCGTACGAATAATATGGGTTTGCCAATGATACTTTTATCAAGTTCCAAATAGATCTTATCATTTTCCAGATATGCTCCTATACCATTGTTGGTCTGCCCATTCAGCGGGCAGACCGTTAAGAAAAGAATGGTGAGACATAGGAGGGGAACTAATCTCGAACAATGTCTACCAGACTTTTCTCGAACAATGGAGCTAACCCAAAAAAATAAATTAATATCCTTCATTCTGAGGTCCGAGATTAGGATTCAACAATAGCTCTGATTGTGGAATTGGAAGAACCAGTGAACTACTTTTCCAATCCGGTTTGATAGGTGATAAAATAGGCGTGGCCCTTCCAGTTCGTTTTAAATCAAAGAAGCGATGTCCCTGTTCCGTAAAAAATTCAGCTTTTCGCTCCTGAAGAATGGCTTCCAATAAATCATTCGGATTGCTTGTTGAGATTGAAGGCAACGCGGCTCTGTTCCTTATTGCATTAATATAGTCCAAGGACATTTCTATATTTCCTAGATGGGCATGTGCCTCTGCTGCAATCAAATACAGTTCCGGTAAACGTATTAAAATGGAATATTCTTCCGTATCTGCCGTAGGTGTATTACGTTGATATTTATTTGGGAAGTACCACGTGTTGTCCCCGTCCGAAACTGTTCCGACCCAAGCCATAAACCGTGCATCGTCAGCCTCGAATCCATTACTTAATTGGGTTGATAAGGTTGAATTGGGGGGTGGCCCACTTGTGAATACAAAGGTGGATGCCTCCTCAGTATTGTTTCCCGGAACGTCTGAATCCAATTGCCATAAGGTTTCGGGACTGTTTTTTTTAAATACGATGTCAAGATTGTCAGTTAAGGAGTAGGGGCCACCGTCCAGCACCTCCGCAGCTTCATTCATAGCTTTGGACCACTGCTCTTGATATACGTAAACCCGTGCCAAGAATGCGCTATTAACGGAATGGTTGGGGCGGTAAGAGCCAATTCTCCCCTCAGAATTTGAAAGTAAGGTTTTGGCCTGGAGCAAGTCGCTCTCGATCAATGGGAACACCACCGAGTTTTCCGATCGAGCTGTTTCGCTATTGATTCTGTAGTCCGTTGTCGTAATATATGGGATATTCCCAAATAAATTAGACAAGTTAAAGTGCATATATGCCCTTAGAAAATAAGCTTCCCCAAGAAATTGATCCTTATCTTGATCCGATAGTATGTTAGACCCTTCGACCCCTTCAATAATACTGTTCGTGGCATAGATCAATTCAAACGCCGTATTCCATAAAAGTGCGACCGAACTGTCCGAGGCCGGAACGCGACTATTGGTAAATCCTTGAACACTGGGTAGATCATTGCTGAACAGTTCAAGTTCATCCGCGTAATGCGCCATTAGGTATGATGTTCCTGAAATACTTCCCGTCGAAAAAGCTTGATCACGTAATTGCCCATAAATATGTGCAAATGCCGCATCGACCGTTGCGGGATCCTCAAACACCAATTGCCCTGTCAACTGATTGGTGGGGGGGTCGATATCCACAAAATCCTCACAGGCGATCATACACATGAGTACAATTAGGCTCAAAAAGAATATTCGTTTAGGTAATCTCAAATTGTTAGCATTTAAAGTTTTATTTTTCATGTTATCTTTTTAAAAGGTTAATCGCGTTCCCAAGCTGATGATACGCAGTGGAGGCACGGTAGCACTGTTTCTTGTTTCCGGATCCAGCCCTAGGTAATGGGTAAAGGTCAATAGGTTTTGACCTTGTAAATAAAGTTGGCAGTCATAGCCGTGGGTATCTTTCTGCATAAGGGCATAGGTCATCGAAAGTGTTTTTAAACGTAAAAATGAGGCATCCGAAATCGAAGTGTCACTTTGTGTAAACTGTTGAAAAGCTTGATTTTCATCGAATGACTGTCCGGTCGTAAATCGCTGTATGTAGCGCTGATCACCTTGTGCGGACCATCTTTGAAGGACCTCGGTCGGTTGATTTGATAGCCCTCCCGGTATTGTTCCTCCCGTAGACCAGTAGTTACGTCCTAACTGTTTGCTAAATTGAAAGAGCACATCCATTTCAAATTTTCCTAACGTGAACCTATTATTGAAACCTCCAAAATATTCAGGATCCAGACTCTTGACTACCTGCTGATCATCTTCAGGGGATATAATACCATCATTGTTGAAGTCCTCGAATTCATATAATCCGGATATGGGATCTACCCTGTTCAATTGGTACACTTTGGCGATGTTCACTGGTTCACCGACCACCAACGAATTCGAATAGGTAGAACCTTCGAGATTGGGAAAAGAAACCAGTCGGTTCTTGGGAATAGTGAAATTAATAGAAGTTTCCCAGGCGAAATTTTGAGTCCTTATATTTAGGGTGTTCAGCCCAATTTCCCAACCTTTGTTCTCGACGGTAGCCTCTAGGTTTGCGTTAACGGAATTGAAACCTGTAGTACTCGGTATGGGTATGCCCACCAATTGGTTGGAGGATCGGTTTTGATAATAATTACCGTTGATACGCACGCGGTCCATGAAAAGTCCAAGTTCCAATGCCAGTTCCAATTTTTTATTCGATTCCCAACTAAAATCCGGATTGAACAATCGCGTCGGAAATATCCCAACTACATTTTGATAGTGTACTCCTCCAAAAGAATAAGTGTCCAGATATTGATAGTCGCCTATTTGGTCGTTGCCCGAGGTACCATAACTTCCCCTTAGTTTTCCATAATTCAACCAAGTATTTGAATTTTTAATGAAATCTTCCTCCGAAAAATTCCATGCAGCTCCAATGGCTCCGAAATTAGAGAATCGCCTATGCGGCCCAAATCGGCTGGATCCATCCCTTCTTCCTGTTACATTTAAGATATATTTACCCCGATGATTGATATTGACGCGTCCAAAAACGGCTTGATAACGATACTGATTGTCACTATCCGTTAAGGCAAAGGTATTCGAGGCAGCAGAGACGCTTTCTATGAAATTGTTATTGACAAAACCAAATCCTAATTGTGAGAATCGACCAGTGTTCTGATTTTGGTAGGAAAGTCCTGCCAATGTTTCTATGCTGGTTTTTCCAAATTCGATGCTATAATTTAATTGAGGTTCCAATATCCAAGAGGTCCTAGATCCTGTGTTATAGATGGCAGCGGAAGATGCACTGCCAATTCCAAAGGCGGGATTGTAAATCGTTGAGGGAATAGTCTTGATTTCCCTTAAATGGCTCTCCGTATAACCAAGGTTAAGTTTTAATTGTAGATGTTGAAGTAAAGTATAGTCAAAAACCCCGTTAGTGATTAGTGTTGAAGCATTTGTACGATATATCCCCTGTAATCTGTACAATGGATTCCGCCACGTCGAGTTTTCCCAGTTGAGGGTTCCGTCTTCATTGTACAATCTCGGTGCATTGGGCGCCAAGCTGAGTGCCGAAAATGTAATATCGTCGGATGGAAGGTCATTCTCGTTCCACGTAAAATTAGTAGAAAACTGCACGGTCAATTTTTTATCTTGGGAGGTATGCCCAATATTGGCCAGTCCCGATATTTTTTTGTTGTTGAAATCCCCTGGGAAAACACTCGTCTGCCTATGAAAATTACCGCTTACCAAAAACCGGGTCAGACCATTACCTCCAGAAAGCGATCCTTGGAAATTATTCAAATAAGAGGTTTTACCGAAAAGTACTTTTTGCCAATTTGTTTGTCGGTCAAGATCCCAGGTACCATTTACATCGTAGGCATTGAAGGGTAGGGGTTCGGTTCCATCATTGGAAAAGGCTTCCCTTCTCATGGTCAAGTATTCCGCTGTACTGAGCAAATCCATAGTTCTGGATACCGTACCCAAACCTGATTGCACGTTAAGATTGAATTCTGTCCCCTCCATGTTCCCTCTTTTTGTTGTGATCAAAACAACACCGTTAGCACCTCTTGAACCATATATTGCCGTGGCATCGGCATCCTTTAAGATTTCTATACGCTCAATATCCATTGGGTTTATGGTATTCAATGGACTAAAACCGAGCCCAGGCAAGATTCCGGATGCAGCTTCCTCCCCCAAACTGGAAGAGGCATAGGGAACTCCATCTATCACATAAAGCGGATCGTTTCCCTGTGTCCGTATACTGTTCCGACCTCTGATTTTGATATCGAAGCCCGCTCCCGAGATTCCAGAGGTCTGGGTGATTTCTACCCCCGACAAACGTCCTTGCAATGCTGCCAATGGGTTTGAAACCGGCTGCTTTTCCAGTGCCTCGGCACCTACTTTGCCAATACTCCCCGTACGTTCTTTCTCGGTCACGGTATAATACCCTGCATTGAGGACTACTTCATCCAATTGGGTAACATCTTCCTCCATGACAACATTTATTTCCTGTCGACCATTTATGGAAACAAACTCGGTCTTAAAGCCCATGGCCGAGAAGTTTAGAAGGCCATCAAGGTTTACTTGGATACTGTAGGATCCATCAAATTCAGTTATTGTTCCAGCATTCGTTCCTCCAATTTGGATGGTTACTCCTGCGATGGGTAGTCCGTTGGTATCAGTAACGGTTCCTGAAATGGTGGACTGGAAATAATAGGTCTCGTTATAGGCTTCCTTTTCGGTAAGGGTTTTCGCCTTCATTTTTAAGCTAAGAAAAGGGGATAAGAGCAAGTATACGGTAAGGAAGGTTAAGAAGCCATTCTTTATAATTGGTATTTTTTTCATAATTTAGATAGTTGAGTTATACAATCGATTTAAGTTCCGTCAACAGCCTTTAATGAGATATTGAAGGGTTGATTTTTCCAAGGAAACCTACCATTGAATTACGTCTAAGCCTGATGCGTTGATGTAAAGCAAGGATTGTCCTGTCCAAGTTCCATATAGGTTTGGATACTGGATTTTTTTAAAGTGGATGGCTAGAATTGCGATGTATGGCCGGATGCCATAATATTTTTTTGATCAGCTTTGGGAAAAGGGTTTCGTTAACCGGAAAAGATGAATCGTAAGCCCAAAACTATAGCCAAGTAAAAATTAGACTGGGTTTTTTGGCTTTTTTTGGAACAAGCGATCAAACGAACTATACTTGGTTCCATAGGTTGGAATCTGTAGTAGCTTTCGCGCTTCTTTTAAATTTCCAAATAATTGATTTGCCATGATTCCCCAGATGGTTTGGCGACACATTCATGAAAAACTAAAGAAGAAACGCTAAGAAAAAGTTGGGCGTGAAACTCAACTTATTGATCTGAGGTACTGGTATACCGTGCAACAATAAGAGAGCTCACGCCCGGGTCGTGAGCAATCTGCTTATTCTCTCGTTGCACAAAAATTACCAGTTTTCAGATCGAGATTCAAAGCGAATGCTTCTAATACTTTCTTATAGAAGAATCGCAAATTTATTACTAAGATACTAATATATGAAAAATATCTTAATCGTTCGCTATAGCGAACAGTTATTTGTTAACAATTGATTTGATTTAAATATTATTATATAATTGATGGCTAATAAAATAGATAAAGATAATACTAATAAGGCTAATGCTTTGGTCAATAAGTATTTGTGTGTTTTTATCCATCATAAATTTTTAATAAAACCAAAAAATCAACAAGGTGTGGAAGTGAGCCAAAACCAATATGCAAAATTATGTGGATTATCCTCATCTACCATTACAAAGATTAAGGAGACTGAAGGGTATGATATACCTATGTCTACCATTTATAATATATGTCGACATGAGAAATTCTCTTTGAAAGAATTTTTTAAACAATTTGAAGGTAAGTATGGAGTAAATATACCTCAGTAATTAGAAAAATTTCATTGGTTAAACTACTTCTAAATCTTTCCTAAATCTAATAAATTCAAGGTTCTATAACAATGATTCTATTACCTCTTGTGTCGTAAAATACCTCTAAAAATTACAATGTTAATTATATCACTATTTGAAATAAATTCAAATTTAAAATAAATTAGACTTCTCCCTTGAAAATATAACTATGGTTAAATAGTAATATATGTTTCATTAATATAATGATTACTAATAAAGGAAATTTGGTTTAACCTTTTAATAATTAATATAGACACGACCCGCTCATTGAGCAATTCCCAAAGGGACTTTAAAATGAGAACAAAATTTCAAATAAATATCTTACCGACTCAGTTGAATCTTAAAAAAATTGAGGAATGGCTTATCGAAGAGGAAAAAAATTATAATGAAGGCTTTTATTGTAACTGGACAATTATTGCAAAAGCGTTTAAAAATGGAGCCTTAATAACATTTGATTTTGACGAGATGCCAATCGGATTTCTCGTTTGGAGCAGAGGTGAAATCCATGCAGAAATTGACGTTCTAGAAATTAAACCTGATTTTCGTAATAAAGGGATTGGGGAGTTTTTCTTTAAGCAATTTTCTGATTATCTCAAAAAAAATAAATTTCTAGTGATTAAATTGTTTTGTGCACCAAAAGAGTCTAAAAAATTCTGGAAAAAAATGGGTTTTATTAAGTTTCCGCATAGAGGATTTTCAGAAGCCAAGTTGACATATTTTAAACCATTAATTAACATTCAACGTAAATCAAAAAATAGACAGCCTGGTCATTTAATAGAAATATGGAACGTCGAACCGCATCTGAAAAATAATTATTCACCAAAATGGACTTGGAATATAAAACTTAATAATGATGTATTAATTTTACCAATTATTCACCCTTGCAATAGTAATTGGAATATGAGGTGGTCAAAAAATGGAGAAACCATAAAGGAAGACAAAGTTAAATATTTTGATATAGAGGAGAATAGAGTGGATTACAGTCCTTTTATATATATTGAAAAATTGATTGAATAAAGTACATACTTTAAGTGCTTGACTCTGGCATGACGATTTCAAGGTTTTATTTACTCGCTAAGAATCTAGATTCACTTTGAATGAAAAGTATTTTTTTGCATATTGTTGGTGTTTACTAATATAATTTAATAGCAAAGCCGATTAACATTTTTGTAACTTTTAAGAAATAGCGAAATGTTTGGAAAAACAAATTTACATGTTAAGAATAGCTGAAATTTTTAGAAAAGACCCAAAAGTTATCTGCACCTTTTAGTGAACTTTATTAACCATTTCAACAGCCTTCTGATTTCCGAGTAGCACATTTCATAAGCAAACTTTACTTCCTAATCGGTATTGATGACTCTACTATTAGGCCTCGTCCGTACTATATGTTGCAAAGTAAACCGCAGCTTACGATCTTTCCCATTTGCAAAGGCTACGAACTCTCCGGGTCTAAATCGAAAGAATATATCCGCCCTACGATTGGAAACCTCTTTTTTCCCTTTGGTAATTCTGCTTTCCAAGCCCAGGCCACTGCTTTTGCTGATGCTGTGGGTCGGTTTTTTAATGATTTCGAAAAAAAATTCGTAATATTTGGTGGTGTTCATGTAGTAGACCCAATAGTCCTTCGATATATCGGTTTTGCACCATTTCCTATAGTGGTAACAGGCCAATTATCAGGTCAGGTATACCTCTAAAAAAAATGCCTTTACCGGCAACTAATGACATCGAACCCCGCTTTGAGATTATAGAGAATGGAAATGACAATTTTGCACAACGGAATCGTTGGCGCAAAACCCCTTTTTGTTTTCGGAATGAATGGCACAATTTCCATGTCTTTAATTACCTTTTTTCAATTACCCTAGCGTTAATTTAAGTTGTAGTCATTTTGAGTATGACTATTTGAATTATAAAATATCGCATGGCTTTATTTTATAGCTGGAAATGGACAATTTTAATTAAATAGTTCTAATAATTAAAATATCCATTTCTATTTATCTACGAGGAGATTTATGTTTTATAAATAAATTCTTTGTCCTATAATTCACTTTTATAATATGCAAGACCAATAAACTGAATCTTATCGGTTGAGGAATAAATAATATAGATTGTTATGTTTTGTATCCATTTATTAAAGTACCTTTAGTTATACGAATGATTTCGAGGCAAAAGTTACCTATTCGGTTACCTGATATTTTAAAAAACCTGTAATTGTTTGATAATAAAGGTATTGAGGTGTGGAGGGTTAGTTCTGCCACCCCGACTGAATATTTTTAAACCCTGACAATCAATTGATTGTCAGGGTTTTCTGTTTTTATGAACACTGTCAAAACCAGCCAAATTGGAATAAATTTCAAAACGAAGGTGTCCTATTGGGTTTCCTATTTCTACTGAATATTTCATGAAGGTCGGTAAACAAAGAGTTTTAGCATATAGGTTCGTCGAGGAAACAGGATTCGAACCAGTGACAATAATACATTATCTTCCAACTATTTGTCAATCAATAAACCCGATGGGTATCTGATTTTAAGCTTTATTCTATTCTCGATGGCAAATACAATTTGCAGAATTGTCCAAAAGCATATTAATTAGCATGGTAGCCTAATGATTCAAATCATTTACTTTCCTGCCTGTTGTACCTATATTCATACTTCATAGATTGTCTATTGACGTACTGAATAAAATCTACATTTATGAAAGCGCCCAAGAAATGGCTCAAAATTATTTCACTGTTCTTTACGGTGTTAATCCTTTTTCAAAGTTGTGCTACGTTTAAAACCCATGTAACCCTTGAACAAGCAGTTCAAGATGAGAAATCAGTCAAGATTATTACAGTAACCGATGATTCGTATAAATACAAATATATTGTCTATGAGGACGGTCTGTTCTATGGTGTAAAGGATAACCCAGGAGAAGATGTGAAATTCCCCATTAATGCCGACGAGGTGGCTGAAGTATTAAAAAAAGAAGGATTATCAACTTGGGCTATGATTGCCATTATAGCAATACCGGTTATTATAATAGCATATATTTTAATTAAAGATGCTATTTACAAAAATATGTCTTTCGATATTTTTCCAGAAGAATGAAGTTCGGATCGATATCAACTTGAAGTAGTATCAGGAACGCAATTTTGCGTACCAACCGAGCACAAAAGCTATGGTGGTTCAGAATACGGACTTTTCAGTCAAAAAAAATGATTCAAAATTGTTTATGGCAATCATGATACATATCATTTGTTAAAGAATTTCCCCAAGGTACATTTAGATTTATTTTAAAACGTAGATATAAATACACCAAATGAAAAACTTAAGAAGAAAAGGGTTGGTAATTTCTTGTCTTTTCGCTGCATTGATCCTTTTAGAGGGATGTGTCGTTTATCAAAATAAGCCTGTTACGTTAGAGCGGGCATTTCAGGAGGGTCTAAAAACCAAAGTCGTAACAGATAATGACAACACCTATAAATTTAAGCGTATTGGATTTGAAGATGGACAATTTTATGGGGTAAGGAAAAGCAACGGAGAAATAACAAAAGTTCCATTACTGGAAAATGAACTCACCAAAATAGTGCTAAAAAATGAACCCATGTCGACTCTTCTAACTATTGGTGCGTCAATAGTTTCAGTATTTGGGGTTTTGATAATATTGTTTATAATAGATACTGGGGGTGGAGATTTGTACGGGGGGCTAGATTAACATGCTACCAAAATTAGATCTTTACATCTTAAGGAGTCCCCTATATCCTGGGTGTTCTCAGCAATTATAGCATATACAAACTATTTACCAACTTAATGGACGACTGAAGCTACCATGAAAAGTGTAAAATTGCATAAAAAATCATTTATCATTTCCATTATTGCCGCAATGTTATTCTTCGCTAGATGCGGAAAAGATTCTTATGACATTGTCGTATGCGACTCTTGTCCTTCTTCAAAACCATGGTCACTCTGGAGTATAGATTTAAGGCATCCGTGTTTTGAAACTAAAAGTGAATGTCAAACGTGGGCAGAAGGACTTTATTTTGATCCTGAATGTCAAAAATGTGACAAATAAAATGTTTCTTATAAGAAGGTTATTGAAAAATATTCATATCAGTCTATTGAAATCCTTTTTATCTCCTCACTTACCCTTTTCTGGACAACTTTTAGTGTACTTTGATAGGTAATCGCCCACTATGCCATACTGGTCATACCTACTGCCTTTATAATTGTCCAAATAATAAAGGGTTATATAAAATTTGAACTCCGTTAAATCTATTTAATATTCCTTTTCTGTATTTACTGGACGAAAGCACCAAAACGCCTCGATACAACAGAAGAATGCACTCTACTTTGGGGTATGAAACTATAGAGGAATTTGTAACAGAAATGCACCATCAAAAAATAGCAGCATGACTCTTATCTAATTATTCACTTTTTGTTGCAAGTCCAATCCCATAAAAGGTTAATTAAAAAAACTACTAAAAATGAACAAAAATGAAACACCCTGGGATATGGTCGGGCAAGTTTAAAATAAGACCCATAAAACGGCTGTTTTAAAAACTCTGAATATTACATTTCTTGTAGGAAAATGAGGTTTTATAGAAAGGAACAGCAATAAAACAACAGCCGACACCAAGTTGTTGAATCACAACTTAAGGTGCCGACTGTCTTTGTACTAACTAGTCGATTACATAAGGTCCGTCTGCCGCTCCGTACAAATCATTTCGAACAAAAAATGTTTTGCCGTCTGTTCCGAAATAGAGTAATTTTAGATCTCCATTACCCAAAGTCACTTTGCAACCGGCACCAACAGCATCTAAAGCCCATGTACTTTTATCATAATCCCTAAAATCCCTTTTCTCTGTCCATTCACGGGTTATAACCGTGCCCGTAGTTTGAGCACCTAATAAAGGAATTCTAGTCCAACGATCTACGATATAATCCTCATAGGCATAAATGTTACCTGCCCCTCTTTCTATATAGATATGGCGGTATTTGTAAATATTATGTACAATAATACCTCCAAAATAGTTTTCTTGTTCCGTGGTTTTGGTATACCCCAAATAGGCAGAGGCCCCAAAACCTACACTGGCAAATGGGAAGCTTTCCCCAGTAGCTAGATCGGCATTATGCACCTCATTGGTATTAAATGGACCGGAATAACTAGTACCAATATAGGAGTTGGGAATAGTATTGCTATTTCCTGCATAAGGTCCTGGGTCGAATTTAAATTTCACAAACTCCAAACTTTCTTTATCGTATAGCCAAATTTCACCAGGTACGTAAAGCACACCAGCACCTACAGCATCGTAACGTACCGTCCCCAAAGGAGCATTTGAATCTTTTATTGAAAATTTTTGTGATACAGCTCCAGTATTCCCATTAAACCACACATATTCTGTACCTGCTCCGTTGAAGAGTATTGAGTTGGAACCGGCCACTGCCGTAGCCGCACCTATTCCATCTTCAAATAAGCCAACCAAGGCCTGATATCCTAAAGGAGGTCGTACACCTCTAAGCGTACAATTCACGGCATCATATTCTGTAGCTAATTTGGTGCCAACCGTTTTACTAGGTTCAAGTACACTTTTGACTACATAGGATAAGGGTAGCGCTTCTGCTATATTGGTGCTTTCTGCCAATGTTTCACCGATGGTGTTGATATCCACTACGCCTGTTAGGGAAAATGCACTTTCCGCACTACCGCCATAAGCAATAATCTTAGTTTTAACCTCTTTTAAAGAATTGTACTGATTGTATTCCACTTCTCCTTCCAATTTACCTCTGAATCCATTGTAGGTGCCTTCAATTCGGGCCTTAAGCTCAGTTATTGAACTTGTGGATTCTACCATCATATAAAATATACGGCCATAAGTTACAGAGGAGATAAATGTTGCCGGATTATCGGCTTGTATATATGGAGCAAGGTCTTCTCCTGTAACATCAGGTGCAAAAATATCGTCCAAACCATTGATTTGATCCATAGACATAGTGTAATACTCCTGTGTTAATTTTACCAGTACCCTGTTGTATTCCTTATCATTTGAAAAAGAAAGATCGGCAGAAGCGTTGATGTTATAAGACTCATAACTCACACCTAATTCCAATGCCATCTGTTCTTCGCTATAAATCTCCTCCACATCCAATTGAAAATTAGCAGGAACGATATCTGGATCATTAGCGATTATTTCATTCATGGCTATTTGAATACTGGACTTTTTAACTTGATCTACTGAACTTGCCGAAACAGGATTGCCATTGATCAAATTATAAGAAACCGTACCACCAGCACGGTCAACATTAATACTTGAAGGGCTATTACTATTTAGTGTTTTTCCCTGCAAAAGGTTCCCGGGCCAAATGTTTTCCGCATTAGGATTAAAAAGCGCGAATTTTCCACTGCCATCCAAAACACTTACTTTTTTAGTGGTACACAAATAAGTATTCGTAATATCTCCACCAGAAGCAGTTTCAATATAATCTTCATAATAGGGCTCAGAAACTTCAAGGGTATCTGCCACACGTGATGCTGGATAATCTTCTATAACACCTTGGGATAAAACAGAGGCTATAGAAGAATTATTGGGTTCATCTCCAGGGCCATCGCCAACATCGTCTTTACTACAGCTTTGAAATACTACTAAGGCAATACTGCATAGACTTACAAAAAGTCTCCATTTAAATTCTGATTCTTTTGTTTTCATAATTGTTTTTTAAGGATTCAACACTCCAAAACTAGAAGCCCAGCTCGGCAAAACCTAAAAACAACACTAGACAAAACATGGACAAAATTCCATCTTAGCACTTAAAACAGCCTAGACAATTGAAAAATTGAAATGCACAATAAGCCAATAAACATTTGAGTATCAATATTTTAAAAAATATTTTACTGCTCAATCTTATTACAGGTGTCTATACAAATCCTAGACAGCTGCTTTTTGGGATAAAATCCTCTATTTAGTTGTATTATCTTTATAAAAGAGGCATTTTTAACAGAATTACCTAGGTGTTTTAACTTAAAAAGTAAATTTAATATGAAGAAATGGACACTATTATTGCTAATAATTGTTCCGCTATTATCCATTGGTCAAGATCAAAAAAAAATAGACAGCCTTCTCATTCTTTTGAAAAATGCAAAAACTGACTCTACAAAAAACGACCTTTTAATAAACGTTTGGGATCATTATGTTGACACAGACGGTAAAAATGCAATAAAATTTGCTCAAAGATTGGTTGATTTAGGTAAATCTTCAAAAAAAGAATCAATTTTGGCGGGTGGCTACATGCGTCTAGCCATATCACATGGCTATATTTCAATTGATAGCTCATTGAAATACAACAAGCTTGCCTTGCATTCATATCAGAATAGAAGAGACACGCTAAGAACTGCAGTAATTCAAATGAATCTAGGTGTCGATTATACAGATCTAGGGGAATATGACAAAGCACTAAAAGCTATTGATGAGGCTTTTATTGGATTTAGCGTTATGAAAGATACTTTGGGTATGGGCCAATCACTTGAAAATCGTTGCAGGCTTCATTTTGTTAAGGGCTTTTACAAATTAGCTTTAATTGATGCAACGGAAGCTATTCGCCATGTACAAAAGACCAATAACCAAGATTATCTGGAGCGGATGAATAGCAGGTTAGCCGAAATTTATAATGTTCTTGGGGATACAATTGCCGCTAATAAAATATATAACAATATCATCAATCAGATAGATAAAGACGTTAACTTACGAAAATTGCTACAATATAGAGTATCACAGGCTGAAATGTTTATTCTGCATAATTATAATTTGAATATTGCAGAAAGGATTCTCAAAGAGAGCAAACCAAAAATTCAAGAGTTAGGCGACTATTTAACGTTGATAAATGTGAACAATGCATTTGCAAATATTAAAATTCGAAAAAAAGAATTCCAAGAATCATTAAAATATTTAGATCAAAATAAGCATCTATTCAAAGATTTTGGTAGTGACAAACTAAAATCACAAACCTTTAATATGCTCGGTTCAGTACAACTCGAATTAAAAAACAATGTTAAAGCAAAAGAATTTGCTTTGAATGCCTTATCGCTCTCTGAAAAAATTGGAATATTGGAAGAACAAGTACAGGCTTATGGAATTCTGACTGAAATCGCAAGTCAAAACAGAAATTATCAAGAAGCACTCGAATATCAAGAATTAAAATCTTCAATATATGATAGTCTATACAACATCAAAAAAGTGAATCAAATTCAGGAGTTAAATATTATTCATAAAACCGAAAAAAAAGAAGCCGAAATCACCCTACAAAAAGAAGAAATCAACACACTAAATGAAAAAGCTAAAGTAGACAAACTAACGAAAGGCCTTTATGCAGGGGGCATGTTCTCTGCTTTCGCCTTGTCAGGACTTTTATTTTTTGGTTTTCGCCAACGTGTTAAAAAAAACCGTATTGCTAGGGAAAAGCAAGAGGAAATATACAAACAGGAAATTGAACACAAGAAAAAAGAATTGGCCAGCCAGACCCTTCATTTGGTTCAGAAAAGCAAGTTCATTTCTGAATTAAAGGACAACCTGGAAAAAGTAAAGAACTCTCCCGAATTGTTTAAGATAGAGTTCAAGCGTATCGTTATGCTCTTAAAAAAACAAAGTGCAGCAGATAAGGATTGGGAAGTTTTCAAATCCTATTTCTCTGAAGTGCACCAAGATTTTGATGAAAAACTTCAAAGTCTCAATTCTAAAATCACCGATAAGGAACTACGTTTGGCCTCCTATGTAAAAATGGGACTGAACAATACTGAAATTGCAGATATCCTTAATGTATTGCCATCTAGTATACATACCTCTAAATACCGTTTAAAGCAAAAATTAAATATTGATAAGGAATTGGATTTTGATGGTTTTATCAAGAGCCTTTGAAAATGAGTACAGCATCAGGATTTATATCGGCAAATTAGAATATTTACGGTTTTCTTATGTATAAAAGTATACTATTAAAATATTTTTAGATTTTTTAATCAGTTATCTAATTCTTTTCGTGGATTTGACAGGTTTCGGTGAACCAACAATTTATGGGGCAGCCCTCGAAATCTGTATATTTCATTAGTTCCTTGGCTTTTTAGACTTATATATTGACGTTTAAACTACATAAAAGTCCACTAATAACACATGAGTCATATAATAAGCTTAAAATCGATTTACAACCATTGGATATTTCTTTCCTATTTATATTGCGAAAGCACCAAAACGCCGCGATACATGTCCTAATAGGTGTCTTATCTTGAAAAAAAAATTGTTATAAAATTTTGATTTACAATAAATTGTGATATGAAGTTTGAATCCTGCCACCCCAATGGAAATAGTATTTTTTAAGACCATTTTGAGCGAGATCTATTCGGTTACTTATTACTTTAGCTTCCGATTAATTTTCTTGCAAATTCGCAATTTGCTTTTCGCAGCGATTTGACTTTCGTTTAACTGATTCAATAATCTTTAAAAATGAAAGTTATGAAGACAACACGAATTCTTAGTCTCCATTTTTGACTTAAGGGAAAGGTTGAAAGAAAAGATCGAAGTTCAACGATTTAAATACATATTATGGTTAATGGTCAACGTGCCGAGCTCAATATACAGGAATATCTTCGACCAGATTATTAGTGCACTGATACAGGAAGGGTTGATCCTAAGATTTCGGGTGCCCAAAGAATTAATGACAATCTTTCACAAGTTCATTCTGAACTTATAGAATGTAAGAAGGGTCTTAAGCGATAAAGAATATGTATCACTGTTCAAACAATTAAAGCTAGATATCTTGGAGATGATAAGTAGCTATAGAACTTATAAATTACCACAAAGAGCGTTAATTAAAAAAGCTTGAAACTACCTCCTCCGTTTTATCAAAATGAAGTGTAAAACAAAGTATATAAACTTTGGTCAGTCAAATTAAGCCTTTGTCCTTTTGTTTAAAAATTATCTTGCGCAAATGCAATCCTTTGATGAAATTCCAACCTTTAAACTTGAGCTTAGAATTAACCAAAAAAGAAGAAGCCAAGAAAAGACCTCCCAAAGTGGTTGAAATCTTATATATATTCAAGCCGTGCTCTCTTTCATGCCCTGTAAGTGTCCATGAAACAGTTTTGGTTCTGGGCATTACTTATTTCAATTAAAGATTCTTACTTCAATATTTTTCATTTAAAATTATCAAGAAAAACTAGAGATCGGGGTACAATGAACATAGGTTGAATATCAAAGAGGGCATTCATTTATAGAAAACCTAAAAAAGTACATTTACCCTAAAACGCCCATGGATAGGTTTCCGGAAGTTGGGATTTATCCACATAAACATCCAAGGGGTGCACCCCCTCTGAAGAATCGATATGGATGAAGACATTATATCTATCGGGCATGACCGAGGGTACATAATTCCCTATTTTTTCATATTTTGGGTGATACACCACCCCAATGGCACGGTGCCCTATTGAACTTTTAAATAGTTCGTTATCTTTTATTTCATCCATGAAAACGATTTGATTGCCCTTACCGGTTTGATGCAATAGATATTCCCAGGAACCTTTTACCGCTTCAGGAACGTTCATATTCCGCATAGGTGCTCCCCATTCAGATCCTGCTACTACAGAACCTTGGTTTGATCCAAATCCAACAATTTTCGGATTATAGCTTGGAAGTTGTTCGCGTACCAATTGACCAATATTGATGGTATTGTCAAGTGCCATATCCGTAGCACGGGCATCGCCGACATGGGTATTGTGCTCCCAAATTATGGCTTTGGCATTGGGGCCGTGAAAGTGCAACAATCGGACTAAAGTATCCATCATATGGTGGTCACGCAAGTTCCAGGAACTTTGATTTGCCGAGACCATAGAACGGTAATATTTTTCTGCATTTTTAGCGATATGGGCATTTTGTTCCATATTTAGGGCCGCTTCGATATCGGTATTAAAAGTTGGTACGCGTTTCTTTATATCACTTAATAATGAAACAACCTCATTTTCACAGGTCTTGGGTAAAAAACGCTGTAAAGACCGTGCGTAGGCCATGCCCATTTCATCTCCAAAAGGCTCGAAACAGCCCATGGCCCTTTTAGCTGAAGGCAAGAGTGTTCTATCGTGTATTTTTAGATAGTCGACTATAGCCTCAATTGATTCCCAAAGGCTATAGACGTCTAGACCATACATTCCTACCCTTTTATGGGCGGACAAATCAGCATTATGCTTGTATAGCCAATTTACCAAGGTTTCAATTTCCCAATTCGCCCACATCCAAGTTGGCCATCGATTAAATTCCTTAAGCACATTGACTGAACTATTATGGCTGTTTTGATAGTGCTTTACATAACGGTTTACGCGATAGAAATCGGGCCAATCGCCTTCTACGGCAATAAAATTGAATCCGTGTTCTTGAATCAGTCGTTTACTAATGGCTGTACGCCATGTATAGTATTCATGAGTGCCGTGTGATGCCTCGCCCAAAAGCACAAGTTTAGAATGCGAGAGTTCCTCGATTAGGGGATCGAGGTCTAAGACATTCTCAAGTTTTTTACTCACTTCGCTAAGTTTCTTTATTCGCTGTTGTTCAATATTCATAACCTGTTATTTATAAGGTGCTATCTACTACTTGTACCCATATACCCTTGGCCTCAAGATTTAAGAAATGATCAATAGAATTTTTCATCTTTCTTTATATTAATAGGTTCAATTTTGGGAGGTAATCCTAAAATTCTTAATGCCCCTTTGCTTAAAATAGATTTTTAACGGTACGTTTTGCTGCACCCAAGGTAAATTAGTGGTAGGGTCTCTATAACCGTTATCAACTTTCACCTTTACACCCGTTTTTACAACCTGTATATCAATTTTTTATAATCATTCCCAAATTTTAAGACAATGACCTCGGTTTCGGCCTTGACACCCGTAACACTTGCATTCGCTTTTTCGACGACATTTTTTTAGGATAGGCATCTACGATACCGGTGAAGGTCAACTCGCCACCCTTATAGATGAGCCCTATCTGTGTCTTATCGACATCGGATAGGAATACCGGTACATCCAAAAAAACTGTTTGATTTCTGCAACCGTTTTCATAATCACATTATTTTAATTTCATTTACATAAACCTGATTTTATGTAGATTAGGGAGAAATCTTATATTATAGAATTAAAAGTAAAAGCATTTTATATCGCTCAAAATGATACACATCATGTTGGGATTGAATTTTTGTCGATTCAAAAAAATCTTTTTTAATAATAGCTCGAATTCCATTGACCTTACACGATATATTTTAATTTTTCAGGCATTATCTATTCTTATAATAGGTCAAATTGAAAAAAAACAGCCCTGATTTTTTATAGTAAATCAGGGCTGTCACCAACAAATAAAGTCAATAACCTATTGAAATGTGAATAGTTATGCATATTCCGTGTAATACTGAATATTCAGTTCGTTATTTACGTAATATACTCCTGGTGCACGATAAGCTGCGGTTTCGGCATCTTCCTTTTCTTTTAAAGAATGTACCTTGCCCCTAAGGGTTACAGTATGCCCATCGGTTAAAACGGTAATATTTTTTGCATCTAATTCGGCAGAGCGTTCAAATGCTTTTTTGATATTATCCTTAACCTCAAAAGGTTTTACATCCTGTTTTATGGTAATGTTATTGATGACGCTACGTACCCCTAATAGGTTTTCGACGGCACTTTTTGCCGCATTTTTTTGATAGCCCCATTTAACTTCCCCTGAAAGATATACCCAACCGTCCTCAACTTTGACCGTCAAGTTCTTTTCAGGTACCGATGAGTTCCATTCGAGGGCATCTACAACGGCCTTTGCAATCTCTTTATCCGTTTTCTTAAAATCGTTGCCATATTTTACTTCAATATCGCCTGCAAGAGCTTTAACTCCTTCAACCCTCTTTACCGCCTTTTCTGCGGCAACTTTCTTGGAATAGTTGTTAAGCACACCACTTAGTGTTACGATCCCATTTTCAACGATGACCCCAATCTCAGTTTCGTCTACATTGGGTTCCCATGCCAATTCATCCAATACATCCTCTTTAATTTCTACATCTGTTTTCATGATATTTTAATTTTATGTTAAACAATTAATTAAGGTCATAAAGATATTCTTGAGCTATAGGATATAAAATGATGTAAATCATTAGGGTTGCCTTTTAACAAGAAGTGTTCTAAAAAAAAAGATTTTCAGAACACTTCTGGTGGTAGTCTCAGACTTAATTCGGTTAATTGGGACTTTACGTATATACTCTATACGTCAGCAGCAAAATATGCCGTTCATTGCAGAACTTTTTTATACAATGGCTTTTATTGTGGTCTTGGCAATTTCCATATCGTTAGGATTCTTGGAATCTGCGATTTCACACTTCAATATTTTCCACAACTACCTTAGAGGCATTTACCGCTACTATATGATTGTAATACGGGCTTTGTGCAAATCGTTAAATTCTTTATTGCTAACCGGTATTTGGGCGAAAGACTTTTTTATTCGTTGTTGAGATTATTAAAAAAAAATAATAATCTCGTATTATCAAGGCAGCGGTTAAATGATTCAACTTGTTTGCCCGAAGCCATTTTATATGTTATTGTTACAAAATGATTTAAGTCATTCCAAATAAAATAGGTTTGCCATTAATTTAAATAATAGTGGTTTTGCATTAGGAATTTCAGCGGTAATGCTTCTATCTTTTGTATCAATTTTGACAAAGAATGGTAAGGTATTAAAGCGAAAAAACCTACCTATAGGGTCATGCCCAAATAGAAAAGCTACAAATTCTGATCATTTATTTTTTAAGCCATGTTGGGAGAATTAACCGCCAATCAGATAGAGGTAGTTTTGTACCGCGAAGTAGTAGGAAGAATCGGTTGCCATGCCGATGATATTACTTATATAGTACCAATCACTTATGCTTATGATGGGGAATATGTTTACGGACACACAAAGGAAGGAATGAAAATCGATATTATGCGGAAGAACCCGAACGTTTGTTTTGAAGTTGATGCCATAGAGAACATGAGTAATTGGCGCAGCATAATCGCCTGGGGAACGTTTGAAGAACTTAAGACCAAGGAAGAACGAGGTTCGGGCATGCAGCAACTAATTGATCGTGTTTTTCCTTTACTGACAGGCGAAACGACTATTAGCCATTCAATGACCGATGGACATGGAAAGTATGTTGAGGCAATGAAAGGTGTTGTTTATAGAATCAAATTGACAAAAAAAACGGGGCGATATGAAAAACGGTAATTCTTTGAAATTTTTGCGATTTGGTATTTATTAATTTTTATGATCAATTAAAAACATTACTTCTTTCCATTTTTTTTTAAGATTTTAAAACCAGAATGATACAGGTCATTTCGAAGATGGTGGGTTTCCCATTATTTTGTTTATGAATTGACAATATGATGGATATTAAAATAAAGGAACTATTCAGGTCAGCACTGCTATTTCTCATAACTCTAATCTTAATGTTATTGGCAAGCTGTGGCCCAATGGTCATGACCGCAGGGGTCATCGAGCCACCACCATCTTGGTTCTACCCGAACAGGTTGGAAGTTGTGCGCTATGTGTATTTTCCGAAATATCATTTTTATTATGACCTATCGGCCCATACCTATCTTTATTTGGACGGGAGCATTTGGGTGCGCCGAAAGGTCTTGCCACCGCGCTACCGAAATCTAGATATGAGGCGTTCAAAATACGAGCGAGTAAAAGGATATCGAGGCGATAATATACGCCAGTATCACGAAGAAAATAATGTAGATAGAGGAAGAAGTAATAGGACAACGACGAGAAACAACCGTAACACTACACGGAGAAACAATTAAAAGGATTTTTTAAAATCAAATACGAATATCTTAAAATTTGACTCTATGAAAAATATAATGACAATCTTATTGGTCTTGTTGTTTATAGGATGCAAAGGCCAGGAAAAAGAGAAACTACAGGAAAAAGGGAAAGAAAAAAAAGAGTTGTCTGAAAAACCCAAGCAAGAATGGAAAGTTCACAGAGAATATGATGAGCAAGGCAATCTAATACGCTACGATTCGATTTATAGGTATGCCTTCCCAAATGTTGAGGGAGACTCGGTTCGAGTAAATCTAGATAGTATAATGAATTCTTTTAGGGGCTATTTTGATTATCATGCTCCCTATAAATGGAACGATGGTTTCTCCTATTTCCCCAAAACGGACTCCCTTTTCATGAAGGACTTTTTTAAGAAGGACTATTTCTTTGATCATTGGAAAAGAAAACCGTTGGACATGAAAGAATTGATGCGAAAAATGGATTCCACGAGAAATTCGTTTCTGAGAAAATACCATCCGGGACTGTTGGAATCACAGGAAATTGATTGAGGGCTAATTTTCACTTTAGTTCCCCTTCCAATACGCTACTGTGAATTATAGGAATAATATAGATTATGGGTCTAAAAATAATTCAAGTGCACCATTGTATTTTTCGAACAAACGATAGAGATTTTTATTTAAAGAGACGTTTCCATATCGCTTTGTAGAATTAGGTATATAATATGTTTTGGAGGCAAAGCATTAAGAAAAGGTATAAAATTCAAGTACAATAATAGTATTTAACACAAAAATCATGAAAAACATAAAATTCAGTTTAAGCGCACTTTTGATAATTTTGATGTCTATGTCGACAACATCTTGTAAGGAGGTAAGTGACCTTGAGGCAAACACAGAAAATGAACAGGTTCAGTTTTATGCGGAGAACAGGGATGCTGAGGAATATACGGAAAAGGACAATAAAGATTTTAAAGGTGGGCCAGTTGATTTTACAGATACCGCCAAAAAGGTCTTGGATGCCGTTGTACATATTCGATCTACACAGAGTCCGCGTGGCGGAAATCAGGATGTGCAGCCACAACAATTACCTGATTTTTTCCGGGAATTTTTCGGTGACCGATTTCAAATGCCAGAAAATATACCACAGCAACCAATGTACGGATCAGGCTCAGGAGTTATTATCGATGAGAAAGGCCATATTGTGACCAACAACCATGTTATAAACAACGCCTCAGAATTGGATGTTACGCTGCACAACAACGAAACGTATAAGGCAGTAGTAATTGGTGCTGACCCCGCTACAGATCTGGCATTGTTACAGATAAAGGGCGACAACCTAAAGGCTTTGTCGTTTGTCAATTCCGATGATGTGGAAATCGGGGAATGGGTATTGGCCGTAGGTAACCCTTATAGCCTTTATTCTACGGTTACTGCAGGTATAGTAAGTGCCAAAGCACGTAATATCAACATGAATCCTGAGAAATTGGCGGTTGAAAGTTTTATACAGACCGATGCGGCCATAAACCCCGGTAATAGTGGCGGTGCCCTAGTAGACCTTGATGGAAGAATTGTGGGAATCAACTCGGCCATTGCCACCCGAACGGGAAGCTATACAGGATATGGTTTTGCCATACCGAGTAACATTGTTACCAAAGTGGTTAGCGACCTTTTAAAATATGGTAGTGTACAGCGTGGGATGCTCGGTGTTACCATAACTACTATGAATGGTAGTTTGGCAAAAGAAAAGAAAATTGATTTCGTAAAGGGAGTTTGGGTCGAAACTGTCGGAGAAGAAAGTGCAGCTGAAAAGGCGGGCATCGAGGAAGGAGATATTATCGTGAAAGTCGATGGTATAGATATTACCACCTCGCCAAGGTTACAGGAAATTATTGCGCAGCATAGACCAGGCGACAAGGTGTCTGTTGTTGTAAACCGAAAAGGAAAAGAGAAAGAGTTACAAGTTACCCTTGAAAACGTAAAGGGCACCACCAATATCACGAAAAAGGAAAATGTAGAAATGCTCAATTATCTGGGTGCAGATTTTGAAACCCTGAACAAGGAAACAGCTAAAAAGTTGAATTTGGAAGGTGGAGTGCAAGTTGTTAATTTATATCCTGGGGTATTACGTCAGAAAACACAAATGCGCGCCGGTTTTATCATTACCCATGTAGATGGTAAAAAGGTGACCGATATAAAAGAACTGGTTTCCGCTCTCGAAAACAAAAAAGGGGGCGTGATGCTCGAAGGAGTTTATGAAGATATGCCCGGAAAACAGTATTATGCTTTCGGACTTGATTCTTAATTTTAATATGTACCAACTTAGTCATATAGAATCTAACGTTCTAAGCTGGCCACAGCCACTTTTTAACGTACTGTTCTTCACATTCAGGGTCATGTTCGGTTTTAGATAGTCGTTTCGAATAATACATTTCTTAGGCCCTTGCGTGACAATTTTTGGTTCGGTTAGGAAGATTTTAGGAAGCCCTGATTTACATACTATTAGTATTGAAAAGACCAAAAAGGGAATTAATAATAGATATTTTTTTATTCCATGATTATTATCAGAGTAAATTGATTGAAGTCATTGTGCTTTTAGGCTCACCATAATAAATTTAAAAAAGGAAATTTAAAGAAGGGTAGCATTTATGGACACTAATGAAAGTATACGAAGATTGGCAAAATTTTCTTCTGAAATACGTAAAATCACCCTTAAAAAGCTTCAAGAAGTTCCTGATGGTTTTTTCAATTGGAGATTGAATAACACAGCGATGAGTTTTGGACATATCGTAAAGCACCTCAATGATGTAGATGAGCTTTTTTTCAGTCTAGGAACATCCAAACAAAACCAATTTCAATGGGAATTAGGATCAGAACAACCAAATTTAGACTTTACAGAACATACCTTTGAGGCAATGATTCTAAAATTAAAAAAAAATCAGAAAAAACGATATACTACTATCTATATACTTGATGATTTAGGAATGGATAAGGAAGTTTCCGATAAAAATGGAAAGAAAATGAGTTTCTGGTGGTTTATTATGAGGAATGTTTTAGAACACGAAATTTATCACACGGGCCAGATAGCAGCTTATTTAAAAGTTTTGAAAGGGGAATCATCAGAAATTTAATTAACTATTTACATAAATTGGATTTTATAGGGAATATGTCAAAGTAGAAACTCACCTAGGGTTATGAAAACTTGTCTGAATCAAATGAAGTGTTCAATTTAATTCAGATACATATTTTAATTATATCCGTAGGAGTTTCGACTAATATGGTCATATCACCACGAAGCACAATGGGTTGCTTCAGTATTTCTGGATTGAACCGTATTATCTTTGTCCGATCGTTTTCTGAAAAATCAAGACATCCGAAATGTGTTTTATAGGAAAGATGTATTTGATTTACCAATTCTTTGATATTAAGTCGCAAACGGTCTGTTAGTTCTGCTATTTGGGGACCTGCTATTTTTGTTTTTAAATATCAATTTCTTGTATTGGTGATCCTTCCGCCTTAACGTAAGCTAATGTTTGTCTTGCCATTCTAGATTTAGAACTGTAAAACAATCTTATTTGTCGGTCTGATGTGGCTTTTTTTCAATGATTTCGATTTAGATCAGTTCCTATCTGTATCTAAATGATGGCCTAACAATTCTTTTAAACTTTCCAGATATTCCTGCATTAACTCCTTGTCGATATGCGGATGGGCAGTTGATGGTATTGTCATTGGGTTTTCATCCAAAGAACGATAGAGCTCGGGATAATTGGTTTCGATAGTTGTTGTGAGTTGTGTAATTGCTTTAAGTAATTTATGTATATCTTTCATCTTGTATTGTTTTAGAAAAAACTAGTAGTACTTTTTTTCTTCACTCATACCGCAATGCGTCAATCGGATTCAGTTTTGCCGCTTTTCGTGCAGGAAAATACCCAAATGCAACCCCGATCAGGGCCGAAAACCCAAATCCGATTAGAATGGAATAAATTGCCGTAGGGATAAAAAAATCGGTTGCCCTATATATTATTTGATTACCAATAACACCCAGAACAATACCCAAAATACCACCTACCAAACTCAATACAATGGCCTCAATCAAAAACTGGGTCAAAATATCGCTTTCCCTAGCACCTATAGCCAGCCGTGTTCCTATTTCACGGGTTCGTTCCGTAACCGAAACCAACATAATGTTCATGATGCCTATACCCCCGACAATCAATGAAATACTAGCAATGGCACCCAATAAGATAGTAAGAATACCGGTTATGTTACCCGTAATTTCCTGAAGTTCGATTTGTGTCATAATCTCAAAATCATCTTCTTCGCCATCCTTGATCTTATGCGATTCTCGCAACAGTTCTGTAGCCTCTACTTTTGCATCGGCGATATGATCCTCGCTCAATGCACTTGCCACGATTAGATTATACCCACGGCGGTGTCCGAACAATCTGTTTTGAATGGTTGTGTAAGGAGCGACGACAATATCGTCCATATCCTGACCCATGCCACCCGAGCCTTCTTCCCTCAATAGACCTACAACGCTAAAGGGCACTTTATCAATTCGTATTTGCTTACCGATGGGGTCTTGTCCGGGAAAGAGTTCTTCCCGTATGGTTTCACCGATAACGCAGTATTTTTTAGCAGTTTTTACATCTTCTTCAGTAAAAAAACTACCTAATTTTATTTCTCTGCTCGTAATGTAGAAATAATCATAGGAAACCCCGTATACTGTTGTGGATTTATAGCCATTAGGTCCAATGGCCTGGGCACCAATGGCCACTAAAGGCGATATTTGCGGCATCCAAACGGAGTTCTTTTGCAACATATCAAAGTCTTTTTTGTCTATGGGTCTGCCCATTCTCACGTTGATTCCTGCTTTATGTTCAGATTTTGTCTGTATCATCAAGAGATTGGTTCCCAAACCCGAAATTTGATTTTCCACTTGCATGGTGGCACCTTCCCCAGCAGAAATAGTCATAATTACAGCTGCTACCCCTATTATAATACCCAACATGGTCAATAGGCTACGTGTCCTGTTTTTATTGATTGACTCGAAGGCTACCTTGAATATTCTAAAAAAACGTTTCATTACTTCGTAGATTTAATATTTTACGGGCATTTCCAGTTCCTTTAGTGCAATTTCTTTAGTACTTCTATCTTCTATAATCTTATCGGAAATGATTCGTCCATCTCTTAAGTAGATCATGCGCTTTGCGAATTGGGCAATTTCTGGCTCATGGGTAATCATGACTATAGTCTTTCCCTCATTGTTCAATCGTACAAAAAGATCTGCGATATCTATACTTGTCTTGCTATCCAAATTCCCTGTTGGTTCATCGGCCAAGATAAGAGCGGGATTATTGACCAAAGCCCGGGCAATGGCTACTCGCTGTTGCTGTCCGCCGGAAAGCTCATTGGTCCTATGGTAAATACGGTCGGCTAAATCTACCTGTTCCAATGCCTTTTTGGCGAGTTCCTTGGAATTTGAGAATCGACCCGTTCTATCATATATGAGAGGTAGCTCTACATTTTCCAAAGCCGTGGTTCGTGACAATAGGTTGTAACTTTGAAATATGAAGCCAATCTTTTGATTTCTTATGTCCGCTAACTGGTTTTTTTCGAGTTCATTCACCCGTACATCATCCAAGCTATATTCCCCTGAGGTTGGCTTGTCCAAGCAACCAATAATATGTAGCAAGGTAGATTTACCAGAACCTGACGCTCCCATAATGGCAACAAACTCTCCCTGTTCGATAACCATATCAACATCGGTAAGTGCATGCACCTCGATTTCACCATTTTTGAATATGCGGCTCAATTTTTTGGTTTCTATGACTTTTTTTAGGGACATTGTTACTTTTTTTTCGTTTTAATGCCGTTAATCACCTTACTTCCTTCTATTAGGTCGGAACCATCTAAAAACCGTTTGATTTCAGACCGTAAACCTGTTTTAATTCCTATTTCAATGAACTTGAAATCCAATTTACCTTGCTCATTATTACAAAAGAAACCATCAATGTGAGAAGGAAGGTTTTTCTTGAAATTTGTTGGGGTATATTGTTCCTCGTTATTAATAGCTCGAAAAAATTTTACCTGCAGTGAATCAGGCAGCATTTCTTTAGCTTTCATTTCTAAAATAGGTTTGACTACTTCCAACATATCTTCGTTAGGTCTAAAGCGCAATGCCGAATTGTTTACCATCAGTACATTTTTTGCTGTGGCGGTAATAAATTCAAGATTTGTGGTCATACCGGGTAATAGTAATCCTTCTTCATTGTTAACATCTACCACTACTTGGTAGTTGACCACATTGTTGATCTCGATCGGTTGCAATCGTATTTGGCTCACCATTCCATAAAAATTTTTTTCTGGATAGGTTTGTACCGTAAAGCGGACCTGCATACTGTCTTTGATATAACCGATATCGCTTTCATCCATATCTGCTAAAATCTGCATTTTTGTTAGGTCTTCGGCAATGATGAACATGGTTGGGGTCGCAAAGGAAGCAGCTACCGTTTGGCCTTCTTCTACACTGCGTTCGATCACGGTTCCGTCGATGGGAGAGGTGATATGGGCATAGCCCATACTGACTTCTATATTTTTTACCGCTGCAGCAGCAGCTTTTTTAGCACTAACCGCTTGATTATAGGCGTATTTGGAATCAGTGTATTCCTTATTTGAAATTACGTTTTTTTTATATAGTGTTTGGTTGCGTTCATATTCGTCCTTGGCCCTTGATAGCTGTACCTCACTAACGGCCAAATTGGCCTGGGCACTATTTAAATTAGTATTCAGCAATTTTAGATCCATATCGGCCAAAACCTGCCCCGCTGTAACTTTATCATTATAGTCCACATAGATCTTTTCAATGGTTCCCGAGATTTGTGTACCGATTTGCACCGTATTAATAGCTTCTACCGTACCGGTGCTTGATACATCGGCTTCAATATTTCCTCTAATCAGAGAGGTGTAGGTGAAATCTAGCTTCTTAGTCTTTAATTTTTGCTTTACCATTAAGTAACCACCCATACCAATACCAATAATTGCCAGTAGAATCCATGTTGATTTTTTCATATTAATGAATTTCACAAAATTCGGTTGTACTTGCTTCCAAAGAAGTAATTTTAATTAAATTTAAGAGGTCAAAATTAGAGCCATTTTTCTATTCTAGGCATGACCTAAATTGGTTGAAGGTGGATAAAATCGAAATAGGAAAACACATAGATTAAAAAAATCATATCGATTTTTGGAGGTCTTATTTTTGTTCTTTCTGGAAAACAGTTTGATTCGAAAATCTACTCTATGGACATCTAGGAATTCATCCTTAATAATCTAGAACAGCGACACACCTCTGTTTATCGAGTTATTCATTCATTACCTTTTGTGCAAATTTCTCAGTATCAACTACATATTTCGTTATGGTAAAAACTTCTTTTCGATTCTTTCTAAAATCTTTGACAAAGCTAGTTAGATCATCTTCTAGCTGTTCATGCTCTGCACGAAATTTATGGGAATCATAGGCAAAAGGATTATCGATCAACTCGGCCAAATGGTGTAAATGTTTATTTGCCCGATCCAGTAAAGACCCACATTGATTGTCCATGTTATTTAATCCGACTTCGATTTCCCGAACCATATCGATATTCTCTTTTTTTGAGATCAAAATAAAATATTTGTCAATAAGATGGTGCATAAACTTTAAGTCATCACTATAAAATGAAAGGTCTGATATCCAATGCTCTGTGAGCACATAAAGTTCTTGCCAGTCGGCATCGCTTATGTAATTGGCTTTGGGCCTACTTCTAAAATTTTTCATGTTGTATGTTTTATTATAATTTTTCGGCCATTGCGATAACCGCACCTGTTTTGGCAGTTTCACCGCGTTTTACCTTGATTTCTATTAAGGTTCCGGAAAAAGGTGCAGGTACCTCAAAGGCTACCTTATCGGTCTGCACTTCTACCAAAGTTTCTCCTTCTTCAAAAGATTCGCCAAGTTCCTTATACCAGAGTACTATGGAACTCTCCGCATCTTCTCCCAATGCTTCAGGGAGGACTATTTCCTTTAATTCCACCATACAATTAGACCGTTACCATATTTTCAACAGCATTAACAATATCGTTCGCATCGGGAATCACATATTTCTCCATTACGCGACTATATGGAATCGGCACATCGGGAATCGCTAAACGGGCAATAGGAGCTTTAAGATATTTGAAACCTTCAGAGGCTGCAATAGCACTCACTTCAGCTGTAATACCATAAGAATAATAATCTTCATCCACAACCACCAAACAGCCTGTCTTGGCAACAGATTTCAAGATAGTTTCCTTATCGATAGGTTTAATGGAACGTAGGTCAATGACTTCGGCGTCGATGCCCCTTTCGGCCAATTTTTCTGCTGCCTTTAGAGCTTCAACGGTCATCATTTGTACACCGACTATGGTTACATCCTTACCTTCGCGAACCACTTTGGCCTTGTCTAACGGGGTGGTATAGGCATCTTCAGGAACTGGGCCTAACGAGGCATCCAACTGATCCATCCATCCCAATCCTTGAAGAGTTTTATGGAACATAAACACCACAGGATTGTCATCGCGTATGGCCGAAATCAACATCCCTTTGATATCATTTGGAAATGTGGGTGCAACCACCTTCATACCAGGTAAGTGCCCGAAACTTGCATATAGTGTTTGTGAATGCTGGGCAGCATCGCTATAGCCACCGCCAACTGCTGTTAGGAGTACTATAGGAAGTTTCACGTTACCACCGCTCATATAGGGGATTTTGGCCATTTGGTTGTAGATTTGGTCCATGACTACACCGTGAAAGTCCACGAACATCAACTCAACGATGGGTCGTAACCCTTCCGCCGCAGCACCTATGGCGGCTCCGATGAATCCAGTTTCCGAAATAGGGGTATCCATAATCCGTTCTTCGCCAAATTTTTCATACAGTCCAGTAGTAGAACCAAAAATTCCTCCATATTTACCCACATCTTCGCCCATGACAAAGATATTCTTGTCGCGGTCCATTTCTTGCTCCAAAGCTTGGGCCATGGCCTTACTACCAGTAAGTTTTCTTATTTTTTCTTTTGTTGCTTCCATAATTAAGTCTTTTATTGTCATTCCTGTGCGGTCATTGGGCATAGCCATTGTGTAGATGGCATTCTTTAATGGATTTCTAAGAATAGTCTTTAAACAAATACATCTTCTAAGGCTTCCTCAGGTTCAGGATATGCGCTTTTGATAGCAAATTCATAGGCGCTATCTACTTCCTTTATAATTTCTTGATCGAGTACCATTAAATTTTCTTCCGAGGCCAATGCCTCTTCCAAAAGGTATTTTTTTAATCGTTCGATTGGATCTTTGACTCTTAATTTTGATACTTCGTCCTTAGGGCGGTACAACTCGGGGTCGCCCTGAAAATGGCCTAAATAACGATAGGTCTCGATTTCTATAATTGATGGCCCTTCTCCTTTTCTGGCGCGCTTCACAGCTTCCTTGCTTACTTCGAACATTTTCAAGGGATCATTATCACGAACCTCATAGCCTTTTATACCATAAGCCGCGGCCCTGACATCATTAGTAGGTACGCAAGTAGAATTCTTTTTGGACACTGAAATACCCCACGAATTATCCTCGACAACGACCACCAATGGTAGCTTCCAGAGCGCGGCCAGGTTCATCGATTCGTGAAAGGCCCCAGAATTCACTGCCCCCTCGCCAATAAATGCTACGGCCACCCGATCCGTGCCCTTCTTCTTGTTGGCCAAAGCGGCACCCACGGCATGTGGAATACCGGCCCCAACAATACCGCCACAAGAGAATTTTACATTAGGGTCGAACAAGTGCATGTGTCCGCCCTTGCCTTTGCCCAATCCGGTTTTTTTGCCGAAAATTTCAGCGGTCATTTTTTTTAAGTCGACTCCTTTGGCTATTGCCTGATGATGCGGACGGTGGGTAGCGGTTACGGTATCATCCTTTGTAAGGTTCACGATCATTGATGCAGCTGCAGGCTCTTGTCCGTTTGATAGATGCATTTCTCCTGGAACCGGCCCCGAACCGATGTTGAATACGGGCTGTTTACCTTCGAGATAGGCTTTCTCCATTCGTTCTTCAAAATATCGGGAAGTCTTCATCTTGCGGTAGATCCATAGAAGGTCTTGTTTACTGTTCTTCTTCATGATGATAGAATTTTATGATATAAATGTATCGACCCTTGGATACATTTTAAATGATCTAGGTCATTTCACGTCTTTGTATCGGTCATTAATTTTAGTTATATATCTACAAAGACATTCATCGTGAAAACAATTCTATATGCCACCGACTATTCCAAAAACTCCGTGGCCGCATTAAAATATGCACATAAACTAGCCCAACAGATGGGAACCCGTTTAATAATAACCCATGTCTTCGATTATCCCTCTGTTTTGGGAGCGGAAATGCTCTCGGAACCATTTCCACAATTAGAGAAAGATGCTTTTAAAACACACCGTGCCAAATTGGTTCAATTCTGTGAAGAACACCTAAGCGGCAATTGGGAGAATTCCAATTTACAGCTAGAGGTCGTAGAAAACAAATCCGTAATCAATGGGATTATTTCGGTGGCTAAGGAATCGCACGCCTATTTAATTGTTATCGGTATGAAAGGTGGTAGCGGACTACGCGAAATGATTATGGGAAGCACTACAAAGCATCTTATTAAAAAAGGACCTTGCCCCATTTTGTCGATTCCTTTAGATACTAGCTATATGCCTTTTAAAACCATTGTTTATGCAACCGATTTTGAGGAAGAGGATGTCTATGCGATTCGAAAACTGGCCGAAATGGCAGAACAGTTCGATGCTGAAATAAAAGTCGTCCATATTTCCACTAAAAAAGAATATAAGGGAGAACTACAAATGGAATTGTTCAAAGGGATGCTGCACGAGAAAGTTACCTATGGGAAAATGGATTTTGAACTATTATTTTCTGAGGATGTTTTTAACTCTCTCCGAATATATCTTGGAGATACCAACGCAGATTTGATGGTCATGTTAGAAAGGGAAAAAGGCGGGTTCTTAACAAAATGGTTCCATCGGGATCTTGTCAAAAAAATGGAATCTTATGGTAGGATACCCTTGTTAAGCTTTAGGGAGGGCAATCATCAACTCTTTTATACAAGTGCAGTACTTTAAATTTAATTTCTAGATTCTATATCTTTATTATAAGAATTTAAAACAAGCTATAATCAAAAAAAATTGGTGGTTTTTTAGTTTGTAAACGGAAGTTTAATTAATAGATTTTTTTAAGATCCTTATATATAATTGAGAATACATTAAAATGGTAAGAAGAATATATACTATCATATTTGCATAAACTTTTGGGCTGGGATATTAACTTTCTATTATTTGCGCTATAAACTTTAATAGTTCCGTACTTTTCATATCTGCAGTTTTTTCAGTAACCAGATTATCGATAAATAACCAAATTTTCTATTAATGACACACGTCATTTTTCTGCCGACCATCGTAAATTATCTTTAGGAAATAATCCCAAAACATCCTCAATTAAATGAAAGCTTTGGCGCAAATAAAAAATCTGATCGGTAATGAAGAGAAAAATACCGTACTACGAAATCTTAGTCGAATAATGGATATCAAAATTATTGATATCGATATCGATAACGGGGTGTTAATTTTTCTCTATCCAAGTCCACTGGTTTTTCAAAAAGTAAGACAAGAACTTTTACGTATAGGCCACCCTATGCAATCTTATAGGTGCACTTTATCAAGTTCACCCGAATGAATGCATTTGATGATTTTGCGTCTAAATTCAAAGGTTTTTAACTTCATATAGTTTATTCCCTGTTACCCTCACCCTTAGGTATAATGAAACATCCAAAAGGTTACATAAATGATATTGCCAAAAAGCTAAAATCATCTTGATTTGAAAAAAACCATGATACTTCTGGACAATTCATAAAGGCCAAAAAAATATAATAGTAAGAATAATTCTATTTCAATTAAGGGTATCAAATATATATTTGATTTTTTGAGCATAAAATGAATTAATAATATGTTTTACGTACATCTATCTTTTGGACTTTTATAATTTTTCAATCAGATTTTCCCGCTCCAATTGACCAATAATTCGGTCTACATAATCATTAACGGTCGAGGTAATATTTACAGGGTCGACGATATTAAATGTACCGACCCAGACCAAAGATTTATCTTCATCTCCACTAATATTATAGATGGAAGTCTCAATATGAAAAACTTTATAGTTCTCATAATAGTCCGGGGTATAATAAATATCCTGAAATCTATAAAAATACGGCCCAAAACGATACCACCAATTGTACCCAAAAGTGTAATGCCCAGATCTTTGTATTGTTTTGTCGTCGATTCCCACAATTGCAGTGATTACGACAGCATCAAAACCTTGTTGCAAAAGCTCTTCCTTCATCATCTCTATTTCTTCTTCGCTTCTTTTTGAGGCTGTGAAAGATTGGCCAATGACCATACTACTTTCATAAGCATTGATACCTCGGTTTATGAACTGTTCTTTAAGTTTTTCCTCAAAGATTTTCCGAGCCGTAAGGTTTTCGGTCATGCCGATTACCAAAAGTTTTTGTGGGCTAAATACTTCTATTCCTTTGTTTTTCCAGCTATCCACAAATCTTGTAGAAGAACAAGCCGTCAAAATCAGTATTCCGAGAATAAAAACTATTTTCTTCATGATGTAGTACATATTTGAGGGATAAAAGTATAGATTGGAGTCTTAGACAACAATGACCTAGATCATTCTGGTGAGTTGGCAATTTTAGGGGTAAAATAACTTTTCGGATCGTTGTATTTCGAGTAATGGACTTTAAGATTCTTAAATATTGAATATTTGATTCAAGTACAAACAGAAACAGGAGACCTCAGGTCTCCTGTTTCCTTTTAAGCGTTCGTTTTATTCTAAACGAATAGATTTATCCTTGAGTCATCTTATCGCTAAAATGATATAGGGGCAATCTCTGCGAAAAATAACCCGAACCCTATCAAGCCTTTATCGCCTTTCGACAATATTGGTCTTTATGTAATATCTTAAAAAGGACCAAGATACCGGAATATCCCAGTTCTTTTTTCTGGTACCACTTTACATTAATTTTTGAATGCAGATCAAGTAGGAATGCGCTAGCTTCGCGTATACTTGAATTCCAAGATTAAAGTAGTCCATTTTATCGCCTCTAAGGGATTACCGCTTTGAAGGCTTTTAAATTAATGTCAAAGAGAAAAAAACAGGAAGCTAAAACTTCCTGTTTTCCCATAAAGAAATAGAATACATCAATACTTTTCATCAATCTTTTAAACTATTTTATTGCTAAAACAACCTAACTGACCGATAAGAGTACAAACAGCATCCGTCTTCTTTACTATGACCTTTACTGGTCTTGCGATAGCAAAGATCAATACTATATAGAAACAGTAAAAATTACCGTTGAGCTCCTTGCGTGACTTTGAGAATAACCTATCACTAGGCCATAACTAAAAGCACACAGCATATGGCATTTTCTACAATTTCTTATACTAGAACCCTTATTATTAGTGGAGAAATAGTAAGTACTTCATGATTTTTTATGTTTAGAAGCTATCAAAGCTTCGTTTTCAAAGAATAATTGCTTTCAATTATTAAGGCCAGTGGTGATTTCTTTAATTCAAATGACCTACATCAGTTTACCTTTTTTTTTAGAAAAAGAAACCGGAACACCGAGATGTTCCGGTTTCCTAGAAGACGTTGTTCGACCCTATGACCGCTTATACTGGTACTTACTTGAACCTATCGCTAAATCCGTTCGGCACTCAAAAGGTATAAAGGGTCTTCGCAACCTCTTCTTTTTATTTGGGCATTGTTTTCCCAATTCGCAGCCCAACCTACTTATGTTTTTTTCAAAGAACTTTATCGTTAATTATGATGCCAATATATAGCATGTTGTAGAGTATTGGAATGACCTATATCAGTTTCATGACTTTTCTTAAATTTTGGAAATCTTTGCCGATAATTTCATAATCTTTCCTTTTCTTAAAATCATAGATTATATGGAATCGCCTGATTTTATATTTTGTGACAATGACCAAGATTTTGTATGGTTTTCTTCGCTGGCTAACGGTATCTCACGGCAACATCTTTAAAAAAAATGGTCTTTTGGATTGGGTTTCATCTTTTAATTCATGTAACTCGACTACACTTTATGATTACATAATTAAAGTTCAGGTATCGGTGGATAATAGTTCGAATTTTCTGCTCGATTTTTTGACCATAGGTAATGGCATTTACATATAAACACTTTACTGTTTTTTCTGTCATATACGCCGAAGAAATTGCAGAAAAGAAACTTGTCATACAAATTTTCGATACTTGGTTCAAGAGCTTCGATATAGAAATAAAACCTTTTACCATCAAAGGAAACAAGGACTTCTCTTTCACAAGTACTATTATCTTTGAATTGTACTATTATAAAAAACTGATTACCAATCGATCAAAGGAAAAAATAGCATTTTTCATGCAGATTAATGCATAATATTTGACACTTCTATGACTGACACAGGTCATTGTGAAGGACAGAGCGACAACTTAGCTTTAAGGCGATGAACTAAAAAGTCATCAAATACTCACTTACAATTTAACTTAAATTTAAAATCATGTACAAGATTCTTTTATGTCTATTCATTTTAGGGTTGACCACCCAATCGTTTGCCCAAATTATAAAGCCAGTAGAACTGTCTGAAGTAGTGGTATACGCGACTAACTATAAGTATCTACATAGCTTAGCTTCAGAAGAGCCGGCTCCTGTGCCAGTTCAAATGCTAGAACGTAAAGTAGCGGCCTTTAACCTTAAGGATTCTGAATATTATCAAGACGATTATGACCTATACCACGTTAATTTTTATATTCCGGAGGGTACAATTCTTGCTGCCTACGACAAGGATGGTAAAATCATTAGGACTGCAGAACGTTTTAAGGATGTTTCTCTTCCAAAATCTGTGAGGAATGCAGTTGTAAATCGATTTCCTGGATGGACCATAACCAAAGATATTTATTTGGTATACTACCATGAGGATAAAGGTGTAAACAAAAAGTATAAAATTAAACTGGAGAATGGAGATAAAGTCATTCGTGTAAAAGTGGATGAAAAAGGGCAATTTCTTTAATGAAAATCGAATACCTCTCCCATACAGCGGATATCCGAATGAAAATTGAAGGTTCCCATTTAGAGGAATTGTTTCGGGCAGGCGTAATAGGAATGAGCAACATTCTAAAGGATGGGTTTTGTAATCAGAAGGTCAAGTTCGATTACCAGTGTATAGTTGAAATAACGGCATTGGACAGTACCTGTTTGCTTATTGATTTTTTATCTGAGGTTCTATCGGTTTCCTATACTCAAAAAGCGATTTTTTGCGAAGTCGTTTTTTTAGATTTTACTCCGCATCATACGATAGCTGAAATCCGTGGAAAGAAAACTCAGGGTTTTGATGAGGAAATAAAGGCGGTAACCTACCATGAGGCCGATGTACGCAAAAATAAAAGAGATCAGTGGGCAACCTTGATCATTTTTGATATCTAAGAGACAGATGAAAATAAGAAAAGAAGACATCCACAAAATCGAAGACTACTTGTGGGAAATTCCCAAAACATTCCTACCTAAAATGCGGGTACCCGCTAGGGTATTGGCATCAGAACCCTTGCTAAATGCGATTATGGAAGATCGGTCTTTGGTACAATTGGTTAATGTTGCTTCATTACCCGGTATTCAAGGAGCTTCATTAGTTATGCCAGATGTTCACGAAGGTTATGGCTTTCCCATTGGTGGCGTAGCAGCCACTTTGTATCCACATGGGGCTATTTCCCCTGGGGGCATCGGCTATGATATCAATTGCGGAGTGCGTTTGTTGACTTCCGATCAAAAAATAGCGGAAATAAAAGAAAAATTGGATCCCTTATCCAAAGAATTGTACGCCCAGATTCCTTCAGGAATGGGAAAAGGCGGACAAATCAAACTCTCCAGACAAGAAATGGATAAAGTACTATTAATGGGTGCTGAGTGGGCGGTGGAAAAAGGATATGGTGTCAAGGAAGATTTGGCTTTTATGGAAAGTAAAGGTAGGTTGGAAAATGCAGATGCTACCCTAGTCTCAGATATGGCAAAAAAAAGGGGTGCCGATCAGTTGGGCACCATAGGTTCGGGTAACCATTTTGTAGAGGTAGATTATATTGAGGAAATTTATGATGAGAGCATTGCAGAAGCCTATGGTCTTTACAAAGGTCAGTTGGTAGTGTTGATCCATACAGGATCTCGAGGGTTAGGGCATCAAGTCGCTACTGATTATATTAGACAGATTATGAACGCAATGCCTTATTATAACATTGAAGTACCAGATAGAGAATTGGCCTGTGTTCCGTTCAATTCTAAAGAAGGACAAAGTTATTTTAAGGCTATGTGCGCTGCGGCCAATTATGCTTGGTGTAACAGGGAAATAATTTCTTGGGAAGTGAGAACGGCTTGGACGAATATCTTTGGGTCGACCGTTCAACCTTTGAAACTCATGTACGATGTGGCGCACAATATTGCGAAAGTCGAAACACATTTGATTGACGGAGTACAAACTGACGTTATCGTACATCGCAAGGGAGCTACTAGGGCTTTTGGTCCAGGTTTTGAGGAATTGCCAGCAAGTTACAAAGTTGCTGGGCAACCTGTAATTATCCCTGGAAGCATGGGTACCTGTTCCTATGTATTGTCAGGTACCGCTAGAAGCAAAGAACTAACCTTTGGTTCTTGTTGCCACGGGGCAGGAAGACGCTTATCTCGGACAGCAGCAAAAAAGCAAGTGAATGCTCCTGTACTCAAAGAGAAGCTCAAGGAAAAAGGCATTTTTGTAGAAGCCGGTTCTTTTAAAGGAATAGCCGAAGAAGCGCCTATAGCCTATAAAGATGTCAATATGGTGGTCGAGACCGTAAGCGATTCGGGTATTGCCAAGAAAATCGCAAAATTGAGACCTGTGGTAGTTATTAAAGGTTAGTTTTTGTTGCCCGTATAGGCATCTTCCAATAACTTTATGGCTTCCACGTCGGGCACTTGTTCAAAGTTTTCGTAGAACTGGCCTACGGCACGAAAATTATTAGGGGTATCTAAACAAATTACTTCATCTACATTATCACTATCCTTTAATTTTTGAATGGCTGAATGGGGCGCTACGGGAACGGCAACCACTATTTTGTTGGGTTTTTGTTTCTTTATTAAATCTGCGGTGGCCAAAATTGTGTTGCCGGTAGCTATACCATCGTCTACTACAATGACCGTTTTCTTCTCGAGGTTCATTGGAGCTCTATTTTTATAATATTCATCTTGTCGTTTCTTCAATTTCTGTCGTATTCTAGAAGTTTCCTCCTCTATGTAATCTTTAGATACCTCAATCTCGTCCATCAGAATTATTCCTTCAAGGCTTACTGCCCCAATAGCATATTCCTTATTGAAAGGATGGCCTATTTTTTTTGTAAGGGAAACATCTAAAGGTACTTTTAAAGCTTTTGCAATGATTTCCCCTAATGGTAGACCACCTCTAGGTATGGCCAATACCACAACATTCTCACCCTTGAATTTCATCAATTTTTCCGCTAACTGACGACCCGCGTCTATTCTATTCTTGAACATTATTTTTCGTTTTATCTGGCTGTATATATTTAGCAAACCAATTGGCCGATATTCGAGCTACCTCTTCCAATTTTCCTGGCTCTTCGAATAAATGGCTGGCATTAGGAATAATTTCCAATGCACGTTCACCTTGTAATTTTTGATAGGCCATTTCATTAAGTTTAATGACCACATCGTCTAAACCACCTACAATTAAAAGGGTGGGAGCGGTAACCTTGTGTAAATCATTCGAGGCCATATCTGGTCTTCCTCCTCTTGAAACGACAGCCTTGATATCTTTGCCATAAAATGCGGCGGCACGTAATGCCGAAGCCGCACCTGTACTAGCGCCAAAATACCCGATCGGCAGACCTTTCGTCTCCTTTTGTCGTTGTGCCCATTGGGTTACATCAATTAGGCGCTTGGTCAGCAAATCGATGTTAAACCGATTTTCATAGACACGGTCTTCCACTGCTGTCAATAAATCGAAGAGGAGGGTGGCCAAGCCTTTTTCTTGTAGAACTTCGGCTACATAATTATTTCTAGGACTTAGGCGACTGCTTCCGCTTCCGTGGGAAAAAAGTACCAAACCGACCGCTTTATGAGGTACTACCAAATTACCTTTTAAAGTAAGGCTATCCAACTTGATATCTACTGATATATATTTTAGAGTGGTCTTCATTTCTTTAGTTATAGTTACACTTCATATACTTTTTAAAAGTAATAGAATGGCATCGAGGGTAAAATGACTAAGGTCATTAAAGACATAATATGTTGAATGACCTATATCATTTAGAACCCGTTATGGTTCAATTATATTTATAAAAATTAACCTTTTAAGAAATTCCAAAATGATAGGTTGTACTAGAAAGTGTAGCTTTAAATTTTTCTCATTTGATTCACAAATTTTAGCGATAATGGGAAGAAGATATAGAGATATATGAGAGCGATGGTTCTTAATCGGATTTCTATAGTCAACGAGAATAATTTGGCGCTAGAATTGGTCGATATCCCTTTACCGATTCCAAAGAGAGGTGAGGTACGCATCAAAGTTTCGGTCTGCGGAGTCTGTCATACCGAACTCGACGAAATCGAAGGTAGATTGGCACCTTTAAAACTTCCGATAGTACTAGGGCATCAGGTTGTTGGTCATATAGAAAAATTGGGTGTAGGGGCAACCAAATTCAATGTCGTTGATCGGGTAGGTGTCGCTTGGATATTTTCCGCTTGTGGTAAATGCAAGTTTTGTAGGGAAGGCAACGAGAACCTCTACGATGATTATAAGGCTACAGGAAAGGACATGAATGGCGGCTACGCCGAATTTATGACCATACCACAAAAATATGCGTATAGCATTCCAGCTTTTTTTACCGATACCGAGGCGGCACCCCTTTTGTGTGCGGGGGCAATCGGTTACAGGGCTATTCAACATGCCAAAATAGGTAATGGTAATCGGTTAGGACTTACCGGTTTTGGAGCTTCGGCACATTTGGTGCTGAAAATGGTCAAGTATAGCTATCCTAACACCAAAGTATTTGTATTTGCACGAAATGTGGAGGAACGTCTATTTGCGAAGGAACTTGGAGCCTTTTGGACCGGCGATACCACAGATGTACCCCCAGAAAAAATGGACGCCATCATCGACACTACGCCCGCTTGGAAACCTGTTGTCGAAGCCTTGGGCAATCTAGAAAAAGGAGGCAGATTGGTCATCAATGCCATCCGAAAAGAGGACCATGACAAAGATTACCTTAAAAATTTTTCTTACCAAGACGATTTGTGGATGGAGAAGGAAATCAAGTCTGTCGCCAATATTACAGGTAAGGATGTTTCTGAATTTTTGGAATTGGCGGCAAAAGCGAAAATTAGACCTACTTTTCAAGTATATTCCTTGGAAAAAGCGAACAAAGCCTTGTTAGAGCTAAAAGAAAACCATATTAGAGGGGCGAAAGTTTTGACTATGTAGCTGTACATTAACCAATAAAACCAACAAAACCCCGACAATGATTAATTAATTATGCAAGTAAAAATCGAGCATATATAAAACGGTACATACGAGTATCGGCAAGTACCTCTTTTTATTGTCTAAGGGTTTATTTTGATTGAAAATAAGGGCCTGGGAAAAAAGTTTAAAATATAAAAAAAATTAAAACCTATGGCAACGACGTTCTTACTTCACGAAATGCCATAGAAGGCCTTTTGAGATTAATGAAAATAAATGTTTAATCCCCCAAAATACTTAGTAATAAGGGTAATAATATGTTTTCGGTATGACTATGTTATATTCAGATCGAAGAAAGGTAACTAAATCAATGAGTTCTTGAACGGTCATGGCTTCATTGTAATTCTTCATCTTAGAATAGCCTGTTTCGGTAGTGTCGGTAGTGCTTTTTTGTTTAAAGCGTTGTGCAATTTTGTGTGAAGGATTGATAACCGATGTGACAAGCTCTCCATAGGATTTTTTATTGATTACTTCACCACCAAGTTGTATGTTAAGACTATCACTTCCTCCCTTCCATTTAATATCGGAAATGCTATGACATTCATTGCAGGCCAATCTCTTGTAGTTTGCTTTTCCTTCTTCAACATTACCATCAGGTAACGCAAATCCGCGCGCTTGCTCATTACAACTTATTACAAGTAGAACCCCTAATATTAAAATGGATATGCGTAGATAATTTGCCTGCTTGCAAGACGTTATATCTTTATCGGTCATAATTTGTTCTTTTAAATTAATGCTTAGATTCTTCACTTTACTATTTGATTAAAACAAAAATAGTATAGAAGAAAAACAAGGGAAATGACTTGCGTCAGCGAATTTATATGATAGATATTATATACGTAATTTGTACCTATTGATACGGTCTATAGAATAAGTAATAAAAAGGAGCCGTTTTATAGGACACTTTGCCAACACTTCCGAACATTTCAGGGTTTGGAAGCGGAAACGGAGTTTATAAATTCTACTTTTTCGTCCGCATAAAATGAAAGTGCTAAGCTTTTGGCATGGTTGAATTCTTTCTGTTTGTCTCCATATTTTAAAGTTGGATTTACATAGTTTTTTTATTTTTTGGTATTATTGAGTAGAACTACCTTTTTTATATAAAAAGGACGTTATTTAGAGAACACCTTCAAATTTTCATTTTATAAAAAACAAAAAAGTGTTTAACATTGATTGGACTGGATTAAAGCGGAATTAATTATGTTTGAAATTGGAGTGGCAGTACAATTAATTCTTCCCTGTACCAAGAAATAACGATATAGTTAAATAGGGGTTTATCAATAATTTACAGTAAATTTAAACGAACTTCAGTGATTATTTTTTCCATCATTGGAACTTTTTATGGAATAGAACGATATGAAAAAAATTTTAGTTATTGGATTTGGTTTATTGGCATACTGCCAAAGTAATTATGCACAGGTAAACCTTGATAATCGTATTGAAGAGAAAATAGATTCCCTAATGGCCAAAATGACCTTAGAAGAAAAGGTTGGGCAAATGAATCAATATAACGGTTTTTGGAATGTTACCGGGCCAATACCGGAAGATGGTGATGCCTCAAATAAATACGAGCACCTTAAAAATGGTTGGGTAGGATCAATGTTAAATGTTACGGGAGCAGACGAAGTTCGTAAAGTACAAAAGATAGTGGTTGAAGAATCACGTTTAGGTATTCCATTAATAATAGGTTTTGATGTCATTCATGGTTTTAAAACTCAAAGTCCTATACCCTTGGCTGAATCTGCTAGTTGGGATATGGAAGCCATAAAATCTTCGGCCGCGATGGCAGCTGAAGAAGCTGCTGCGAGTGGTATCAACTGGACCTTTGCTCCAATGGTAGATATATCAAGGGACCCTCGTTGGGGAAGGGTTATGGAAGGTGCTGGTGAAGACCCTTATTTAGGAAGTCAAATAGCTAAGGCACGTATTACAGGGTTTCAAGGTGAAGATCTTTCTGCAGTAAATACTATTGCAGCAACAGCTAAACATTTTGCAGGTTATGGTTTTTCTGAAGCCGGTAGAGATTATAATACAGTAGATGTTGGTACATCAACACTTTATAATATCATTTTTCCACCGTTCATGGCTGCGATAGAAGCAGATGTAAAGACCTTTATGAATTCGTTCAACGTACTAAATGGCATACCCGCTACTGGAAATGTTTATTTACAACGAGATATTTTAAAAGGGGAGTGGAACTACCAAGGATTCGTGGTTTCAGATTGGGGGTCTATGGCTGAAATGATAGCACATGGGTATTCTAAAGATGGAAAAGCAGCTGCTGAAAGTGCTGCAAATGCGGGTAGTGATATGGATATGGAATCATATTTATATGTAAAGCATTTGAAAAGTTTAGTGGATGAAGGAAAAGTGCCCGTAGATAAAGTAGATGATGCCGTTCGAAGAATTTTAAGGGTAAAATATGAATTAGGTCTTTTTGATGACCCTTATAAATATTGCAATGAAGAACGAGAGAAAACTGTGATAGGAAGTAATAAAAATATGGAAATCGCTCTTGATATGGCCGAAAAATCTATAGTGCTTTTGAAAAACGAAAATCAATTATTGCCTTTAAAAAAAGAAGGAATGAAAATAGCGGTAATTGGTCCGTTAGCAGATGATAAGAACAGTCCGTTAGGAGGTTGGAGACTTGCTGCCGAAGATAATTCTGCAGTATCCGTAATGGAAGGGTTAAAGAAATATAAAGGGAATATTTTATATCATGAAAAAGGAGTGGAATTGGTAAAGGGAACAGAAGCTTTTGTCTTTGAACTTGATATTAATACCACCGATAGAACCGGTATTTCTGAAGCTGTAGAAGTTGCTAAGAATAAGGATGTGGTAATCATGGTTCTAGGCGAGCATGGTTTTCAATCTGGGGAAGGTAGAAGTAGGGCGAGTTTAGATTTGCCTGGGCTACAACAAGAATTACTGGAAGCCGTACATGCCGTAAATAAAAATATAGTTTTAGTTTTAATGAACGGAAGACCCTTAACTATTAATTGGGCCGATGAGAATATACCAACTATCGTAGAAGCTTGGCAGTTAGGTTCTAAGAGCGGTGATGCCATCGCTAAAGTACTTTATGGAGATTACAACCCAAGTGGAAAATTACCCATGACATTCCCTAGAAATGTTGGTCAAGTGCCATTATATTATAATTATTTAAGTACGGGAAGACCTAAGTATCCAGGTGATGATCTTGTATTTTGGACACATTATACCGATGAGGTCAATACACCTTTGTATGAATTTGGTTATGGTTTGAGCTATACTGAATTTAAATACGATAATTTAAAGTTGAGTGCAAATTCACTCAACAAAACAGGGGAGTTAAATGTAAGTATAGATTTAACGAATTCAGGCAAATATGAAGGTAAAGAAGTAGTGCAATTATACATTCAAGATCTGTTTGCAAGCAGGGCCAGACCAGTAAAAGAGTTAAAAGATTTTCAAATGGTTTCTTTGAACCCTGGGGAAACCAAAGAAGTAAGTTTTACTATTGATTCTAAAACATTGGAGTTTTACTCGGCAAACAATACCTGGGAATCTGAAGTTGGTGATTTCAAAGTCTTCATTGGCGGAAGTTCTAACACCATTTTAGAATCAAAATTTACACTAAAAGACTAATTAAATTATGGACAAATTCTAAATATCAATTATGCATATTTAGAATTTGTCATATATAATTTCTATTATTACTATTGGCACCTAGTATTGAAAAGGATATTATAAAATGTTGAAATTACAGATTTAAGATAACGATACAGATACATAGAGGTCTAAGATGGATTTTTTTAGTTTTATGATGAAGCACATTAACGCAAAATACCACCGGTATAGTTAAAAATCTTGGTTTTATAATCGTTAAATTCGGTATAGAATTTCTCAAAACGATTCTTCAAAGTCCTATGGTTCTCCAAATAGAACGTATCACAAGAAATATCCTGACATTCCAAAATACCCTTTAGCTCAACCCCATATTCATTGATTTCTTTTTTGAAATTCTTTAACTCCCTCGTTTTCGTTTTCATTTCGTGTAAATAGTTTTGTAAACGTTCAAAAAGATTGGGTACCTTATCCTTAAAAGCTTTCGAATTTAGTAATCTATTTATGAACTGTAAATCATTTTCCATATAGCCAAGCATTGATATCCAAAGCAGTGTATCATTATGGAGTTCTGTCAAAATCTCTTGATCACTATTTTTTAAATTCGCCATTTCATCTAAATTTTAATATCCTACCTGAAAGCTAGTTTAGCGAGAGGGACTTACAAATGATTTTAATCAGTATTGCCATTCATCTCTACAGTTTGGTTTGCTCTTTTCACTAATAATTGTATTCATTATTTTAAGTATTTACCATGATGTAAATCATTTTATTCTTTGCCAAGCATACCTACTTTTAGATTTCAAATTTAAATTACGGTACAAATGGGAGACTTTAGATACAGGCCAAAAGGTAAATATATACACGACGCAGATTGGCAGGGACTTTACATATTAACAGAACATTGGAAGAACGATCTTGAATTTTATAGAGACGATTTAAGATTCTTACAACATCTTATTGACAAATATTTTATTTGGATGACCCGAAAGGAAAATTTGGATGAAGTAAGGGACATTGAAACAGATTTGATAGAGATCGATCGCAAATGTTACCAGTTACTGAAAAAAACCAACAAACACCTTACTGATCTTGCCGATCTAATTGAAGACCCATTTAAATACAATTCACATGTATTTAGGACGGAGCATGAAGATTTGGAGGATAGTATTGCCGATTTCGTAAAATCATTCAGATCTAACCGCAAACAGGTGTTTGCAATTACCGAACATGTAATGGACAGTGAAAAGTTGAACCGTCTGTTAAAAGCCTAAAAGAAAAAATTATGCCACAGATTATGGATAAACTTCCGAAGATATTTACGGAAATTACAGAATTGACCAATAAAATTGAAAAAGAAATACCCGTAAATTTATTAGTTTTTGTAAGAAGATCCTATGACCATTCCCAATATGGCCCATCCAAATACTGATGAAAAAGTGATGCATACCTACCTAGATGATTTAAAGCAGTTGGTAAGGCAGTATATAAAAACCTATAAGAGTAAGTGATTTTTCTATCATGAATGCTTTGACCTTAATTATAGATTTATGTTGAAAAAGGAACCACCTTTTCACTGAATAAAATAATAAAGCATATAATCTTTAAAAATAATTTTATGATACTAAAAAAATTCACCTCAAATGAAAACACAAAAGAGGCTATTGAAGATTCCAATAAGGAGATTCAAGAAATGAAGAAAGATCGGTATGGGGTCAAGCAAAAAACCCAATCAGAACCTTCATACTTTTATACAATTCAAGAATCTAAGGAATTTCATTTTACGTTAACAATTCTCTTCGAAAAAGAGTATGTACTGTAGATATAAAAAAGAAAAAGAGATGTTTTTCAAATTTCGTCAGGTTTTTTATGCTTTCTCATAACTGTTATGGCATAATAAAGAATTTCAGACTTCAACTTTCTATAATCTTCTGAAGTCTTTTGAACCGATAATTTTAAATTATCATGCTCTATATAAAAACTAGGGTCTCCGGAATGGTCGATAGATTCCATTATGCCCCCTATAGTTGCTTCATGCCCATCAATTTGAACTTTAAGATTATTTTTTACCATTTTTATTTTGTCCAACTGCTCAATGCAGTTTTGAAAACACTCATAAAGTTCTGCGGTATCCGGCTCAAAAAGATAAGAGTGTAAAAGATGTTCAAAAAAAATAATTTCCTCTTCCATGAATAGCACACTAGATTTCCATTCAAGACATTGTCCATGAATTCTATCCAACATCATTTGACGATTTGGTTTTTTCATAATAATGTTATTAGCACTCTTAAAATATGGCAATTTTGGAATTTTGGAAATGATTTACATCATAATATCATTTGGCTGTTCCCGAGAAACTGTTGGCTTATGAAATTTAGAAATGTGTTATACTTGATCAATCGAAAATTTCAGCTTTTCATCCTAACATCCATCAAAGGAAACTTAAGCAATTGAAGGGTTGAAGAAGCGATGCTTACCTTTCCTTTGGTATCCAAAATCGATTTCTCGATATTTTCGAAAAGTTCATGTTTTGTAACCCTCCTCCGTTTATAATCCGTGATGTATCGTAAGTTGAGTTCGATCCAATTGTCGGTTAGTTTTATTGCTATAGTTGAATCCAAAGTCGCATCTTCGATATAGTAGCGTTTTACCATTTCTTTCCACGTTTCTTTGGAATTTTCAATGTAGTCTGATAAATGATCTATCGCAACTTGGAGAATTATTTTTTTTGCCAGTTCAACATCCGATCCATAAGTTATTGGTATGTTTAGTTCGTCCCAAACAAAAGGAAAATCCATTGAATAGTTTTTGATGGGGCCCTTGAAGACGAAAGCATTACTAATTTTGACGATTCTGCCGGAATAATTATCGCTGCTTACCCATTCACCCATTTCCATAATCGTGGTGTACATACTGTTTATGTCGATCACATCTCCTTTGATACCATTAATTTCGATTCGATCTCCAGGCTTGTAAACCCTCAAAGCAAAAATATAGAAGGATCCTGCGACACTTAAGATAAGCTCTTGCAATGTAAACGCGATACCAGCGGTAAAAAGCCCGATGATGACCGTGTAGTCTTTCAAATTGTCTAGCGTAAATGATAAAAGAACAATAAGGACAATCAAAAAAATGCCGACCATTTCTATCATCTTTTGAACCTTGTATCGATAGGCTATGTCAGCTATTCTCCGTTTTACCAGTTTTCGAAGGAACATGATTAAAATTCCAATGATGACAATCCAAAGGGTTGTCCTCATGATTTTGATTATCGTTGGATCTTTTAATAAATCTGTTAGTGTTTGCATATTAAGTTGTTTATTAAGAAATCGAAATTTCCAGAACAGGAATAATTGAATGTGTATCTAATTCCCTAACAAAAGGCTTTGACAATCTACAGCCAAAAAATTGCGTTCTCCTGTTCATGAATATGACCATATCGCTTCCTCTTCTTTCAATGACAAGAAATAGTTTTATTGGTGTGTTTTGGTGATAAAGCTCCAAAGTGTCTTTCAATCTATCAAGGGTTCCTTCGGAGATTGTTTTGGTATTTTTATATTCCATTGTATCCAACTCCTCGATCATTATAAAATCACTTTCGGAATATCCATCTACTTGATAAGCATTAAAAAAATAAAAATCACACTTTTTGTCATTATACAACTTAAGGGCTTACTCTGTAACTTTCCGTGCATCTTTAGAAAAATCGGTGGGTATTAGAATTCTCTTTTCCATAATTCTGATTGTTTCATTTTGTGAATTTAGAGCCCTTGGGCCACTTGCGCCATGACAATTATCAGTCATTTTCGAATTTATGTTTCATCTAAATGAAATGAACATAGTTTGGCCCAGATAAATCTTTCTGACATTCTTATTTTGAAACCTACTTTTTTTAGTGGTTAATTATCAATACCGGAATCATTAAATGGGACCCGATTTCCTTAACCAAAGGTTTTGGCAGTTCATGGCCTAAATAATTTGACTTCTCCTCTACGAAAACAACTAAGTCACATGTTTCACTTTCGATAAAGGAATGTAAACGTTCTGTCCGTACCGAATCTACTTTCAAACTGCTCGTTTTTATGTCTACTTCTCTGCTCTAGCCCAAAAAGTTAAGAAAATAGTGTAACCAGCAGAAAATTTAAGAAGTCTCGCGGTATATTACTCAGTATATCTTCAAACATGCTACAGACCACCTATATCACCAGCTAAAACGACCCCTTTTTCATGGGACTTGGTGGTGTTCAAAAAAGCCAACGGAATTTAACCTTCATGAATAACAGGTAATGCAAGGCTTTCTGTCTTTTTCATAATACTTTGCTTTTAGGCGATGGTTATATTCTTGTCCAAATATATATCTTGAATCATATGCAACAGTTCAATCCCTTCTTTCATAGGTCTTTGAAAGGCTTTTCGACCAGAAATCAACCCCATTCCCCCGGCCCTTTTATTAATGACCGCCGTTCGGGCCGCAGCCGCAAAATCATCTTCTCCAGAAGCCCCACCGGAATTGATCAATCCCGCTCGGCCCATATAGCAATTCGCTACTTGATACCGTGTCAAGTCTATAGGGTTCTCAGTCGTTAGTTTACTGTAAACCAAATCGCTGGTCTTTCCAAAATTGTCTAAGGCGAGATATCCCCCATTGTTGGTAGGTTGTTTTTGTTTGATGATATCGGCCTCAAGAGTAACTCCTAAGTGATTTGCCTGTCCTGTAAGGTCAGCACTTACACTATAATCCTTATCAATTTTAAAGGCATCGTTTCTAAGGTAACACCAAAGAACTGTGGCCATGCCCAATTCATGGGCACGTTTAAAAACCTTGCTCGTTTCCTGTATTTGCCGATCAGATTGTGGAGAGCCAAAATAAATTGTAGCACCAACCGCTATCGCTCCCATATTCCATGCTTGTTCTACCTGGGCAAAATAGACCTGATCAAAAGTGTTGGGGTACGATAGTAGTTCATTGTGGTTCAATTTTACCAGAAAAGGAATTTTATGGCCATACTTCCGAGATACCGAACCCAATACCCCAAGGGTAGAGGCCACGGCATTACAGCCTCCTTCCATAGCGAGTTTTACAATATTTTCAGGATCAAAATAATCGGGATTCGGCGCAAAACTTGCTCCCGCGGAATGTTCGACCCCTTGATCCACCGGAAGTATAGACACATAACCCGAACCTCCGAGTCGACCGTGATTAAAAATATGTTGAAGGTTTCCCAAGACCCTTGGCGAACGGTCTGAAAGAGCAAATATTCGATCTACAAAATCGCTTCCGGGCAAATGCAATTTTTCTTTGGGGAAAGTGGTACATTTATGTTCTAGAAGGAAACCGGCCTCCTCTTTTAATAATTTTTCTATATCCATCTGCCTCTATTTTATTTTGATTGTTTAGAAGATTTTTTATCTTTTTATCCATTAATAAAATTTGTCAACATTGTCTTTGTTACACAATTTCTAGCCTCGTATATGGGGCTTTAGCACTGCAGGAAACATCAAATTTTACTATCTCGCCAAAGCTATTGCGCAACAGAAAGCTCGTTATCATTCTCGCCAGCGTATCGTCGTCGGCACCAATCGTACTTATTTTGAAGTCTTCTGATTGCCGTGCGGCGTAGTTTTGTATTAGTACTAATACCTGCCGGATCATTGCTCTTGTCAATTTCAGGATTTACCGTGAGTGTGATTATTCTCTTGTGCATTTGAAAAGTTTTTAGGCTCCCTATTTTAATTTATAATGTTCGGTTAAGTTGAGGTTTTCATCAAATTCATAAAGGTTGGGTTTCCCTGTCGGCACTTCTAAATGGGCAATATCTTCTGGCGGAATATTTTTGATATAGCCGATCAAGGCACGTAAAGAATTGCCATGTGCTGAAACCAGTACTGTCTTTCCCTTTACCAACTGTGGTACAATAGCTTCAAAATAATAGTTGACAACCCTTTTTGATGTATTTTCGAGCGACTCTGAAAGAGGAAGTAATGCAGGATCTATATTTTTGTAATTGGCATCGAATTTTGGTTGTTGTCTGTCTTTACTATTTAATTTGGGTGGGGATAAATAATATCCTCTCCGTACGCCCCAATAAGTTTCGTCGCCAACTTTTTTCAATATCTGATCTTTATTGTGACCTTGCCATGCCCCGTAATGCCTTTCGTTCAGTTTCCAGTGGTATTTAGTGTTCACGTGCATTTGATTGGCGGTATCTAAAGTGATCCATGCCGTCCGGATAGCTCTTTTTAGATATGAGGAGAAACAAACATCGATACGGATATCATTACTTTTTAGAAGTTCCCCAGCTTTTTTAGCTTCGGTAATGCCTTCAGTGGCAAGATCTATATCCGTCCATCCCGTGAAAATATTTTGTACGTTCCACAGGCTTTTCCCATGTCTTACGAGTATTAGTTTTCCCATTTTTTTTTTTTTAAATCGAAGGTATTAGCTATAGCTTATTTAATTTCGTGGACCGTCTCATTATTTGTTGGACTCCACGAATGCCATGGCCTCGCCCATCTGCGAAATATCAAAATAGCGTTCTTGCCTTCCTTTACTGGCCCTTTCGAAGAAAAGATTATCGATTGGAACCAAAGCCTTTAAAACATTTGAATGAGCGACAATGGCAAGATGACCTAATTTCTTATAGTTTCTTAGTGCCCATAAAGTATCTTCAAAAAAGGCTTTGGTACTGCTGTGTGAAATTTTCAGTTCATCCAACTTCACCAGCACATTTAAATAATCGTAACCTTCTTCTAGTTTTGCATTAAAGAACTTTTGACATAGTGCTTCATCTGTTTTAGTAAAACCATCAATTACCTCAATGGCCAAGGTGTTGCCCTTGAATTTTTTTAATTTTTCTAACATGATGTTTATTTTATTTGTTTCTAATATTCGGAAACGGTTTTAATCATTTGATTTCATTTTTACAAGCTTCCCCTTTTTCCAAACAATCCAGATTTTCTATAGTAGTCTTTGCAATATTTTTTAAAGCGGTATCCGTTAAAAATGCCTGATGGCTGCTAATAAACACATTATTGAAGGCCATCAAACGAGCTATTTGGTCATCCTCAAGAATATCCTCGGAATGGTCTTCGAAAAAGAGGCCTTTTTCTTCCTCGTATACATCCATTCCGAAGTAACCGATGTGTTTAGATTTTAGTCCATCGATAACATCTTTGGTGTTTACTAGTGCCCCACGGCTGGCATTTATCAGCATTACGCCGTTCTTCATTCGCACAATGCGTCTTTCATTAATCATATGGTGGGTCTGTTCTGTTAAGGGAGCATGCAGTGTGATAATATCTGATTGATGGCACAGGGTATCCAAATCTGTATATATCAGGCCATATTGTTGAATCAAATCTGGATCTTCCACAACATCATAGGCCAATAATCGGCAACCAAAGCCATGTAAAATCTTTGCAACGACCCGCCCGATTTTTCCGGTACCGACAATACCAACCGTCTTCCCGTGCATATCAAAACCCACAAGCCCATCTAACGAATAGTTCATTTCCATAATCCTGTAATGAGTACGTGTCAACTTTCGGTTCAACGATAGCATGACCGCAACTGTAAATTCGGCCACTGCATAGGGCGAGTATTCGGGGACCCTTGCCACTCGAATACCCAATTTTTTTGAATACGCAATATTTACATTGTTATAACCTGCAGAACGAAGCACAATAAATTTTATACCTAATTTTTTTAATTTGTCCAATACTTTTTCAGATGCATCGTCTTCTGTAAATATGGATATGGCGTCACAGTCATTGGCTAATTCTACTGTATCAACCGTTAGATAAGTATCGAGAAGTTTCAGTTCGTTTTTTTTACCGTTCGCTTCTAAGAGGTACTCTTTTTCAAATTTATGTATGTCGAATACTGCAACTTTCATTTGTTTTGTTCTTGAGTACAGGATAGTACCCTGATTATGAACACAAAGGAAGTGAGTATAAACAAAACGAAGAATGATTTAAATCATCGCTTTCTTAATTTTTCTGATTTCAAGTTGCTTGTCGCGGAACAGGAACTACTGTCAATCAACAAAAGTTGTATAAGGATACTATCATTAGATTTACAGCCAGTTTGGTTTAAGGGAGCTGTTTAATTTGGTATCAGTAACAGGTAGTTTAAAAAATACAATACCCAAGAATTAGAATTTAATTTTATTTTTTGATTTTTAACTTTTAAGCACTTTTTGAGTGATATTTTAAATTGTACAAAAGTTCAGTACCGAAAAACGTTCGTTTTACGAATAATACTGGATTTGTATAACTAGCCGTTTTATAGTACATCGTTATTGTGAGCCGACTTGATTTGAAAGCCCGATAATTAGCCAGTGTTCATCTTTTGCGGATATGTACTTTTAGCCGTGGTAACCCTATTTGGAGAAAGGCAATATCTCAATACAAGCCCTGGAATATCTAAGTACTCCTAATCAGCTTAATAATAAGGATAGTAATTCGTTGGTGGTGATTTTATTTTATATTCCGATTGAAGAAAAGTGACTAAATCAACGAGTTCCTGAACGGTCATAACTTCATTGTAATTCTTCATCTTTGAAAGGCCCTCTTCGGTAACGCCTTGTTTTTTGTAGTCCCGTGCAATTTTGTGGGAAGGATTAATAACTGAAGTGACCAATTCTCCATAGGTTTTTTGAATAGATACTTCACCGCCGAGCGGTATTTCGGAACTATCGTTTCCTCCCTTCCATTCAATATCTGAAATACTATGACATGAATTACAGGCCAATCTCCCGAAGGTCGCTTTTCCTTCTTCAATGTCACCTCCCGGTAGGGAAAATCCACGCGCTTGCTCATTGCAACTACTCGAAAGCATGCCCCCACATAATAAGATGAACATCAGTAAATAATTCGACGGGTTACACAATTTTTTATTTTTACCAGGCATAAGTTGTTATTTTAAATTAAGTATTTGATGCACCACCATAATAATGGATGTAAACAAACATAGTGACTAAAAAAAGCAATGAAAATGATTTACATCATGCGTATGATTAATAGTCATATAAGTATTGCAGGTACTTTAAGAATGAGTGATTAATTGATTCGGCCGAAAGAAGAAGTCCCATAAAACGGCCATTTTATGAGCCATTCTAGCAGAAATTAAAACAATTCGCTAGGAGCGTCCCAAATGTGGTCCGTTTTAGTATTTTCGTAAATTAATGTTTTGTAGGACACTATTTGTCATAGAATCATACGCTTTACATTACACCCCAAACCGTTAAATAAATATGCTGTGGTAAGTAAAGAAAACAGGATTACAAACAAACAGACTCTTTACAAAAAACTGTTATCGTAAAGAGTTAAAAATTTGACTGTATTTTTTAAAGAACCAAAATGTACTTTTAAATTGTCACTTACATTTCTTTATAACCGTTCGATCCAATTAGCAATGGTATCACGTGCCAATTTCACAGTTGATTTTCCGTGTGAACCGTCCGATATGATTGTATATTGTTTATTTTGGGACTTCCATGTATCAAAAAGTAAATCACCCTCCTTTTTGTCAATGAGATTATCTTACTCCCCATAAAGCAGTAACAATGGATAATTTGCGGCTTTGGAATAATAAAGCAGAGTATTCATTAGTTTTTTGAATTCGGTCATCATATACATGCTGAATTATCGCGCCAATAATGGGTCATTACTTCCAATTTCCAATTCTTTTCTGTCTTCCAAATTTTCAATCTTTTCAGGATTACCTGCCATATTTACGATGGGTTTATGTTTATTAAAAGATAAAGCCAAACATATTTCAAATACTCTATAAAGCTTGGCGACATACCTTTTGTCTTCTTAAGTAGTTCATGGTGGTTTTACCATAACGGCCTTATCGATATGCTCATTTTTTTTGTAACGGCCAATAATATGGCCGTTGACAGACTATGTCCAAAAAGTATGAATTTGTGCTTTTTTGAATCGTAGTCTACATCGTTCGTAATCACATCAACATAGTCATTGATGAAATCCTAAAAATTTGTTAAGTCCCCCGCTGTCATTCTGAATACCCTGTGCCACGTGGATGTGGTACAACAACCCAATTTTCATTATTGATAGGTAGTTCAACGATATCATGTTCGCTATTATGATTGATTCCCGAAATAATGACTATAACTTTATGGTAATTGTCGTTGGGACGAAGGTTATATACAAATACTTTTATGCAATCCTTAGTGGTAAAAAATGACCCTCAGGTCCATCCGAAATTGTGGCTTTATCTAAGTTTTTCATTACCGCCACCGATTTACCAGGTTTTCCAATTCCGTAATGAAGGGTATTTGCCCAGGAACAATTCTTAATTTTGCTTCCTTTAAGGGAAACCAGGCCGCTTTATCAATTTCAGGAAATACATTATTCTTACCTGATTTTGGTGGCCATATCATTTCAAAGGAATTGCTCTTCAGATCTAAGGGATCAAAGTTGCCCTGTAATGCCCAAGCATGTATAATCTTTCCACTCTTTTGTTTTAGGGGAGACAATGCAATGAATTTTCCTTTTGACTTTATTCCGGTTTCTTCTTTGGTTTCGCGAATGGCCGCTTCCAACAAATCCTCTTCAGGTTCGATTTCTCCCTTGGGTATGGACCAACTGCCCATATTTTTTTTTACCCAAAATGGACCGCCGGGATGTACCAATAAAACTTCTGTGTCACTATTGTTCAAACGATACAATATGATTCCTGCGCTTATTTTTGGCATGGTTCAAAAAAATCTCTTTTTGATTACGAGCATAATCAATTACTACTCTCTGCCATACCAAATACTACCTTGTGCTCCTCTGCAGTATTGATATTCTTGATTCCTGAAATCAACGCATCTGGGTTAAAAGAAATAGAGTTAATCCCATTTTCTACCAGAAACTGAGCAAACTCAGGATAATCACTTGGCGCCTGTCCGCACAAACCGATTTTTGTTTGGGTCTTATGTGCGGAAGCAATGACCATAGCAATCATTTTTTTGACCCCTGGATCGTTGATGTCGAAAATATCGCTGAGCAACTCGGAATCTCTATCTACGCCTAAAGTCAGCTGTGTAAGATCGTTAGAGCCGATAGAGAAGCCATCGAAATATTGAGCAAATTCTTCTGCCAGAATTACGTTGTTGGGTATTTCGGTCATCATATAAAGCTGTAATCCGTTTTCTCCCCTTTTCAATCCGTTTTCGGCCATCAAGCTCACTACTTTTTCGGCTTCTTTAAGGGTACGACAAAAGGGAATCATAATCTTAACATTGTCGAAGCCCATGTCTTCCCTGACCATTTTCATCGCTTTACACTCTAGCTCAAAAGCTTGTTGGTATCTTGGATGATAGTAACGAGACGCGCCGCGAAAACCAATCATAGGGTTACTTTCCACAGGTTCAAATTCGGTGCCGCCAATCAAATTAGCGTATTCGTTGGATTTAAAATCACTGGTACGTACGATTACATCTTTAGGATAGAAAGCCGCTGCAATAGTTGCAACTCCTTCGGCTAGCTTGTGCACAAAATAATCGGCCTTGTCGGGGTAATGGTGGGTCAGTTTTTCGATTTCTTTTTTAGCCGAAGCATCTTTTAAGGTTTCAAAATGCCTTAAGGCCATAGGATGTATCTGTATGGAATTATTAATCACAAATTCCAATCGCATTAACCCGACACCTTCGGCAGGATAAAACGATAGTCTGAATGCTTGATCCGGGTCGGCCAAAATAAGCATGGGTTGTGTTTCAGGTTTTTTAAGAGATTTGGTATCCACTTCCGTTTCATACCATTTTAGTATTCCGTCATATACAATGCCTGTATCGCCATCGGCACAGGAAATCGTAATCTCTTGTCCGTCTTTGATAGTTTTGGTCGCATTTACAGACCCCACAATGGCCGCTACACCAACTTCACGGGCCACAATGGCCGCATGACTGGTACGGCCACCTTGATCCGTAATAATTCCTGCAGCTTTTTTAAGGATGGGATCCCAATCAGGGTCTGTCTTTTCAGTAACCAAAATTTCTCCTGGTTGCAGTTTATCGGACTCCTTCGGGCTATGTAGTATTCTTGCTTTTCCAGCAGAAATTTTATTGCCCAGGCCCATACCTCGTGTAATTTCCTTGCCTTTTTTCAATAATTTATAGGTCGTGATTTTCAATTTGTCCTTTATGGCACTTTGCACGGTCTCCGGTCTTGCCTGCACAATGAACAGTTCGTTGAGTACCCCATCTTTCGCCCATTCAATATCCATGGGGCGACCATAATGCTCTTCAATAATCATTGACCATTCGGCCAATTTTAGCACTTCGGCATCGGTCAGCACAAATTGATCTTGTTTCTGTTTTTTGGTGTCCAGGTTTACGGTACCGCTTCCCGAAGGATCATAGATCATCGTTTTTTCCTTACTACCCAGTTTCCTTGAAATGATTGGTTGCCGAATTCCATTTTTCAAACTGGGTTTGAAAACAAAGTATTCATCAGGATTGATACTGCCCTGAACGATATTCTCTCCCAAGCCCCATATGCTAGAAACCAGAACCACTTTATCAAAACCGGTATCGGGATCCAAAGTAAAGTTTACGCCCGAGGCGGCAAGATCGGAACGCACCATCAATTGTATGCCAATAGAAAGTGCCACTTTGGTTTGGTCGAAATGATTGTCTTCCCGATATTTGATGGCTCTATCGGTAAAGAGCGAGGCATAGCATTTATGGCAAGCCGCAATCAATTCATCAAATCCCTTTACGTTGAGATAAGTCTCTTGTTGTCCTGCAAAACTAGCGTTCGGCAGGTCTTCAGCAGTGGCACTACTACGGACCGCCAAGGAAATTTCCTTTCCGTACTTTTTTACTAAAGCATCATAACCTTTTTCTACGGACATTTTAATGGCTTGGGGGAATGATGCTTGTGCAATGGTATTCCTTATCGAAGTCCCAATTTGCCGTAAATTGGAAAAATCTTTTTTGTCCAGGTTTTCTAGTTCATTGAAGATTTTATCCTTGAGTTTTGCCTCCTCCAAAAAAAGCCAGTAAGCGTCAGAAGTGGTAGCGAAACCATCGGGAACCTGAACGCCTTTTGAGGTCAGTTTTTGGAACATTTCGCCCAAAGAAGCGTTTTTGCCACCTACTTCGGGAACATCGTGTATATCTATTTCATTAAAGTGTTTGATGTAATTTTTCATAACAGAATGTTTATGGTTACTATTAGCAATAATAGTACAGCTACAAATATCTATTCGCTCCACGCTTTTTGAAATGATTTAAATCATTTTAAGTCTTTTACCATACCTCTAGTTTTACTAAGAATAAAAAATAAGTAATTCCATGAAGGCTGTCTTGAGAAAGCAAAAAGATTCCTTATTGTTTGGAAAGGTCGTTTCGATCCGTGGCAGTGTGGTCGACATATGGTTTGAAAACAATGTGCCTTCCATTAACACTGTGATTCATGCAGGCGTAAAAAAAGAGGTAGTTATCGAAGTACTGGCACAGCTTGATAATCATCATGTGCGAGGCATCGCATTGACACCTACACAAGGGCTAGCACGGGGCATGATTGCCGAGACCCTAGGGCAACAACTTTCTGTGCCAGTTGGAGCTGAAATAATGGGCCGTATGTTCGATGTCTTCGGGAAAACCATAGATCACGGTCCATCTTTACCAAAAATGAAATGGCACAATGTGCATCAATTGCCACCGCCCTTAGGAGAACGATCTACAAAATCCGAGATTTTTGAGACTGGCATCAAGGCGATCGATGTATTGGTCCCCTTGGAACATGGTGGCAATGCGGGTCTATTTGGTGGCGCTGGCGTTGGTAAAACGGTATTATTGACAGAAATGATACATAATATGGTGGGTTACCACCAAGGTGTAAGTATGTTTTGTGGTATTGGGGAGCGCTGCCGTGAAGGACATGAGTTGTATCACGATATGAAAAAAGCCGATGTGCTTAAAAATATGGTTATGATGTTCGGTCAGATGAACGAACCCCCTGGAGCACGTTTTCGTGTGGGCCATGCCGCCTTGACCATGGCCGAATATTTTCGTGATGAGGAACATAGGGATGTCCTTTTACTAATAGATAATGTTTTCCGATTTATTCAAGCAGGGATGGAGGTATCGGGGTTAATGGGGCAAATGCCATCAAGGTTGGGCTATCAACCGACTTTGGGGACGGAACTCTCTAAATTGGAAGAAAGGATTGCCAATACCGATACAGGGGCCATCACTTCCATTCAGGCCGTATATGTGCCTGCGGACGATTTAACAGATCCCTCGGCGGTGCATACGTTTTCCCATCTTTCTGCATCCATAGTTCTATCAAGGAAAAGGGCAAGTGAAGGGTTATATCCGGCAATTGATATTTTGCAGTCCAGTTCAAAAATGGCCACACCGGGAATCATTGGCGAACGTCATTATATCATCTTGAACCAAATTAGGGAAACACTGGCTCAGTATGAAGAATTGAAGGATATCATTGCCATGCTCGGTTTGGGGCAATTATCGGTTACCGACCGTAACATCGTGAACAGGGCACGGAGATTGGAACGGTTTTTCACCCAACCCTTTTTCACTACGGAACAGTTCAGTGGCATGAAAGGAAAAGGGGTACCACTAGAAGATGCGCTTATTGGTTGTGAGCGTATACTTTCTGATGAATTCAAGGATCTGCCCGAAAGTGCTTTCTATATGGTTGGCAATATAGAAGAAGCTATAGAAAAGGGAAAGAATGAAATAAGTAAGGAAAGTAATAAAAGTGCAGATGTGAAACAGGTTGAAATCAATCCAGTAACATAGATACCGATGGATTTAAAAATTCTTCTTCCATACAAAGTTTTTATGAACAGCATCCGTGTAAATCGTGTAACGGTAGATACCAATGCGGGTTCTTATGGGTTTTTACGAAAGCGTCTTGATTGTGTTGCGGCACTAGTACCGGGAATCTTGACCTATGAAACCGAATCGGGAGTGGTACATTATGTAGCCATTGATGAGGGCGTACTGATAAAGACCGAAAACGAAATACAGGTTTCCGTTCGCAATGCAATTGGTGGTGCAGATCTCGGAAAACTAAGGGAAACCATCGACAAAGAATTTAAAAATCTGGATGAAAATGAACGTATTGCACGCTCGGCGGTAGCCAAACTTGAAAGTGAATTTATCCAGAGTATAAAAAAGTTGCGTCAGGAACAATAATAAATCGATGGAGATAAAAAATGAGGATAAGTTCAAGCAGGAAGTAGGCGAAAAGGAAAAACAGAAGCTTAAGGCACTTCATGAGAGCAAGCGGAGTGTTTGGGCAGGATTGGGGACGTTCGGGATGGTAGGTTGGTCGGTTGCAGTGCCAACGGTTCTTGGAACGGTCTTGGGTATGTGGTTGGATAAGAATTATCCAGAAACTATTTCTTGGACCCTGACCTTTTTGGTAGCAGGGCTATGTATTGGCTGCATGATTGCATGGCAATGGGTAGCAAAGGAAAATAAAATGATGCATCAAGATAAAGAGGAAAAAAATGAATGATTATCTGTTTAGTGTTTTGGTGTTCATAGTGGGTTTAGTGTTAGGAACCCTATTTTTTGGCGGACTATGGCTTACCGTGAGAAAAGCGTTGACCTCTAAAAAACCAACTCTATGGTTGTTGGGAAGCCTGTTTCTAAGGGTAGGAATTACTATGTTGGGTTTTTACTACGTCGCAATAGGTAATTGGATCAACATGCTTATTTGTCTTCTAGGTTTTGTAATTGCCCGTTTTATGGTACTAAATTTTACCAAAACAAAAGATGAAAAAGAAGTAGAACTAAAAAAGGAAAGCTGATATGGAACTTAGTCCTGATGAAACTGTTTTTTGGGAACATGGTTTTATAACCATCAATCTTACCCTTGTTACAACATGGGTGTTGATGCTTTTCCTGGTTGTTGCCTCGGTATTGATTACAAGACGGCTCAAAACCGATATTCAGATTTCCCGCTGGCAATGTGTACTTGAGATGCTGGTAACGGGCATGAACAAGCAGATCAAGGAAATAGGTTTAGAAAAGCCGGAAAAATTTATCGGGTTTATTGGCACCATGTTCATATTCATAGCATTCGCGAATCTGTGTATCATTTTCCCAGGATATGTACCGCCTACCAGTTCATTATCCACGACAGCGGCACTAGCCATAAGCGTATTTCTGGCCGTACCCTTGTTTGGGATTGCGGAAAGTGGAATTTTGGGATATCTAAAAACATATGTGCAACCCACCTTCATCATGCTGCCTTTTAACATTATCAGCGAGTTTTCACGTACACTTGCCTTGGCCGTGCGATTATTCGGTAATATTATGAGCGGTGGGTTGATATTAACTATACTTCTTAGCATTGCACCTTTACTGTTTCCAGTACTAATGACCGTACTTGGCCTGATTACGGGCATCATTCAGGCCTATATTTTTAGCATTTTGGCGACAGTATACATCGCAGCTGCCACCCAAGAATCCGAATCAAAAAAGAGTAAAACGAAAAAAGTAAAACAATAAAAATAAATTATTATGGATAATTCAACTTTAATCGCAATGGTCTCAATCATTACCGCTGGCGTAACCACTGGTATCGGGTGTATGATACCCGCATTGGGCCAAGGAAAATCTATTTCTACTGCCTTGAGTTCAATGGCACAACAGCCCGATGCCGGGCAGACCATTACCCGTACACTATTTGTAGGATTGGCGATGTTGGAGTCGCTTGCAATATACTGTTTCGTGATTTCGATGATCCTCATTTTTGCCAACCCATTCTGGAACCATTTCATCGCCAAATAATAGTTATAATGAAAATAAATTGGTTCACTTTAATAGCACAGATTATCAACTTCCTCGTTTTAATGTGGTTGCTAAAGCGCTATCTATATAACCCCATTTTAAATGCCATAGACCAACGGGAGAATAAAATTGTAGCCCAACTCAAGGATGCCGAAGCAAAAAAAGCCGAAGCGGAAAAAGAACGTGACGAATTCAATAAAAAGAATGAAACCTTTGAAAGGCAAAAGGGCGAACTTATGCAAAAGGCAATTGTGGAAAGTAATGAGGAAGGCCGGAAACTCAAAGAAGAAGCTAGAAATGAAGCCAATGTATTAAAGGCTAAATTGGAAAAAAATATACAGGACAGCCAAGAAAATAGGAATCTTGAGATAGCCCAAAAGATTCAGCAAGAGGTGGTGGCAATTGCCAAAAAAACACTTACTGACCTTTCTTCTGCTAGTTTGGAAGAACAATCTGTGCTGACCTTTATTAAGAGAATCAATGAACTAAAAGAGGATGAAAAGCAAAAAATGATTTCGACCTTAACGTCAAGAAAAAATCCTATTTTGGTAAAAAGCGCCTTCAAGTTATCGACTAAACTGCAAACCGAAATCCAGCAATCGATAAATGCCGTATTGGACGAGGAAAGCCAATTTCAGTTTAAAATAGCACCCGAACTTATTAGCGGAATCGAATTATCGGCTAATGGCTATAAACTGTCGTGGAGTATCTCGGAATATATCAATTCTCTTGAGAAAAGCATGAATGACAGCGCACAGGTAAATATTCAAACCACATTAGAAAAAGGATGATATGGCCCTAAAAAAAGATAAGGATTTCATTGAGCGAACATTCGACCAACTAGTTAAAGGACGTGAAAAGCACCACTTTCCCCTTTTGCCTCGAGAGGTGGGAATAGTTAGTAGTGTTTCTTCCGGGGTGGTCAAGGTTTCTGGCCTGTCTAGTGCAGGATTTGAAGAATTATTGAAGTTTCCTGGAGATTTGTACGGAATTGCCTTTAACATTGACGAACATGAGATAGGCGCGGTATTACTTGGAGAAGATTCATTAATAAATACTGGCGATGAAGTGGAACGGACAGGTCGTGTAATGGATATTCCCGTTGGTAATGCGTTGATAGGGAGGGTTATAAATCCATTAGGGGAGCCTATGGATGGGAAAAAGGCCATAGCATCTGATCAACGCTTACCTATTGAACGTATTGCCACTGCGATAATGGATCGTTCTGCGGTTACCGTTCCCTTGCAGACCGGACTAAAAGTGGTAGATGCGCTTATACCCATTGGTCGAGGGCAAAGGGAGCTGATTTTAGGGGATCGCCAAACAGGTAAAACGGCCATTGCAGTAGACACCATCATCAACCAAAAAGATAAAAACGTACTCTGTATCTATTGTGCCATCGGGCAACGTGCCTCATCTGTGGCCAAAGTCATTGCTAATCTTAAGGAAAAGGGAGCCATGGAATATACCACTGTCATGGTTACCGAAGGAAATAATTCTCCTGGATTACAGTACATAGCACCTTATGCAGCCACAAGTATTTCGGAATATTTTATGCATCAGGGCAGAGATGTGTTGATTGTATATGATGATCTGACGAACCATGCGCGGGCTTATCGCGAACTATCATTGCTTTTGAGAAGACCCCCAGGGAGGGAGGCCTTTCCAGGGGATATTTTTTACATCCATTCCAGGTTACTGGAACGTTCTACACATCTAAATGATGCACTTGGAGGCGGATCACTGACTGCTTTGCCTATTGTTGAGACCGAGGCACAAAATATATCTGCGTACATCCCTACCAATTTAATTTCTATAACCGACGGGCAGATTTATCTCTCTCCAAAATTATTTGAACTGGGAATTTTACCTGCTGTTGATGTCGGGAAATCCGTTTCTAGGGTAGGGGGTAAAGCACAGTTGCCCGCATATCATTCCATAACCGGAAATCTAAAGCTCGCCTATTCCCAATTTGAGGAATTAGAGACCTTTGCGCGATTTGGTTCGCATTTGGATGAAAACACAAGAAAAATCATTGAACATGGTAAACGAATCAGGGCCTGCTTGAAACAAAAGGAACTCCAGCCAATGTCCACTCCTGAGCAAATAATAGTATTATTGGCCCTAGTGGATGGCCTTTTTGATGGGGTACCATTGGAGAAAATGCAACTTGCAGAGACTGAATTGCTTAAAATTGTCGGGGAACTCCCTACCGATATGGTCAAACGACTCAATTCAGCTACGGCATTGGAAACTTCCGATCGAGAATCCATTTTTGGCCGGGCGAAAAATATACTAACCTCTTTTGAGGCCAAACTTAAACAAATACCTGAAAAGAACTAATGCGCACTTTAGAAAGTTTAAAAAGACAAATTTTAGGTGCGGGAGAGCTAAAGTCCATTGTACGTACCATGAAGGCCATGGCTGCAGCAAATATCGGTCAATATGAGTCGGCAGTCGGTTCTTTAGTCGATTATTATACTTCGATTTCCTTGGGTATTGTTGCCTATTTTAATGATAAGAATATCGGCCCTATTCTTGAAATTGAAAAACTTAAAGATAATAGTGAAAATTCAATTTGTGCAATAGTGTTTGGTTCGGATCAAGGATTTGTGGGGCAATTCAATGACACTCTTACCGAATTTGTGTCCAAATCGCTTTTGGACCTTCCCGGCAGGAAAGAAGTGTGGACAGTAGGCACAAGAATTCCGCTGCTTTTGACGGATATAGGCTTGAACGTTACCAAGAATTTTCCATTACCGAATTCTATAGACGTGGTTACCTCGCTAATTGGGTCCATTTTGATAAATGTAGAAGAAAGTCATTCGAAAGGTACCCTTCATGAATTTTATATTTTTCACAACCATGCGATACCAAAGGCTATGTATGGCCCAAAAAGTCAGAGACTGCTACCCTTGGACGAACAATGGCGGCAAGAACTGACTGCAATTCAATGGCCTTCCAAGAAGATACCTCAGGTCATAGGAAAAAATAAAAACACCTTAAAAGCCCTCCTTAGCGAATATCTATTCGTGACCTTGTTCAAAGCCTGCTCAGAATCCCTGGCCAGTGAAAATTATAGTCGTTTGGCGGCTATGCAACGGGCGGAAAAAAACATAGAAGAGCTACTGGATGATGTTAATCATACCTACCATCGCTTGCGACAAAGTACTATCGACGAAGAACTTTTTGATGTGGTCTCAGGGTTCGAGGCTCTGAAAAATATGGGCTTACATAAGATTGCGAAACCCTAGGCCTAACAATTTAAGCAATCGTCTTTGCACTTACTATTTAGGTCTCTTTACGTTTTCCTGTAATCTCTAGTATATTTATTCTATATACAATAGAGTGCTCACCTGAGTACCGCTTACTAGAAAACTCATTGATAAATTCAACTTCTTTTCGTTCTTTGCTATGGATAATACTTTTTACACCATCAGCAAATAGATGTAATTTCTTTTTGGCATCATCACCGTTTAGCTCTTCAAATGTGCCATGCACAAGAACCGATTCCCAATTGTGTACTGATTGAACTTCATCGACCTGTAAAGAAACAAAATGGTTTTTACGCATTGCTTCTATTTTATGACCGTTCCCTGAATAACTGATAATACTATTATCTTTCGAATCAAAATAATAGGTTATTGGGACAGTGAAAGGCTTATTTTGAGCTATAAAAGCCAAATGACCTATATAATTGTTCCTGAGAATACGCAAACCTTCGTTTGTTTTTAGATCTGTCATTATTACTACATTTTTAAACTTTTTACTCCTAGCTTAAACTTGTTTTATTCGATCTTGCCCATAGGCCATAAAACCGATATCTACTGCTTGTTAATATTGAGAAGTAGACGGTATTATTATTATTATTATTATTATTATTTATTCCCTTTTTCTCCCAGTAACTTCGCCAATATTCAATCGATAAACTACAGGGACTCCACCTCCATGTAATTTAGTTGAAAATTCACCAATAGATGAAGGCTTATAGTTTTCCTTTTTCTCAATAATACTTTTTATGCCTTTTGCGAATTCGTGTAGTTCATACTTGGCATCTATTTGAAATAACTCTTCAAACGAGGCGTGTACCAATACAGATTTCCATTCATGGATTGAATCAATTTCTTCTACCTGTAAGGATACGGTCCGTCTATTTCGCATTGCTTTAATCTTATATCCCTCTGAAGAATAAGATACTAAACAATTGTTCTCTTGGTCATAGTAATATGTAATGGGCACAACATAAGGTATACCATTACATATATAGCCTAAATGGCCCAAATAATTGTTTTTAAGAATATTTAGGCAATCTTTTGTTTTTAATTCTTTGATCATAACTATTTTTTTTAATTTTTAGTCTAAATCTATTTTATGAACCTCTGCTGAATAATTGATTATAGCAATACTTGCTAGGTCATAGAAATAAGTATTGGGTATGGTAAAAGGACTGCCTTGAGCAATTTATGATAAGTGTCCTATAATTGTCTTTAAGAAACGCAATACTTTCCCTTTTCGATAAGTTTTCCATCAATATTTGTATTTAAAATTAATCGATAAATTTAATGTTGCCATCGTATCAGGTTATCTTCTAAAGGCACTGAAATTCCTTCGTAGTCGGAAATTATCCGTACCGTATAATCACTGGCAGGTCTTGATGTGGTAATATGGGCATGATATCTATGTGCTTCTTCTTTTGGTTCAGAATCTCTTTCCATTTTAAGTATTTCAGGTATCCCTCCGTTCAGACCGTCTGCAAAGAGCTGAATCAAAATGGTATCGGGATTTATATTTTTCAGAGATACGGATATATTATACTGAAAACCACCCTCTACATAGTCAATCGAAACTTCTCCAAATCGTATTCCATCCCATTTGTTTCTTAAATCATGCTTGGCGTTAACAATTCTCTTTCCCATACTACCTTGTTTGGCCGCCCTTTTCAGGTAATTATTGGCGGCGGGTAGATAATAATCCTCGGTATATTCCCTTACGGCGCGATTTGCTGAAAATTTTGGGGTCAATGTCGCCATACTGTTGCGCATCTTCTCTATCCACAGCTCTGGGATTCCGTTATTATTACGATCGTAAAATGCAGGAACAACCTCTTGTTCAAGTATTTGATATAAGGCATCTGCTTCTACTGCGTCCCAATTGGGGTCATTGCCGTGTTCCTGTGTATCGCCCAATGCCCAACCTACTTCAGGAGTGTAGGCTTCGGCCCACCATCCATCCAATTCGGATAAATTGATGCCCCCGTTGACCAATACTTTCATGCCACTTGTTCCACAGGCTTCCCAAGGGCGTCTTGGCGTGTTGACCCAAACATCGGCACCCTGCACCAACTGTTCTGCCATTAACATATCATAGTCACTCAAAAAGATTACATGATGGTATAAATTATGATGTTGAATGAACTTTATCCATTGCCGTATTAATGCTTTGCCAGATTCGTCAAACGGTGGCGATTTGCCAGCAAGAACTAGCTGTACCGGACGTTCGGGATTAGTTAGTATTCGAATAAACCGCTCAGGGTCGTGTAATAATAGGTTTGGCCTTTTATATGGGACAAAACGTCTTGCAAAACCGAGAGTTAACGTATTTGGATTAAAGATTTCGGGTAGCATATCTTCAATTTCAGGTCTTACCGCGATAGCCCTCATTTGTTTTGCAAAACGTTCACGTGTATAATTGACTAATTTTGCTCGGGAAGTGTTTCGAAGTTGCCAGAGTTCTGTATCGGTTACTACCGAAATATCACCTTCGAGTGTTTCGAGATTTCCCCGCCAACGTTCTTTTCCACAAGACTCTGTCCAGATTTTATCCGCAAATTCAGAATCCCAATTTGGCGTATGAACACCGTTTGTTACTGATTCTATTGGTACCTCTTCTTCTGGCCATCTCGGAAACAAATTCCCAAAAAGTCGGCGGCTAACTTCTGCGTGCAAACGACTTACCCCATTAACTGCTCCACTTCCTCGAATGGCCAAAAAAGCCATATTGAAATTCTCTAATGGATTATTTGGATTCTCCTTACCTAAGGCCAACAAGTCATTAAAGTCAATACCTAAATCATTCTTTGCGTACCCTCCAAAAAACTGCCACATCAACGAAGGATGGAAATGATCAAAACCGGCAGCAACAGCAGTATGTGTCGTAAATACATTACCGGCGCGGGTTATGGTCAAAGCTTCTTCAAAGGAGGTTCCCGTTTCCTTCATGAAATTACTTGCACGTTCCAATACTAAAAATGCAGCATGGCCTTCGTTCATATGGTAAACATCTGGGTTTATTTTCAACTCTTTAAGTAATTTACATCCACCAATTCCCAATATAATTTCCTGTTGTATACGTAGGTCAGTCCCTCCTCCATATACTTCACTGGTAATTGCCCTGTGCATTGGGCTATTGGCCGGGTCATTACTATCCATAAGATATAGTTTTACCTTACCCACTTGAACTTGCCAGGTACGTAGCCAAACCGTATGCTCCGCTAAATTTATCGCTAACCTTAACCACTCCCCATTGGGCAGACGTAGTGGGCTTATGGGCAGTTGCCCAGGATCGTTATAGGGAAAAAGGGCCTGTTGTGTTCCGAATTGGTCTATGACCTGTCTAAAATAACCTTGTTGGTATAGCAATCCGATGGCCACGAATGGTACCCCTAGATCACTTGCCGACTTCAATTGATCACCCGCAACATTACCTAGTCCGCCCACGTAAATAGGCAATGCCTCACTAAGCATGAACTCCATACTAAAATAGGCAATGCATTTAAGTGGAGAATTTGGATAGTTTTTTTGAAACCAAGCGGGATCTGAAATTGATTTTTCTTTCAATTCGATCATCTCATCCACCTTTTTTCTGAATTCTTGATCGTTCATTAGCTTTTTAAGCTGGTCTCTGGATACATTCTGTAAAACTACCCACGGGTTATGGGTTTCCATCCAAAGATCTGGATCAAGATGGTACCAGATTTCATCTATCGCATGGTTCCATGACCATCGTAGGTCTAAGGCAAGTTCGGCAAGCGTATCTACCCCTTCGATATCCGTGGGTAAAAAACCATATACCTGATTATTGCTAATTAATTGTTTCATCTATTTGTTTTTTACTGAAAGACCGACTATTCTTTCTTTTTGCACTTTTCTTTGTTTTATCCTCGACTTTCAGCTGAAAGTCTGAAAGTACGTTCATGTATTTAAGAAAAGCGGCATAGGGGTTTTCATAGGGATTGAACAAATTGTTAAGGTCTTCATCAAAATTGTTCATATATAAAAAATGATCCGCAGACTTTAGTCGCTCCCAATCTTGATGTAAGAACTTGTCCTTTGTTTTTTTAATCAAATTCTCCATCACATATAAGGTATCGAAAGCTTCTTGTTGCATCTCATTTTTCAACCATACAGAACCGTTCTTGTCCGTACCAGTCCAAGAAATAGGTGTTGAAATTTTGAGTTTGGCTTTGGCCGAAACGGATTTTAAAACTTCTTCGGGCGTACTTAATTTAAGGTCTTTGGATTCAGCTATATGGCGGAATAGGAATTCTAAGAATTCAAAAATGCCAGACTCCTTTTTATGGTGTTCTCCAAAAGTACCGTAATCCATTACCAGATTCACCAATTCATCCGATGCCGGAAGCGCACTTAACCAACCTAAATACTTTTCGGAAGTCAAAGGCCATTCATTCCAGTTTCGTTGAGAAAACCGGAGTGCTATATCATCACTCAGAGATGTATTTCTTAAAAACAAGCTTAAGGGTGGCCTTGATGCGCTTTTATATAGATTATTAGGACTTTTTCCGTTCAAAATAACAGATGAACCTTCAGTAATTACGCCTTTAAAACCCAAATCGGAAATCATTTTTCCTATTTCATCTGAATAGAGAAGTCCAGTGTTTAAAAATACTTTGGGCCTTTTTCTAAAAAGCTTATTGATAAGTCTTTTATGTTCTAAAACTTCCTCGTGAAAAGCACTTTCGCTTTTCAAAGAAGATAATGAGGTCGCATAATTCTGACCTAAAAACTCGATATTTCCTGTTGCTGCCAATTCTTTAAAACTTTCCAATACCTCAGGGACATATTGCTCCATTTGATTTAGTGCAGTACCGGAAATTGCAAAACTTACTTTTATTTTGTTTCCAAAAGTGTTGATTAGATTCAAAAGCAATTTATTGGTAGGTAGATAGCTTTCTTCCACAATTTGACGCATTATCTTTGCATTGGTTTCTTCGTCAAAGTAATTATAGTGACTACCTATCTCAAAAAAATGAAAATTGCGCAGACGATAAGGCTGGTGAACTTGAAAGGTAAAGCAGATATTTTTCATTATGGATCAACGTTAGGCTACCGATTGATAGGTTGATGATACTGTTTCCGCTGCATGGCCCCAAGTCAAATTTTGCAAGGTTACCCTATTAAGACCTTTAACCATTTTTGCAAATGATTTGTGGTTGATTAGCCCGTAAATGGCCTCGGAAAGGCTATCCGTGTCCCAATAGTCCACGATAAAAGCGTGAGGCAGCACTTCGGCAACTCCTGATTGTCTAGAAATAATTACTGGAATATTGGCTTGGATGGCCTCTAACGGTGCTATTCCAAATGGTTCCGATATGGAAGGCATAACAAAAACATCGGTCATGGCAAGCATGCGATCCACTTCATGGCCTTTTAAGAATCCAGTGAAATGAAAATGGGAAGACAATCTTTTGACTGCTACTATTTTTATCATCTCTGCCATCAAATCTCCCTTGCCAGCCATTACAAACCTTACATTTCTGTCTCTTTTTAAGACTTTTTCAGCAGCCTCTATAAAATATTCAGGCCCTTTTTGGTAGGTTATTCTACCTAGAAAAGTGACTATTTTTTCTTTGAATCTAGAAGTATCAAGATTTTGTGATATATCCTTTTGCTTTACACCATTATAGGTTGTAATTACCTTTTTTGCATCGATGTGGTATTTATCGATTATGATTTTTTTGGTAAGGTTGCTTACCGCCATAACCTTGTCAGCAACTAACATGCCCTGCCGCTCAATTTCATAAATTTCGCGATTGATCTTGGCCGAACGATCAAATGCTGTGGCATGTACATGTACTAATAAAGGTTTGCGACTTATTTCTTTAGCAATGATCCCCGCAGGAAAGGTAAGCCAATCGTGGGCATGTATAATATCGAACTCAAGCTCTTTCGCCAGTTTTGAGACCACTACCCCCAACCAGTAGACTTCTTCAATTAAATTCGGTCCGTAGGCTCCAGAAAAATTATATTTGTCCCCACTTAAGTTGTGAATTTGTGTAGGATCAACATTGGGTATTAACTTTCTTAGTTGGGGGTAAGTAATTGAATCTTGTTTTTTGGGAAGTTCAACGTTGCTAGCACTTATCAACCGAAATCGCTCCGATTGCATTTCTTTTACCGCTTTGGGCAATAGAAACAACACTTCATGGCCTTTCTTTAATAAACTTTCTACCAATCCTTGACAAGCGGTGGCCAACCCTCCTGAGATATGGGGCGGATATTCCCAGCCTAACATTAATATTTTCATTTTCATTGTTTTAAGTTCATGGGATGCTAAATGTAGAAAGGAGAAAAGGCTTTATGAATGATATAGATCATTAGTTGAAAATATTCTTAAGAATTTTGAAAATTTTGGGTCTATGTAAATTGATTTTTGATAACCCATATAGCTGTAGTTAAGCCCTTGTCATATTATGGTTAACTCATTATTTATTAAGCCCTTTTTTAATTCTCTGTGACTTGCTAATGCTAGAAATGGATGGCTTTGAAGTATTGAGGACTTTGGGTGACCATCCAGATTTCAATACTAAACCCTTTCTATTTTTTAGTACAAAAACGGAAAAAAAAGACATACGATGATGAATTGATGCAGAGGCAATAGATTATATCGTTTAACCATTTGATTTAGATAACATGGGACTAAAAATTGAACAGTGTCTAAAAAAATCGCAAGCATCCGATGAACTCTAAAGATTCGGAGTAGGTAAAAGCCTATTATTGGGTTTACTTTCAATAAAAATCAAGAAATACAAAATCACCAAGATAGTTGCCAACCCTGTGATAATAAAAGCCGTATTTGCATCAAATGCATACCAAATAAGTCCTGCCAATATGCTTGCGATCATAGTACAAACACTCTGAAACCCGGCGTACATTCCAATAGATTTCAAATAGATAGGCATTATTGGGTATAGCATTTCACTAGCCATGTCAGTGAACAAGCTAATTAGAGATAAGGTCCAAACGGTCCGTGAAATGTATTTCACAACATTTAAATTTATGGGATTTAAAAATATTCTTAAAAAATCAAGATTATACTGACTTAAATCATTTTTAACGTATGCGACGCAATGTACTTACGGGTTATAGATTTATATAACCTAAAAGATTATATTATGTCATTAGTAAAGTTTAGAAACAGAAGGCCACTACGAAACATTATGACCTCGGATTTTTTTAATGACCGTTTGTGGCCAAGCGAGATTGAAGAGCCTGCTATGAACATCAAGGAAACCGATGCTAATTTTGAAATTGAACTAGCCGCTCCCGTGTATTCCAAGAAGATTTTAATGTGACGATTGAAAATGGATGTCTTAATATTTTAGCAGAAAACACCAGCTCTGTAGAGGAAAAAGAAAAGGATTATCGCCGTAAAGAGTTTAGCTATAGTTCTTTTAAAAAATCACTTCGTCTGCCTGAAAATGTAAAGGATGAAGAAGTAAAAGCTACTTATAAGGACGGAGTACTGAAATTTAATCTCAAAAAGAAGGAGCATACCAAAAAACACGCACCTAAGAAGATTGCGGTTTCTTAAAAAATATTTTTTGCATTGCCCTCAAAGAACAAAACATCTCTCTCCTTAAAATATGTCTTGTTTGGGATCTTTTTTTTGGGATGCGTTATTTATTATTAGAGAGAAGATGAAATTTTTTGCAATGGAAATTTGCAACATCGACATCGGGTCAAAGTTTTGAAACACCATCTACTCCTTTATGAGGATCATAGCACTCTTTGTTCAGTGAATACAAGACATAATCTCCATTCCATTTCAACAAATCTAGATGGATGGTCAAGAATAAAATGTCGTTTTTAAGGGAATAGGTGTACTCAACATCGTTGGTCATATTGCCCTTTCTTAGTTCTAAAGCGACTATTAGTAGTTTTTTGATAGAACCCGCACCCGCCTAATTTTGTCCCTATGGTTGTAGCGCTCCTTCCTTGTGGTATATAGACCGAGTGTTTTCACTTGAATATCATTTATTAATCATTAAGAATGGTATCCAAGACTTCTTTTTTATCCAATTTCTTGGTACAGAAAAACCAGTCCTTGCAATCAAGTTCCCCATTGTTTGTATCCATACGTTCAGCGGCGACTCCACATGATCCAGCTGGAGAAATAATCACATCATCCCCTGGGTTCCAATCGGCGGGAGTTGCTACTGAAAATGCGTCTGCTGTTTGCATCGCTATTAAGGCCCGATAGATTTCGTCAAAATTTCTTCCCAAGCTTAAAGGATAATAGATTAAAGCCCTGATAAGACCTTTGGGGTCAATAAAGAAAACGGCACGTACTGCTTGTGTTTTACTTTCCCCAGGTTGGATCATCCCATATTTTTTAGCCACTTCCATGGTAATATCCTCAATCAAGGGAAATTTTACTTCAATATTTTTCATGCCGTTGAATTCGATTTTGTCCTTTATGGTACGTAACCAGGCAATATGACTGTATAATCCATCTATGGACAGCCCCACCAACTTACAATTGGCCTTGCCGAACTTTTCCTCGAGGCTCGCAAAAGTTATGAATTCAGAGGTACATACAGGTGTGAAATCTGCCGGATGGCTAAAGAGGATGACCCATTTTCCTTTGTAATCGGCCGGAAAATTGATATCTCCTTGCGTTGTTACCGCTTTAAATGCCGGTGCTTTATCACCAATTCTAGGTATGGGGATTATCTGTTCTTCTATTAATGTGTCCATCTTAGATATATTTTAATTAAGCTTTTTGAATATTCTGACGAAATTAAAGTGTGAATTTATTCGTCAAAATGATCTAAATCATCTACTTTTCATTTTTTGTAACATCTACTGAGAAATCGCTCATTGCCTCAACCTGTGTGGCTAAGTCCGATGTCTTTTGCGCGATATCAAAATCCTTCAATGCTTCTATGGCTGCCTCATAACCTAAGTTAAATATGATATTAGAATTTTTCATTGAGAAAAGATTATAATCATTCATATTCTTGGGATGGATGAAAACATCACAGTCTTTAATTTTAGACTTAGATTCATATGCTGTCTTTATTTGGTAAGCTCGTTCAACTATGGAATAGGAATGGTTCAGGTTTTGAATTTTTTCTTTTCCCAATGGGTTCACATACACACCTATTATTTGATCGCAAAACATTTTTATAAGTTCCACTGGAAAATTATTCAGCGTTCCCCCGTCGATATAATAATCATTATCGATCTTTACCGGTGTAAACATACCGGGCATCGCTGCAGAGGCCAAAAGAGGCCAAATAAGTTCTCCTTTATGAAAGACCTTCAAAGTACCATCCAAGAGGTCAGTTGCGGTTATATAAAGTGATTTTTTAAGGCTTTCAAAGCTATCATCAGGTAAATGTTGTTTTAGCTCATCATAGAATTTGGTGGAATCCATTATCCCTGGTTTGTTTCTTGCGTACTTTGCTAGACTGAAGAACTCCAAATTTTTAAAATAATCTAACATTTCTTCCCAACCAATTCCGTTCGCATACAATGCCCCGACAATGGCACCGGCGCTTGTGCCGGCAATGTGGGTTGGATAAATACCATGTTCTTCCAGTGCTTTAATGGCACCAATATGGGCAATTCCCCGAATTCCTCCACCAGAAAGCACTAAACCTATATTCATTGAAAATTGATTTTAGATTCAAATGTACTGGAGTCTTAATGGAAAAATAATGACTTAAATCATACCTATTTTTTTACCGTACTAACTTTGCTCAAAAAGAATGTTACTGACCAATGGCATTTTTTCTTGAAGGATTGATGACTCGAATAAAAGACTGGATACGGAACAAAATATTTTTTTACAAAAATATATGAGAATTTACAGTTAAGGGAACAGACCATAAAGCTCATTAAAGAAAGCATGCGAAATTTTGAGGTTTTCATTCTCGGTAAATTGGAATATACACATTGGAACGGCCGAGGGCCTTTCGTAAACAATGAGAAAACGCTAAAACAGTATTGGAAAAAGCTATTGGGGTCATCAGAATGTTTTGGAATTCTTTCCAATCCTTAAATTGGCCACATTTTTATTATAGGATCTTTGACCTCTGTTTTTTTTTATATAATTGGCGAAAAAATACTTTGAGCAATGACTGTAGGCCCGTATGGTATTTTAAGGGGTTTGGGAATTAAAGAAAAAAAGGCCCTTACCCATCTCAATAATTGGGATAAGGGCAACTATTTTTGCTTAGTCAAGGATTATGTTAATGAACTAAAAATTTTTGAAAATGAATTAAAAAAGATAATCAAAACAGGTTAGTATTAGAATTCAAGAGGAGTATGTATTAAAACGCCCATGGATAGGTTTCGGGCAGTTGGGTTTTATCCACAAATAGACCCATCGCATGCAACCCTTGCGACCTATCAATATGAAGAAATGCATCATATCTTTCAGGCATAACGGAAGGTACGTAATTACCTATTCGCTCATAATGTGGATGATAGACCACACCTATTGCCCGTTGTAAAATGGGGTTATTGAATTGTGGGTCCTTCTTTAAGTCGTCCATGAGCAGCAATTGATCTCCTTTTCCTGTTTGGTGCATGAGATGTTCCCAAGAGCCTTCCATTGCAGGGGGTACAATCATATTCCGCATAGGAGCGCCCCATTCCGATCCTGCGACTACGGTACCTTGATACGATCCGAAACCGACAATTTTTGGATTATAGTCGGAAAGCTGTTCCCTTACCAGTTGGCCAACATTTATGGACCCCTCATGAGCCATGTTCGTTGCGCGGGCATCGCCCACATGGGTATTGTGTTCCCATATAATTACCTTGGCTTCTTTACCATGAAAATCCAATAACCTTTTCAAGGTGTCCATCATATGATGATCTCGAATATTCCATGAACTTTGGTTGGCTCCTATCATAGAGCGATAGTATTTTTCGGCATTTTTGGCTATATGGGCATTTTGTTCCATATTGAGTGAGGCCTCTATATCGGTATTGAAAGATTGAACACGTTGCTTGATGTCCCGTAACAAATTGACCACTTCATCTTCACAGGTCTTGGGTGTAAAGCGATGTAATGACCTTGCATAGGCCATACCCATTTCATCTCCATAAGGTTCAAAACAACCCAATGCCCTTTTGGCGGAGGTTGTAAGAGATGGATCGTGTGTTTTTAGATAGTCCATAATGGCTTGCATGGATTCCCAAAGACTGTACACATCCAAACCATAGATGCCAACCCTTTTTTTAGCGTGCAAATTATCATTGTGTTTATGCAACCAATTGATCAAGGCCTCTATTTCCCAGTTACCCCACATCCAAGTTGGCCATCTATTAAATTTTTTTAATACTTCTACTGCGCTACCATGACTGTTCGTATAGTGCTTTACATATCGATTAACACGATAAAAATCAGGCCAGTCTCCCTCTACGGCAATACAGTTGAAACCGTGTTCTTCTATAAGGCTTTTACTGATGGCGGTTCGCCAAGTATAGTATTCATGTGTTCCGTGGGATGCCTCGCCCAGTAAAACAACACGAGAATCGGATAATTTTGATATTAACGGATCAAGGTCGAGAACCGTTGACAATTTCCTACTTGCGTTTTTAAGTACCGCTATTTTTTTATCCATTGCATCCATGATTTTATTTTTTTAGTTATCGTGTGAAGAGGTAGACTTTTGTGCATTTATCAATGCTTCCAATTTGCTTTTTGGATCGTTAATACTCTTGGTATGGGTATTAAAACCCTTCCATGGATGGTCTTTTTGTTCCAATCTTTTAAAAACAGAATGAATGTTAAAGGCTTTTGAAGTACTTATTTTTCCTTCTTTTAATTCTTGCCAACTTATCGGAGTGGCAACTGGAGCTCCTTCCAAAGCCCTTACAGAAAACGGGGCGACAACCAGTTGGGCATAAGAGTTTCTTAGATAATCAATAAACAATCTGCCCTTTCTTTGGTCTTTTTTTATGGTTACGGTAAATTCCGATGGATGTTTAATTACTATATAATTGGCAACCTTCTTAGCGAAATCATGTACTTCGTCATAGTCTTGATTGGGAATAAGAGGAGCAATGATGTGTAATCCTTTTGAGCCAGTTGTCATGACATAGGTCTTGAACCCTAAATCGTTTTCTAGAACCCTTTTCAGCACTTGAGCTCCTTTTATAACCTTATCAAAATCTTCTTCTGTTGGATCTAGGTCAAAAACCAATTTGTCTGGAAACCTTAATTTATCTGTTGTGCTGAGCCAAAGATGAAATGTAATTACACCTTGGTTTACAAGATATATAAGTGTTTCCTTGTCATTGCATAGCACATGGTCGACCCAACCACCTTCTTTCTTTACTCTAAAAGTCTTTATCCAATCGGGGTAATAATCGGACGCGTTCTTTTGATAGAATCCCTCTTTTTGTATTCCTTCTGGAAAACGCTGTAACGCCAGAGGGCGGTTCTTCATGTAAGATAGCATGTATGGGGAAATCTTGCTGTAATACTGTATCAGATCCCACTTTGTTATCATGGTTACAGGAAATATAATTTTATCGGCTTTGGATACATTAATTATGCGGCCGTCAATTTTCATTTTGTTCATTCTTTTCTGCATCTCGTTTTTTTCCACACATCTTCTTTATGCGTTGCTATCATCCATTTATAACCAAATGGGTCCATAACCTGATCAGTGGGGTCGGTATAAAACTCATTTTTTAGGTGCATTATAACGGTCGCGTCAGCAGAGATTCCCTTTTTAAACGATTTATAGGCATCAGTGACATACAAACCAAATGTTATTGGGTTACCTCTTAAAGTTTTGGAGCTTTTTGTCTGCCAATTCGGATTTTCCCCGACCATCATTAATAATGAACCCTCTTTTATGGTCAAATATGGACTAAGGGTATGCGCTCCTGGATAAATATTTGATATTTTAATACTTTTATTTATAGATCATTTCGGTATAAAATAGACATTTATGAATCCTGATATTATACTGCAATTTACCTTAGATGGGAGCTAAAATTAATGATGTAGATCAGTGTCATGATTATTTAACAAGAATGCTTTGATAATTGTAACAGATTTAGATGGCCGACTCTAAACTTATAAAAGAATCATTTCCAATAATGATTTATATCATTTTATCTGCGGATTCTAGTTTGCACTTTTACTTCTTAAGATAAAGTAAGTACAATATTATGATAGATTTAATAATCCAGAAGTGGAACAACTACTTGATTAAACAATAAAATATCTTAAAACAAGCCTATGTATTAGGTTTTGGTGAAATGATTTACAATACCTAAAATAAATACTATGAAAACAACAACTTGAAATGTTAAAACAGAATTTCTACTCGGCGCAGGTCTGGATGTGCTTCATTTTGAAAGCAAACAATGGTTGAATACCGTAGCTTTCTGGAAAGACGAAACCAAATTTTTTGCCGATTTGCTTAAGAAAAAAGAGTCTGCAAATGAGAATAAGCAGGAATATGGAAGTATGTTGAAAGAACTGGACAAAATACATGCAGATCTTTATGAAGATTTGGCAGATGATATCACTAATCATGAAAAATTTTTGGCAAGATTGGAAAAGGGGGAAAAAGGTTTGTCAGATAGCGATTATCGAGATAAACACCGTCAAATTAAATTTCAAATGGAAAGATTTGAGGCGGATTTTCAAAGGTTCAAGAGGGTGATTTTCTAACATATGAAGAATCTCTAATATATATGGGAATGACCATTTTTAGAAGAGATTACCACACAGCTGATAGTATTGTCCATTTTATGGATTTCTATAATAGTGTACAAATTAAATATCTTGCAAGTGATTTGCTGAACAAAGGATTATGGCCCAACAATATCTCAGATGCCGTTACTAGAGCGATATAAGTCGCAAAATCTTCAGGAATCGATGTGCGTAAACATTTTAGACCTGTTTTTAGTGGAATAGGCAACGAAATCATCAGCGATTGCAAACTGTCTCGCTTAGGGTATGGCTTAGTGCTGTTGAATGCCGATGCTGAAATTTCGGTTGTTGCGTTATGGCAGGTAGACATTTTAAACAAATTTTTTGAATAAATACCATGGGAGAAATAGCAACATCAAACTGGGAGGTGATTTTATTTTATAATCCGAATTCCACTATTGCCAAGAAAGCATTGGCCTATGCAAAGGCGGAAGGTTTTCCTGTAAGGGATGTTGATATATTAAAAACCCCTTTTACGGGCACCCAATTGGAAGAATTGGCCGATCGGCTTCATGTTTCGTTAGAGGAATTGGTTAACAAAGAACACCCAGACTTCCGTAAACATTTTGGCGAGCCGGATTTATCGGAAGATGATTGGATTAAAATACTAAGAAAAAACCCAGAACTACTCAAAGAACCCATTGTTATACGAGGCGATAAAACCATATTGGTTAAAAGCCCAAGTGATATCATTAAGATATAAGAGGCAAAAAACCGATAAAGTTAATTTGTTAATACTGGTAGAGGGTAATACCTCAAGTTCTACTTTAACACATAAGCATAACAATCCTAATAAAAGATTGACAATACTAATTAAAATATTCGATAGGACGTAGGTTTCCAGAGGGGGGGCACAATATTTCAATATCTTAAAAAATATTGAGTATTCAGAGCATTAATGTAATTTACCAGCTCTAGATTCTGCTTATTTTCGAATCAAATCCTCTTGTTCCCATTATTTTTTTACTCATCTAATATGCTATCATCTGGTGTGATAATTTTCTTTAATGCCTTTTTAATTTCTTCTATATCATGCTTGACTTCCTGTTCAAACTTTTGTTCTTTTTCCTTTGTCGAAGTATTGAATACAATCAAATCTTCTTTGAACTCTTGAGCGCGTTGGGCAAGCCTTTCTTTTAGTCTCGTGTTTTTCTGTTCCAAACTATCCAAAGTTTTATGTAGTCTTCCCTGATCTTTTTTATCGAATTTTGAAATCTTCTCGCGAAGCTCCGTTAAGCGATTTTCTGTATTTTTAATGACTAACTCCGATTCATTTTTGAACTTTTCCCAGTCCTTTTTCACGTTAGTATTTATATCATCTTTTGTCTCCTTTACGACCACTTCTAGGTTTTCTTCGGTACCTTCAATGTGCTTTTTTTCTGGTTTTTCCCTACAATTACTAAAGAGGGCCAAAACCATAAACCCTGTTACCATTGTAAATATTATCGTTTTTTTCATGAGTTCTATTTTTATTCTGTTCTTTCCAATTTTATGATATATTGAAGTTTCATTCAGCTAAATCTTCCATTTCTTCGTCGAGTTCCCTCAGCATATCAGTTTTTTCGCCGAATGCCTCGAACCTATCCAATAGATTTTGAAACTTTTCCAATTCCTCGGCCTGTTCTTTGCAATACCATAGCCCGAGTTCCGCCACCATATAATTTTCCACTTTGTAGGCTGCTTTGGTAAGTGCATAACACTGTTTGGTAATTTCGGTTTCATGATTAAATGCCTTTTTTATGGCATTGGGCAAATTTTGAAATTCCTGTTCTGGCTTCTTCAGGGCTGGTGTTGTGGGTTGAATACCGTTCGCCAAAAGCATTGCCCTGGCTTTGTCGGCATGAGCCATTTCTTCTTCACTATATTTATTGAACAGTTTGCCTGCCCCCAAGTATCCTTTATCGGTTGCCCAAAGTGACATAGAAAGGTAAGTTCTCGAAGAAAATTCTTCTTGCTCTATACGATAATTGAGAAGTTCTACTATTTCCTCGCTCAAAAATTCTGATTTTGTTTTCATGCATTTTTCTTTTTAAATATTTATTTGGTAAGATTATTCGCTGATAAGAATGATGCCAACAAAAAATCATGGGTTTAACAAAGCTAATTCTCTATTTTAGAGACTAAAATGATCTATGTCAGTCAGAAATAAAACCAGCTTATATTCGATGCCGATTTTTATAACTTTGTAATCATTATATGAAGGCTTTTATAAAAGTTTGGCGAGCAATTAAGAAACTTTCCTTTTAATAATCTTGCTGATTATAAGAAAGATGAACCAAGGTAAAAAGGTAAACTGTAGAACCGGAGTAACCCCGGCACCAGTAAGAGGCAATAATGGCATTGTGCTATTATATGTCCAATGACCATTTTCTAAATGAATCATTTCGGAAAAATTCGCCCCCAACCCTCCGACTAGCAATAGGATTATTACTTTTTTAGCATTCATGTTTCTGATCCAGAACACATCGTTGAAAAGTAGACCAAATGCAAAAAATAAAAGTAGTACCATCAGTACATCGGCCAAAGTGGCCAAAGCACAGAAATATATATGTTTTTCATCATATTGGAAGCCTTTGTACAAAGGACCATGGGCCAATTCCCAAACAAAGTTGAGAACATAGGCCACAATTAGCGTGGCGTAAAGTACATGGCTGTAGGCATGCTTTTCCTTTACTTTTTTTTTAAAAAAGAAGTATAGGGCCAATATGACGACAAAGACTATACTTGGTGTTATGAACATACTCGGACTAAATTTTACCATTCAAATACAGTTTAACATCATAATAGTTATTTTAACTTATCGTTTCTTTTCGCTCTTCTTTGTTGGGTAGTACAGTTTAAAATGGCGGTTAAACCGTACAGGTCTTAAAAGGACTTTATTGAATATATCAGCTATATTGGTAGCCACCAATAGAATCACGCCTGTGTTGGTCCAGAATACATCCAATTCGAGCAACAATTGATTCAAGGGGCTTTCGTGTTCATCGCAAGTCTAAAAAGCTTTTACCTTATCAATGGAACTCCCATGGCACCTTTTACTTTGCCTTTTTAGAGAAATAGCGAACACAGGAAGCGCCAATGCCAACTATTATTTAAATGAACTCAGATCCCGACAAAATAAAAAGGGATCATAGGATTCTCCATATATCGCCTTGGCTATCGGGGTTTTTCCTATCCCGAGAGGGCCTACCGACAAAATCCCACTTCTGTATCTTCTCTTATAAGTGATGCCATGTTCATGGAATAATGGGGATCCATTTTGAAGCTGAAAATTCCTTGTGTTACTTTCTTGTGTTTTGAATTATAGAGCTTGTCGGGATTAGTATATATTTCAACAAACTCTTTGTTAACCACAACGATTTTTGTTACATCACATTGACTCAATGTGGTACGTTGAAATTCCAACTAGCTAAATTTCTTTACAATGCCTCACAGCCGTACATAAGAACTGGTCCTCCTCCCATCATCACTGCCATTCCTATGGTTTCCAGAATTTCCTCGGAAGTCGCCTTTGATTTTAGGGCATCGTGAACATGGAAAGCTATGCAACCGTCGCACCGTACCGTTATGGCAATCCCCAAGGAAATAAGCTCTTTGGTTTTGGAAGTAAGGACACCATCTGCAGTACTTGCCATATGTAGCGTATAAACCCCTCCATTGTAGGAGGAATTTTTTTCCCAATTGTCCCATTAAGGTGATAATGTCTTTTATAGTGTTTTGGAAAATCTTTGACCATAGCCATAAATTTTAGATTTAACGTTTAGTTTGCAAAACTATCATAAAAGGAATCCATTAGAAATGATTTAAATCATTCTGGCTGTTATGAATACTTATTTACTTTGATATGCTTTCCAGCAGAATAACTATAAATCATTCTACATTGTTAGAGGATTAAAGTATTGGACAAATTGTAAGTGTATTGCACAGTTGGATTATAGAGCGAGTAGGTTGTCACCCAATAATAAAACTTATGTTGTTCTGGTCACGTATGCCAATGATGGTCAGTATGCGTATGGACATACCCAAGAAGGAATGAATTTTAATTTGATGCGTAAAAATCCAATGGTCTGTTTTGAAGTTGATGTAATAGAAAATATGGGTAATTGGAGAAGTGTGATTACCTGAGGGAAATTCGAGGAATTAAAATAGCCCGAGTAGTGTCGAATCGGCATGCAAAAACTAATGGATCGTGTAACGCCACTAATGACTGGCGAAACAAAAGTACATGATGCAATAACCGATGCGCACGGAAAATTTATAGAAGCTTTGCAAGGCGTTGTTTATAAAATTAAACTAACCGAAATAACGGGAAGGTTTGAAAAAAGATATATTTAATTAGAAGAGTCTTTTGATAATAGGATTTCCCAGAGTGTTACTTTTTAGAAATAATCACTATAGAATCACAGTTTCTTTTTTGTATTGGTTTTAGATATGGCGGCATTAAAAGGATATTCTATTGGTCAATCAATTAATTTAGGGGATAATGTAATAGTATGAAGTATTTATTTGAACAGGAATGGCTGGTAACCAACGGACTTGGTGGTTATGCATCTGGAGCGGTTTGTGGGGCGAATACCAGGCGTTATCATGGGCTACTAGTAGCAGCATTGAATCCACCAACTGATAGACGGGTAGTGGTCGCCAAAATTGAGGAACGTGTTTTTATCAATGGAACGTACCATGACCTTTCTACAAATCAATACTCAGGTGTCGTTTATCCTAACGGGTCAAAGTATTTAAATAATTTCGATAACCTTCCCTTTCCAACTTGGCAGTATGCAATGGACAATTGGAAACTGAAAAAAAATATTTTTATGGCGCAGGACTCCAATACCGTTTTGGTAAGCTATAAGAACGCCGGGGAAACGTCCTTTTTTTTAGAACTCCAGCCGCTTTATGATGATAGCGATTACCATGCTACCTTCCATGAAAATCAGTTTACTGATTTTTATACGGAAATCTCCCCGACTCAGCTAAAAACATATTCTCATTATGGTAGTAAACCCGTTTTTACAAGATGGAGTACAGGAGAATTTACCGAGGCACGCTCATGGTACAAGAATATTGAATTGCCTAAAGAGCATGACCAAGGTTATGATTTTGTGTGTGATTATTATAGGATAGGCTATGTAAAATATGAGTTGAAGCCAAACGAACAATTGACGCTAGTGTTTAGCTTAGAAGAAGATGTGATTACAAGTGATATCGAAAAATTATATTCGAAGGAAAAGAGTAATTTGGAGGGAGGAAAAATAAAGAAAGAGCAAGGTTTTTATGGGAATCTACTACGTTCAGGAAATCAATTTTTGGTCAAAAGGAATTCAACCGATAGCATGTCGATTATTGCAGGCTACCATTGGTTCGGAGATTGGGGTAGAGACACTATGATTTCGATGCGCGGATTGACCATAGCTACCGGTAACAAAGCAGTCTCCAAATCAATTCTTTCGACTTTTTATAGAAGTATCGATCAAGGTTTGATACCCAATAAATTTCCGGACCAAAGTCAAGATTATATTGATTACAATACGATAGACGCAACATTATGGCTTTTTATAGCATCTTACGAGTATGTGCTTAAATTTAATGATCTTCCCTTCGTAAAAAAGCATATAAATATCTTAAAAGGGCTATTGGATTGTCATATATCCGGTACACGGTACAACATACATGTAACTGAAGAAGGTTTTTTATTCGGTGGGCAAGAAAGCGAACAACTCACGTGGATGGATGCCATTGTAGCTGGGAAAGTAATTACACCGCGAATCGGTTGCCCCGTTGAGGTCAATGCCTTGTGGTACAATGCCTTGAAGATTTATGAAGTATTCTGTAATGACCTCAAAATCGAATTTGGGGCTGAATACGCAGATATTTGTAATCGATTCGAGACTAATTTTTCTAAGATGTTCACTAATCCCGAAGGAACTCTTTTTGATGTTATTGTTCCGAATGTAACTTATGACAATTGTTTTAGACCCAACCAATTGTTTTGTCTGAGTTTGCCATTTTCGTTACTGGAAAAAGCACAGCAGATTAAAATTTTCGAAGCCGTACGCGAAAAGCTTTATACTCCATATGGACTGAGGACTCTTGACAAAGAGGACACTAATTATCATGGCAAATATGAAGGTAACCGATTGCAGCGTGACCAGGCCTATCATCAAGGTACAGTATGGCCTTATTTATTGTTTGATTACTATCATGTATTTTTTAAATTATACGGAGCCACCATTGAAAACAAAAAAAAGGTAGTAAGAGAGTTGGCCTTATTGAAAGACCATTTCTATAACCAACAAGGAATACAATGCATCTCCGAAGTTTTTGACGGAGATGATCCCAAGGAGGGGAAAGGGTGTATACACCAGGCTTGGTCCGTGGCTGCACTGATTCGCTTATATACGGATTATGAACTTTTTAATGTTGGGTAAAACTAACTGACTTGACATACTACAAATGTTAGAATTCGTAAATAAATATTTTTGTTACAGAACAAATAAAATAAAAAACTCAATTTTTTTTGGAAACGACATTGATTTGCTATTTAAATATGTCTTTTAAAAAACTTCTTAAGGCATATGAAAATTCAGTTAGCAAGCAATTTGATATTTTTAATATAAGTTAGAAATCAAATTTTTAATTTCCTTGGCCATAATATCGGTTAAGTCAATTACATTGGAGGCATGCGGTATCGTATTGCAAGTAACAATTTCAGCAACATCAGCATCCTTTGATTCTTGATATGCATTCCCAGAAAAAGCAGCAAGTATACCAATGCAAATGGGAGGTTTCATGCCTTCATTTTTATGATGACCGATGGTTTCCAACATGGTATGCGCCGTTGAAATAATATCATCCAACAATACAGGAGTCGCATCCTTAAATTTTTCAAAGTAGGGTATGGAAACTTCTACATCATTGTCACCTTGTCTAATTTTAGTCAATATCGTAAAAGGAGCGTCCGTATATTTTGCAACAACAGACACCCAGGGTATGATAAATTTTAGCAAATAAATTTAATATAGACATTGAAAATCCCTTGGTTTTCAATTCAAGTTCAGAGTTATTGTTTACGGTGTTTAAAAATATCATAAAGAACGTGATAAGTAATTCATTGTGTTCAACTGAGATACATAAGCCTTATGTATCTATTAATATTTCATCAACAGTAGATGAAATAATATTGTTAATAGTCAACAAATGGCGAGGAATAGCTAAAAATGAAATTGATAAGATATTTGAATTATACTACTGAACTGAACTGAAGTTGAGCATAATCAAGAGTCTAATGGTCTAGGGTTGTATGTAGTTAAAAATATAATCGAAAGTTTACACGGAAAAATTAGAGTTGAAAGCAAAATTACTGAAGGTGCTTGTTTTATAATTAGTTTACCAAAATTCGGATAAAAATAGGTTATGAAAATAAATATTATGTTGATTGATGATAGAGAAATTGATTTATTAATCAAAAAATCATAGAGAAGTTAGCTATAAATGCAAGCTTTAAAACGTATACCATTGCAAAAGAAGCCATTGATTATTCAAGTTCATTAAATAATCCTTCGAATTCTGAATCAACATTCTTTCCCGATATATTTTTTTTAGATATCAATATGCCAATAATGAATGGGATTCAATTCTTGAATGAATTTAGAGCGATAAACAAAAGGAAATTAAATTCAATAAAAATTTACTTGTTGTCTTCTACAATTAGTATGAATGAAATAATTAAAGCTGAAGAACATAGTGCTTGTAGTGGTTTTATTTCTAAACTGTTAACGGTTCATAAACTCGAAAAATCAGTAAAAGTATTGGCTTCATAAATTGTTTTAGTGCTCATTTTAAGTAAAATCCCTCATAAAAAGGCCCAGTATTGGCAAGACGCTAATCTGAGCTTTCTTTATTATTTCCCTATTGATGAAAAATTGGTTAATATTTAATATTTGAATATAATTGATAATGAGATTTTATTTTTTCATCTCGTTTTCTAATCTAGGTTTTTAAATATTTAATAGTTTAGGGGGCAGAAACCTGAAAATTATCAGACTTATCTTTTGCTAACGGTCTTTAGTGTGCCACGGCTATTATCTATTTCACATATTCTATTATTTTCGTCATTTACGTTTTCTAATTTAAAAGTTACCTGCCTCCAAATTTGAAACTGGAATTAATGTTAAAATTTATTTATGATTAAACCTTCTTAAAAGTATGCAGTCATATATTATCAGAGTTTATTTTAATTTGAAGATTGAAACAATATTATCCAATAATTGCATGCTAAATCCATGTTAAATATTGTATAAGATTTACTTAAAATAGGCTATTAGAATTAGATTTGTCAGTGTTCTAAATAACACGTTATATAATTTCTTTCCAAAGGGCTTATGAAAATAAAATACGTAGTCTATAGCTTATTAATTGTAGGGATTATAGCATTGATTGTCTATCGAGTAAATTCTAATAGTGAGATAGGTGAACCTAAAACTGCAGAAGGTTCGGCCCAAGCAACTAGGGTAAAAGGTATGGTGTTATATGCTCAGGAATTTAATGATAACATTTCACTGTCTGGTACAATAGAGGCTAATGAACAAATTGAAATTAGAAGTGAGGTTTCTGGGGTAGTAGAGAGCATTAATTTTAGAGAGGGCAGTAAAGTATCGCAAGGTCAGGTATTATTTAAAGTTAACGATATTGAACTGCAAGCACAACTATCAAAAGTGCAAACAGCGCAAAAATTAGCTTCTGAAAATGAGCGTAGGGCTAAGCTATTATTAGAAAAGCAAGCAATTAGTCAAGAAGAATATGAAATTGTTAGCGCAGATTTTCAGTCTGCAAGTGCAGAATCCCAACTTATTCAAGCTCAACTTTCAAAAACAATTGTTCGAGCCCCATTTTCAGGTACTATAGGTTTACGTTCTATATCTAAAGGAACGTATGTAACACCAGTGACTCCTATAGCCAAATTGGTGAATACAAGTAAAATAAAAATTACATTTTCAATTCCAGAAAAGTATACTTCTCAAGTATCTATCGGCTCTGAGTTAACGTTTACAACGTCAGATTCTAAGCAAGAGCATGAAGCAAAGGTTTATGCTATTGAACCAGAAGTTGAGATTGCAACACGTACACTTAAAATGAGAGCCATAGCGGAGAATAAAGAGGGTAAGTTATATCCAGGAACTTATGCAAATGTAATATTGCCGTTAGAAAGTATTGATAATGCATTGATGGTGCCTTCTGAATCTTTGATTCCTGTTCAAAATGGAAAAAGAATTTTTATCTCTGAAGGAGGTAAAGCAAAAGAAATAGACGTTGAAATCGGTGCACGTACCGGTAATGAAGTACGGGTTATATCTGGTTTAAAAGTAGGAGATACTATTTTGACTTATGGCGTAATGGCATTAAAAAATGGGACGCCTGTTACTATTGATTTTGGAAAAACTGATATTATTTCTGCAGAGTAATGAATTTATCTACACTAAGTATTAAGCGACCGGTTCTAACAATTGTAATGAACCTTACCATAGTTTTATTTGGTATCATCGGATATACATATTTAGGCGTTCGTGAATTTCCTTCGATTGATCCGGCACAAGTTTCTGTGCGTACTAATTATTCAGGTGCTAATGCAGATATTATTGAGTCCCAGATCACTGAGCCTTTAGAAAAAGCAATTAATTCAATTGATGGTATTCGTAACATAACCTCTTCAAGTGTACAAGGTTCAAGTTCTATAAGTATTGAGTTTAACTTGGATAAAAATCTGGAGGATGCCGCCAATGATGTTAGGGATAAGGTTTCTCAAGCTGTAAGAAGTTTACCGGATGATTTGGATGCACCACCTGTAGTTTCAAAGTCAGATGCAGATGCTCAACGTATTCTTTCCATGACCGTACAAAGTGATGGCAAAAATATTCTAGAGCTTTCTGATTATGCTGAAAATGTTATTGCTCAGCGTATAGAGACCATACCTGGGGTAAGTAGTGTTCAAATTTGGGGCCAACGAAGATATGCGATGCGCCTTTGGATTGACCCTTTGAAATTAGCATCCTACGGATTAACTGTTGCAGATGTACGAACAGCTCTATTAGCTCAGAATGTTGAATTACCATCTGGTAAGTTAACAGGTGCCAATACCGAACTAACAGTTAAAACCATTGGGAATTTAAATACCGAAGAGCAGTTCAACAATATAATTATAATGGCTGATGGCGGAAAATTAGTCCGTTTAAGTGATATTGGAAAGGCAACTTTAGAAGGTGAGAATATGGAAACCAAGATGAGTGATTCTGGTCAGCCAATGGTCGCGACAGCTGTAGTTCCTCAACCTGGTACGAATTATTTAGAAATTGCAGATGCTTTTTATGAGGAATATGAAAAACTCAAGAAAGACTTGCCTGAAGGGTTTAAGCTGAATGTAGTTATTGATGACACAGTTTTTGTACGGCGCGCAGTTACCGAGGTGGCAGAAACATTACTCATATCTATAATATTGGTAATTCTTGTGATATTCGTTTTCTTTAGAAACTGGTCAATGGCACTTCGACCTTTAATAGATATTCCCGTTTCTTTAATTGCTACATTTTTTATCATGTGGTTGTTCGGGTATTCAATAAATGTATTGACCTTATTGGCGATAGTTTTGGCAACAGGCCTTGTTGTAGATGATGGTATTGTAGTTACCGAAAACATTTATAAGAAAGTAGAAGAGGGCATGAGTCCGATCGAAGCCGCTATTAAGGGTTCTAACGAGATATTCTTTGCGGTAATATCTATATCTATAACTTTGGCTGCTGTATTTCTTCCAGTAATTTTCTTGGAAGGATTCGTTGGTAGGCTCTTTCGTGAGTTTGGCGTTGTACTTGGTGCTGCAGTATTAGTATCGGCTTTTGTATCATTATCATTGACACCAATGCTTAATGCATACCTTATTAAGCCAGGTAAACAAAAACAGTCTAAATTTTATCATTTTACTGAGAAGTATTTCTTAAAAATGAATTATTCGTATGCCGAATCGTTACGGGTTTTTATGAAACGGAAATGGTTGAGTTTTCCTATTCTTATTGGGTGTTTAGGTCTAATAGCTTTGTTCTATATTTTACTTCCAAAAGAAACGGCACCATATGATGATCGTAGTTTTGTTCGCTTAAACGTAAATGCTCCAGAGGGATCATCTTATGAATATATGGATCGTTTAATGACTGATATTACTGAATTAATAAACGATTCGGTACCCGAAAAAAAAGTGAGTCTTGTACTTACTTCCCCAGGGTTCGGTTCTTCTTCGGTAAATAGTGGTAGAGCTAATATTGCATTGGTTGACCCTAGTGAGCGAGAACGATCACAGAATGAAATTGCGAACGATCTTGGTAGATGGGCAAAGGCATACGTGGGTGGAAAATCAAATGTATCTGAACGACCTACAATTTCGGTAAATAGAAGAGGTGGTCCTCCAATTCAGTTTATCATACAAGCACAGAACTTTAAAAAGTTAGAAGAGAATATTCCCGCATTTATGGCTGAAGCGGAGAAAGATGAAACATTCTCTTTCGTAGATGTAAATTTAAAATTTGATAAGCCTGAAATCTATGTAACAATAGACCGTGAAAAAGCAGAAAGTTTAGGTGTCTCGGTAATTGATGTTGCTCAAACACTGCAATTATCTTTAAGCGGTCAGCGTTTTGGTTATTTTCTAATGAATGGAAAACAGTACCAAGTAATTGGACAATTTGATAAAGAGGATAGAAATGCACCTATGGATTTAACTTCCATATTCGTAAAAAATAAAGATGGCTTATTAATTCAGTTAGATAACCTTGTTCAAACATCAGAACATAGTAGTCCGCCTCAACTTTACCATAATAACCGATATATGTCGGCCACCGTCTCAGCGAATTTAGCACCCGGTAAAACTATTAATGATGGTATAGAGGCGATGGAGCGGATAAAAGATAAAGTTTTAGACGATTCGTTCACTACCGATTTAGGGGGTGAATCTCGTGATTTTGTTGAAAGTAGTTCTAATACCCTTTTCGCATTTGGTTTAGCATTGTTACTTATATTTTTAATACTTGCTGCTCAGTTCGAAAGCTTTATTGATCCTTTTATTATCATATTGACTGTACCTATGGCGGTTGCCGGTGCCATGTTTTCACTTTGGCTATTCGGACAATCGTGGAACATTTTTAGCCAAATAGGTACGATTATGTTAATTGGTCTAGTGACCAAAAATGGTATTTTGATAGTAGAATTTGCCAATCAGTTACGTGAACAAGGTTTGGGAAAAAGGGAATCGATTTTGCAAGCTTCAGAATCTAGATTACGACCTATTTTAATGACGAGCTTGACGATTGCATTAGGTGCTTTGCCTATTGCTTTATCATTGGGAGCTGCTTCTACAAGTCGAATTGGCATGGGGGTAGTAATTATTGGTGGTACCCTGTTTTCTTTAATGTTAACTTTATTTGTTATTCCTGCACTTTACATGTTATGGTCAAGAGAAAAGGTAGAGAGACCAGAATTTAAAGCGCTTGAAACCTATTAAAATGAATTATTCTAAGCTTACATTGATTTTTATATTTCTATCGGTTCTAAGTACTTCCGGGCAAGAGGTGCTTACCATACAAGATGCGGTAAAAACTGCGGTTGAAAATAATTATCAAATTATCACTGCAGGCAACAGTTTAAAGATAGACTCACTATCTGTTAGTCCAGGTTTTGCGGGTATGCTTCCTTCAGTTGAAGCTAGTATTATAGATAACAATAGTGTTCAGAATCTCTCGCAAACGCGTTCAGACGGCACCTTGGTCGAACGTGATAACGCAAAAAATAATAGTCTTAATTATGGTGTAGCCATGGATTGGACATTATTTGATGGACTTCGAATGTTTGCTAATTATGAACAGTTGAAGGAAAATCAAAACTTGGGTGAAGTAGAATTAAAACAAGTTATTCTTACCAAAGTAGGTGAGGTAATGATAACATACTACGATTTAGTGCAACAACAGCAGCAACTTTCAGCTTTAGATAGTACGATATATATTTCTAAGCAAAGAGTTGAGCTGGCTCAAAATAGATTTAAAATTGGCAAGGCATCAAAATTGGAAGTGCTGAATGCGCAAGTTGATTTGAATACAGATCAAACTTTAATGCAGCGTCAGAAAGAATTATATGCAAATACCAAGATCCAATTAAATGAACAGTTGGCACGTGATTTAAAAATCGATTTTAAAGTAGTTCCTGAGATTTTTGTGGATGAAAGTTTATCGCTTCCAAAGCTAGAAACGATGGTAGTTACCAATAATCCACAATTAAATGCGGAACGAATTGGTAAACGAATCAGTCAATTAGAGTTAAAACAAATACGAGCAGCAAGATACCCTACTCTTTATGCTACCACTGGTTATAATTTTGGTCGTTCAGAATCAAGTCTGGGGTTTACGACAAGTTCAAATTCACAGGGGTTTAATTATGGTTTCGGTGCTTCTTTAAATCTCTTTAATGGTTTCAACCAAAATAGAAATGAGAAAATAGGAAAGATAGAATTGCAGAATGCAGAAGTTGCTATTGAAGAACAGGAACAGCAATTATTATCGATGTTAGTAACCACCTATCAAACCTATTTAACCAATATAAGTCTAATAGAGTTAGAAGGTAATAATGAATCTATAGCTAAAGAGAATCTAGATATTACTGTCGATAAATTTAGAATAGGTATTATTCCGACCATAGAGTTTAGAACGGCGCAATTGAATTATATCAATGCCAAAGTTCGCTTTAGCAATGCCAAGTTTCAAGCAAAATTATCAGAAATTATTCTTAGGCAACTTTCAGGTAATCTAGAAATATAGCATAAAGGCAATAAAATTTTGGAGAATACATTTTACAAGTATGAATTCTCTAATATCTATTTATTAAGCTCTTCTACATCTTTCTTTTTACACAATTGTATAGCTTCTTTCATAGTCATATCCGTACAACAAGCAACGCTATATGCAGCCATTATACTATTGCCTGCACCGATAGTTCTTTAATCGACAGCTAGGTTTACAGTACGTGTTATAATATTGTTTTTGGTGATATCTAATTCATGATATATTTTAAATATAATTTGATGTCTTCTATTTTGCTATGACCAATGTCATTGGTGTAGACCGTGTTCATAAATACCTTAGTTTAAAATTAATCGATATGAAAGGTGCATTGAGAATAGGAAGCGTTTCAGGGATAAAAATTGAAGTTCACTGGACATTTACATTACTACTCATTTGGGTTGCATTTTTAGAAATACAGAAGGGTAGTGAACTTAATCGAATTCTTCTTAATGAGGCACTAATATTTGTCTTGTTCATTTGTGTGGTACTTCATGAATTAGGGCATGCGCTAACTGCAAAAAAGTTTGGTGTCAAGACGAAGAATATTTTGTTACTGCCGATCGGTGGAGTTGCTACTTTAGAAAAAATGCCAGAAAAGCCGGCACAAGAATTATTGATTGCATTAGCAGGTCCGGCAGTGAACGTTGTTATTGCTGTTCTTCTGCTTCTTGTTGTGCCTGTACGAAGTTATTTTAATTTCGATTCTATTGTTTTGGAGGAAATGCTTTATGAGGCAACGCTTCAAAACTTTTTGTTTTATCTTTTTATTGCTAATGTGATGTTAGTGGTTTTCAATTTGATTCCTGCTTTTCCAATGGATGGTGGCCGTGTACTTCGTGCACTTTTATCTTTTAAACTTGATCGTGTCACGGCTACAGATATTGCAGCAAGTATAGGTCAAGGTTTGGCCTTTTTATTTTTTGTACTTGGACTCTTTTTTAATCCTTTTTTAATACTAATTGCTCTTTTTATATTTCTTGGGGCCTATGGTGAGAATCAAATGGTGAAACAAGGAGATTTATTAAAAGGTCATTTAGTGAAAGAGGCTACACTTACAAATATTACAAGATTGCAGCCAGGCAATAATCTTCAAGAGGTTATTGATATTTTACTTGCAGGAACGGAGAAAGACTTTGTTGTTGTCGAAAATCAGAAAATCATCGGTATTTTAACGCAAAAAGATATCATAAAAAATGTAAAGACACCATTGGTTTTGGTTAGTGACATCATGCAGAAAAAATTTAAGACCGTTGATGTGTCAATGGAAATAATAAAAGTATTACAGATAAAAGGAAAAGCGAATAATGATTTTTATCCAGTAGTTGAAAACGGGAAACTTGTTGGTGCTATTGATACAACAAACATTAGCGAGTTTATTCTTTTAAAAACTTTTAGCCGATAATTCTTCAATCGTAGTGTAATCAAAACCTTTGTTTAAACAAGGAAATTGATGAATTTGAAATGGATTTGTATCTTAAATGGAATCTACGGAAAAACCGTTCATCAACTCAAATTCTGCAGGAGACAAAGATTTGTTTAAGGAATGGTTCGTTTCTAATTCTTCGATTGTAGAATCATAGCCTAATTGAAATATTGCATCTATGTTTTTTACTGAAAACATACCAAAATTCTCCAATCCTTTAGGATTTATTAACAGATTACAATCATTAAATTTGGATAGCGATTCATTAGCAATTTTAATATGATACGCTCGCTCAAGAATATTATATGAATGTTTAAGTTCTTCTATTTCAACTTTTTTGAAAGGGTTTACATAAATGCCAACAATTTGATCACAATACATTTTAATTAAATCTACGGGGAAAGTGTTTAATGTGCCACCATCTATATAATATCCATCCTTAATTTGAACAGGCGCAAAAAATCCAGGAACTGCTGCAGAAGCCAATACTGGTTTAATCAGTTGTCCTTCATGAAATATTTCTAGGGTACCATCCAGTAAGTTAGTTGCTGTTATATAGAGGGGTGTGTTAAGAGCTGAAAAATTATCTTCTGGCAAATACTCTTTCAGAAGGTCATAAAATTTAGATGTATCAATAATACCTGGTTTATTTAAAGCATATTTATTTACAGAAAACAAGTCTACCGTTTTGAAGAAGTCTAGCATCCTTTGCCATGTGCATCCTCCTGCATATAAAGCACCCACTACCGCACCCGCGCTAGTTCCTGCTATATACGATGGGTAAATTTGATATTCTTCAAGGGCTTTGATAGCGCCAATATGAGCCACACCACGCATTCCGCCACCAGAAAGTACTAATCCTGTTTTCATTTAAATCATTTTAAGTCTTAATTTCAATGTGGATAAAATTTTTTACGCCAAAATTTACTTGAGTAAAATGCGAGTGTGATTTTACTTTAGTAGTAATACTTTTTTATGAGTGAAGAAACTAAAATTAAATTACTGCTAATCTCGATTTCTCGACCTACGTTTTTTACGAATGAAATTCAATGCTTTGCTTGAAATGAAAGTAATGAATAAGCTTTTTAAGGTATCGTTTTGAGTAAATTTTGTTCCTAGGCTATCACGAAATAAGCGCGGAACCAAATCTACCCGTGCGTTTTGAACATTAAGTTTTAGGCTTTCTTGATCGATTTCGCGTTGAAGTTCTAGTATCTTCAAGCGTGTATCTATTTCTTCAAAAGATGAATAACCTTTTACCATAATCAAACGAAATAATATTTAGATAATTTTTTAAGTACCGGTGCATTCAATTGTGCTCTAAAAAGGTAGAGTAAAATTGCAACCAAAATATAAAAACTGGCTACAACAATAAAACCGATAAAATAGCTGTCAAACACTTCAGATAAACCTAGGCAGGCTGCAAATGATAAGAATAGCAATGCAAAAATAGAGCTTGTACCTATCACTATAAACTTTAAAATGCCTGAAGCATGTTTCGATAAAATTTTAAAGATTTTTAGCCTATAGTATTCGTCGCTGTGTTCTATGTATGACCTCATTTCGGTTTTCAGCCCCATGAGGTCATTTTTTAATTCTTCAAAAGCCATAATGACTATTTTTGTAGTTGAGCATTTTTCGCTTTAAGGTCCTCTAGTTTTCGCTCTAATTTATCAATGATATCATCTGCCTTGTAGCTCATGGTAGAAATTGCCTCATCTAATTTTCTGTCAAATTCATCTTTCTTTTCGTTTGCAGTTTTGGTAAGCTCATCTTTAGCATGAGAAACACGTTCTGCTAAATCGTGACTAGTATCTTCAACTTTCCTTTTGATTTTATGGCGGGTTTCAATGCCTTTGTCCGGTGCATAAAGTATACCTATTCCAGCTCCTATTCCAGCTCCTATTGCAGCTCCTGTTAAAAGCGCTAATAATACATTTCCGCTATCGTTTTGCATAATAATGATTTTTAAGTTATTGTAAAATTTATATTTGAACCTAAATTTAAGTGCTTAAAAAGATTTTGGAAATGACTTTCATCATAAACTATAAATTATGTTATGTGTAAATTCTTTTTTTTAAGTAAAACTTGTTATAAATGCAAGTCAAGAATTATGCGATTTGCACAGAAGCAATAAGATTATGTAAACTATAATTAGTTTAATAAGTTGAACACTTGTTTTGCAATTTCTAATTCTTCATTCGTAGGTATTACCAATATTTTGACCTGAGAATCTATAGAGTTCACTTCTCGAATAGTAGATAATATTAAATCATTTTTAGAATCATCCAAATGAATATTAAAATAGTCCATCTTATTGCAAACTAGTTGGCGCATAAGACTTGAGTTTTCTCCAATACCTGCTGTGAAAATGATTGCATCTAATCCGTTCATAGCCGCGATATATGCACCAATATATTTTTTAATTCGATAGGCGTTCATTTCTAAAGCTAAAATACAGTTGGTATTTCCTTTACCAGCTTCGCTTTCAATATCACGTAAATCATTAAAACCGGTTAGACCAAGCATACCACTCTTTTTATTCAAGAGTTCATTTACCTCATCTAAACTATAGCCTAAAGTATTCACCATATAAAAAATAATAGCGTGGTCAATATCGCCACTTCGTGTACCCATTACAAGTCCATTTGATGGAGCAAAACCCATACTATGATCTATACTTTTTCCATCTTTAATTGCTGTAATGCTACAACCATTACCCAAATGAATAGAAATCAGTTTGGCATTTTTCTTTTGCAAATATTCCGTCGCTTTTTCAGAAACATATTTATGACTTGTACCATGAAACCCATACCCCTGAATTCCTTTTTCGTTATAAAATTCGTTAGGTATGGCATATTTTTTTGCTTTTACCGGTACCGTGCCATGAAAGGCAGTATCGAAAACAGCTATTTGCTTTGCATAATTAAATATTTCTTCTGCCATTTCAATTCCTAACAGATTTGCAGGATTGTGTAAAGGTGCTAAAGGTGAGAATAGTTTAATTTTATTCTTAACCTCATTGTCAATTAAAGTAGTTTCAGTGAATTCGCTGCCACCATGTACCACTCGATGCCCAATAGCATCAACTTCTTCAGTACATTCAAGAACCCCCTTTTCAGAATCAAGTAGTAGTGCTGTTATTCTTTCTATTCCTTCTTTGTGATCTGTTATTTCGGAGATATTCTCGATTTTATAATCTTGAGATTTAAATGTTGAAATAGATTCGGTACTACCTATTCGTTCTATCATTCCAGTACAAATAACTTTGGCAGAAGGCATTTCTAAAAGTTGATATTTTATGGAAGAACTACCAGAATTTATAATCAATATGTTCATGAGAATAGTTTTAAAATCCTTGAGCTTGAATTGCGGTTATAATTACGGTATTGAAAATGTCATCTACAGTACAGCCACGACTTAAGTCATTAACGGGTTTGTTTAGGCCTTGTAGCATTGGTCCGATTGCCAAAGCTCCAGTTTCTCTTTGAACAGCCTTGTAGGTGTTATTGCCAGTATTCAAATCTGGAAATATAAAAACACTTGCTTGGCCGGCAACTTCAGAATCTGGTAATTTACTGAGTCCGACTTTGGCATCAACCGCTGCATCATATTGAATTGGCCCCTCTACTTTAAGGTCAGGTCTTTTCTCCTTTATGATTTCGGTAGCCTTTCGTACTCTATCGACATCTTCACCCACACCAGAGGCGCCAGAGGAATAGGAAAGCATAGCGATTTTTGGCTCAATGCCAAAAGCAGCACTTGTTGCTGCTGAGGATATAGCTATTTCGGACAATTGTTCTGCTGTAGGGTTTGGATTGATAGCACAATCTCCAAAAACGGTGACTCTATTGGGTAAACACATAAAGAAAATTGAAGATACAATAGAGACATCAGGTCTCGTTTTAATAAATTGAAGAGCAGGCCGTATTGTATGTTGTGTAGTGTGTACAGCTCCTGAAACCATGCCGTCTGCATGGTCTTTGTATACCATCATGGTGCCATAGTAAGAAACATCTTCCATTAAATCCTGGGCCATTGCTAAATTCACATTTTTATGTTTTCGTAATTCAAACAATGTAGTGGCATATTCCATAAATTGTTCCGATGTGGTCGGGTCAATGATATTGATTTTATTGAGGTCTAAATCAATATCTAATTCTGCAATTTTTGATTTAATCTGTTCTTTATTCCCTAATAAGGTGATGGTGACCGCATCAGCATCTATTAATTTTTTAGTAGCTAAGAGTATTCGATCATCTAACCCTTCAGGTAAAACAATATGTTTTTTGGTAGATTTTGCTTTTTGAAGCAAATTATACTTAAACATTCTAGGTGTGATACCTTTTGCTTTAAATGTGATTAACCTTTCAGCTAATTCTTTTGTTGGAATGTATTTGTCAAATTCCTGAATTGAGATAATTATTTTCTCTTTGTTATCGGCGTAAATTCGTGGTCTTATAGTACCAATTTTATTGGTCACAGAATAAGTGCCCCCAGCTACCGAAAGAATTGGAATAATATCTGAAAGACCTTCTATTAATTTAATAATAGACTCTTCAGGAATAAGTCCACCAGTTAGAACAATACCTGAAAGATTAGGGTAATTGGAAGAAATGTTAGCTTGTAGCGCACCCAGAATTATATCTGCCCGATCCCCTGGAGTAATTACCAAACTATCTTTTTTTAAGTGTGTTAGGTAATTTCGTAATTGCATGGCACCAACACTAAAACCACCCACTTGATTATTAATATAGTCTGAGCCAAATAGAATTTTAGCATCTAACTCTTGGGCAATTTCTTTTACTGCTGGGCTGCCTAATGTGTTGTTAATGGGAATGGCTCCGACCAAAATGTTATCGGGTAGTTTTTCCTTTAGTCCGTTAGTTACTAAATCTAAATTTTCTGGCTGTACTTTATTTGCTATAATCAATAAGACTTCAACGCCCTTTTCCATAAATGAATCATAAGCCATGTAAAGGTTGCCTAAAAGTTCCTCTAAGGTCTTATTTTTTCCGCTTGCCAGAATAATGGCAGGTATGCCTAAGTTTTTAGCAATAAGTACGTTAATATCCCACTCTATAATTGCACCCTCTCCAGAGAAATCGGTGCCTTCTACTAGTACAAAATCGAAACGATTTTCAATAGTTTTGAATTTATGAATGATATGACCAACGATTTCATCGTCTTTATCTTTATTTTTTAATTGCACAACTTGGCTACGTGTATATGCATAGGCTTCATCAGGTTTCATGTCTACATTGAAGTAGCTCAAAATCGTATCGATATGGTTATCTGTTTTTTCTTTTGTAACGTCATCTATAATAGGCCTGAAATAGCCTACTTTGGCGGTTTTGCCTAATAAAAGTTGCATAAGACCTAAGGATACAATTGATTTTCCACTATTGGGCTCGGTAGTTACAATATAAATAGCTTTACTCACGTGTTTAAAGTTATTGGTGTTTGATGAATTTATTAAGATACGTTGGTGTGAAGGATTGATTTAGCCTTATTCAATCACCAAAATTTGAAGTTCGCCAAAATTTTGTAGTAAATGGAATTTAAACATATAAAAATGGGTGATACTATTGTAGGGTTTAGGTGTTGGTAATGAAGTTGAGTTTATTTAATTAGGTGAATATATATTTAACTTAATTCAATTTTTTCTTTTCCTTTTTTTCTAATTTTCTAAAATAACCCCTTGTTAGAAAGTTATGCTTTAAGGCTTCCATGTTTTCATTGAATCGCTCGGTGCCTTGTTCAATATTTTGAATGCTTCGTTCAAGTTGGTTGACAAAAAGAGAGTCTTTGGTAAGGTAATTTATTGCGCCGTGCCCGTCATTTATTCCCTCAATAATCGAATTAAGGTTTTGCGCCATTTTTTCTATTTCAATAGAGGTTGTTTCTAGATTTGCAATAACATTTTTCATTTTCCCCCCAGAAATAGTATCGTTTAGTAAAATACCGGCAGCGCTCTGCTCAAAATTTATTTGCTCTACCATTTTGTTCATTTCGGCCAAGGCGATATTTGTACGATAGCTTGTGTTTTTAAGGTTTAGAATGGTTTTCTTCATGTCACTCGCCATGACGGTGTCATTGAGTAATCTGCCCAATATACCCTTACCTTGATTGAGAGATTGGGTTACCTTTAGTAGGTCTGCCGTTAATAAAGCGGCATTTTCATTGGTCACATTCAATGTACTCAGCATATCTTGTGTACCTATTTTGTTTGAAGATTGTAATTCGTCTCCAGCACTTATTAGTGGGCTTGTTCCTGCTCCAGGAATAATATTGATGATCATACTACCGACCAACCCATTGGTACCAATACTGGCAATTGCATCTTTTTTAATGTGGTTTCGCATTTCATCTTCTATAATCATTTGCACTCTGATCGTGGTATCATTTATCATTTCAATGCCGTTTACTGTTCCCACATTAATTCCGGAAAAACGAACATTATTTCCATTTTGAAGTCCTGTAGTATTTTTAAAAACGGCACTAATCTCAAAGGTTTTACTGAACATATTTTGTCGGTTACCTATAAGGTATGCAGCAAAGAGTAGCAGGGTAATTCCTAATACTACAAAAATACCCAACCTTAAATTTTCCAATTTTGTTTTAGCCATAATATTATTTTTTAAAGAATGCTTCTACTTTTGGGTCTGTTGATGCTGATAATTCGGTATATGTACCTTCGGCATAATTTATGCCGTCGACCAAAAGAATCATGCGCTCAGAAATTACTCGTGCACAGTCCACATCATGTGTAATGATCAAAGAGCTGGTTCCATATTTCCTTTGAATGCTCCGCATCAATTCAATAATCTCTTTTGCCGTAATGGGGTCTAGCCCACTAGTTGGTTCGTCGTATAAGATTATTTTTGGTTTCAAGATGAGTGTTCGCGCCAGAGCGATTCTTCTTTTCATACCACCGGAAAGCTCTTCGGGCATTAAATCTAAAGTATGTGCCAAACCTACATTTTCTAATGCTTCCATCACAAGTGGAGTGGTATCTTGAAAAATACCCAGTTTCTCTTTGTGTCTCCGCATCGGAAATTCTAGATTCTCGCGAACGGTCATTGAATCATATAGTGCACTACCTTGAAAAAGAAAACCAATATCAGAACGTAGCTCATCCAAAGTTTGACGGTTTAAAGTGGATATTTCTTTACCCATCACCTCTATATAACCACTATCAGGGGCCATTAAACCTACCAGGCATTTTATCATCACAGATTTTCCAGAACCCGATTTTCCCATGACCACTAGGTTCTCACCTTCATAAAGTACCATGTTGAATCCGTTCAACACATGGTTGTCCCCAAAACTTTTAGTGACATCTTTAATACGAATGACTGCTTTACGTTCTGTATTATTATTCGATTTTTGAAAACCTTTGGTCATTATGTTGGTCATATCTTTTCCATATTATAGTTCATAGAAAATATCAGAAATGAAGACCGCTATAAAATCTACAATAAATAATAATAGTGATGCCATGACCACAGCAGTATTGGCAGCTATGCCTACACCTGCAGTTCCTTTTTTACTATTAAAGCCTTTAAAACATCCGACTAATCCTATTACAAATCCAAAAAAGAAAGATTTTACCGTAGCGGGTACCAAATCTCCAAAACTTAGCGCATCAAAAACCGTATTGAAATAGAGTTGAAAAGATACTTGACCTTTTATATTTTCAACTAACGCAGAACCAAGTAGTGCTATCAAATCGCCAAAGACTACCAAAATCGGAATCATTAAAGTTGTGGCCAAAATTCGGGTTACAACTAAATATTTAAATGGGTTGGTACCTGAAACCTCCATTGCATCAATTTGTTCGGTAACCTTCATAGAACCTAATTCGGCACCAATGCCAGAGGCAATACGGCCAGCACATATTAAGGCCGTGATAACCGGCCCTATTTCCCTGACAATAGAAATACCAACCATATTCGGCATCATTGATACGGCACCAAATTGAATCATTGTAGGTCTAGATTGCAATGTAAGTACCAAACCGATAATAAAACCTGTCATACAAACAAGTATTAATGACCTGTTACCCATTTGATAGCATTGGCGCAAAAGCTCCTTAAACTCGAAAGGCGCCGTAAAGCTTTCTTTGAAAAAGCGTCCCGCAAAATTAGACAGTTCTCCAATCTGAATGAAGAATTGTTTAACTCGCACCTCTATTTTCGATTTTGTAAATACAGTTTTTATACTATCGGCCATGCTCAAAAGTAATTTGAAACTACCACTATAAAAATGACCAATATCATGACAATATCATGAGAATTATCATTTTTGCAGGATGAGGTTTAATCTACATTTATCGTTGAACAATTGATTATAACATGCAAGAAGAATCAAAAAGGAATTTAAGTTCCTTTTATTTAAGTGAGGAACGTGATTTTTTAGATGGACCCCGAAGCCGATTAAAGGAACTTTGGTTTACTGTTAAAGTACAATACCATTTTATACGAGCCTTTCGAAAACTTCATTTTATTGGTCCGTGTGTAACCGTATTTGGCTCAGCGAGATTTGATGAGGAAAATGTGAATTATAAAAAGGCCGAAGAAGTTGGCAAGGTGCTTTCAAAAATGGGTTTTGCTGTTATGACGGGTGGTGGACCTGGTATTATGGAAGCGGCCAATAAAGGAGCATACCTTAATAACGGGTATTCGGTTGGCTGCAATATCATATTACCATTTGAACAGAAACCCAATCCGTATCTCCATAAATGGATAAATATCCCTTATTTCTTCGTGCGTAAGTTTTTACTTTTGAAATATTCATATGCTTTTGTGGTAATGCCTGGAGGTATAGGTACATTAGACGAGCTTTTTGAGGCATTGACCTTAATACAAACTAAGATGATTCATCACTTTCCGGTAGTGCTTTTTGGTAAGGAATATCATAAAGAGCTGTACGACCATATAAAAATTATGAGCGAAAGTGAAAGTATATCTAAAGATGATACGAATTTGTTGTTCTTGACCGATTCTGTAGACGAAATGGAGGAACATCTTAAAGAACATGCTGTAAAACGATTTGGGCTTATTGAAAAAAAAATGGAAACAAAATGGTGGTTCGGTGAAACTAGACCTAAAAGAACATGACTACGGTCATTCTTTTGTATAGAGCTGCTAATTACATTTATACCATTATAATAATAGTTAAGTGAAAATAATTCTATTTGTAGTTTAATTTGATGTGTAGAAAAGAAGAACATATTTAGCCAAGAAACCAAAATGTATATAGAATGTTTATGTTTAAAAATGGAATAATATATGATTAAAATAATAGCCTTCTATAGCTTATCTATGATCGTTTCATTCTTTCTTTTTATTTCATGCGATTTCAGTAATTCTTCAAGCTTAGAAAAAGAACAGACCACGAGTACTATTGCTATACCACATATTAAAAAGGTGTCAAGCCATAAACAATTAATAGTGGCTAAGAATATTAGGCTTGGAAAGTATTTTGAATTTATGGATTCTGTAGTAAGTAAGTATGATTCACTTGTGCCCTATGAACTATCTGAGCATCTATTGGTTCGAAATAATCCTTGGATTATAGATACATTGGCTAATACTGATTATTACAGAATGATAGCTCGTGATTCATTTGTTTATGATCAAAGGCAAATGATTGTACTTCCAAAAGGAAGCCAATTAAATATTCCAGATTCTCTAAGTGCTTGTAAATTGCTTGACAATTTTTTCAACACTGAATTAGACGTTAATATTCCGGAATATAAATTAAGAATTTTTCAAGATTCGATATTGTTATATACTTTTCCAGTTAGAGTAGGGCAGTTTAGGGAGCGATATTTGAAATTTGGAGATCGAGTAACTGACTTAAGAACCAAAACAGGAATAGGTAGTATTGTGAAACATGTAAAGCATCCAGATTTTTATAATCCTGTGGATGGAAAACGTTTTTATGTAACTAGAAGAGATGATGGTAAAACTACAATGATGCCTCAAATTCCTTGGATAGAAACTGAAATTAATAATGTTAGAAATGGTCAAATGATACACCCTACAACAAATCCCAATACATTAGGAAAGGCCTATTCGAATGGTTGTATTGGGGTAAGGGAAGCTGATGCTTGGATAATTTATTATTATGCACCATTAGGCACAAAGCTTAGAATAAGATATGATTTAGAGACTTATGATGAAGGTAAGGTGATTTTCGTTCTTAGAGATATATATAATTTAATCGATTAGAAATGATTATGATATGTAAATTACTTAGAGATGTTTTTATTTATGATTAAAGTTTTAAATAGGTCGTATTGATAATTTTATTTAATTTTGCCAATGTGAATAAACTGTTTTCCATACTATTATCTTCGCTCATATTGTTGCAAAGCTTTGGTGTGCACTATGATGATATTATTCAACTAGATGACTTAATTGAACATGCAGAATTTCACAAGACTCAATATGGTGATAATATTATCGTTTTTCTTTCCAAGCATTATGGTGACTTAAAAGTAGAGCATCAAAGAGACCACCAAGAGGAAAAGAAGGATCATGAAAAATTACCTTTTAATCATAGCAATTCTATTACTTCGGTCGCTGATATGGTTATAAACCCTTTTAAAACGGAATTAAATCAATTTGAAATAGTGGATTTTAAAGTTCTAAATTTTCACTATCAGGCACCTACTTCTTCTTTACATACAAAAGGTATTTTACAGCCACCCCGCATTTCATAATACAATCGATTTTTTATTTTTTTAGTTCTATTTCATAAAATTGAAGTAGGGCGTTTAACATTGATTTATATGAAAATATGCTATCACATATCATTAATTTTAGTTTAAAGAATAAGCTTATTATTCTATTATTTACCGTATTTATTGTTGGCTACGGTTTGTATTCTCTATCACAGATTCCCATTGGGGCGGTACCAGATGTGACGAATAACCAAGTGCAGGTAATTACGACGTCACGTAATCTTTCTACTCAAGATATGGAACAGTTTATAACCTATCCTGTAGAGTTAGAAATGGCAAACTTGCCAGGGGTCAAGGAAATTCGTTCAGTATCAAAGTTTGGTTTATCGGTAGTGACCATAGTGTTTGACGATGATTTAGGAACGTATTTACCAAGACAACTCATTTCGGAGAAAATTGCATCGGCTTCCGAAAAAATCCCTGCAGGATTTGGAACTCCACAAATGGGACCGATTACCACAGGTTTGGGAGAAATTTATCAATATGTGCTTGAAGTTGAACCTGAGTATAAAGAAAAGTATACTACCACAGATTTAAGAACCATTCAAGATTGGATCGTTAAACGACAATTGTCGGGTATACCCGGTGTGGTTGAAGTCAACACCTGGGGCGGATTTTTAAAGCAATATGAGGTTGCCATAAATACGCAGAAGCTTAATGCCATGAATATTACCGCTAGCGATGTGTTCAAGGCATTGGAAAGTAATAATAGTGTTTCTGGTGGTGGTTATATAGAAAAGGTAAATCAAGCTTTCTTTATTCGTGGAGAAGGATTGGTTTCATCGCTAGAGGATATTCGAAATATCGTTGTTAAAAATGAAGGCGGTGTACCTATTTATATTAAGGATATAGCAACTGTTGATTTCGGCAGTGCCATTCGTTTTGGAGCAATAACCGGTAATGGGGAAGGAGAAAAAGTTTTAGGTCAGGTAATGATGCTAAAAGATGCGAACTCTAAAAAAGTTATAGAAGCGGTTAAAGAACGTGTTGCCGAAATTTCGAAGTCATTGCCGAAAGGTGTTTACATTAATCCGTTTTTAGAACGAAGTGAGCTTATTGCAAAAACGACTTTCACGGTAACCGAGAATTTAGTTTTAGGATGTCTGATTGTCATTTTTGTGGTTGTATTACTGTTGGGTAATTTTAGATCAGGTTTGGTTGTAGCTTCAGTAATTCCCTTGTGTTTACTTTTTGCTTTATCGTTGATGTATATTTTCGGTGTAGACGCCAATTTAATGAGTTTGGGAGCTATAGATTTTGGAATCATCATTGATGGTGCTGTAATTATTGTAGAGTTCATTGCCTTCGAAATAACGAGGAAACAGCAAGCGCTGCAAAGTTTAGGTAAATTAGAAAAGCAAAATCTCAAAGATGAAATCACTTTTAAAGGCGCTTCAAAAATGATGAATTCTGCCATTTTTGGACAGCTTATCATTTTAATAGTATTTATACCCATTCTCTCTTTGAGCGGAGTAGAAGGAAAAATGTTCAAGCCCATGGCATTGACATTTAGTTTTGCTTTGATAGGTGCGATGATATTGTGTTTTACATATGTACCAGTTGCTGCATCAATTTTTTTAAAACCATCAAAAGAATCTGATAAGAACATTTCGGTTCGTTTAATGAAATGGTTGAACAAAAAATACGAACCTATTATACATTGGGCATTAAAAAGTAAAAAGCTGGTTTTGGGCACTGCATCAATTTTACTTTTATGTTCTATTTTCCTTTATACATCGATGGGTGGGGAGTTTGTGCCAACCTTAGATGAGGGTGATTTTGTGATACAGCCGGTTTTAAAAACAGGAACTTCGTTAAGTAAGACCGTAGAAATAACCACTGAAATCGAAAAAATACTTTTGAAGAATTTTCCTGAGGTACAGCAGGTAGTTACTAGAATTGGTGCCGCCGAGGTGCCGACCGATCCTATGTCTATGGAGGAGAGTGATGTAATTATCAAACTTGCCCCAAAAGATCAATGGACAAGTGCTGCTTCCAAAGATGAATTGGCAGATAAGTTTAAAGAGGCATTGGCTGTAATACCCGGTATGGAAGTAGAATTTACCCAGCCCATAGAAATGCGATTCAATGAATTGATAACCGGTGTTCGTGCAGATATCGCCATTAAGATATTTGGTCCTGATTTAGATATTCTTGCTAAAAAAGGCAACGAGATCGGGGCATTGATAAAAGATGTGGAAGGAGCTGCAGATATCAGTGTAGAAAAAATTGCCGGTTTACCTGAAATGAGCGTTAATTATGACCGCGCTAAAATCGCCCGATTCGGCTTGAATATTCAAGAATTGAACGATATGGTATCCATGAGTTTTGCCGGCAAAACCGCAGGTAGTGTTTTTGAAGGGGAAAAGCGATTTGATCTAGTAGTTCGCTTAGATAAAGCAAAACGGCAGGATATCGATGACCTAAAAAATTTATATGTAGACCTTCCAACTGGTGGTAAAGTGCCATTGAGTGAATTGGCAGATATCAGTTATAAAAAAGGTGCTGCAAAAATATCTAGAGATGATACAAAAAGGCGAACAGTAGTGGGTGTAAATGTGCGTAACCGCGATTTACAGTCAGTTGTTGATGATGTACAAAAACTAATTAATGAAAATGTAAAGTTACCAGTAGGATATACCATTACTTATGGTGGGCAATTTGAAAATTTACAGAGTGCTCGTAATCGACTTTTAATAGCGGTGCCTATTGCATTGATTCTCATTTTTATATTGTTATATTTTGCTTTTAAATCTGTAAAAGAGGCGCTTATGATTTATTCTGCTATTCCTTTAGCGGCAGTTGGTGGCGTTTTATTGTTATGGCTAAGAGGTTTGCCGTTCAGTATTTCTGCAGGGGTAGGTTTCATAGCGCTCTTTGGTATTGCCGTATTAAATGGTATTGTTTTAATAGAGCATTTTAAAGAATTGAAAAATCATCAGTTTGACAGTTTGGAAGATTTGATAAAGCAGGGGACAAAGGATCGTTTACGAGCGGTATTATTAACGGCATCTGCAGCGGCACTTGGTTTTTTACCCATGGCCATTTCTACAAATGCAGGGGCGGAAGTACAACGACCGTTGGCAACAGTGGTAATAGGAGGTCTATTTACGGCGACCATATTAACCTTGGTGGTTTTACCTGTATTATATTCCATCTTTGAAAGCCATGATAATCCTGTAAAAGCGTTGTCTAAAACATCAATAAAAAAAGGTATTGCGTTTATAGCGCTTCTTATATCTGTGGGAGTTTCGGCACAAGAATCGAGCAGCCAAAACCTTGACGAATTAATTCCTTTGGCTATTGAAAATAACTTAGGATTAAAAACGGGTAGATTAAAAGTTGAGGAGTCTAAATCGATGATCAATAGTGCCTTCAGTTTCAATAAAACTCATGTGTATTATGAATACGACGAAAATAATCTTGCCATAAATAATGTACCGTTAAAAGTATTTGGTGTTCAGCAAGATTTTCGTTTTCCAACAACTTATTTTTCTGAAAAGAGGGTGAATAAGGTTAAGAATAATTTGGTGCAGAGTGAGTATGATATTCAAAGCAAGGCAATAACGAAAGAAGTTACGGTAGGCTATTATGACTATCAAATTGCACGTGAAAAAGTTAGGGTGTATAAAAGGTTAGATAGTTTGTACGCTGATTTTTCATCTGTAGCTGCAAGAAAATTCGAACTGGGAGAAACCAATTATTTGGAGAAAATTACGGCAGCTTCAAAACAAAGAAAAATCAACTTAGATTATCAGCAAGCCATTCAACATTTATCAATGGCATATGCTAATTTAATGCGAATAATACAGGTAGAAGATAGTTTGGTTCTAGTCGAAGAACTGAATCTTAAAATTGAATTAAAGGATATAAATATCGATACCACTCCTGAGATTGAATATTATGAAAATAACATGCAATTATTGGCTGCAGAAAGTAATTTAGAAAAACAACAATTACTGCCCGATATTAGCTTAGCATATTTTCAAGGTACAAATTCAGAATTGAACGATAATCTCCTAGGATATCAATTAGGTTTGAAAATTCCCCTGCTGTTCAGTGGCCAAGCCTCTAGAATTAAAGCCTCTAAAATTGCTAAAGAAAGAGCTGTTACCGAGTCTATAGCTTTTAAGGTTCAAATAAAGTCGAAACAAGAAATATTGCTACAACAGATTGTACAGATTCAAAATTCATTGAATTATTATGAAAACGAAGGGGCTGAACTATCCGATGAAATTTTGAAAACAGCTCAAATTAGTTTTAAAAATGGTGAAATTGATTTCTATCAATACATACAAAGTTTAGAGAGTGCCTATGACATAAAATTAGGATATCTAAACAAGTTAAAAGAGTACAATGAAACCGCAACGAACATTAATTTCTTAACATTATAAATACTGCATCATGCAAAAAAACATATATAAAACTGTAATCCTTTTCATCTTCGCCATTATTATAAGTTGTGGAGATAAAGAAAAGCAATCAATAGATAACGGAGCGTCCGATTCTACTATAGATGAACATATTCAAGTTACGCAAGAACAATTTGAGCAAAATAACATGAGTTTAGGGCAAATTAAAGAAAGTGAATTCCCTATAATGGTAACTACTTCAGGTATGATAGATGTACCGCCAGAGAATAGGGCGGTAGTTAGTGCCACGATGGGTGGTTATATTAAAACTACTCCTTTGTTAATTGGCGATAAAGTTCGAAAAGGTCAATTATTGGTAACTATAGAAAATCCGGAGTTCGTGACTTTACAGCAAGAATATATGGAGGTAAGTGGACAATTAAGTTATTTGAAAGCGGAGTATGAGCGCCAACAAACCATGGTTACAGAAAATATATCTTCTCAAAAAAGTTTCCTAAAAGCTGAGAGCGATTACAAAACGGGAGTGGCAAAATACAACGGACTCAGAAAACAATTGGGCATGTTAAATATTTCGGTAGATCAAGTTGAAAAAGGAATAATAAATTCTGTTGTATCTATTTATGCACCTATTGATGGCAGCATTACAGAGGTTAATGTAACGCGAGGAACATTTGTTTCACCTTCTTTTTCAATTATGGAGATAATAAACAATGACCATATCCATTTAGAATTATCGGTTTTTGAAAAGGATATCATGAAAGTGAAAAAAGGACAAGTGGTAGAATTTAGAATTCCCGAAGCTTCTACAGAAATTTATAAAGCAGAAGTACATTTAGTAGGTACCTCAATTGATAAAAATAGAACAATTAAGGTACATGCTCATTTAGAAAATGAAGAGGCTAATAATTTTCTGACAGGGATGTTTGTTGAGGCTAATATTATTATAGATTCTTCAACTCAAATATCATTGCCTACCGAAGCTTTTGGTATTGTTGATGATCAACCATACGTGCTCTTATTAGATGAAACAAAGGACAATAACTATTATTTTAAACAGGTGCCCGTAAAAACCCAAGGTAGTTATCAGAATATGACCGCTTTTGATAAAACTATAACTTTTAAGCAGGGAGCACAATTTTTAACAAAAGGTGCGTTTAGCCTTATAGGTGAGTAAGTTGAATTTTATTATTAAAAAATAAAGTAATAACAAAAGAAAGGTATTGGTGTAATAATTGACTTAAGTTTATTTAATAAAATGATATGAAGAGATATGTATTGTTAGTGTTGTTCATTGCGGCTGGTATTGGTTCATCCTTTGCACAAGAATGGCAAACCGATTTTAGTATTGCAAAAGAAATGGCGAAATCAAAAAGCGTACCTATTATTTTAGTTTTTCAGGGTTCAGATTGGTGTGCTCCGTGTATTAAACTAGATAGGGAAGTTTGGTCTACAGATGAATTTAAAGCGTATGCTAAAAATCATTATGTAATGTTGCAGGCAGATTTTCCTCGAAGAAAAAATAATGCATTATCTCCTGAACAAACAGATAAGAACAAAGCTTTAGCGGAAAAATATAATAGAAACGGTATTTTTCCTTTCGTGGTGGTTATGAACGGTGACGGTAAGGTTTATGGCGAAACGAGTTATAAAAAGCTAGCTCCGAAAGAATATATAAATGAAATGAATTCCTTCATAAAATAGTGTGAAGAACGTATTACTCATATTGACTATCTTTTCTGTTGGTATACTCTTTGCCCAAGAGCCTTATAAACGTACCCTAAAATTAATGGGTAGTCGTTTTGATATTACGGTCGTAGCTAAAGATCCTATTGAAGCAAATAAACACATAGATTTGGCTATCAATGAGATAACAAGAATTGAACGGTTAATATCTTCATGGGATCCAAAATCACAAACATCTGAAATTAATAGAAACGCAGGTATAAAACCCGTGAAAGTTGATGCCGAACTATTCGAACTAATACAGCGGGGAATAGGTATTTCTAAACTGACCGATGGTGCTTTTGATATCAGTTATGCCTCTATGGACAAGATTTGGAAGTTTGACGGTTCTATGACCTATATGCCTTCAATAGATTCTATTAAAGCTTCTGTGTCAAAAGTAGGATACCATAATATAATTCTGGATAAAGAAAATAATACTGTTTTTTTGAAACTGAAAGGAATGAAAATTGGATTTGGTGCTATCGGTAAAGGCTATGCAGCCGATAAAGCCAAAAACCTGTTGATATCTAAAGGAGTAGTGGCAGGTATCATAAATGCTTCTGGAGATATGAATACTTGGGGTAAACAACCCGACGGTTCTGAATGGAAGGTTGCGATTACCAACCCTATGGATAAGAATAAAGTATTTGCGCTACTACCCATAAATAATGGCGCAGTAGTTACTTCAGGTAATTACGAAAAGTATGTTACGTTCAATGATGTGAGATATACACATATCATTGACCCTCGTACTGGGTATCCTGCTACCGGTATTATCAGTGTTACCGTATTTGCTCCAAAAGCAGAATTGGCAGATGCCTTGGCAACCTCTGTTTTTGTAATGGGCATAGAAGTAGGCTTAAATCGAATTGAGCAATTACCACAGGTTGAATGTATAATTATTGACGATAAAGGACATATTACCACATCGAAGAATATAGAAATAGAGAAATCATGATGAAGAAGATTTTAATTTTTGCCTTGATATCGGCTTCTTTTAGTAGTTGTACCGTTTTGAAGGAATACGAGAAAATAAACATTAACGATCCAGATATGGTTTTGCAAGATAAAAAGGCAGACCGTAACCTAACTACAATGCATTCCTATAGGGAAGCGGCTGTAGGTGCAAATGGAGGTAAAACGGGTGGTGGCTGCGGCTGTAATTAATAAAGGGATAACTTAAAATGAAAATATTTAAATCAACAGGTTTTATTGCCTTTATCTTCTTTTTTACCGCAAGTTATGCTCAACAAAGTCAAGATTCTGTTAGTACTTATAAAAAGCGTGTATTAGAGACTACAGAGGTAGATTTTCTTACGAGTTATTATTCGCAGGATGGGGATAATGCTGCGGTAAGTGGAGGTATTGGTACGGAAGAATTAACGGATTTTACGGGAACATTTGTAGTTTCGATTCCGTTGAACGATGATGACGTTTTAACGATTGATGCGGGTGTGTCTGCATATACATCTGCGTCGTCAAGTAATGTAGACCCATTTGATGGTGGTCAGCCAGCGGACCCTTTCGTAGCTAGTTCTGGTGCATCAAGTTCAGATACTTGGGCAAATTTAACGGGTTCGTATAGCCATAGTTCTGACGATAGAAATACCATTGTTTCAGGTAAACTATCTTTTTCATCTGAATATGATTATTTCTCCCTAGGTTTTGGTGGAGGTTTAACCAAATTGTTCAATGAGAAAAATACGGAGGTAAGTGTGAATGCCAACGTGTATTTAGACAAGTGGAATTCTATATATCCGTCAGAACTTAGGCCTTTTGTCAGTGGCGCCAATGGTTTAGCTAACGGTTTCTTTTCAAATAAAACAATAACCGGAAATGCTAACTATAGCCCAATTTTCGATAAATTTTCTGATGAAACAAGAAACTCCTATTCTCTAGGATTTGGTTTTTCGCAGATATTGAGTAAAAACGTGCAAGGTTCTTTGGCCTTAGATTTTGTTCAACAACAAGGACTATTGTCAACACCGTTTCAAAGAGTATATTTTAGTGATGTAGCAGAGTCTTTTATTGAGAATTTTCAATTGGCAGATGCTATCGAACAATTACCGGATAGCCGATTTAAGGTGGCTGCCGGTGGTCGGTTAAACTGGTATATTAATGAAACATTTGTAATACGAACATTCTATCGTTATTATTATGACGATTGGGGTATCAGCTCTCATACTGCAAGTGCAGAGGTTCCTATTAAATTATCTGATAAGTTTACTATATATCCCTCCTATAGATATTATCAGCAGACAGCTGCAGATTATTTCAATGGTTATGAAGAAGCCTTATCAACAGATACATTCTACACTTCCGATTATGATTTATCCGAGTATATGGCAAATCAATTTGGAATGGGTGTTTCATATACCGATATTTTTACAAAGGCACATATCTGGAAACTAGGACTTAAAAGTATTGACTTGAAGTTTTATAAATATGATAGGGATACGACCTTTAGTTCAAGTATCATAACAGCAGGCTTTAAGTTCGTAATGGACTAAGAATTGAACATTAGAATTTAATAAAAGCAGGTCAATTGACCTGCTTTTTTATGTTTCAAAACGTTTTAAAAAAATAAAATCAATGTAGAGTAATAATTGATTTGGGGTGTTTTTTGGCATAATCTACCATTGACCAAGTATTTGATAGAACAAGTAGCTATGAGTTTTGACGATAGAATGGAATCGCTACGGACATTTATGAGAGATGCAAAAAATGAAGATTGGGAGATATTGGTTGCAGGGCAACGAGTTCAGACGATTAAAAGGAATAAATTTGAAGGCGGTTCCTTAGAGTTTGGCACTGAATTAGTAAGTAGAAAGGTGGTAGGGTCACTTGTTTGTTAGGCACTTCTCCAGGAGCTTCTACGTCGGTGAAAATTATGTTAAGACGTATTGGTGAAAGCTTTTCCTGAATTGGCCACATCTGAAATTGGGAAACAGAAACTAAATAAAATAGTATCTTTTTATAATAAAGATAGTACTGAAAAAATGTTTGAAGAGCAACTTGAGAATTCTAGAGTTACTTTAGAATTGAATTAGAGAAATACTAATTATAGTTTAAAAACATTTTCATAAAAATAAAAACGCCGGAAGATAACTTACGGCGCTTTCGTTTTACAATAGCATAAGGGCATTATCCTATTACAGATTTCTCCGTAATAAACGGTTGATTGTAATGTCTTTGTCCTGTTGCCCTGTATAGTGCATTTGCTAATGCACCTATAACAGGAGGAAGAGAAGGTTCTCCCAATCCTGTAGGGTCAATACCATTATCTACAAAAAAACTTTCTATTTCCTTAGGTGCTTCTTTATGTCGTATTAGGCGATATGTGTCAAAATTTGAATGTTGAGGTTTACCATCTTCAAAGGTCATTTCGCTATAAGTTGCATGACCAATACCATCAATGATACCGCCTTCAATTTGATTTTTTGCTGCCATAGGGTTGATTACAATACCACAATCAACAGCACACCATACCTTGTTAACTTTAGGTGGTGTTACATCTGTTGAGAGATCCAGTACTTGTGCAACATAAGAATTATGGCAATAGTATGATGAAACACCTCTAGCTGTTCCATTTTTTTGATTTCCATCCCAACCAGATTTTTCTCTTATCAATTTAAGCACACCTGCATAACGTTCTGGGTCGTAATCATTATTTTTTGGATCGCCTACGGGGTCTTTTATTGCCCTGTCAAACAATTCAAGTCTAAATTCTATAGCATCTTTACCTGCTGCTTCTGCAACTTCATCTAAAAAGGCTTGTTCGGCACCCGCTATAAAGTTAGATCGCGGTGCACGCCATGCGCCAGTTGTAACATTCGTTTCTAAAGTGAATTTTTCCGCCAAATAATTATCTACGGCACCAGCAGGGAATCTATTTTCAAAAATTAAATCATCGTTTGAACCGGCACCTTTAACATGCCAAGCGATTAAATTACCGTCTTTGTCTAAACCGGCCTTGTATTTAACTTTATAGGTAGGCCTATAGGTGCCTTGCGTCATATCATCTTCACGAGTGTACACTAACTTTATTGGGGTTTGCATTTTTTGTGAGATAACAGCCGCCTCTACACCAAATGTGCCATATAATCTTCTACCAAAACCACCGCCCATTCGGGTCATTTTAATATCAATTTTCTCCAAGGGCAAATCTAATCTAGATGCAAGGGTTTTTTCTAGAAACTCAGGAGTTTGAATGGGACCGTTCAAAATAGCTCTTTCACCAGTCACGTCGGCGTAAAAGTTCATTGGTTCCATAGTATTATGGGCTAAAAATGGAGCGCTGTATGTGCGCTCTATTATTTGAGCAGCCTTTTTAAAAGCACTGGCTACATTACCATCTTTACGAGCTGGTTCTTTGGAAGTAGTATTTAGTAATTTTGTTATAGCCTCATAATGACCTGCTGTACTTTCTAAGGTAGAAGTTTTTTCCCATTCAACGTTCAATGCTTTTTTAGCCTGCATGCATTGCCAAGTAGTCTCCCCTACGATAGCTACTAATTTATCTATAGCACCACCATCTGACCATTGTCTTTCAATACCTTCAGGGTACACCTCAATAGGAAACACATCTTTTATGCCAGGCATTGATTTAACAGATTCAGCATCCATTGACTTATAAGTCAAACCAAAAGCAGGCGGATGAATTATCATGGCAATCAACATACCTTCCTCTTGAAGATCAATTCCGAATAAAGGTTTTCCGGTAACCAAATTTGGTCCGTCTACATTTCTTCTATCCGTACCTATGATTACAAAATCTTTAATATCTTTCATGGATACTTCTTCAGGTACTGTCATGGTAGCTGCCGAAGATGCCATTTCACCATAACCGGCAGATTTATTGGAAGCCTTATGGGTTATGATACCAGCAGCCGTTGTTATTTCTGATGCAGGAACTTGCCATGCCTCTGCAGCAGCGGCAATCAACATATGACGAGCAGTTGCCCCAGCCATACGTAAACCTTGCCAACCGGCACGAATAGATTGGCTGCCACCAGCGAGTTGTCTTTGAAAAATATCAGTATTTAACGGGGCTTGCTCTACTATTACATTATCCCAATCTGTATCTAATTCCTCTGCCACGATCATGGGCATAGATGTTTTGACATTCTGGCCAATTTCTGGATTTGGTGACATGATAGTTACCATGCCATTATCACCAATTTTAAGGAAGCCATTAATATCAAACCATTCTTTAGGCATATTATTTACTTGTTCCGGGGTTGGATTACAAGATGCAAGCCAACTAAAACCTATTACCATGCCACCACCCGCAAGGGCGGAGCTTTTAATAAAGGAACGTCTATTATATGTTGTTTTTATGAGTGTCATCTGTTTGTTTTTTAATAAAGTTTAAAATCCACAAAATTGTGGGCCACTTGTTTTACGCATTTGAAGTATTAGCAGCGTTTTTAATCGCTTTCTTAATCCGCGTATATGTGCCACAACGACAGATATTACCGTTCATAGCATCCTCAATTTCCGCATCTGAAGGATTAGGATTTCTCTTTAAAAATGCGCTTGCATTCATTATTTGCCCCGCTTGGCAATAACCACACTGGTATACATCTTCTTCTATCCAAGCTTTTTGAACTGGATGGTCTCCGTTTTCAGATAAACCTTCAATTGTGGTTATTGATTGTTCGCCTACTGCAGATACTGGCAATTGACAAGACCGAACTGCATTGTCGCCTAGATGTACGGTACAAGCACCGCATTGTGCAATGCCGCAACCAAACTTTGTTCCTACTAATTTTAAATGGTCCCTTAGTACCCAAAGCATAGGTGTAGTTGGATCTACGTCTATCTGCTCTGTTTTTCCATTAACTTTTAAACTGAAATTCGCCATTAGTTCTTGTTATTTAATTGAGTCCCTTGAAATTAAGTAAAATTTTATACTTATTAAGTGAGTTTTTCATAAAGTTTTATAAACTAAGCGAATTAAAAAGCCCTTGCGTCGCAAGGGCTTTTTAATCCATAAGGTAATACTATTTATAATCCTCTAAGATTTCAGTTGTTTGTAAATCATTGTGCAGTTTCTCACGTTGGGCTCTAATAATTTCTTTTAATCTCGGTGGCATCATTGTTTCTGTTAAGGCTTTGTCATAATCTTCAATGGCAGATTTATCTCCTCTTACAGCTTCCTCTAACATTGCCTCGTCATTATCTCCTGCAAAAAATGCTTTTACATCCATCCATTTTCTATGTATGGCACCAGCAGCACTTCCATCTATAGCAACACTACCCAAATCTAAATCTGGTACAGCAGATCTAAGTTCTCTTAAAAATTGCATTCTTTCAATGACTTTCTTTTCAAAATAACTCTTAATACCTATTTGTTCAGAATTTTTTGAAGCTTTTTCAAAACCTTTGATAGCATCTTCATTTTTACTTACTAAATCTTTTAGTCTGTGTTCTATTTTCTCTATATCCTTGTTCATAATATTAAATTTTATATAGACACTTATGTCTACGGTTAAATAATAGTGATAGCTCTAAGTTAAGTTTATTTCATAAGTATGATTGACTATAATGAGTAGGACTTTTGCTGTATTGGTGTTATTTTGATATAAGTTATTACGCTTAATGATTATCTAGGTTTTGGTTTACGTTTTCATCGGATTGAGTTAGACTTACAAGTGGTTAACTAGTATTTTGATATAAATTTAAAAACTAAAATATTATGGGATTATCACCTCTATTTGGTGTAGCGAAGCTGCTTGTTCGAAGTCGAAAATTGAAAATGGCTGCAGTTGGTTTGCAACTTGCATATTTAGGATATACTTATATTTCTGATAAAAGAAAAAATAAGCAGGTAGCTAAATAAGCTATCTGGGTTTTTTATAAACTGGTTTTCAGTTATTTAGGTATTATTTTCAATAAGTTAGTTTACACATTAATGTAAAACCTATGAATTTTTATTAATAACAGATCGAATCGGTTGTTAGATCTTTGTGGTATTAATCCCCAAAATCTAGTAACATGAACAATTCATTAAAATGCATCCTTTTGTTTGCCTGTATGGCGACCATGGGTTACGGCCAAGATTTGGCCTTCAATCATTCCTCTACTAATTTTCAAGAGCGGAAAATTACCGAAGTATCAAAACGGGCAGAAAATTACAAGAAGTTAAAATCTCTTGGGTATGCCGATAAAGAGATTTTCGAAGACTTAGGTAATGCAAATTTTTTAACTAAGAAGTATGAAAATGCATTGTACTGGTATGGTAAATTAATGGAAATTTCAGAAGATGGGTCTTTATCTAAGAGTTATCAAAAGAGATTTGACCATGCCGTAACCAAACTGGGTAAGCAAGTTCAAAACGAAATTGCAGATGAAAACTGGACCGAGTTGGTCAAGGACGACTATAAAATGACGCAAACGGTTATACCTACTCGTATTACGTCGAACAATAGAAGTAAATTTTTGCCTTGGGATAATGAGGAAGCTAGCGAAGAATTAGCTTCAAATCTTAAAAGTCCGTCCAATACAACGGGTGAATATTCTCAGCCAGTAGCACTTACAAATGGAGGTAATACTGCATATTTCAGTAAAACTACGTACCGTAAACCTGTAACAGGTATTTTTTCGAAAAGAAAAGTAGTACATAAAATTTATAAGGCGGATAAGGTGGCCGGCGAATGGAAGAAAATTACTGAGCTACCTATTTGCCCAGGTGATTACTCGGCAAAACACCCGGCAGTTTCACCAGATGGTAGCCGACTGTTCTTTGCTTCAAACATGCCCGGTACATTTGGTGAATACGATATATATGTCGCCACAATTCAAAAAAATGGATCATTGGGTACGGCTAAGAATCTTGGTGAAAAAGTAAATACAGCCAAGAATGACATACATCCAAACCCTGTAGCCAATGGTACACTTGTTTTTGCTTCCGAAGGTAGAGAAGGTTTTGGTGGTCTAGACGTATTTATGGTAGAAGTAGGGCAGAGAAAAGTTGGCCTTGCTGTAAATATGGGAAATACGATTAATAGTTCTTATGATGAATATTCAGTAAACCTTTTACAAAGTAATGGGTCTGGCTATGTAGTATCTAATAGAATGGCTAAAGGTAAGAGTACACAAAATGTGGCTTTTAATTTAAATGATAAGCCTATAAATGAGAAAGTTAGGGATGACCGCTTTTTAGAAGCTTTCAATAGTGAAAGACAAACGCAGTATTCTAGTTCTGTTTTTGAAGATGAATAACCACCCAATATTCATTTCCCCCATTAAATAAAAGACAAACATTCACTAATCATAAAATTCAATCGTTATGGAAAGTCCGTTAAAAATCAATAGTTTAATTATTGCATTACTTTTATTGGCCCTTGTCCAAACAATTAATGGTCAAGAAACCAACACTAATTTAGGTTCTAGTAGTACCTACCATAATCAATTATTCTTCAATCGTTTTTTCATTAATCCTACTTTTTCTTTGGTGCGCGAAAACAAATCGTATTTGAACATATTACATAGAAATCAATACGCTACGTTCGATGACAATAGTCAAAACTACTTTTTAGGTTTTAGTAATAAATTAAATGACCATACAGCTGTTGGTATAGGAGTTTATAGCCAATGGTCTGGTGTTGTGCAAGAATTTGGATTTAATGCCAATTATGCTTCTTCGGTACGTTTAGGTGCAAAATCTGTTTTAACCTTTGGTACTAACATTACCTATTTCAATCAAGGTTTAGATAAAAATAGAATTGTAACGAGTGAAGTAGACCCAGAAATTGCAGATGCTAGAAAAGAAAGTAAAATTGCGGTACAACCAGGTATTAATCTTTCTTTAGGGAAATTTGATTTTGGTTTTTACGCTGAAGACCTTTTAAAATATAACCAAACGACAAATGAATTTTTAACCGATTTATCTACAAAAAGCGTGAAAGCATCCATGCAGTATACGCATTCGTTCGAAAATTCTAGAGGTCTTTTTGAAGATGCCCGATTAATGCCAATGGCACAAGTGGGTCAAAATTTAGATGGTAGCTTGTACTATTTTGGTTCTTTATTATTAGATATGCCAAACTACGGATGGCTACAAACAACCGTAGATGAAGAGTACGGAGTAGCAGCCGGTATAGGCTTTAACTTAAGTGAAAAAATGTCTTTGGGTTATTTAATGGAAAAAGATTTGTCTAGCGATGAGGCTAACTTAGGATGGAACCACGAAATAACTTTGGCATATAAATTTAAAGATGATGATTTAAACATTACAGTTGCAGACAATTCATCGGATAATCAAATAGACAATATTGTAAGAAACTATGAGGAACAAATAGCTCATTTGATAGAAGAACGTGATAATGCGAGAAAATCTAATCAAAAAAGAAAACATATTGATGTAGCTGATAATAATTTGGCTTACGAGAACAAAATTATTTTAGACGAATTAATTCTTCGTCAAGACTCCATAGAAAGTGAGAGAATTGCTGCTTTTGAAGAACGTTTCGAGCTTATAGTTAGAATGTTGCGTAACGATATTGATACCACGATAAAAAGTTCATTACAAGATTTTAGTGTAGAAGAGAACTCATCATATGTATCTAATGATATAAAATTTGAAACAGAACCAGGAAATGCTTTTGCATCTTCCGTATCTTCTTCCAGAAGAGATAATTTTAAAGAATTACCGGTTAAAATGCTAGTGGATTCTGATGTTATAGATATGAATTCTGGTTATTATGTAATAGCTAATGTATATAGCAACACAAAATATTTAAATGCCTTTATGAAAGACCTTAAGGAAAAAGGGTTGGATCCAAAGCAATTCTACAATAAAGAAAATGGTTTGTATTATGTGTATTTAGCAGATTACGATTATAAAAATGATGCACAAATGGCTGCAAGTAACAATTTAAATGGAAAATACAATCAAGAGAAATGGATTATGCAAGTAAATGAAACTACGGCTACTGCATCGAATACTTTTGAGGATGATGATATAAGTAGAGAATAGTGGTAAGATTGAACCATTATTTTCTGCGATTTTATGGTTGATTTGAATTGTCAATAAAGGAGGGGCGTTATCCGGGGGGATGACTGGGTTCCCTCCTTTTTTTTATTTTTTCAAGAAGGTAGTTCTCGGTTTAACATAAGGTTAACAATCGATGAACTACCTTTTTATTTGGCAAAAAACTGTATTTGAACGAAAAATCTGATGTTTTTGACGGGTATATGGCATTAATATATATATTTCTCGAACCAAATATATTGTAAGTGAATGTTTAACCCTAAATCCCCCCACTATTATGACAAAATTTTACCTACTAAATTTTTGTATCAATTTTAATCTCACTTCTAATGAGATTACTAATTGTTTAACAACACGAAATTTCTTAATTCCAAAGTATAGAGATCTTTTCGGTATTCTAAATTTAAATCACTAACGACTATCCCTATTTGATTTAAAAATCATAACTGAACAAGGACAAAGAATAATCTAAATACATCGATTAATCTTCGAAGTACCCCCATTTGGTATGCTTTAATGAACCGATAGTTTACTATAGGCTCATAAATACTGTCCTATTGTTTAGTTGTTCAAGAGCCAAAAGGTTTTTGAAAATACTCAAAACTAACATTTGATATTCTTCCGTTTTGGAAAGGGTATCGCTAAACTTTGGAAATTATGAAAAATTCTATCATTCGAATTATCGTATTGGAAAGTGATAAATCATTACATACTGTTTATAAAAATCACTTTGACGAAATAGCAGATTATGAATTAGTTGGCAGTTACACTTCTGCTAATGAGGCTTTAAAAGATTTTAGTTTTACAAGACCACACATTGTTTTATCTGAAATAGCGCTAAATGGAACTAGTGGTATTGATGCTATTAAACTGTTCAGAAAAAAGGAATGGGGCATTAAAATTATAATGTTCAGTGAAATAAATGATTTCGATGTTATTAAAAATGCTTTTAAAAAAGGTGCGAATGGTTATTTGACCAAGCCTTTAACTTTAGATAAATTAGAGCATGCTTTACGCAGTATGGAAAAAGAAGGTGCTGCAATGAGTAATGATATTGTAAAAAAAATCATTCATAATTTTCACAAGAAAACCTTTGCATTTTTCTCTGAAAGAGAAAATCAGATTGTAGATTATTTATGCCAAGGTGCCACTTATAAGATGATTGCACAAAAGCTTTTCGTAACCACAAGTGCCGTAAATTTTCATATTCAAAATATCTATTTAAAACTAGATGTGAATTCGAAATCTGAAGCACTTTCTAAACTTGAACAGCTGCAAGATCAACTTGAAGAATATTAAACAAGGCATTTGAAAATATGGAAGTAAATGGTATTACGAAAACCTTTTCGAAAATAATTGACAATATATTTATTATTTAAGTGATTGATTTTAAGTTATTTAAATTCAAAATTTCAATGGATTATTTTTGTTAGTATACTGGTTACTATAAATTTTCGTTGATGATTTTAGGATTAGGGCACATAGTAGTTATTTTTGGTTTAACTTATTACAGCTATAAATCAATTCATACTATTTATGTACCATTTAGGATTAGACATAGGAAGTTCATCTATAAAAATTGCCCTGGTGAACGCTTCAACAGGAAAGAGTGTAGGAGTGGTAACAGAGCCAGAGACAGAAATGACTATGGAAGCTGTGAAAAATGGCTGGGCAGAACAAAGTCCTGAAGATTGGTGGCGTTATGTGTGTAGCGGTATCAAAAGACTAAGTTCAGAGTATTCTATAAAAACTACCGATATTTCGGGTATTGGAATTTCATATCAAATGCATGGTTTAGTGCTAATCGATAAAGAAGGTAATGCACTGAGAAAGTCAATAATTTGGTGCGATAGTAGAGCTGTTTCTATCGGTCAAAATGCATACGATGAAATAGGTGCGGAACTTTGTGATACACATTTACTGAACTCTCCAGCAAATTTCACTGCCTCTAAATTAAAATGGGTAAAAGAGAACGAACCCGAAATCTATGCCCAGATATATAAAATGATGCTGCCTGGCGATTATGTTGCTTATAAATTATCAGGTGTTGTGAATACAACTGTATCCGGACTTTCAGAAGGTATATTATGGGATTTTAAGAAGGATGAAATCGCAGACATTTTATTAGAATACTACAGCTTGGAAAAAAGTATGATTCCAGACATAGTCGATACATTCTCAATACAATCTAACGTAGATGAAAAAGGAGCAGGGGAGAGCGGGCTTAAAATTGGAACACCTATTTTGTATAGAGCTGGGGATCAACCCAATAATGCCTTAACGTTAAACGTATTTAATCCGGGTGAAGTTGCCGCCACAGGTGGTACCTCAGGTGTAGTCTATGCTGTAACCGATAATCTATCGGTGAAAGAAAGCTCTCGCGTTAACAACTTTGCACATGTAAATTATACGCCCGGTAAACCTACAAGAATAGGTAAATTGTTATGTATAAATGGGGCAGGTATTCAGTATAGATGGTTATTGAATAATCTTGATGTTGACTCATATGATGAAATGAACACCTTGGCAAACGAAGTGCCAATTGGTTCAGATGGCATTGCACTTATTCCATTTGGTAATGGGGCAGAAAGAATGCTTAAAAATAAGGAGGTTGGTACACGTATAGTGAACCTTAACTTGAATAATCATGGTAAAGGCCATTTGTGTAGGGCAGCATTGGAAGGTATCGCTTTCTCATTTGTTTATGGCATGGAAATCATGGAGTCAGATGGAATAAAAGTCAATGTAATGAGAGCAGGTAACGACAATCTTTTTCGTTCTGAAATTTTCTCAACGACTGTTTCTACGTTAATAGGCTACGATATAGAAATTTACAATACCACAGGTGCTATTGGTGCAGCAAGAGCAGCAAATTTACATAAAGGTGATTTTGAGGCATTTGGAAAAACAATATTAGATAATGATTATATAATGACCTTTAGTCCGCAAGAAGATAAAAAAGCATACCAAGAAGCTTATACCACTTGGAAAAAAGAATTGGAATTAATCTTAAACAACAAATAAAATCAACATAATGGCAAACAAGGAATATTTTAAAGGGATAGATAAAATTAAATTTGAAGGTAAGGAATCTGATAATCCTATGGCCTTTAAATATTATAATCCTGATCAGGTTGTGGCAGGTAAGACCATGAGAGATCATTTTAAATTTTCAACAGCATATTGGCATACCTTCTGTGGGCAAGGTTCTGATCCGTTCGGTCCTGGTACACAAAATTTTGAGTGGGATAAATCTTCAGATGCAATACAGGCAGCTAAAGATAAGGCAGATGCGGCTTTTGAATTTTTTGATAAAATAGGATTTGATTATTTCTGCTTTCATGATTTTGATTTAATTCAAGAAGGCTCAACGTTTGCAGAATCTGAAAAGAGACTATCTATAATAACCGATTATATAAAAGAGAAGCAAAAAGTATCCGGAAAGAAATTACTTTGGGGTACTGCCAACTGTTTTTCTAACCCAAGATATATGAACGGTGCGGCTACCAATCCAGATTTTAATGTATTGGCAAGAGCAGGTGGTCAAATAAAATTAGCTTTAGATGCGACTATCGCTTTAGGCGGTGAAAATTATGTATTCTGGGGTGGTAGAGAAGGCTATATGTCCCTTTTGAATACTGACTTAGGGCGAGAATTGGACCACATGGGTCAATTTTTGACAATGGCAAGAGATTATGCTCGTAGCCAAGGTTTTAAAGGTAATTTCTTTATTGAACCAAAACCTATGGAACCAATGAAGCATCAGTACGATTTCGATTGTGCAACCGCAATTGGCTTCCTTAAAGAATACGGTTTAGAGAATGATTTTAAAATGAATATTGAGGTGAATCACGCTACTTTGGCACAGCACACTTTTCAACATGAAATAGCTGTTGCAGCGAAAGCAGGTATGTTGGGTAGTATGGATGCTAACAGAGGCGATTATCAAAATGGATGGGATACAGATCAGTTCCCGAACAACATTCAAGAAACAACCGAAGCTATGTTGGTATTTTTAGCAGCTGGCGGATTGCAAGGTGGTGGTGTTAATTTTGATGCTAAAATTAGAAGAAACAGCACAGACTTAGATGATGTATTTCATGCGCATATTGGTGGGGCAGATACATTCGCAAGAGCATTGATTACTGCAGATAAGATAATAGCATCTTCATCGTATAACAAGTTACGTGAAAAAAGATATAGCTCTTTCGACGCAGGTAAAGGAAAAGATTTTGAAAATGGTAAATTAGATTTAAAAGATCTTTACATTATCGCAAAAGAGAATGGTGAATTAGAATTACAGAGTGGTAAACAAGAGTTGTTCGAGAATATCATCAATCAATACATATAATTGATTAAGCTCTAACTGTATCAGTAAAATACATTAGTAGTTTTATTATCAAAAATGATAAAGTAATCTGTCCCTTGGTTTTCCATTAGGGACAGTTTGCTTTAATTTGAATACAAGGTAGAAATAGGTATATACCTATTTCCTTTTAAGAAATGATATATGAAAAAAGTAACCTTAAAAGATATTGCCGGGCATTTTAATGTTTCTATTTCTACGGTTTCAAAAGCTGTTAATGACAGTCATGAAATAAGTTCTCAATTAAAATTAAAGATTCAAGAATACGCGAAAGAAAAGCATTATAAGCCTAATAGGCTTGCGCTTAATTTATTGAATAGAAGCACTAATACTATTGGTGTGGTCGTACCTAATATTTTAAATTACTTTTTTGTTCAGGTCTTGTATGGTATTGAAAAAGTGGCCAATGAGAATGGGTATAATATCATCAGTTGTATTAGTGATGAATCTAGCTCAAAGGAAAGTAAGACCTTAGAATTTTTTGATTCGGGAACCGTAGACGGACTTATTATTTCATTGGCGGAAGAAACCCAGAATGATAACAAACATGAAGCACTGAAAGATATCATTAACAATGATATACCAGTAGTGCTTTTCGATAGGGTTACAGATTCCTTAGAATGTGATAAAGTGGTAGTTGATGATTTTGAAGCAGGATATAAAACTACGAAGTACTTAATTAATATTGGCTGTAGTAATATAGCTGTAGTCAATCCTACAGGTAGCTCCAGTGTTGGTAAATTAAGGCTCTTGGGATATAAAAAGGCACTTGAAGAATTCGAAATACCCTTTGATGCTAAATTAATTATCAACCTTTCGCCAAAAGACGATTTAGACATGTTAATGTCGTTTTTGCTCAATTATAAAATAATAGGAGGTATAATAGGTTTAGACGAAATAACAGCTGTAAAAGTACTTGAAGTTGTAAAGGCTAGAGGGTATAATGTACCTAATGATATATCTATCATCGGGTTTACGAATGGGCAATTGTCTAAATATGTAACTCCGTCATTAACCATGGTTAGTCAGCATGGGAAATACATAGGTGAGCTTACCGCTAAACTATTGATTAATAGAATAAAAACTCCTGGTCTGCCTTATGAAACCAAAACGGTAAAGACCAGCCTATTGGTTAGGGATTCTACAAAAAAGCTCCAGTAAGTTAAACCGTATCAGGGTGTGGATGTTCCCAATTACCGCGATAGGATCTTTGTAATAACGTAGTTGCTTCTGGGTCGTTTAAGACTGTTCTGCTTTTTGGGTCATATACCAATGGTCTTTTTAAATCCATAGATAGATTAGCCAAAATACAACTGGCTGTTGAAATATGTCCTTCTTCAATATCAGCAATAGGTTTGGTGCCGTTTTCGATCGCGTTCAAAAAATCGATCATATGGCCGCGAGTTGCGGGTGCTGCGTGTAATTCTATATCCTTTTCAGTTAAATCTTCGGGATATTTCTCGCGCTCATATAGTACATCAAAGCGAATTGGTTCACCACCGTCAAGAGGTATAAACTCTGCCTTCATCACATCTCCTTTTAAAACACCGTTGGCCCCATAAATTTTAAACGACCAAGGGTAATCAGGGTCGGCTGGGTTACCCCACGTTCTATGTTGCCAATTACAGTTAAGGTCATCATATTCAAATACAGCCGACTGAGTATCGGATATATTCGATTTTCCATCTTTCTGTACAAAAATGCCTCCTTCAGAACTAATTCGTTTTGGCCAGCCTAAATCTAGCATCCAACGAACGGTATCTAGCATATGAACACACATATCACCTGTTATTCCGTTTCCATACTCTCTAAAAGTTCGCCACCATCTTCGGTGTGGTATTCCATCATAAGGTCGAAAGGGGGCTGGGCCTGTCCACATTTCATAATCCAAAAAATCAGGGACTTCTTGTAAAGGAGGATTTCCATTTGCACGCATATGATAATAGCAAGCCATATCTACATGACCTATTGTACCTAGTAAACCGGTATCTATAATTTGTTTTTTTACATCAATCAAATGTGGTGTGCTTTTGCGTTGGGTGCCTACTTGAACAGTTCTATTATATTTACGCGCTGCAGCGACCATAGCCTCTCCTTCAATGACATCAATACTTATGGGTTTTTGCACATAAACGTGTGCTCCAGATTTTAGAGCTGCAATACATGTTAAAGCGTGCCAGTGGTCAGGAGTTCCAATTAGAACAATATCTAAATTATCATTTTTCAACATTTCTCTGTAATCAGAAAACAATTTCGGTTTCTTGCCATTTTTTTGACGTTTTGAAACCAAAATAGCTGTTTCGTTCAAGAAATTTGTATCTACATCACAAAGCGAAACAACTTCCACATTAGCTACCTGAATCAATCGCATTAAATCACTTGTACCATACCATCCAGTACCTATAAGTCCGACTTTTTTAGGTTTTTCATTTTCGAAAAATTCAAAACCATAAGAGCTTATTGATGTTAGTAATAATGATGCTGATGCAGCTTTAATGAAATTCCGTCTTTTAATAGGTTCAGAGAAATTTGACATGGTGTTGGTTGTTAGTTTATAATGTATTTCAATATTAGAAGAGTTAAGATAAGTAATCATTTAAAATTAATAGTAAATGTTTGTGAAATTGTCAAAATGAATCATATTTCGGTATATTTAAATCAATTTTATTATTAATTATATGAAATTACCTTTAAGCTTATTTCTCTTGTGCCTTTTCTCAGTTACTTTTGTTAAGGCAGAAATTACATTGCCTAATATCTTTTCGAACGATATGGTCTTGCAAAGAGAATCTGATGTTTCACTTTACGGATGGGCAAGACCTAGTGAGGAATTTTCAATTTATACGAGTTGGGATGATGCTACTGTACAAGTGAAATCTGGTAATGATGCGAAATGGAAAATTCAGGTAGCCACGCCAAAAGCAGGAGGGCCTTACACGATACGATTTATTGGTAAAGAAAATGAAATTGTTTTAAGCGATGTTTTGATTGGTGAGGTATGGCTTTGTTCTGGGCAGAGCAATATGGAATGGAGTGCGAACAGTACAATTGATAATAGAGATTTTGAAATCGAGAATGCCAATTATCCTAATATTCGATTATTCACTGTGGAGAAACGAACAGCAGATTATCCGTTAGATAATGTTATAGGTACTTGGGAAACTTGCTCTCCTGAAACCATGCAAGATTTTAGCGCTGTTGCTTATTTCTTTGCTAGAAAAGTTCAAAAAGAACTTAATATTCCTATTGGGTTAATCGATTCTTCATGGGGTGCATCATGTGCAGAAGTCTGGACGCCAGAATCTGTTTTTAAAGCATACCCAGAATTGGTAACTGCACATGAACTAATTCAACCCAATCAATGGGTGACTATAGAGAAGTCTACTATATATAATGCCATGATTGCACCATTGACCAATTTTAAAATTGGAGGAGTTTTGTGGTATCAAGGAGAATCGAATACTGCTAACGCAGAATCTTACCAACAGATTTTTACTGAAATGATTAACTCTTGGCGCGCTGATTGGAATAATGATTTTCCATTTTACTACGTGCAAATTGCGCCTTTTAACTATGGTAGGTCTTTTGAAGGAGGGGTTTTGCGTGATCAACAACGTAGAACTTTGGTGTTGAAAAATACAGGAATGGCAATGACCAGCGATATTTGTACGGTTGAGGATATTCATCCACAGAACAAACAGGATGTTGGTTTGCGATTAGCAAATATAGCGTTGAAAGAACATTATAATATTTTAGAAGGGCAAGAGGTTTATGGCCCGTTGTTCGAAGCTGCTGAAATAATAGGGGATAAAATTCAGGTTAAATTTAGTCACGATAAAGGATTGAAAAGTGATGAAAAAAAAATAGGATTATTTGAGATATCGAATGAAAAAGGGAAGTGGTTTTCGGCTAAAGCAAAACTGAAAAATGGTATTGTTATAGTTAGTTCAAAAGAAGTAAAAAGCCCTAAAGCTGTTCGATATGCATGGAAAAGTACTGATATTGGTAATTTATATAATGGGGTAGGTTTGCCAGCATCTACATTTTCAAGTGAGTGAAAATAGTGAAGTAAAGTTTATAAATGGCGTTAAAACCTTACGCCCGTCCAATGATCAAGGTCATTCAGCTAAAAACAAGTATTATATTTTGATAAAATATTTAAATTGTATTCAATAACTAATTCAAAATTATGCAGATAAAAGAATCCTCGGAAATCTATGATGTCATCATTGTTGGTTCTGGCGCTGGTGGTGGTATGGCTACCAAGCAGTTGGCAGATGCCGGTTTAAATGTTGCCGTTGTAGAGGCTGGACCTTATTTTGATCCAGCAGATCCCAAAACCATGACTCAGTTAAAGCAGCCATATGATTCTCCTCGGCGAGGAGCAGGAACAGATCGTGCTTTTGGTGAATGGGATATGTCTTGGGGTGACTGGGAGGTTGAAGGTGAGCCATATACACATGAAGAAGGTACCGAGTTTAAATGGTGGAGAGCAAGAATGTTAGGAGGGCGAACCAATCACTGGGGACGAATTTCTTTACGATTCGGACCAAAAGATTTTAAAGGTAAAACTCGTGATGGTCATGGTGATGATTGGCCTATTGGATACGAGGATGTTAAACCTTACTATGATAAATTAGATAAGCTAATTGGTGTTTTTGGTACCAATGAAGGCCGTGAGAATGATCCTGACGGATTTTTTCTTCCTCCCCCGAAACCAAGATTGCATGAGTTGTTTTATATCAATGGTGCGAAGAAATCTAATATTCCTGTAATACCGGGTAGACTTTCAATGTTGACCAAAAGGATTAATAATGATCGTGGAGTTTGTTTTTATTGTGGGCAGTGTTCTCGTTCATGCTCTGTGTATGCCGATTTTTCTGCGGGAAGTTGTTTAATATTTCCAGCGCAAAAAAGTGGAGGTAAAGTTAAAATTTTTGTTAATTCAATGGTTCGTGAAATTACGACTAATGACGAAGGAAAAGCAACAGGCGTATCTTATATCAGTAAAGACGATAGAAAAGAATATAAGCTTAAAGCTAAAGTAGTTGTATTGGCGGCATCCGCTTGTAGTTCAGCACGAATTCTACTAAATTCAAAAAGCAAGCAACATCCTAACGGATTGGGTAATAGTAGTAATATCGTTGGTAAATATCTTCATGATTCTACGGGTGCAAGTGCAGCGGGCGTAATACCCGATTTAATGAATAGGAAAACATCATACAACGAAGATGGTGTAGGGGGTATGCATGTGTATTCACCATGGTGGGGGGATAATTCTAAGCTTAATTTCCCTCGTGGGTATCATATTGAAGTTTGGGGTGGTATGGGGCAACCCAATTATGGTTTCGGTTTTGACCCTAACGGAATGAACAAATACTTCGGGCTTAAGTCTGGAGGTTATGGAGATGGTCTACGTGACGATGTTAAAAAGTACTACGGCTCGGTGATTGGTTTTGGAGGTCGTGGCGAAGCTATTGCTTTTAAAGACAACTATTGCGAAATTGACCCTACAACCGTTGATCAATTTGGTATACCTGTTTTAAAATTCAATTATAAGCATTCTGAATTTGAGATAAACCAGGCTAAGCATATGCAGGATACTTTTGAAGAACTGATTCATAACATGGGCGGTATACCCTTAAGTGAAAAACCTGGAAAAGACCAAGATTATGGTCTTTTAGCCCCAGGTCAAATTATTCATGAAGTAGGTACTACCAGAATGGGAAATGACCCTAAGACATCTGTTACGAATAAGTTTCAACAGCTACATGATGTTGACAATGTTTTTATTGTCGATGCAGGTGTTTTTGTTTCACAAGCAGATAAGAATTGTACTTGGACAATTATGGCACTTTCATGGAGAGCATCTGATTATATTATCGAACAACTAAAGGCACAAAATATTTAGAAGATGGATAGAAGAAAGAGTTTACAAACTTTAATACTTGGTGGGGCTGCCGCTGGTACAGGTCTAGTATTCAACTCCTGTAAAACAGAAAATGCCGATACTATCGATGAGGCTATTATCACCGGAAGTGATAAATATTTTGGAAGAACACCAGAAGAATTGGAGCGCATAGAGAAATTAAATGCTGAACAATTATTCAATGAGCATGAGATGGAGACTATTGCATCATTGGCTGTAGTTATTTTACCACCAAAAGAGCCTCATGGCGGACCAATTGAGGCGGGCGTTCCAGACCTTGTAGAGTTCATGGGGAAAGATATCCCAGAAATGGCCCCGACGCTGTTAGGTGGCTTAATGTGGTTAGATCATAAAAGTAATACAGAATTCGGAACAGAGTTCAAGTCGGCGACATTAGAACAGAAAAAACAGATTTGTGATGAAATTTGTTGGCACGATGTAGAAATTCCTTTAGAGAAACAACCTTTAGAAATACAATTTTTCTATATGATGCGAGGTCTAACGGTTACAGGTTATTATACCTCTGAAGTAGGTATTGCAGAGTTAGGTTATAAAGGAAATTCACCCAATGTATGGGATGGCGTGCCGCAAGATGTTTTAGACCAGCACGGTGTAGCATATGACCCGGCATGGATAGCGAAATGCGTTGATCAGAGCCAAAGAAATGTCATTGCAGAATGGGATGAAAACGGCAATTTACTTACTTAGATAAAAGAAAGAAAGAAAATGAAAAAAGTTATAATTGTCACTATGCTTTTAAGTTATGGCTTTCTAGCACAGGCACAGGAGGTTGGTTTGCAATTATATAGTTTACGTAATCAATTTAAAGTTGATGTCTCAAATACATTAGGTTTAATCAACGAATGGGGAATTACAAAAATTGAAGGCGGCGGAACTTATGATCTACCACTAAATGATTTTAAGGCACTACTTGCCAAGAATAATTTAGCAATGGTTAGTGTAGGTTCAGAATTTGGTGACTTGGAGAATGATATCGAAAAAGTTATTAAAAACGCTAAGGATTTTGGTGCTAAATATGTAATGTGTGCTTGGGTACCTCATGATGGTAACAAATGGGATTTGGAAGAAACCCAACATGCAACCGATGTCTTTAATAAAGCAGGAAAAATTCTTAAAAAGAACGGACTTACGCTAGCTTATCATGCGCATGGGTATGAATTTAGACCTTATAAGAACGGTACTTTGTTTGACTATATGGCTGAAAATGCAAAGGACTTCTTTTTTGAATTAGATGTGTTTTGGGCTCAGCATGGCGGTGCAGATCCGTTGGCATTAATGAAAAAATATCCTAAGAAGTTTGTCTTGCTACATTTAAAAGATATGCAAAAGGGCATTGTAGGTAACACTACAGGACATGAAGAAGACGATACCAATGTTGTGCTGGGTACAGGCCAAGTTGATATTTCAGGCATTGTCGCCGAAGCTAAAAAGTTAGGTATAGAATATATGTTTATTGAAGATGAATCTTCTAATGTTGTTTCACAAGTACCTAAAAGCTTAGAATATCTAAGTCAATTAGAATAGTAATACCAATTACCAACCATTGGCCCCTATTTAATGTTTGAAGTAGGGGTTTTTTATTATTGGGATAATAAGATTCTATTCTTTAATTTATGCTTCATGAAATTAATCTTACTTTCAATCTTTTTGACAATTTCTTTTTCTTGTAAGGATAAGGCAGAGAATATTAATCACGACATACAATCACTACCGAACATTATTTGGTTGGTGGCCGAGGATCAATCACCAGACTGGTTCCCGATGTATGGCGACTCAATACAGTCTCTTCCTAACTTAGAGTCTCTTTCACATGATGGCGTTGTTTTTACAAACGCTGTTGCTCCCGTACCAGTCTGTGCTCCGGCACGAAGTGCAATTATCACGGGTATGTATCCTACAACATTAGGTACACATAACATGCGAACGTATAATATGTATGCTAAAGGACAAAATGAACCATCAATTGGTATTCCTAATTATTCTCCATTAGTGCCAGATGGCGTAAAAATGTTTACCGAGTATTTGCGAATAAATGGATATTATACGTCTAATGGACCAAAGGAAGATTATAACTTTGAAAAATCGGAAGCGGCATGGAGTGATTCAAGTAAAGAGCATCACTGGCGTAACCGAGAATCGGGACAACCATTTTTTAGTGTCTTTAATTTTTCTGTTTGTCATGAATCGCAGGTTTGGGCACGAACAAATGATACCCTCTACGTAAATCCGGAAGAAATTAAGGTTCCACCTTATTTTCCTGATACTGATGTAGTACGACATGATTTGGCTGTCAATTACAGTAATTTAAAACGGTTGGATGATCAAATCGGAAAAGTTTTAAATCAATTGAAATCCGATGGGCTTTATGAAAATAGTTACATCTTTTTTTATGGTGATCACGGCGGACCCTTTCCAAGGTATAAAAGAGCATTGTATGATACGGGTTTAAAAGTGCCAATGGTTATTAAGTTTCCTGCAAATGAAGGTGCAGGTTCGGTCGATGATCGAATGTTTAGTTTTATTGATTTAGCGCCCACAGTACTTTCTTTAGCAACTATAGAACCTCCTAAAGTAATGCAAGGTGTTGCACAATTTGGTACTTTTGAGACCAAGAACAAACCAAAAGTAACCTTTCATTCTTCAGATAGGTTTGATGCGGTATATGATCGATTAAGAGCAGTGCGTTCTTCTCGATTTAAGTATATAAAAAATTTTAATACAAATTTAAGTAGAGCTTTACCTATTGCTTACAGGGAACAAATGGGCATAATGAAAGAATTGAGAAGGTTGGATAGTGCAAATAAATTAACCGAAATTACATCAACCTGGATGAAACCTGATAAACCAAATGAGGAATTCTATGATTTACAAAAAGACCCTAAAGAACTTCATAATCTTTCAAATTTGCCAGAATATAAAGATTCAATTGATCACTATCGCGATATTCTTAATCAATGGATTCTTGAGACTAAAGATCTCGGAGAAGTAGAAGAGAAAATACTATTAAACAATTGGTTGATAGATGGTAAACAGCCGAAATTAACTAATTTACAGTTACAGGAAAAAGATAATACTATTGAGCTTAAGCATTCAAAAGCAGATGCTACCATAGTTTGGAGAAAATTAAAAGATTCAGTTTGGAATATTTATTTTGAACCTTTGAACAAAGACATATCATTTGAGGCCAAGGCAGAGCGTATAGGGTATCACGATAGCGAATTTTTAATTTGGAAATAACTTCAGATCAATCTAACCTCTTAAATTGTAAAAGCCTAAAATCACCTACTTGATTACCAGGAATTTCCAAGGCTTTTAGCTTAAGCGTACCCTTTCCCTTAGAAAGAACTAAAACACCTAGGTCAAGTATGTTGAATTCCTTTACGTAAGATTCCATTCTTGGTACCCTATCATTTTCTTTTCCAGTTAAGGGAGGGTCGAACGGAACTGTTACTTTCTTGGCAATTTTGCTATTTTCATAACTTAATTCAATAATTGACCCCAAATCTATTTCAGGACATGTATAATATAATTCTACCTGAAAATGACCATCGGTAAGCACTTCAATATTCCAAGTAATAGAATCGGTAACTGATTTCCAGTTCGTAAAGAATGAGTCATTTGGCCACTTGTTACTTCTATATATATTTCCATAAGCTTCACCATCTCTAGCTGGCAGTTGCGTATATAATGCTTTTGGATAACCCAGTGTAAAAGCGCGTTCATCGTTTTCTTTGGTTATTTGAATCGTTTCCTTTTCCCAATTATTCTTTGCTGTAATTAATGAATCGGTTATTTGCGGATATTTATTAGAAACATCAAATTTTTGACCACGATCAGTACTAATATCGTAAAGTCTATTTTCTTCATCTAATCTAAATTGTTGACTTCGAACGCTTGTTTTACCATTCCAGTGATTGTAAATCCAGCGGTTTTTTAAATTCATGGATTCGCCAAAAAGTAACGGACTTAAATCTTTCCCATCAATTTGTTTTTTGGTCTTTATCGGTATAGATAATAAGCCGAATAGGGTTGGTAAAATATCTATTCCGCTTGCGATATTCTTGATGTTCAATCCTTGTTCAATATGGTTTGCCCATTGTATATAGAAAGGTGTACGAACGCCCCCTTCATCAACAGAACCTTTCTTGCCGCGCATTCCTCCATTCCAGCGATAGGCATTAGGCCCGTTGTCAGAAAGATAAATTATTATGGTTTCCTCTTCCAAGCCCAAACTTTTAATTTTATGGGTAACCCTACCAACATTGTGATCTATGTTTTCAACCATAGCCAAAGCTGCTTGAGTAAATCTTAAATCTTCTTCTAAATTATCTTCGGATAATAAGTTTAGCGGTTTGCTTTTCATTCTATCCCAATTCTCGTCAGGTACTTGCATTGGGCTATGAGGGGTATTGTATGGTAGGTAAAGAAAGAAAGGTTCATTGGTATTTTTCTCTATAAAATCAAGTCCTTTATCAGTAAGGTCATCAACTAAATAACCATTTCCCTGTACCAAGTTCCCGTTATTTTCTAACATCGGGCAAAAATAATTACCCCAATGACCAGAAGCGAAACCATAAAACTGGTCAAATCCTCTTGAATTAGGGTGGTAGGGAGGTTGCATACCATTATGCCATTTACCAAATGCAGCAGTACGATAACCTATATTTTTAAGAAGTTCAGCTATCGTAGTTTCGTTCAAATTAATACGTTCACCACCAGACGATGTTTCATAAACTCCCATTCGCGTAAAATACCTTCCAGTTAAAATTTCGGCTCTTGTTGGTGAACATACCGGTTGAACATAGAAGTTTTCAAACGAAGCACCTTTGGCTTTTAAAGAATCTATATTAGGTGTATTTAAATTTGTATTACCGCTACTGCTTAAATCACCCCAACCTTGATCATCGGCGAGAATTAAAATTATATTCGGCTTTTTTACTGATGCTATATTATTATCTTTTTTTCCTTTTTCAGAGCAAGAAAATAGTAGAAGCATTAAGATAAAATTGGCTGAAATTTTAAATAATTTCATAATGCACCTCACTTGTTTATATTCTTATAACTAAATAATACATTTTAAAATTTAGTTTTATTCCTTGACCGCTAATCCTACCATAGAATCCGCTGTACCATAATACAGGAACCATTTATCATGAAAATATACCAAACCTTCAATGAATGTGGTACCGGCCTTATACTGACCGCTAACTTCATGGGGTAAACTAGGACAGATAAAAGGAGTATCTAGTCTTTTTATCATCTTGGTTGGGTCATTTTTATCGAATAAAACTTGACCGCCACAGTACGTGCCTTCAGGAAATTTATCTGTTGCGCCTTCACCACTTAAGTTTTTCCCATTGTATAACAAAAGAATACCAGCATCTGTAAATAGGGCAGGAGGCCCAGGCTCGGTAAGGTGGCTGTCAAAATCATTTAATGTTGGTTTAAAACTATGCAGTAATTCCCCAGTTTCGGTTAACGTCGGATCCCAGTCCACACCATTGCTAGAAGTAGCAAGATTTACAAAAAGCTCCCCCCAATACATTAAATATTTTCCGTTAATCTTTTTAGCAATTAATCGTCCATTTATCAATTCAGTAACAATGGAACCCGATTTGCTCCATTCATTTAAAAACTTGCCGTTGTTAGTTTTTTCAAAAACAGGGCCTCGCTTTGTCCAATTTTTTAAATCTTTAGAGGTTGCGCTAGATAGACGGGCGATATCTTTGTTCCAACTTGTATATAACATGATATAGATACCGTCTGGAGTTTCCACTATACGAGGATCTTCGATTCCACCGGGTTGATCCCATTGTGAAAATTCATCATTATCAGGGAATAGAACAGGCTTTGGATATTTTGTGAAGTCAATCCCGTTTGTACTATAAGCCAATCCGATACGAGAGGTTCTTCCGCCTAAAATAGCAGCAGGATTATCCTCAGCCCTAAATAATAGAAATACGGTATCATTTTTTACGATTGCCCCAGGATTAAAAACATCGGCTTTTTGCCATTGAACTTCTTTATTTGAAATAGGGTCCGAAAACGTATAAGTGGAGTCTGATTGCATTATCGGATTTTTTTTGGTTTTTTCAAAACCTAACAACCAAGGAGAATCTGTTGGTTTAACAGGCTCCGTTGATGAGTTCTTTTCATCTTTACATGAAATTAATAAAATAGCTAAGGTCAAGAATAACGATATCCGGTAGTTCATTGTTTTTGGTTAAATTGCTAAAATGATAGTTTTAGGTAAGGTAGTAATTATTATACTATAACTTACTTTGAATTTTGGATGATATTGAATAACAGAATGGCAGAAAAAATGATACCGCATACTACTTTAATGCAAGATTTTAGAAAATGCAATTATTTGAAAATAGTAGCATTCTTTTTTTTTATATTGAATATATCTTGTAAAGAAAACAATAAAAAAGTTGAGGCTGAGCATCCTTTACCTGAATCTATTATTCAAATAGATTCATTAACCACAGAGAATAATATTGAAATTATAAAAGAGATTATACCTTTAACTTCCCTTATGGATACCACATTCATACGGCTAGCAGATTATAGTGATGATTTCGTTTATGATTTACGATACGCTACAGATAATAATTTTTTAAAAGAGAAAGTTTATGACTGCGCTGAATGTTATACTAGGGTGAAAACTGCAAAAGCATTAATGACTGCCAATGAGGAATTTAAAAAGGATGGGGTTAAAATAAAGTTTTATGATTGTTATCGTCCGAATTCTGTACAGTATAAAATGTGGAAAATAGTACCTAACCCTCAATATGTGGCCAACCCCGTAAAGGGTTCCATCCATAATAAGGGTGGGGCAGTAGATATTACTCTAGTTACTTTAGATGGTGAAGAGTTAGATATGGGAACCGATTTTGATTATTTTGGGAAGCGTGCTTATCATGATAATTTAGATTTGCCACAAGAGATTTTAGATAATCGGAAGCTGCTCAAAGAGACTATGGAAAAACATGGTTTCTGGTCTACGAGAACAGAGTGGTGGCATTATAATTTACAAGGGTCTTCAAATGACCCAATAGCGAACTTTAACTGGTCGTGTGATTAAAAAAGTTAAGAAATATGAAATACAAAACACTTCTATTTGCATTGATTTTCATGAGTAAATTAAATGGACAGGACACAATAATGCCGATATGGCCAAAAGGTGAAATTCCAAATAGAATATCATCTAATGAATCTGAGGTCAATAAACGGGGAGATATTTTAGTGATAAGCAACGTTCAAGTACCTACCATTGAAGTTTTTTTGCCTACGAAGCAGAATGCTACCGGAGAGGCAATGCTGATTTTTCCAGGAGGCGGTTATGGCATTCTTGCTTATGATTGGGAAGGGACGGATATCGCTAAGTTTTTAAATGGAAAGGGAATTGCAGGGGTAGTAGTTAAATATAGGCTACCATCTAATCAATCTCAAACAAATAAACATAACGTACCATTAATAGATGCGCAAAGAGCTTTAAGAATGGTAAGATATCATGCAAAAGATCTCAATATAACTACTGATAAAATAGGAATTATCGGGTTTTCTGCGGGTGGACATTTAGCATCTACCTTAGGTACGCATTTTGACGAGTCTGTATATAATGCAATAGATGCTATTGATAAGGAAAGCGCAAGACCAGATTTCATGGTACTGGGTTATCCGGTAATAAGCATGGGTCCGATGACGCACGAAGGTTCTAAAGGCAATTTGTTAGGCAATAGTACTACTCAAAAATTACAAGATCATTTTTCGAATGAGAAACAGGTAACAGTAAGCACACCACCCACATTTTTGTTTCATGCCACCGATGATACTGCGGTACCAGTTGAAAACAGTTTACTTTTTTATAATGCCTTAAAGGATAAAGGAGTATCGGCTACAATGCATATATATCCAAAAGGTGGTCATGGTTTTTCTCTAGCACTTAACGACCAGTATTTGAAAGGTTGGACAACGCTTATGTATGACTGGATCGAAAGCCTCGATTAGTTTTTGCTTTTAGAGAAAAAGTAGATGCTATTCAAGTTTACTTTTATATTTTTGCAATCCGATTTCGGGATGTAGCGCAGTCCGGTAGCGCACTCGGCTGGGGGTCGAGTGGTCGCAGGTTCAAATCCTGTCATCCCGACGAACCACTTTCAAAGAGGTATCAAAGCACTGTTAACTTACTGTTTTACAGTGCTTTTCGTTTTTTATTTATTCATATGATATCATCTAATATCATATAAAAGGTGTAGAGTTCGATTAATGGATTGGTACGTTTGTTGTTTATGATTTTGGTAGTGTATAAGACTATTTAGCGTCGTCTTTGTAAACAAGTTTGTTTAATTTAAAAGACACGTATCATACGGAACAATAGTACATTAACAGTGCTCATTTTTACGAGGGACATTACTTACAATCCTGAAAAGCTCATAATTTATACCCGAATAACCGTCGATGGAAAACGGGCCGAAATCATTTTAAAACGGTATACTTCGGTGAATGTTTGGGACGTTTCAAAAAGAAGGTAACAGTTGATTCTTAATCATCCACTTTTAGTAGTATGGTATTGAGAATACAGAAAACCTTGAAATCATTTAGTATATAGTATTCTAAAACATAACCATAAGTTGAAGAATCAATTATCTAAAAATTCCTATCTTGAATTTCTTTCCTAAGTTAAACGATAACCCTTGAAAACAAAAATCGAAACCTTACATCTAGAAAATCTGAAAAAAAAGATTTTGTCGTATACTCAGGTAGATGATGAGATGGTAGAAGAACAGATGCAATTTTATCATAGAATAGATTTGAAAAAAGGCGATACTTTGTTAACACCAGGGCAATTGGTTGATTACTTTTATTATGTAGCTAAAGGGTGTATATACTATTATAAGTTAGACGAGGGCGAGCAAAAAGTACTGGAATTTTATACCGATGATATCTTTTTCACCGATTTACCTGCCTATGTAAAGGGCACTCCCTCCAATTACTACTTAAAAGCATCAGAAGCCACGGTAGTTTATGCCATAAAAAAATCGGATGCAGAGAATTCTTTTAAACGATCACACCAATTGGAGCGTTTTGGACGATTATCGATGCAAGAAGCTTTTATAAAAATATTCACGAGAGTCGAGCGTATTAATAGCCGTACCAATGAGGAACGTTACTTACGCTTGATAAAAAAACGACCAGACCTATTTCAACGTGTACCTCAATATTTGATTGCTTCATATTTAGGACTAACTCCAGTGGGGCTATCAAAACTTCGGAAACGATTGGGAAAGGGATAGTTTTTTAACGGTTGTTGTCAGCATAGTAATTGGTTTTAAAAGTGGCCGATAAGCTTTAAAAAATCCTAAGCTAAATGGTATATAACAAGAAAATATATAACCAAAGCAAATTATAAATTATAAAATGTAGTGATGCCTTTTGCTCTAGTAAAATTCTTAAAGACTTTTCGTTGCAGTGATATTTAAATCTTAATCCTGCCTCTTTATTAATGAAAATGTTATACTAATGTGGGCAAGATAATAGGTTGGTAAAATTAAAAAATCCAACTTATTATATCCTAAAAATTCTGTTAGAGAGATTATTGTGTCTGAAAAAAGAATTAAAAAAATACCAAAGACATAGGTCCATTTTACTATAGAGTCACCCTTAATTCCAACAGATGCGCCTAAGGAAAAACAAGAAATAAATAAATAAAGTAATGCAGCAAGCATAAGAATGATATCGTTAATTCTAGGGAATAACACTATGAAATAAAACAATAAAAACGATGCCAGTAAAATGCTTGTAAACCTCCACTTTATTTGTCCATTAAGTGTGGCAAAGAAAAGGTAGCCTAAATGAGCAAGGAAAAAAAATGCAATACCCTTAGTAAACATTGTACTATCTCCATTCATATTGGACATAAAATAATCACCTGCAATTGAAAACAAAAAAGCACCGATGATGAGCCATGTATTTTTGGAAGGTTTTTCTTTTTTGAAATTGAGAATTATGAGAATTAAGATCCCTATACCAGCTGTTCCTGATTTAAAAATAAAGTTTGAAGTTATTAACGCAAATATTGCTGATATAACCGATACTAATAAAACACCATAAACCCAATTATTTTTTATCCACATACTATTCATTCATTGTGAGTATTTTATAAGGCATGACTAAGTGAAACTTATTCTTTCTTTTTTTGCCACTGAACACCTTGCTTAAAGAAATATAGCTAACTATATGCCTTATAGTAGTTTGGGTATGAAAAGTCGCTAACTTATTATGTTTTACTATTCTACTTTAAATGCTAATTTTTATTATTTGGCAGACTCAGAAAACATTTCAAAGGCTTTAAATATAGAACTTTAAGTGCTATTAGTTATAGGCTTCATTATCATTACTGCTTTCTCGTTCATATTCTTTCATAGCTTCTTTACCTATTAATGCCAACATTTAGTTAAACGTAATAGTCCGATTGGCGCTTTTAAACATCTACTAAACTAATGGATTTTAATAAACGATTTATATTCAGCTACGAAATACAATAATATTAAAAGTGAAATTGATTCTTTTTTTATTAAACCAGTTTAACGAGATTCCTTTGAATAAATCCTAACTTCAATGGCACTAATTTTTTTAAAACAGTTGTTATGGCCAATACTTATATAGATATGGAAACCCTTAAATTTTTATTGTTCAACGTACATAATCTTAAAACTGTACTGGCACAAGAACAATTTGCGGAATATGATGAAGAGTCCATTGCTATGATGCTCGATTCGGTAAAGGATTTTTCGGATAAGGAACTCTATCCTTATTATAGGGAGATGGACGAAAACCCCGCGCATTTTAAGGATGGGGAACTTATTGTTCATCCACAAGTTAAAAAGTATATGAAAGCGGGGGGTGAAATGGGCTTTTTATCCGGTCCATTCTCCTATGAAGCTGGGGGTATGCAAATGCCTTCGATGGTGGTACATGCTTCTGCCTTTATTCAGGAAACGGCAAATAACCACCTCCCTGGTTACATTGGTCTTACGGTAGGTGCAGCCGAATTGATCGTGCATTTTGGGAATCAATTTCTTAAGGATACCTACGTGCCCAAAATGATGGCTGGAGAATGGAGCGGTACCATGTGCCTTACAGAACCACAGGCGGGTAGCTCGCTCTCTGATATTGTGACTACCGCAGTACCTGATGGAGATTCGTATAAAATAAACGGACAAAAGATATTCATCTCCGGAGGTGATTATAAAGGCGCTGCAAATATCGTTCATTTGGTTTTGGCACGTATTAAAGGAGCACCTGCCGGTACCAAAGGAATATCACTTTTTGTTGTGCCTAAAAACCGACTCGATTCACAAGGTGATTTAGAAAATAATGATGTTACTACGGTTGGTGATTTTCAAAAAATGGGACAAAGAGGGTATTGTACCACGCACTTGTTTTTTGGAGATAAGGAAGACTGCACAGGTTGGTTGGTTGGTGAACCTAACCAAGGTTTAAAATATATGTTTTTGATGATGAACGGCGCTAGAATCGCGGTTGGTAGGGGTGCTGCTGCAATTGCTACGGGAGCATATCATGCCTCGGTTAGCTATGCTAAAGAAAGACCTCAAGGTCGTGAACTGCAACGTACTGGAAAAAAAGACGCCTCTCAAGATCAAACTCTCATCATCAATCACCCCGATGTGCGTAGAATGCTGCTTTTGCAAAAAGTAATTACAGAAGGGTCTTTAAGCTTGGTCTTTTTGACCTCTCGTTATCAAGACTTGTCACAATCGCTTTCAGAGGCAGAAAGTAGAGAAAAATATAAGATGTTGTTAGAAATATTGACACCTGTAGTAAAGACCTACCCTTCTGAAATGGGTATTACTTCTGTAAATAATGGAGTACAAGTATTAGGTGGTTATGGTTTTTGTTCCGATTATATTTTACAACAGTATTTGCGAGATATCAGAATCTCTGCCATTTATGAAGGAACTACTGGCATTCAGTCTCAAGATCTTTTGGGAAGAAAAATCACGATGGAAAATGGAAAAGCACTAAAATTGCTCTCTGAGGAAATTATGAATTCTATCAAAGAAAGTATGGCGCACGAAATTTTGAAACCTTTGGCAGAGAAATTAGGTAGTAAATTGGAACTAACCCAAAAAGTGCTACAATCTCTCATGGGTTATGCAATGAAGGGTGATTATCAGCGATTCTTGGCGGATGCCACACCTTTTATGGAATTTTTCAGTACGATAATCATGGCATGGCAATGGTTGGATATAGGCCGTGAAGCACAAAAAGCATTGGTCTCTGCTGATACTAGTTTTAGTGCTGAATTTTATGAAAACAAAATTCACGCCATGCGGTTTTATTTTAAATACGAACTTCCTAAAACAACAGGGCTATCTGAAATATTAATGGACAAACAGGCATTGACATTGAATACAGAAAAGCAACTATTCGCTTGATTAAAAAGACAAAAGAGTAAAAGAAATACTTTTAAAAACTAACAACCGAGAAAGAAATATGCGTAGTATAAAATCAAAATTTAATCTAACCGGAAAAGTGGCTATCATCACAGGATCAAGTAAGGGGATAGGACTTTCCATCGCCAAAGGACTGTCTGAAAACGGGGCCAAAGTGGTCATTAGTAGCAGAAAACAAGAGGCTGTTGATGCCGTAGCGAAGGAGTTTAATGAAGCCGGATTGGAAGCCATAGGAATCGAATGTCATATTGGGGATACCACCCAAAGGGAACAACTGATAGCCAAAACAATGGAAGCTTATGGCAGAATAGATATTTTGGTCAACAACGCTGCCATAAATCCGTTTTACGGACCATTAGAATCGGCAGGGGAAGAAGTGTTCGATAAAATCATGAACGTAAACGTTAAGGCACCTTGGTTACTTTCTAATTTAGCACAACCGCATTTGAAAGCTAATGGCGGTGGTAGTATTATCAATATTGCATCAGTAGAAGGTATTCATCCCGGATTTCGATTGGGACTCTATAGTATGACGAAAGCTGCTGTAATCATGCTTTCTAAGAACCAGGCAAAGGAGTGGGGCCGATACGGCATCCGTTCCAATGCGGTATGTCCTGGATTAATAAAGACAAAATTTAGTGAAAGTCTGTGGTCAGATGAAAAACTGGCTGCACAGTATACCAGTATCGTTCCTTTGAAAAGAGTGGCAGAACCTGATGAAATGGCTGGAATAGTCATGTTATTAGCATCTGATGCGGGCTCTTATATGACAGGTGGGGTGTATACTGCAGATGGAGGTTATTTAATTTCAGGTTAATAAAAGAGAACTATGAACTTTGACTACAGCGATAAATCGATAACACTTCAAGAAAAATTGAAGGGTTTTTTGGAAACTCATGTTCACCCTATTGAAAAGGAGGTAGAGTTGTTTCATCAAAATCCGGATAATAGTTGGAAACGTTGGCCCGGTATGGAAGCATTAAAGCAAAAGGCAAAGGATGCTGGACTGTGGAATGTTTTTCTTCCTTTTTCGTATGGAGAACCAAGTCCCGGGCTTTCGAATTTGGAATATGCCCCTTTGGCAGAAATTATGGGGCGTATACTCTGGTCGTCCGAAATTTTCAACTGTAGTGCTCCCGATACGGGAAACATGGAGGTGCTTGCTAAATATGGAACTTCAGAACAAAAAGAAAAATGGTTGAGACCTTTAATGAACGGGGAAATTCGTTCGGCCTTTTTAATGACGGAGCCTGAGGTTGCTTCCTCTGATGCAACTAACATTGAAACCGCTATTGTTTCTGACGGAAATGACTATGTTATTAATGGTCGAAAATGGTGGTCTTCTGGTGCGATGGATCCTCATTGTAAAATTGCCATTGTGATGGGTAAAACCGATTTTGATGCACCTCGACATGTACAACAAAGTATGATTTTGGTACCTATGGATACGCCAGGCCTAAAGATTGAAAGGGCACTAAGTGTTTTTGGTTATTCTGATTCTCCGGAGGGTCATGCTGAAATCATTTTAGAAAATGTTCGGGTACCCAAATCTAATTTACTATTGGGGGAGGGTAGAGGTTTTGAAATAGCCCAAGGCCGTTTAGGTCCGGGTCGTATTCATCATTGTATGCGGTTAATAGGTATGGCACAGCGGTCTTTAGAAATTATGTCTGAACGTACAGTGCAAAGAAAACCTTTTGGTAGAACCTTGGACACTTTTAGTAGTATACGACAAGATATAGCTCTTTCTGCCTGTGAAATTGAACAGAACCGGTTATTGGTATTATCCGCAGCTGATAAAATGGATAAAGTAGGAAATAAAGAAGCTAAAGATTTAATTGCCATGATAAAAATAGTCACTCCACAAATGGCATTAAGGGTAATTGATAGGGCTATTCAGATTTTAGGAGGAAAGGGCGTTGGGAGTGATACACCCTTGGCACATTTCTTTGCAGCGGCAAGAACGCTACGTTTGGCCGATGGCCCAGATGAAGTTCATATGAGTCAATTGGGAAAAAGTACGATATACAAGTATGTAAAAAAATAGAATGTCTAACGAGAAAAACTTAAAATCGGTACGGGAAGGCGAGGAAATCAATGAGGTTAAACTCAAGGATTTTTTGTTAGAAAAAGGGTTAATAACCCGGGTGAATATTGAATTAAAAGTAAAACAATTCACTAATGGGTATTCCAACCTAACGTACCTACTTCAAATTGAGGACAAGGAATATGTCTTGCGAAGACCACCCTTTGCGGCGCCAAAACGCGGGCACGATATGGGACGTGAATTTAAGGTGTTACAGCATTTAAACCCTGTGTATAGTAAGAGCCCTAAAGTCTACGTCTTTAATGGGGATACTAAAATTATAGGAGCTCCATTTTATATTATGGAGAAGGTCAACGGAGAGATCCTAACAGCTAAGTCTGCCTTTGGTAAGCAAGTTTCCCCCGAGCAATTTAAAACCATTTCAGATACATGGGTCGATGCTTTTGTAGAATTTCACAATATTGATTTTAAGATAGCAGGACTTTCCGATTTGGGAAGGCCGGAAGGATACGTTGAACGACAAGTTAATAATTGGGGCAAGCAGTATCTGGCCGCGGTAACCGATGAAGTACCAGCAGCACAAAAGGTAATGATGTGGATGAGTGAAAATCAACCTGAAAAATATGACCATACGCTAATTCACAATGATTTTAAATATGATAATGTAGTTTTTTCGGACGATAGTTGGAAGAAGATTTCAGCTGTTTTAGACTGGGAAATGTGCACCCTCGGAGACCCTTTAATGGATTTGGGTACTTCACTTGGTTATTGGACAACGGCAGGCGATCCAGAGTTTATGAAACAGGGGCTTCCTTCTCCAACGGTTATGAAAGGCAATCCTTCACGAACGGAAATTGTACAGCAATATGCTTTAAAAAGTGGCAGAAATATAGATAATCTTACTTTCTATTTCGCTTACGGCCTATTTAAGATTGCTGTAATTGCACAACAGATTTATTACCGATATAAACATGGACATACAAGTGACCCCAAGTTTGCGAATTTGAATAAAGCTTCTGCTTTATGTTGTAATACCGCATGGCAGGCCATTCAAAAAAATCAAATAGATAATTTGTATTAACTATGGGCGAACAACACTATGTAAACATAAATTCAGAGCAATTATCGGACTTTGCACATAGCGAATACAAAGAACCTGTAGTCATGCTAAATATGATAAAATATAAAGATGTTGTTCCTGAAACTGGCATGACGGGTAAGGAAACCTACAAGGAATATATGCGACAAGCGACTCCTTTTTTTTTTAAGGCGAATGCAGAAATAGTGTTTTACGGTTCGCCCAAGCATATGTTAATAGGCCCTGAAGATGATTCTTTATGGGATGATGTACTTATCGTAAAGTATAATTCCGTTAGCGATTTCATGAACATGATAATGGACAAAGGGTACCCTTCAAATTTAAGAGCTCATGCATTAATTGATTCACGATTAATTCATTGTGCACCAAATCAAAAAAAATAAATCAATCAAAATCGAAAAAATGAACTTAAAAGACAAAGTAGTTTTAATTACCGGAGCCGGCAGTGGCATAGGGGCTTCCACGGCAAAGCTTTTTGGCGCACATGAGGCCAATGTCATTGTCTCTGATATCAATCTGGAAAGTGCGGAAAAGGTGGCAAGTGAAATCCGAAATGATGGAGGAAAGGCCTCAGCATTACAAACGGATGTCACCCAGTTTGAGCATGTGAAGGAATTATTGCAGAAAGTAATGGAAAAATATGGTAGTCTAGATGTTATGGTGAACAATGCCGGAATAGGAGGCAAACACCAAGCAAAGACTGCGGAACACTCTCTTGACGACTGGCATAATGTGATTGCGGTGAACCAAACCGGAGTATTCTATTGCATGAAACTTGCAATACAACATATGCTAAAACAGGGGCATGGTACTATTGTGAATGTCGCTTCTTTAGCAGGGTTAAAGGCTTCTGGAAATAACCTTTCTTATTCCGCTAGTAAATTTGCAGTAGTGGGAATGACAAAATCGGCTGCCTTGGAGTATGGTAGAAAAAACATTCGAATCAATGCTGTTTGCCCTGGGTTTACTCATTCGGCATTGTTGGAACAATTACTCGCTGTAAGTGCTGATATGGGCGATAAGTTAAAACGAATGATACCTATGGGCAGGTTTGGGGAAGCGGAGGAAATTGCGGAAGCTATTTGCTGGCTGGCATCTGAAAACTCAAAATTCATTACCGGACAGACCATAACCTTGGATGGTGGCACCTCATTATAATATCAGACTATGAATACATTAGAACTCACTAAAAGGGAAAATTACACGATAGTTCAAATGAACCGTGGGAAAGTAAATGCCATCAATCATGAGATGGTGAACGAACTGAGGGAGGTTTTTAGGAAGTTAGAAAATGACCCAGGAGTAAAGGGTGTAATCTTAACTGGACAAACGCATTATTTTTCGGCAGGATTGGACTTAATCGAATTATATCAATATGACGAAAAGCAAATACAGGAATTTTTCACTGCTTTTGGAGAGCTATACCTCCAATTGGTACAGTTTAAAAAACCTTTTATCTCAGCAATAACGGGGCATTCTCCAGCTGGCGGATGTGTTTTGGCCGTTGCCAGTGATAATCGCTATATGGCAGAGGGTGATTCCTATGTTATTGGCTTAAACGAGGTGGCCGTAAATATTCAAATCAGTCAAAATCTCACAGAAATCTATGCTTTTTGGATAGGTGAGGGGTTAGCACATCGGTATATTATGGAAGGGAAATTATTGAACGGAAAGGAAGCCTTGGCTTCTGGTCTGGTAGATGAATTGGTTCCTTTGGATATGGTTTTGGAACGTGCTGAAAAACAGATGAAGCACTATTTGAAAGTAAACCAGGAAATCTTGATAAATACCAAGAAAAAACTGAGAAAGCATCTATGGGATAAACTCGAATTGAATGCAGAGAACTCATTGAAAGAAGCATCCATATTGTGGTGGAAACCCGAAATAAGGTCCAAGATGAAGGCTTATGTAGAAAGTTTTACCAATAAAAACAAAAAATAGATAAACCAAACAATATGAACAGACAACAGATATTTGTAAAGAGACCGGTAGGAGCGGCAGATGCTTCCACTTGGTCCTTAGAAATAAATCCTATTCCGGAATTAGAGGAGGGGCAGGTCCTAGTACAGAATCATTACATTTCTCTTGACCCCGCTATGCGTGGATGGATGAATGAGGGAAGATCGTATATCGCGCCAGTAGAAATTGGCGATGTAATGCGTGCAGGTTCGGTGGGTGAGGTCATAAAAGTAAAAAATCACCTAACATTCAAGGTAGGGGATTTCATTTCAGGTCATGGAGGTGTACAACAATATGTTGCGACCGATGGAAAAGGATATTATAAAGTAGACCCAAAGTTAGCACCATTGCCCACGTATATCGGCACATTGGGAATGCCTGGAATGACCGCTTATTTCGGAATTTTAGAAGTAGGCAAAATTAAAGAAGGAGATGTTGTCGTGGTTTCTGGCGCAGCTGGCGCAGTGGGCAGTATTGTTGGACAAATAGCAAAGATAAAAGGGTGTACCGTAATTGGCATTGCTGGTGGCACTGATAAGTGTAAATATGTAGTTGATACTTTAGGCTTTGATGCTTGCATCGATTATAAAAACGAAGATGTAAAGGAGCGTTTGAAGCAAGAATGTCCAAAAGGATTGGATGTTTATTTTGATAATGTTGGTGGGGAGATTTTAGACGCAGCTTTGGGACGATTACGAATGCATGCAAGGGTGGTTGTTTGTGGGGCGATTTCCCAGTACAATAACAAGCAAAATATGAGAGGACCAACCAATTATCTTTCGTTATTGGTGAATAGGGCTACTATGCAAGGGATGGTGGTATTTGACTGGGCCCAAAGATATGGGGAAGCCGGTCAACAAATGGGCAAATGGATGGCGGAAGGCAAGTTGAAGACCCGTGAGGATGTCTATGAAGGAATAGAGAACTTTCCTGAAACCTATAATCGGCTTTTCTCTGGCGACAAATTGGGTAAATTGGTGTTGAAGGTTATTGAGGATTGAGACTATTCGGGATCCATTTAAATATAAATAGGAAAATATAGATAATGAAAGCATTACGATGTAAAACATACGGTCCACCTTCCAATTTGAAGTTGCAAGAAATAGATTCCTTGCATGCAGGCCCAAAAGAAGTAGTAGTTCAAGTGAAGGCTTGTGGATTAAATTTCCCGGACACACTAATCATTCAAGGCTTGTACCAATTTAAACCGGAGTTGCCATTTACTCCAGGAAGCGATATAGCAGGTGTGGTAAAGAAAGTTGGTGATGGCGTGACCCATTTAAAGGTGGGCGATGCCGTTTTTGGCTTTGTGGCACATGGAGGTTTGGCGGAAGAAGTTATCGTACCAGAGAACGCTTGTTTTCTTAAACCACCTCAAATGGACTATCCTATAGCGGCCTCTTTTATGATGGCCTATGGCACCTCTTACCATGCACTAAAAGATAGGGCAAAGTTAATGGAAGGGGAGACGCTGTTGGTTATGGGTGCCTCTGGAGGGGTTGGTCTGGCCGCTGTTGAACTAGGGAAATTAATGGGGGCCAAGGTAATTGCAGCGGCCTCTACTCAAGAAAAGCTAGAACTCTGCAAGAAGTACGGCGCCGATGAAGGAATTAATTATACCACCCAAGATTTGAAATCGACCCTAAAGGAACTAACTGATGGAAAAGGTGTCGATGTGATATACGATCCTGTTGGGGGTGACTTTTCCGAACAAGCACTAAGAGCTATCGCATGGAATGGTAGATTTCTTGTTGTAGGTTTTGCAGCTGGTAAGATACCTAAGATTCCATTAAATCTGCCCTTGCTAAAAGGAGCATCTATTGTTGGTGTTTTTTGGGGCGGATTCGCAATGAAATACCCCAAGGATAATATGGCCAATACAAGGATCCTCATGCAATGGCATGGAGAAGGTAAGTTAAAACCACATATTCATAAATTAGTTCCCTTAGAAGATGCTAAAGAAGCGTTGGAGGAAATGATGAACCGAAAGGTGAAAGGAAAAATGGTTGTTCAAATCTGAAAAGATAATATACCTAGTTTAACTTGTGATACATTTTGGTTGGCTATATAGAAAGGTCAGATTGTGTCATCATCGAAAGATAATTGTACCCGACATTTCTTTAGAGAGCAGGATTTAAGTAGAATTTTTCAAACGCACCAAGAGTAACTAATGAATACTAAGAGATATGAGATTAAAGGATAAAATAGCGATTGTAACAGGAGGTTCACAAGGAATCGGAAAGGCTATTTGCGAACTGTTCGCAAAGCAAGGTGCTACGGTGATTATCATGGATTTGCTTCCCAAAGGACAAGAAGTAGCCAATGATATTATTTCGACCGGTGGCAAGTCAGAATTTCATACCGTTTCGGTAACCGATAAATTGGCTGTAGAAGCACTCTTTGAACAGGTGAATTCCAAATATGGTAAAATTGATATCCTAATTAATAATGCCGGAATAACAAGGGACCGCACCTTGGAAAAAATGACCGAAGATGAATTTGACGCTGTTATCGAGGTGAACCTGAAAGGGGTGTTCATTTGTACGCAGGCAGTTGCACCGTATATGAAGGCAAATAGATATGGAAGAATTGTAAGTGCGGCATCCAATGTGGGATTGCGAGGTAATTTTGGTCAAACGAATTATGCGGCTACCAAAGCAGGTGTAATCGCCATGTCAAAGACCTGGACAATGGAACTGGGTAAATATGGTATAACAGCAAATGCCATAGCTCCTGGCTTTACCATGACCGATATGGTCGAAAAAATTCCGCAAGAACATTTTGAGGCGATTAAGGCAAGTATACCTTTAAAAACGGTTGCACAGCCCGTCGATATAGCATACGGCTATTTATACTTAGCCTCAGATGAGGCACGTTTTGTTTCTGGAATTTGCTTGACCATTGACGGTGGAACTTCACGATAAACGATAGAAAAATGACTAAACTAGTTTTAGATGATTTAAAGGAATTTAAGACCTACGAAGGAAAAGCACTTCCGTCAGGTGAATGGATTACCATTACTCAAGAAATGATAAATGATTTTGCAAAGGCAACCTTAGACTTTCAATGGATACATGTAGATGTGGAAAAGGCGACCAAATTCTCACCATTTAAAAATCCAGTTGCACATGGCTTTATGTCGGTGTCCCTATTATCTAAAATGCTCGGGGATCTTATACAGGTTAAATCAGTAAAAATGGGAGTAAACTATGGCTTGAATAAGGTTCGTTTTCCAAATGCCGTTTTGGTCGATAGTAAGTTACGATTGAATGGAAAAGTTGCTGCAATTGAGGAATATCCCAAAAACGGTGTCAAAGTCACATGGCACTGCTCAGTGGAAATTGAGGGGGCTGACAAGCCTGCCTGTGTGGCCGAATTTATAAGTGTTATGTTTGAATGATAGCTATCCAATACCTTAACGACCCTTATGAATTAGTGCACTTTATTTTGTATATTCAGACTTGCCAAAATAAACCAAACCAATGACCAGACTCTTCGATTTACTCGATTATCAATTAAAAAATAATCCATTAGAAGCTTCCATTAGCGGAAGGAATAAAGATGGAAATTGGGAATCGTACAGTACACAAAAATTAAAGGATACTGCAGAACAAGCTGCGGCGGGATTACTTAAATTAGGACTTGTACCAGGAGATAAGGTCGCTATTGTTTCCTATCAAAATAGGCCAGAATGGATTATCATGGACTATGCTGTCCAAATGGCCGGAATGATTAGTATTCCTTTATACCCTACGATCAGTGTCTCGGAATATGAATACATCTTAAATGAGGCCGAAGTGAAGGCAGCCTTCTGTGGGGCATTGGATTTGTATGATAAACTATCAGAAACTCAGAAAGTAGTACCTACGTTAAAGCATATTTACACCTTTGATGGACTGAACGGCAACCCTTTTTGGAAAACTATTTTTGAAACTAAAGGTATTGCAAGCTTAGAGAGCATTCAATCCAATATAAAAGGAGATGATTTAGTAACCATTATCTACACATCTGGAACTACTGGAAAACCAAAAGGAGTTATGCTGAGCCATACCAATATTATGCATGTTGTTATAGCTACCTCAGAATTAATAGTTGCTAAACCCCAAGAAAACGTATTAAGTTTTCTTCCACTATGTCATATCTATGAAAGAGCCGTTTCTTTTTGTTATTGCTATAAAGGAGTATCGGTATTTTTCTGTGGGACAAATAATTTAAGTGGACCAGATGGGGATTTGGTAGCGGTTCGTCCTGTGGCTTTTACAACTGTTCCACGATTATTGGAAAAGATTTATGAGGCCATTTATAATAAAGGTTTGGCATTGCAAGGTGCTAAAAGAAATTTATTTTTTTGGGCTTTGGACCTAACCGATGATTATGTGATAGACCAGCAGTTATCTATTATGGCAAGTTTGAAATGGAAGGTGGCCGATTCATTGATTTTTAGTAAATGGAGGGCAGCTTTAGGGGGTAATGTAAGGCAGGTCATTACTGGTGCCGCTCCTTGTCCCATTAAAATATTACGTGTTTTTTGTGCAGCTGGTATTCCTATTAGAGAAGCATACGGATTAACGGAGACCTCACCGACCTTAACCGGTAATAGTTTGGAACCAAATGGAGCAATGATTGGAACGGTTGGGTTTGCCATTGATGGTGTAGAGTTGTTTATTGATACAAAGTCAGGAGAGTATAAGGAAGATGAAGGAGAAATTTTGGCTCATGGCCCAAACGTAATGCTAGGGTACTATCAAAAACCAGAAATAAATGCCGAGGTATTCCAGACAATTGATGGTAAAAAATGGTTTCGTACAGGTGATATCGGAAAACTCATTAAAGGACCTGATGGAAGAGAATTTCTTAAGATTACGGATAGGAAGAAAGAATTGTTGAAAACTTCAGGAGGAAAGTACGTAGCTCCTGCACCCATTGAAAATCGGATAAAGGAAGATTTTTTGATTGAACAGATGATGGTTATTGGGGATAAGCAAAAGTTTGTTTCGGCTTTGATTATCCCTTCAGAAGAAGCATTGAAAAATTGGTGCCTCCATAAAAAAATGGAGTGGGCCACATTAGAGGAAATGATACGAAATGAAAAAGTGATTCGTAAATTTCAGAAAGTGATTGATAGTTATAATCCGGAATTTGGCCATATAGAACAGATAAAGAAATTTAAACTTATAGCCACACCTTGGCTGCCAATTCATGAAGACGGTTCTTTGGCCGAACTAACACCTACATTAAAACTAAAAAGAAGAGTGATTAGGGAAAAATATAGTGAGGAAATTGCTGCTATTTATAATGAGTTGTAAAAATTTCACTTAATAAGCGTTTGAATTTATAAAAATACTAAGTATAAGATTAGCAATGATTTGATGTAGCAAACGTCTTATTTTGGAGCCTTTACTAACTATTTTTACTTTTGAGTAAATCTTCCGAATTTTTCATATCAAGTTGTTTGTATAAGATTTGTTGAATTATGGCATTCCGAGCGAATTAAAATAGAATAATCATAATGGCTTCAAATTTCACGTATGTTAGACCATAAAATGTTGTGTTTATAGATAAGCTTTGATATCGGATAATCTGAACTATCTGTTTATAATAAAAGAATATAAAATTCCGATTACGATAATACTTCCAAAAGTATAACCGACCAATTTCCCAGTAATTTTAGAGCCCTTGATTAGGGTAATTCCCAATTTAACCAGCATATTACTCATAGTTGCTGCAACAATAACCGATGAAGCAAGTTTTAGTTTTTCTCCATCTAAAGCAAATTTGGCCAAACTTATAGTGATGGCATCTGTATCTGCTAACCCGGCAATTATAGCAGAATAATACAAACCACTTTCTCCAAAAAAATTATTACTATAAAAAACAGCCAATAGAATTATAACATAAAGAAGCCCAAATCCTATTGCGTTAAGAAGGTTCATAGGGTTTCCTAATTTAATCTCTGTGTCGAGCTTATGGGTATCTTCTTTTATTAAAAACAATGCTACTATTAGACATATCAATGTGAAAATTCCAAAAGGTACTATCAAATAGTTGAGAAGTGAACTATTGAAGATATATGTTAATAGGGCAAGCCTTGGAAACATAATGGCCGAGGCGATGATAATACCTGCAGCGTATTTTCGTGACAGTTCTGGAGATTCAATACTTCTAGAAGCATAACTCCATGTAACGGCAGTACTAGATATCAATCCGCCAAGTATTGCTGTCAATAAAATCCCTTTTTTTGAACCTACAAATTTGACTAAAAAATAGCCTATGAAATTCAGGAAAGAGACTATAGCAATGATAGATCCAATCTCAAACGGATTTATCAAATCATTTGGTCCGTAGGTATTATTTGGTAAAAAAGGCAATATTAAAAGAGCTATGATAGAAAACTTTACAAAAGCAAAAAGTTCTTCGGAAGTAATGTTACTAATGACCGAATGAAATCGTGTCTTAAGCGAGAGTAATGTGACAATTATAACTGCCGTTGCCACTGCATTACGGTAGTATTCCGCAGAAACCATTAGGCCAAGCATAAATGTGGCTATAAGGGCTAAATTGGTCGTGAAACTTCGTTCAAAGCTATTTTCTTCTTTATAAAAGTGATTGAACCCTAGAAAAAGAATAAAAGTACCCAAGCTTATAATTGACAACCAAAAAGAAAATAGTTCAGTAAGACTACCTAATGAAAAGGCCAAAATGGTGACTATCGGGAATGCACGTATACCTGCAAAGCCATAATCTCCCTTAATATTGTTGTATTCTCGTTCCAATCCTAAAATAAGACCAATGCCTAAGCTAATGAACACCCCTAAAATGTATGGGTCTAGTGTTGTTAATATACTCTCAAATTCATCCATTTTTTCTTACTGTTAAAATCAATCGTTTCTGAATATGGAAATGACAATATAAAATCCTAATAGAGCGGACAATACAAAACCTATGGCACCTAATAGGGGTACTCCGTTCACTAACGGAGGCATTTTAGACATGACCAAAAGAGATGATCCAATTGATAAAGCTGCAATGATAACTGCAAATACCAAACGGTTAACTGCTTTACTTGTAGCAAGTTGAAATTCTTTAAGTCCTTTGTGTTCATGTATTACTACTAGTTTTCCTTCCTTTATTTTTTTAAGGATGATATTGATATCATCTGGTAGGGTGTCAACTAAATTATTAATGTCTTTAATACGGTTTAGGCTCTTTTTAAAAAGGTATTTTAAGCTGAATCGACTGCGTAGTATCTTTTTTGTGTAAGGCTTTAAGTTATCTGTTATATTAAATTCAGGGTCTAGTTTAAGACCTACGCCCTCTATAATAATAATACCACGAATAAGCATATAGAGATAGTGCGGCATAATTATTCTATTTTCATATAAAACGGTCTTAAACTGTGATAAGGTAGGACCTAGTTTAATGTTTTGAATTGCCATATTACTAATTCCCTCGACTAGAATGTATAAATCTTGTTCTAGTTTTATGTAATCCGGTATATTAGTTTTTATGGCAATCTTTTCAAGTATAGAAATTATTTTCTTGATGTCTTTACTTAAAAAGTGGAGTAGTAGGTCACTTAAGACTTCTTTCTCGTTCGGCATAATAGTGCCCATCATACCAAAATCTAAAAAACAGATTTTTCCTAGTTCTGGTAGTACAAAAATATTACCAGGATGAGGGTCGGCATGAAAGAAACCATGTTCTAAAATTTGTTCTAAATATAGATCAACCCCGATTTTTGCTACCGCTCTGGGGTCAATATTAGCAGCTTTGAGTGTCGCGATCTCCGATACTTTAATACCGTCGATAAATTCCATACAAATAATCTTATCATTAGATAAGTCCTCATATATATCTGGTACGTGAATATGCATATTGCCTTCAAAGTTTTCAGTGAATTGTACGGTGTTTTTCAATTCTCTCGAAAATTGAAGTTCTTCTTTTATACTACGTTCAAAAGATTCTATAATTCGTAGCGGTTGCAACGCTTCTGCTTGACTACTATATTTTTCAAGACTGTGGGCAAGTTGTTTCATCACCAGCAGGTCTGACTCTATGATCTCTTCAATATTGGGTCGTTGAATCTTTAAAATAACTTCATCACCATTTATTAGCTGTGCACGGTGTACCTGTGCAAGAGAAGCTGCTGCTAATGGTTCTATGTTTATAGTTGCGAAATACCGAAAGTTTTCTGTGCCAAGTTCTGCTTCAATAGTTTTCAGTACATCGAAGTTTTTTAGCATAGGCAAGTGATCTTGCAATTTTTCGAGCTCTGTAATTAATTCAGCGGGAAGCATATCTTCTCTAGTACTGAATATCTGTCCTAATTTTACGTAGGTTGGCCCTAACTCTTCCAACACCATTCGAATACGTTCGTATTTTGAAAAAGATAGGTTTTGTTCTATATCAGGATGGTTTTCTAAATACTTCTTTGGTATTATTTTGCTAAATGCACTATTGGACAAAACATCTTCAAAACCATATTTAACTAGTACGTTTAATAACGTAGCATACCTTTTAATTTCTTTTTGTGTTGGAAGTTTTAAAATGGCCATTTATGATTTGAATGTTTTTGTATTTAGAATGAAACGATGAAAATTATTCTAAAATTTGCTGTCAGATTCTTCATTTTATAGGTACAGGTCTACACAATTTCTTACCTTGAAAATAACTAATAACTTCAAAGCTATTTGAAATAATGAACGTGATTTATGATAATAGTCATATTTCATAGTTTGTTACTGAATTAATAAAGTTTAGGTTGATTTTTAATGATGTCTTTTGATTGTAATTACCTGTTTTATAGATTATCACAGCACTTGAAAAGCCGAATAGCATCTTTTAAAAGGATGAGGAATCCAAAGTGTTGAATGATATTTTTCTAATTGAAAGCCTGATCTCTATCCTAGCTTAGTACACGTAACACTTCAATAAAAAACATACTAAAAGGTGTTTGTGATCATAGATGATTAGATTCAAAGATTGGATAGTCTTAATCAAATTTTAAATCTGCAATATGAGTTCTACTATTTCTTTGGTTTAAATTTAGTAGATATGATTTTACTCATAGTATTAATTGAGATTTTAGATTTATTTTGAAGGTTCACAATCTATATTTCATGCAAAATTTGAAAATCAGTATACTTTTCTTGCTTTGCCTTTCTTGTAACCAAGAACAGGAAAAAATTTTTCCTCAAAAAACAAAGTTAACATCCTCAGTTTATGCATCTGCAACGATACAGCCAGATAGTTTGTATCAAATTTATGCCGTTGTTGCTGGTATTCTTGATGATAATTTAGTGGAAGAAGGAGATCTAGTAGATAAAGGAGATGCTATTCTACAGATTAATGATCGTGCACCTAAATTAAATGCTGAGAATGCCTATTTATCATTGCAACAATCTAAAGAAAATGTACAAGGCAATGCCGCCATATTAAAGGATATTGAAGATGAAATTTATGCGGCGAGGTTAAGATTCAAGAATGATTCCATCAATTTTATTAGACAAAAGCGGCTTTGGGAACAAAATATTGGGTCTAAGGCAGAATTTGATGCTAGAAAGTTGGCGTATGAGCTTTCAGAAAATCAGCTAAAGCAGCAGAATGCAAAATATGTTCGAACCAAATATGACTTGGAAACAAAAATAGCGCAAGCTAAAAACAGCTATTCTACTACAAAAATAATCACTGATGATTACATGGTAAATAGCAAAATTAAAGGAAGGGTATATGCCCTATATAAGGAGCCTGGTGAACTTGTAAATACTTTAGAACCTTTAGGTGCAATAGGTAGTGCCGTTAACTTTAAAATAGTAATGCTAATAGATGAGGTAGATATCATTAAGATAAAAATAGACCAGCTTACACTTATAACTTTAGATGCCTACCCTAAAGAATTATTTACCGCAAAGGTGAGCAAAATATATCCTCAAAAAGATGAACGTTCACAGACTTTTACAATTGAAGCACGCTTTACAGAATACCCTGCTATATTATACCCTGGTTTAGCTGGTGAGGGTAATATTGTAATTGCGGAAAAAGAAGATGCACTTACCATTCCTATAGAATATTTAATGGATGGTGATAAAGTAGAAACAGAAGAAGGTTTAGTAAATGTTGAGGTAGGCTTTCAAAATTTAGAAAGGGTAGAGATTGTTTCAGGTATAACAGAGAATACATTGCTATTAAAGCCAAAAGAATGATAAACTGGAGGGTCATACTGAATATTGCAAAAACACATCTTCTTACTAAGATGAAATCTACTGCTACTGCATCTTTAGGTGTCACTTTTGGTATAGGTGCCTACATAACCATGGTCAGTTTTATGACAGGTTTAAATAATATGTTAGATAGTCTTATTTTAAACCAAACTCCCCATATTCATCTATATAATGAAATAGAGCCAACCATTAATCAACCAATTTCGTTATTTGAAGGTTTCGAGAATTCGGTATATATGATAAGCTCTATAAAACCTAAGCAAGGGCAAAAGAAAATTCATAATGCCCTACCTATTCTTAACTATTTAAAAAAAAAGGATAATGTAAAGGGGGCGACACCACAAGTACGGGCACAAATATTTTACCTATCTGGTGCCATTGACTTAGGTGGTACATTGGTTGGGGTAGATATTATGGAAGAAACCAGATTATCGAATATGCGTGACTATATTGTCGATGGTACCCCTGAAGCATTGAAAAGTACCGATAATGGTATTTTATTAGGGTCTGGGCTGGCAAGTAAAATGTCATTATCTGTAGGTGAGAGAGTCCAAATAAGCACCGTGAAAGGCGGTATTTTTCCTTTGAAAATCGTCGGTATTTATCAAAGCGGAATTGCAGATATCGATAATATACAAAGCTTCTGTAATTTAAAAACAGTACAACAGATTTTAGGAGAGGCACAGAATTACGTCACCGATATCAATATTAAACTTAATACAATAGAAGATGCCCCTACCATGGCACAAATTTTAGAAAAACAATTTGATGTAACCGCTACGGATATTAATGAAGCGAATGCCCAATTCGAAACAGGTACAAATATTCGAAATCTAATAACATATGCAGTTTCTATAACATTGCTAATTGTAGCAGGATTTGGAATTTATAATATTCTAAATATGCTCATTTATGAAAAAATGAAAGATATCGCTATTTTAAAAGCAACTGGATTTTCGGGCCGAGATGTGCAGTTCATTTTTATGAGTCAGGCCATGATAATTGGTATTGTGGGTGGAATTTTAGGATTGATTTTAGGTTTTGTTCTATCCGTTATTATTGATGGGCTAGCGTTCGAGACAGAAGCACTGCCAACAATTACAACGTATCCTGTCAATTTTAGTATAACCTATTATGTAATAGGAATTGTCTTTGCCTTACTGTCAACCTTTATTGCTGGTTGGCTGCCTTCTAATAAAGCTAGGCGTATAGATCCGGTAAAAATTATTAGAGGTACTTAAGAGAATTGAAAATGGATAAAGTATTAGAAGCCAAAAACATAAATAAGCACTTTCTAAAACCTAAGGACTTTCATGTCTTGAAAGATATTTCATTTGCAATAAAAAAGGGAGAATTTGCCTCTATTATGGGAAAATCAGGTTCGGGTAAGTCTACATTACTTTACATACTTTCTACTATGGATACTGAGTATACCGGCGAGTTATACTTAAATGAAAAATTGGTCACCGGTAGATTGCCAAGTGAATTATCGCTAATTAGAAATGAGCATATTGGTTTTGTGTTCCAGTTCCATTATTTATTATCTGAATTCAGTGTTCTAGAGAATGTAATGTTACCTGCAAAAAAGTTGGCTCGAAAAACGAATCAAGAGATTGAGTTTGATGCAATTCAAAAATTAAAAATGTTGGGTATCGAAAATCTGGCAAAACAGAAAGCTTCCCGTATTTCCGGTGGCGAAAAACAACGAGTTGCCATAGCAAGAGCATTAATAAATAACCCTTCTATTCTTATGGGGGATGAACCAACAGGGAATTTGGATAGTTATAACTCTGATAATGTTTTTAACATATTTAAACGATTGAAAGAGGAGGGAGGTCTTTCACTTTTAGTTGTTACCCATGATGAGGATTTTGCGAATCGAACCGATTATATTATTGAAATGGAGGACGGTCGAATTACTAGTTAAAATTAAATATTTTTTAAGGCTATCTAATTTAGTGGTTAACTAGTTATTAATGTATATAGTTTAATTGATTGATATAAATTCTTTTGATTATAGTCAGCTCATGGTAGGTTTTTATTCAAAAATAAATTTAGTTTTGAAATTATCAATAAAAATTTATTTTCTTTCATTTTCATAATTTATCAGTATGGTTAAAAAAGCTTCAAAAAGCTATAGTTATTTTCTAAGTATTTCAGTTTTGTGTTTGCTATTTGCTTCGTGTGCAAATGAGGCTAAACAGATTTTAGTAATGCAAACAGAAAATACGATTGCCCTCGATGCAGATGATACCCAAGATTCCATTAAACTTAAGGCAACTCATGTTGTTCCTACAAAAAACCAGTACGATGCTTTAAAAGATGAGTTTATAGCCTTTGTTCATTTTGGACCAAATACCTTCAGCAAAATGGAATGGGGTAGCGGTATGGAAGACCCTGCTATTTTCAATCTTCAAAATCTCGATACGGATCAATGGTGTATGGCCATGAAAGATGCTGGTATGAAAAAAGTCATCATTACAGCCAAGCATCACGATGGTTTTGTAATATGGCAAAGTAGGTATACAAAACATGGAGTAATGTCCTCGCCATACAAAAATGGCGAAGGAGATGTGTTGAAAGAATTATCAGAATCATGTAAGAAATACGGTATAAAACTGGGAGTTTATCTTTCCCCAGCAGATTTATTTCAAATAGAAAATACAGAAGGGCTCTATGGCAATTTGAGCCAATACACCAAACGTACCATACCTGGAGAAATAGTTGGTAGACCCTTTGAGAATAAAATCACTTTTGAGTTTGAAGTGGATGATTACAATGAATATTTTTTAAATCAATTATTTGAATTGCTAACTGAGTATGGCCCTATAGATGAGGTTTGGTTTGATGGTGCCCACCCTAAGCGTAAGGGGAATCAGCAATATAAATATAGGGATTGGAAAAAACTGATTACCAAATTGGCACCCAATGCTGTCGTATTTGGCAAGGAGGGTACACGTTGGTGCGGTAATGAAGCTGGGGCCACAAGAGATACGGAGTGGAACGTTGTACCTTATGAGGAGGACCCTAGAACAATGAACTTGTTCGCAGATATTACGGATGAAGATGTTGGAAGTTTGGAGAAAATGGCAGCCAGTAAGTTTTTACATTATCAGCCTGCTGAGACCAACACTTCAATACGCGAAGGATGGTTTTATAGAGATGACACTGATCAAAAAGTAAGAACTACAGATGATGTTTTTGATATCTATGAAAGGTCTGTTGGGGGAAATTCTATTTTTCTATTAAATATTCCTCCTAATCGTGAAGGTAAATTTTCAGACCAAGATGTTCAGGTCTTAAAAGAAACCGGTGAAAGAATTAAGGAAACGTACGGCGTTAACTTATTGGAAGGTGCAGAGGGGCCAAAGGAGCTTTTAGATAATGATGAAGAAACCAATTTGGTTCTGCAGGGGGAACAACCGATGGTTGAGCTAACGTTACCTAAGGCAACGAAGATCAACAGGTTTCTTATTCAAGAGAACGTAAAGATATTTGGTGAACGCGTATCTAAACACGCATTAGATGCTTGGATAGATGGTGTGTGGAAAGAAGTAACCAATGCTACTAATATAGGGTATAAGCGAATATTAAGGTTTCCAGAAGTAACGACAACCAAACTTCGCCTACGCATTCTTGAAACAAGATTTATTCCCGTGCTACAACATGTTTCAGCGCATTATTTTGAAAGTAGGCCACCACAATTACAATTTACTAGAAACAGTAAAGGAGAAGTTACTATCGTACCTAAGATGTCTGATTTTAGATGGAATCCTAATGGCGAAAATGCAGGTGCTAATCTAAATAAAGGAATGCGGATATTCTACACTACAGATAGTCAAGAACCTTCTGCGGAATCTAGTTTGTTTACAGAACCATTTTTATTTGGTGAAGGAGAATTAAAAGCTATCGCAATTAACAATGAAAAAAAAGGAAGTGTAGCTAGTATTAAATTCGGAATCTCCAAAATGCCATGGAAGTTGGTTTCAACGAGTAGTGCACTAGATAGGCATGATGCCCATCTATTTTTTGATGAAGATCCAAAAACCTATTGGCAGTCAAAATTGAAAGGCAAGAACGAATTTGTTTGTATTGACTTGAGCAAGAAAATAGAAATCAAATCTTTCGCTTATACACCGCCGAATTCAACTGCTGACGGAATGATTCAAAAAGGAACTATTTTCTCTAGTGATGATGGCGAAAATTGGACGAAACAAGGCACCTTTATCTTTGGAAACCTGATCAATGACCCAACACAACGCATTCATAAGTTTAAGCAAAGTTTTTCTACACGCTTCGTTAAATTACAGGCTGATGAGATTGCAGGTAATGGTAGTTCAGCCGCCATAGCAGAGCTAGATTTTTATACGCAATAAGCTTTTTAAGGTTTTAGTTAATGACATTTCCATAAACATCAAAATAGTTTAAGTAATTAAGGCTTCAATTTAATTGAAGCCTTCTATAATAGTTCGTTAATTGAATTTGCCGTAGTGTTGGTTTTTTGACTGAATGTAATTATTTTATGTTGAACAATTTAATGTATCTTGAAGTTATATAAAGAGCTCTTTTCGAATCAATAAGCCTATGTGGACCACAATTTTTGTTGGTATATATGTTCTATTAACTTTATTTATAGTGCTATCTATTATTCTTTACGGCGCCAAACCAACTAAGAGTTTAGCATGGCTTTTAGCGATTTTCGCATTACCTGTTGGTGGTATAATATTTTATCTTTTATTAGGTCGCAATAGAAGAAAGCGTAAACTAATTCGCCTTAAGAAAAATATGTTCTCCAAGCTACCATGGCCTAATGCATCACAAAAAAATGTTTTCAATGGCAGGTATAGTAAATTGATGACGCTCTGCTATAAGAGTTCACATTTTCCACCAACATCGAACAATGAACTACTTTTATTGAAAGATGGTAGAACTACTTTTGAAGCTATATTTTATGCTTTAGAAAATGCAACGATTCAAATTCATATTCAATATTATATTTTTGAAGATGGTGAGTTGGCCATTAAGCTGTTTGAATTATTCAAGAAAAAAATAGGAGAAGGCGTTGTTATTAGATTAATTTATGATGGTATCGGCAGTTTTTCTTTAAGTAAAAACTACTTAAATCAATTAGTTGAAATTGGTGTTGAAGTATATTCATTTCTTCCTTTTAAATTTGGGCGATATTTCTCTTCACTTAATTATCGAAACCATAGAAAAATAATAGTAGTCGATGGTACAATAGCTTTCACAGGCGGAATTAATATTTCTGATAAATACCTTAAAGGCCAAGTTGGCCTTGGTAAATGGCACGACATGCACTTAAGGTTAGAGGGTCCTTCGGCCAAACAACTCGATCAAGTTTTTATGACAGATTGGTATTTAGTGAGTTCAAAACTGTTACAGCCATTAGAACTCTCGTCACGCAATTTAGAATCTGTTTCGAATGAATTGGTGCAAATAGTGGCAGGAGGTCCTGATGATGATTTTCCTGTAATGGAACAGACCTATTTTTCTATGATAAACATGGCGAAAAAGTACATTTATATAACCAACCCATATATAATACCTGGTCAATCTCTTATACGTGCATTGCAGACAGCTGCCCTAAGCGGTGTTGATGTTCGTTTGCTGGTGTCTGAAAATGCTGATAATAGAGTGGTTAGTTGGGCTGTTCATTCTTATTTTGAGCTGTTTTTAAAATCGGGCATTAAAATATATCTTTTCCCTGACGGATTTTTACACAGTAAAATTATGGTGAGTGATGATGCCATTTCATCAATTGGTACTGCAAATTTAGATGACCGTAGTTTTGAACAGAATTATGAGGTAAATGCCATTATGTATCATAAGGAGTTTGCCAAACTTTTAAAAGAAGATTTTCTACACGATTGTAGGGCCAGTAATGAACTACGCTATAATGAATTTATTAAAAGGTCTTGGGGCAAAAAGTTAAAAGAAGGTTTTGGCAAAGTTTTGAGTCCACTGTTTTAAATGAGATAATTAATCTACTTGTGAGGTGAAAATTAGATCTTGCTCCTCCAAAGTTGAAATAACTAATTTTATATAGTCTTTAATGGCTTTTTCAACGTTATTTGGGTCAGCGATATCGATAACTCCTCTCCATATCATAGCTCTTTCTTTACCCTCGCAGATGCAGTATAAAGTTGTTTCAGCATGGTATACAGTAAATTTTTCATAATAATCATCATCATAGTAAATGCCTTGATGTTCTAAATAATCGTCATTAAAACGAGATTGATGATCATCCCAGCGAGAAATAGATTTCATAAAGTTTTCACGATTTTCAGAACCTGTAACTTTAGTTAATAAAATTGCATCAAAATCTTTGTCCAAAAGACTTTGTTCAACTTCATCTAATTCTTTATCGGTTTTTCTTGAATTAGTTAGTGATAAATCGAAAACATCAATACTACGCCATGCCTCGACATTTCGATTTGTGAATTCTTTCTTCAGTTGACTTTCAAAATCTTCTCTAGTTTCTTCACTTTGCGTCATACCTACCAATAAAACCTTGTTGGCATTGAACAAAACTATATCTGGGTTCTTCCAATTTTCTACTAAACTTATAGAAGAACAACCCACTAATAAAAATGAGAATACGATGAATATCTTTTTCATGTTACTGGTATTTTTAATAATATCATGCAAAGTTAAGATTTAGAAAATATCATATATATGATAATGGTCAGTTGTTCATTAATCTATAATGATTTATTTAATTTGAAGAAGTTATAACCATAAATTTATGCTTTCGTTTATTTTAGGAATGTGGCACTCCCAACCCTTAGTGTCTCTTATTTTTACTTTGAAAGCATCTAGAGCACCTGGTTCACCATGAATTAAAAAAACATTTTCAGGTATGTTTTTAATGTTATCTATCCAGTGTAAAAGTTCAGCTTGGTCTGCATGGGCAGATAAACTCTCTATAAAATGTATACTGGCCTTTACCGGATAAAATTTTCCAAACATCTTAAGTTCATGTGTACCGTCTAATAATTGTCTACCTCTTGTGCCTTCAGCTTGATAGCCAACGAGTAATACTTTTGTTTTTGGTTCATCAATTAATTGTTTAAGATAGGTGAGTACCCTACCGCCAGTAACCATGCCACTACCTGCAATGACGATTTTAGGTCTCGGGTCATCTATTGTCTTCCATGTATCTGCGTAAGATGTAATAATTGTAAAATGATTGCACATAGCTTCATATTCATTCATCGATAACTTATGCCAATCTGGATATTGTTGAAATACGTTAAGTACATTATTACCCATAGGACTATCAATGAAAATAGGAATATTGGGTATTTTGTTCTTCTTATACATATGCCATAATAAATACATAAGCAACTGTAGACGTTCAACCGCAAATGAAGGTATAATCAATGTACCTCTATCATTTATAGTTTTTTGAATAAGATTACTTAGAATTTCAGTAATGTTTTCTTTTGGGTGTAGTTTATTTCCATAAGTGCTCTCTAAGAAAAGGTAGTCTGCCCATTTTGGCCTTTCGGGTGGTGCCAATAGTTCATCATTTAATCTGCCAACATCGCCTGAGAAAATAAAAATCTTTTCAAAAATCTCTAGGTGTATAAATGTTGAGCCGATAATATGGCCATTAAATTGAAACTTAAATTTAATGTTTTTGGAAAGTTCGATCCACTCATCTTTCTTACGGCCAGAGAAAAGCTTTATAGTATTTTCGGCTTCCTCTAAATTATAGAAGGGTAGTGCAACGGGATGTTTAGAATATCCTTCTTCATTAGCTTTGTTGGCCTGTTCTTCTTGAATTTTGGCACTGTCTAACAAAATTATACGTGCAATTGATAATGTTGGTTCCGTGGCGATAATTTGTCCTTTAAAACCTTCTTTTACTAATCGAGGCAGATAACCAGTATGGTCTAAATGACCATGTGTTAATAGAACTACATCCACTTTACTAACTTCGATAGGTAAGGGTTGCCAATTTTTTTCACGTAACTCTTTTAGCCCTTGAAACATCCCGCAATCTACAAGTATATTTATTTCAGGAGTTTCTAAATAGAATTTAGAGCCAGTTACGGTACCTGATGCGCCTAAAAATTTTATGCTAACTTTTCTCATTGTATTAAGTTTGACAGAGTTGTTCTATTTCATCTAAAATTTTAGTTTTTCTTGAGTTAGAAATACCCAAATGATCCAGAAAGAATTTATCTTTTATAAGTTGTCGACATAAAACAACATTTCTACTTAATAAAAATTGCTTTTCTCTATTAGTTAATAGGCCAGAGACTGTAATAGGGTAAAGACCAAGTCTGTCAATTCTATCTTTAAGTCCATCTTTGGTAGGGTAATCCCAGCTTAAAAGATAGAGGTCAGCACATTTTCCATACTTAATTGCATCTTCTGTAAATCGAGTATTAGTAACTACCCAGCCTTTATTTAGAGGCTTTGTATTATAACTATTAGTAACCCAATATGCTTTTACATCGTTATATCTAGAATGAATGTAAAGTGGAACTTTAACATTGCAATTTCGACCTTCTTCATTATGAAATTTGCATTCTATTATGGTGATCGTATCATTTTTTTCTGCTACAACATCAATTTCATGGGTAACACAAACGCCATTCAAAACAATATCAACTTTGACCGTGTAACCCGAATATTGTAAAATTGCACCCACAAAACGTTCGAACGGAAAACCTGTAGGTCCTAGTTCATAAATAGCCTTCTTGAGCTTATATTTTGATGCAAAAACAGATTTGGTTTTTTTAAGTAGTGAGTAAGCTCTATTGTAAATCTCATTAGTCGTTATACCTTCATAAAGTTCATCATTTACTCTACTTACAATTTCTTCTACCTGCTCATGATTTGCACCGCTATGTTTTAAAGAATTACGAAGCTTATCTAACGAAAATTTCACTTTTTGTCCTGAAGATTTTATGATATTGATAGTATTGTATGTATCCATATTACTTTTTTAGATTAATATCTATAGGTGGTTTTTGAAGTAATTGTGTCATAGTAGAAGCCAAGGTTAGTTTACCATTCGTTTTTAACATAGCTTTTTCTATAGGTTTAAAAGGGTATTTTTTGTATTCCTTTTACGTTTATAGTCTGTAATAAATCTTATTTTTAATTAAATCCAATTATTGGTTAAACTCTTTGCGATGGCTCGTTCCATATTCGAGTTTTCTATTTAGTAATGCTCTGCGAACTCTTCCCTTTTTAACCTTATATATCACAGATATACTATCAATTCTTTTTTAAGTATTTTTCTAACAAGGCCAAGGATTATGATGCTTGATAAAACTCACATAATCAATTTATTCACTTTAATTACCATCTGATTTTCAAAAACGGTATAAATGAATCTATAATAAAATTTTAAAAAACCGTCAATGAAATAACTTCTTTGACGGTTTCGATTTTAGACATTAACCAACCAACTATTTATGTCTAAAAAAATTTCTAACATAGGCCTTCATTTGGTTTTCGGTCATGCTATCTGCTTTTTCTGCTGCTTTTAGTTTACCAAATAACGATTTGTGATGTTGTGATAATTCTTTTTTTAATTTTTCATTAATATCTGCAGGCCCAAAAATCATTAATTCATCACAATCGGAAACGGCTTTAGCAATAGAATTAAAGTAGTTTTTAAATTGGGCTTTTTCTTTTTCTAAATATTTTCTTTCATGGGTTACATCTTGTGTAACACCAGATTTTATACCTGTACTACCTGTACCTGTTCTATTGAAGAATTCAATTTCAGAATTTATGGTTTCCAATGTTTCTTCTTCTTTCGCCAGACGAATAATATGTGCATGTTTACTATCGATCCAAATACCAGCTTTTTGCATGTTTTATGTTTTAAGATTAATATTAGTGAAGTGCCAATATGGGCACTTTACTATCATAGCCAATTTCTTTTACAAGTGGTCTTGAAAATACACTACCAAAAAATAGATGTTTACGGTTAATAAAAGCGACCATATCACTATTTCTACTTTCAACAAAAGTTTGTATTCCTTTTCCTAAATGACTTTCTGATAGCGTATAGAAATTATAATTGACCTCGTCTAAAATCGTTTTAAGTAATTGCTGATTTTCTAATTGCGTTTCAGAAAGCTCTTTTTTCTTATTTAAATGTAATATGGCTATTTCAGCATTGAACATCTTTCCTATTTCTATTAGATAATTAAGTTCTGTTCTTTTAAAGGTGTCCTTATAATCTGTTGGAAAAACTATTTCTTTAGGAGCTTTAAATGAAATATTTTCTGGTATTGCCAAAACAGGGCATTCCCTTATTTTTTCCATAGCCATTACCGTGTTACTTCCAAAAAGCACACCTTTTGAGCCTGTAGCTCCTTTAGTACCCATGGCAACCAATTCAATATCTTTTTCCGCTATCAATTTTTTGATGGCTTCAGATAAGAAATTGTATGTAGATTTAGTATAATAATTGTGCTTAGGGTTTTCGTTGTGTAATGCAATGCTATCTAATAATTTCACAAAATTCTTTTCAGAAGATGCTTTTGCCAGTTCAAATTCAGCGCTTCCTTCTTCAGGAATATTTAAACTGTTTGTAGTATATTTTTCAAAATCATATACATTCAAAAAATAGAAATCACAATTTAATTTGGCATACAGATCAATAGTATAACGAATGGCATTCAAAGCATTCTTGGAAAAATCTGTGGGTATAAGAATACGTTTATTCATAGTTAACATAATTATATTGTTCGTTAAATATATCTTTCAATCAGATAAATAACTATGATAAATATCAGTCATTAATGTGTACAATTTAAAAGGGTACGATAATCCATAACTACTTAACCATATCAATCGATTCGTAGAATTGCCTATCGAAGAAGTTTTTTTGTAATAGGCCATTGCAAACATTTTCTATTTCGCTGAATTAAAAAATCTTGAATTGCCTTGGCCTTATCTGAATAATTCCAAATATCATCAAAACTGGTTGCGTTTTTTCTGACATTTTTTTAATGAATTTTTATTACAAATCTTAATTGAGTACATTATTTCTTCTTCGTTGATATGTAGTAACCTTATTGCGGTATCGACAATAGAAGCAATTGATAGGCATTGTTAAGGTATTTTTAACAAAGCCTTTCTTATAGCCGGTGATAAAGGCAATTTCACAATTGGTTGGTTGGCAATCTTTCTTGGTAGGGCTAGCATAGAACATGGTGTAATGGTATTGGATAGTTTTATTTTATTACTACCCATGAACAATTTTTTTTGCACTAGTTTTATATTTGGCACCCATAACTATAAGGTCTATTTCAAGACTGTCAATAGTTTGAAAAGTTATGCTAGATATAGTTCTTTGCTTAATATGGTATTGAACTTGTGTTTTTTATGCCCGTGTCGAGAACAATTTTATGAACTGTTTCTTTAAGATTTTCTTGCGATATATTTAGAAATCTTGATAATTTTTTACCTATAAAAATCACATTTCTCGTGCCTTACTATGACCCTAGGTCATCATATATAGCATGCTGTGAAAGGAGCATTGTTACGACTTAAAAATTTGTGTAGCGTAAAAGCGTGTATTTTGGGCTTCATTAAAAAAGTCTGTGAATACTAATAAGTTTTTAATTTCCATAATTATAACTGTGGTATTACCATGAAAGGAATGGTAACATGAAAACCTATTTTCTTAATAATTGGCTCAATAAATAAACGCTCAAGAAAGGTGTGTTTGTTTTGAACCATGACTAGCATATTTATCTTTTGCTTTACTTGAAACTCATTTATTGCGGCAATAATTTCATTGCTTGGAACTTCATGAAACAAGGCGTTTTTTGTCAAAATCTTTGCTAGTTTTTCTTTATGCTTTAGTTGTACAGGGTTAAGTTCATCACCCGTAAAAACATGCAAGACATTTACTTGGGATACGTGTGTATTTACAATTTTCAATAGCTGTGATAAACTGTTTTTGTCTAACTCGATTTCAAAGTCGTTTGGAAAAAGTATCTGTTCTGGCACTTCATAATCAAAGCCAGAAGGTATAACTAAAACAGGACATTTAGCATTTTTGATTATGTGTACGGTATTGGTGCCAAATAAAATTTCTTTCGCTCCAGTTGCGCCCTGTGTGCCCATAATTACTATATCGATACCTTCAGCTTCGACAGTTCTGGCAACTTCACTAGAAAGTACGTTTAGTGCAGAGTGGGTAATAAAAGTGTGTAAAGGATTTTCAAAATCCTTTAGTAGTTTTTTCTTTAAATCTTTAAGATCATTCATAGAATTCTCTTTAACGATGTCTCCTAGGCCAATTTGGGCAGGGCTACCCATTAGGTATTCGGTATGGTAAACAGGTGGCATGTAGCTATTCAAAAGATAGAAAGTGCATTTTATATCCTTATACAGCGTTAGTCCATAACGAATTGCAGTTAAGGAGTTTTCAGAAAAATCTGTGGGTAATAAAATACGTGTCATAGTTTTATTATTTTATGAATTGAAATTAAGTACTGTTGATGAATTATAGTATGATATTCGTCAGGTTCATTGCTACAGAAATTACTTATTATTAATCATCAAAAAGTGCCCTATGAAAAAGAGTTTCAAAAAAAATATAGGTTCAGATATTCCTTCATTAGTCCATTTTTATGCAAATTGGTGTACCCCATGCAAATTAATGACACCAATTCTTGAACAAATTGATGAGGAAATGGGAGAAAATCTAAACGTGGTAGAAATAGATGTTGAAGCCAAAAAAAAGCTTGCTCGTAGATATAAAATCAAAAGTTTGCCTACACTATTGATATTTAAAAATGGAGAACCACTATGGCGACAATCTGGCATGATACAAAAAGACGATATCAAAAAAGCCATAATTGAATTTACCTAATTCAAGATATGTTTCTAATATACTTTTTTAGAATAAATTAAATTTACGACTCGTGAATAACGAGAAATGGTACTTTAGTATGATAACTTATTTTTTCTACTGTAGGTCTAAAAAGAATACGTTCTAAGAAATTAAGATTTTTAGCAACCATAACTAACATATCTAGGTTTCTACTCTCGGTAAAACACTGAATTGATTCATCGATTTTCTTACCTGTAACTATATGAAATGAGCATTCAATATCTTTAAAATATTCCATTAAAATTCTTTTATTGTTTTCTTGATTAGGGCTTATTTTTTCATTTTTAAGCGATACATAAAGTAAGCGTAAAGTAGATTTTTTAAGCAATAGAACATCTTTTAGAGTTTCTAAAATTTTATGGTCATACGTTATTTGAAAATCTGAAGGGAAGCCTATTTCCTTTATGCCAGAATAAACGGCATGTTCAGGTACAGCTAAAATAGTGCAAGGCACTTTTGTGATTACATCACCGGTATTGCTACCAATAGATACTGATTTTAATCCAGTAGAACCTTTGGTGCCCATAATTATCAAGTCAATTTTTTTCTCTTTGACTTGCTGTTTTATATGGTCGGTTAAAAAACCATATAGTGCAATTGTCTTAAATTCATGTTTAACATTTAAGGGTAAATGCTCAATTTTACTCATTAACCTGTTAAGCTTCTCTTTACTTTCTACCAATATACTTTCTTCCAAAATCTCTGGCGATAGAAACATAGCGGTTTCGCCACTTGTATTGGTATTGATAGAATTTATATGCACAATATGAAATGTACAGTGTGTTTTTTTGAAAAACGAAATTCCATAAAGTAAAGCATTCCATGCGTTTTCTGAAAAATCAGTTGGGATTAGTATGTTTTTCATTATAATGATTATTAGTAATAAAAAAAATATTTTAAAATTTATTGAGGTAAAAAGATTACGGGAATATTAGAATGAAAGGCTATTTTTTTAATTACGGCTTCTCCTATAATTTTTTCCCAGAAGGTATGTTGATGACAAATAATACTTAGAATACAAGAATCTATATTCCCAGCATATGCATCTATACTATGAGATATATTTATTTCAAATGGTACATTTTTAAATTGATAATCTAACCCTGCAAATCTTTCTTTCAATATGGTCTTGTTCGTATTTTGGGCATCGTTCAAATTAAATTCTATGGCCACATGAACAATTTCGATTTGAGCTTTCCAAAGTTTGGCAAGTTCTATGATCATGTTTAGTTCGTTTTTTTTGAAGGGTTTAGTGAAATCTGTAGCAAAAATTATAGTATGTAGTTTTTGAAAATTGAATCCACTAGGTATGGCATAAATTGGAATGTTTTTTACTGTTTTTAATACTTTAACCGTATTACTTCCTAAGAAAACCTCTTTAGCCCCTGTAGCACCTTGTGTACCCATCATTAATATATCAATATCATTCTTGCTAATTATATCCTTAACAGCTTCCTCTAAAGTCTCTGATTTAGATACCGTGGTAAATTTATGCTTAGGGTTTTTATGGTTAATCTCAAAATACTTGAGCATTTCTTCTAATTCTTGTTCAGAATGCTTTGAAAGTGAATCATAAATTACACCTAACCGTTGTTGGCTTTTAGTTCCTAATAAGTTTAATGTTGAAGGCTCATAAGCATGCAATAGGTAAAAATGACAATCTACATCTGCATATATTTTTAAAGCTGTAAAAATTGCATTCCAGGAATTTTCTGAAAAATCTGTTGTTAATACTATCTTCTTCATTTGATTTTTTTTTAAGATTACCTTGGTAAATTTTGAATTACTAAAAAAGGAACTTTAGAGGTTAGTCCGATTTCATCAATCGTAGAACGGTATAGCATTTCTTCTAAAAATAAATGTCTAGAATTAACCATAACCAAAAGATCTATAGAATTATCTTTAATATAGGTCATTATAGCTTTTGCCCTATTCTCTGCAGGCTTTATAACAAACGATAGTATAGCGTTAAGTAGTGATTCTTTTAAAAACTTCTTATTAACTAATTGTCTTAAGCTTAAATCTTCAAAATCAGATATATAAAAGCTGAATATTTTTGCTTTAAATTGTGCTGCCAACATATCTAAAATTTTAAGTTCTCTTCTATATGGTAACATATAGTCGCTGGGAAAAAGAATCTTTTTTGGTTGACTATATGCGTACCCGTCTGGAATCGCTAAAACCGGACACTTCACATATTTAAATACTTGAATTGTATTACTACCGAACGTTATTTTAGAGCTTGCGGTTTTACCTTTTGTGCCCATAATCGTGAGGTCAATATTTTTGATGTTCACAATATTTTTGACAGCATCTACCAACGATTTAAATGATGTGATGGTCTCGTAATGATGTTTAGGATTTTGGGTTCGCTCTTTAATTTCCTTTACAAGCTTACTTAATTTATTCTCAGAACTTTTTTCAATGGCTTGTTTTTCGTCTTCAAATGAATCATTATCTACGTTATGAAAAGGGCTATATACTTCATCTGCATAAGCACGAACAAAATAAAAATTCGTACGCTCACATTTAAAAAGTCGTAAAGCATACGAAATAGCATGATTTGCATTACTTGAAAAATCGGTAGGAATTAAAATATGTTCCATAGTTTCTTTTTGCACTCTAAAAGTATTTGAGAGCCAAAAGAAAACCTATGATATTTATCATGCAGGATATTTAAAATAAGAAATATTAGGTAACATATTTAAGCACCTTAAGTTCTTTTATACGTATGTTTCTACCTTCAATTTCAATAAGCCCTTCCTTTTTAAAACCAGAAAGCGTTCTAATTAAACTTTCAGTAGCGATACCTGCAACACTGGCTAGATCGGCACGAGATATTCTTATAGGCTCAGAGGCATCATTATTCATGATTTCGGCAAATTGCAATAAGGTTTGAGCTGTTTTTTTACGAACCGAACTATATGCCATTTGTAAAAGTTGATGTTTAATGTCTGAAATATTATCAGATAAAAGAGCCATTAATTCTAAGGGAATAGTGTGGTTTTCAGAAACAATTTGATGTAATTGCTCTTTAGTTATAGAAGCTAGTTCTAATGGTTCTAAAGCAGTAGCTGTTTCTTGATTCACAACATTATTCATGAATGAGGTGAAACCTAAAAAATCATCGGCATGATATAAAGAGGTTATAAGTTCTTTTCCATCCTGATCCATGGTATGGCACTTTACGACACCTTTTAAAATAAGATATACATTGGTAGAACGCATGCCTTCATGGTAGATGGTATCTCCTTCATTTATTTTAATTACCTCGCCATTATCGTCAAAGTAATTTTTAAGTTGATTAAGGTTTCCGATTTCATTAGGGTCGTCAACTTTTTTTTGTTTGTTGATGTTAATGTCGTGAAGTAATTTAGCTTTAGCCATTCGGCTTTCAATGGCACTTATTAATTCTTCTTCTTCAAAAGGTTTGGTTAAATAATCATCGGCACCAAGGTCCATTCCTTTTCGAATATCTTTATGTTCTGTAATGGCAGAAAGAAAAATAAATGGAATATGTAGTGTACTTTTTTCGCTTGATAGTGCCTCTAAAACACCATACCCATCAACTTCGGGCATCATAATATCACATACAATTAAATCGGGTAGTGTTTCTTTTGCGCTTGCAATTCCAATTTTACCATTTGCTGCAGTAAGAACTTGATAACCAGAAAGTTCTAAAAGTTCTTCTGTGTTTTCACGCAAAATTTTATCATCTTCAATTAATAAAATAGTCTTCATTAATAGTTGGTTTTTATATTTTTTGGAATATGGATTGTAAAAGTTGAGCCTATATTTTCTTTACTTTCAAAAGTGAGTGTTGCACCTAAATTTTCAAGATGTTGCTTGGCTATATTTAAACCTATACCTGTACCTTGGTTCAACAATGCATTTTCAGCCCTAAAATAACGATCAAAAATATACTTATGCTGTTCTTCGGGTATACCTATACCTTCATCGATAACTTCCAAAATCAGGAATTCTTTTTCCACTTTGTAAAGAATTTTAATAGTAGAGTCTTCAGACGAATATTTAACGGCATTATGCAGTAAATTGGAAAGTGCTAAGGCTAAAGTTTTTTCATCAAAGGTAATAAGCACTGCATCTATATTGTCTGGATAACGAATATTTTGTCCGGCTTTTAAAAGCATATTGGCATCATATACAACCTCGTTTACTAATTTGCTTAACGGAAATTCTTCAATGGAATAATTGACTTTTCCCGATTCTAGACGTTCAACAGAAAGAAAATCGTTGAGAATGGTATCTAACTGTTTCACTTTAGATTTAATGATATTAACATGCTTGTCACGTTTATCTTGTTGCTCGGTATCCTTGTACTTTGAAAATAAGGTTACTGAGGTGAGTATACTACTCAAAGGTGTTTTAAACTCATGTGATACCAATGACAAAAATCGGGTCTTAAGCTCGTTTAGTTCTTTTTCTTTTTCGAGAGCATCGGTCAATTGCTTTGTACGTTCTTGAACAATTTGTTCAAGATTTTGAGTGTAATTTTTACGATCTGTAATGTCGGTAACCAATGCCATAACATACGTATTTCCATAAAGTACGAAAGGGTTTAAACCAGCCTCAACAGGAAATTCTTCCCCATTCTTTCTAAGGCCACTTAAATCGCGACCATTACCCATTTTTCTTTTTTCACTTTTCTCCATAAAACTAGAAAAGTGATTTGAATGATTTTGGTGGTATCTTTTAGGTATTATGCAATCTAAAGTTTTACCGATGAGTTCATCTTTATCATAACCGAACATTTCTTCGGTAGAAGAATTGTTGGTTACAATTTCTTGTTTCCTATTTACGACAATTATACCCTCAGAAATCCCTTCTGATAATAGATTGAAAATATTACTGTTTTTTTCAAAAACATTCATTTTTAAATATAATCCTTAACTGATAATTATCATAGTAAATTAGGTATTATAAAAGTAATTTTTCTAAATATTAATTTCAAATTTTAAGATATGGTAAACTCACAAAAATTTGGTATCGAGCTTTATGAAAATTTAGGAAAATTGTTCTATGCAATGGCTAGTACAGATGGTACTGTGCACACAAAAGAAGTTGATCATCTACGGTCTTACATTCGTAGTTATTGGTTAGATATTGACGCTGTTGAAGATGAATATGGTTCAGATGCCGCATTTAGAATTGAAACTACCTTTGACTGGTGTTTGGAGTATGAGAAAGAAGCTAAAGATTGTTTTAAACAGTTTAAGGAGTTTTATACGGAACATGCAAAGATATTTACACCTGATATAAAAAGGTTGACTTTAGATACAGCCACTGCAATGGCAAACGCCTATGCAGGTAAAAATAAGTCTGAATTAATACTTCTTTCAAAAATTGAACTCTTATTTAGATAAACCAATACGATCAATCTTCATTCAATCTCGATGACTGATATTCGTCATAGTAATTTGATAATGAACAGCCTACTTTGGTGAAACAAATAAAATATAGAAATCATGAAAAAAAGAATATTTCTATGGGTATTCACCATATTGGTGGCACTACCCATAACGGCACAAGTTTTACAAAGTATTGATGAAATAGCTCCTTTTAGTGAAGGTTTGGCAGCAGTTCGTAAAGGCCAACAATGGGGTTTTATTAATGAAGAGGGAGATATGGTAATTGATTTTCGAGATGACATTTATACAAACCCAAAAGTTGACGTAACCAAAACAGATGTATTAGGTGTAAAATACCCAATGTTTAATGAAGGCTTGTGCCTTATTAAGCGTACGGTAGAAGATGGTGTGCCTGTATTTGGTTTCATTAATAAAACCGGAGAAGTGGTTATAGAACCTCAGTTTTTAAATGTTTTTCCGTTTAAGAATGGGTATACCACCGCTGTACTTTTCGATAAGAATTTTAAGGGTGAAAATGAATTTAAATTAAAGATTTATGAGTTTAAGTTTTTTGATGTCCGTTTAAATACTGCTGGTGAGATAACAGATTATTTTGAAAAAAGAGACCATATACAAATGACGATTAAGCGATATGAAATGCCTGAAATTGGAGCTAAAATTATAAATGAAAATTTGGTGGCCACTAAAAAAGTAGGTAAGGGTTGGTCGATAGTAAAATTGTAAACAAAAAATTAATACACATGGAAAGATTAAAAGGTAAGGTTGCTATTATCACCGGAGGTACTGGAGGCATTGGTTTAGCAACGGCAAACCTATTTCTAGAGCATGGCGCCAAGGTAGTTTTAGTTGATACAAATTCTGAAGCAATTGAAAAATCACGTGCTAAGTTAAATAATAAGAACATTTCTTATTTTAAGGCAGATGTTTCTAAAAAGGAGGATACAATTAAGTTTTTGAACCATTCATTAAAAACCTTTGGTAAAATTGATATATTCTTTGCCAATGCAGGTATTGAAGGTACTTCAAGTCCTATTTCAGAATACCCAGAAGATGTATTCGATAAAGTAATTGCTGTAAACTTAAAAGGAGTATGGTTGGGTTGTCAATATATTATTCCAAAGATGGAAGAAGGGGGTAGTGTCATTATTACATCTTCAGTAGCAGGCTTAAAAGGATTTGCAGGTTTAGGTGCATATGTTGCTACTAAACATGCAGTTGTGGGTATAATGAGAGTTGCTGCGGCCGAAAATGCAACAAAAAAAATACGGGTAAATACGATACACCCGGGTCCGGTAGATAATGATATGATGCGCAGAATAGAAAGTGATATGTCTCCCGAAAGTCCAGATGCTGTTAAGGATAGTTTTACGGCAGCCGTGCCTTTTGGGCGTTATGCTACTTCAAAAGAGATTGGTGAATATGCATTGTTTTTGGCATCTGATGAAAGTAAGTTCATTACGGGCTGTACACACCCGATTGATGGTGGAATGTTGAATGCCTAAACGGTAATTCTACAAAAGCGTAAATAATTTAAGACTTGAATATATAGATGGTAACATTGATATATTCAAGTTTTGTATTTTAAAATAGTACTTTAGAAATAAAATCAGCATTCATGATAGTTCATAATTTAGGAAAGGAAAATTCAATTCTTAATCAGTTCGTTTCAGAAATACGTGATTCGAAAGTTCAAAAAGATGCAATGCGTTTTCGGCGAAATATTGAACGGATAGGGGAGGTTCTAGGGTATGAATTCAGTAAAGAATTAGGCTATAGTCCGGCAATGGTAAAAACACCCTTAGGTAGAAAGAAAATGAACCTGAATCAAGATCAATTGGTTATATGTTCTATTCTAAGGGCTGGTTTACCGCTGCATCAAGGACTTCTTAATTATTTTGATACCGCCGAGAATGGTTTTATTTCTGCTTTTCGAAAGCATGAAGGCAATAGCGATAATTTTGAGGTAATCGTAAAATATTTTGCCGCTCCATCTTTAGAAGGTAAAATATTAGTACTCACAGATCCTATGTTAGCTACCGGTAGAACTTTGGAAAACGTACTATTGGCATTGAAAGAACATGGTACTCCTTCAGCTATTCATATCATCTCAGTGATAGGGTCTCAGCAGGGTATTGCGTATATAGACAAAATCTTTCCGGAGCATACCCATTTATGGATTGCCGCCATTGATCCAGAATTAAATTCACGGGGTTATATTTTACCAGGTATTGGCGATGCCGGTGATTTGGCTTTTGGTGAAAAATTATAATTAACCTTAATTCTTACTTTTTGAACGTTTCACCCATTTTACCAATTCATACCAAAGTACTGAGACGCCACCTGCTAATAAGGATATTCCCAATTGATTAATGGATAGACTTTCAAATTCAAGAAAGTGTGTAATGGGTGGGGTGTAAAGTAATAATAATGAAAGTGTTAGTGTAATTCCAATGATTAATGAAACCAAGGGGTTTTTGTAATTTAAGGTGGTGAAAATGGAATAGTAAAAAGAACGATTTACTAAGGTTAAAAAGATATTTGCAAATATCAAAACCATAAATACCATTGTTCTAGTGATACTTTCTGATAAACCCGATGCAACCGAATATTGATATACTAAAAGTGCCCCTAATGTTATAATGAGACCTTGTATAATACTAGTAGCTAATTCTTTGTAATTAAAAAATGTGGTGGAAAATGGTCTGGGTTTTTTGAACATTAAATTCTTTTCCAAAGGTTCATTTTCAAATATGATAGAACATGTTGGTCCCATAATCAATTCGAGTATGATGACATGAGAGGGCGAGAATATATTCGGATAGATCCATTGTAAGGCTAACGGTATAAATACGGTAAGAATTATTGGAATGTGAATAGAAATAATATACTGAATAGCCTTTTTCAAATTGGTGTAAATTTTTCTACCCATAGCAATGGCATCCACCATTTTAGAGAGGTCATCATCTACTAAAATTAGAGATGCTGCCTGTTTTGCTATCTCAGTACCTTTTTTTCCCATGGCAATGCCAATATGAGAAGCTTTTAATGCGGGACCGTCATTGACACCATCGCCAGTCATGGCAACTACCTCGTTATTTTTCTTAAACGCATTTACAATTCGCAATTTTGCATCGGGGAACATCCTGGAGAAAACATTAATATCCTTGACTTTCTCTTGTAATTCTACATCTGTTAGTCGCATTAATTCATCACCCGATATACATTTTTCATAACCTTTGAAATTGATTTGTTTAGCAATGGCAATAGCTGTATTGGCATTGTCTCCTGTAACCAGTTTTACCTGAATACCTGCACTTTCAAATTCTTTAAGTACTTGAGAAATATTTTCTTTTGGCGGGTCGTAAAAGGCAACGATACCTTTAAAATCAAATTTAAGATCTTGTTGTTGTTTGGGGTATTCTTTTCCGGTAAAATTGCCTTTGCCTACCGCTAATAACCTATAACCATCTTTTCCTAAATTTAAAATAGTTTCTTGCAGTATTTCTATTTCTGAACATGTTAGGTCAGATACCGCAATTATTGCTTCGGGAGCTCCCTTGGTGGCTACGATTAGGTTGCCCTTTGAGTTTTCAAATATATGGGTCATCATGGGCGGTTTACCACTTAATGGATATTCATGAACCATCTTATAGTTTGGACGTTCATCTATAGTGGATAATTTTCCATAGGCATTATGGAGGGCAATTTCCATTGGGTCAAATGGTATAGGTTCGCTGGCCCACATTGCCATAGTAATTAAATCCTTCTCTTTGGTTTCTAAATTTTCATCGGCATTTATTACTTGCCCCGTTTCTAAGGTGAAAAGTTTGGCCAAGGCCATTTTATTTTGGGTAATGGTACCGGTTTTATCAACGCAAATAACAGTTGCGCTACCTAGTGTTTCTACGGTTTTCATTTGCTTTACAACAATGCCCATTTTCATAAGTCGCCAGGCACCTAAAGCCATAAAAGTGGTAAATGCAACAGGAATTTCTTCAGGTAGAATACTCATGGCCAAGGTAAGGGCCTGTAATAGACTGTTGAGTATTACTCCTGAACGCAGATAGTTGATTATCCAAACCAATAGAAATACAGCTCCTCCCCAAATAGACATCAATTTTACGAAGTTGTAAATTTTTAGTTCTAAGGGAGTTTTTCCCTCGGTTATTCCCTCAAGGCTTTTTCCTATTTTTCCAAGTTTCGTTAAATTTCCAATAGCGGTGATTTTGGCGATGGCTAATCCGCTGGCGACCGTACTTCCTGTAAAGATTGAATTATCCGAACTAGAAAAGTCTTTATAAATGGAAAGCGATTCTCCTGTTAAAACAGATTCATTGACCGAGAAATCATTTGAATGTACAATGGTTCCATCGGCAGAGATGGTGGTACCTTCCTCTACCATCAGATAATCACCAACAACTATGTCTTGACTATTAATTTCAACAATCGCTCCATTACGTATCACCTTACTTTTGGGATATGTTAGATTTTTAAGATTTTCTAAGGCTTTTCTACTTCTAGAATCTTGATAAAGTGATATAGATCCAACAAGAATAATGGCAGAAGCTAAAAAAATACCATCTCCCCAGTTACCAGTTATGAAATATACAGAGGAAGCAACCAGTAATAACAGTACCATGGGTTCTTTAGCGATGCTTTTAAGGGCGTCTAAAAAGCTATTTTCTTTTTTGAAGTTGAAGGTATTTGAGCCACATTTTTCTCGTGAAGTGCTAACTTCTTTATCGGTAAGACCAGATATTCCGAAATCTGTGGGGCTATTCATAAACAGTTATTAATGCATATATCTAGGGCTGATATTACCGATAGTTAAGACTAAATTAGATTAAAGCCTACTTGAATATACTGATATTAATCATATTAATTGCACGAATAAGGTTGCACTTTTATATTGGTATTAATCCTTTAAGTTTAGAATTATGAAAATAGAAATAAATGATATGCGAGTTATAATGAAAGAAACGTATTCTAGATTAGTCTCATATAAAAGTGAGAATAATCAAGAGTCGTTTAATAAAGAGCTTTTAAAAATTCTGCCAAAAATATATAGTTATGTAGCTAAACGATTGAATAGCGCAGTAACCAAGGGAAAATTGAATAAAGGCATGTTTAAGCCGAATGATTTTACGGATCAATTATTTATTGAGGTCTATGACAATTTAGGGGAAATAAAAAATGGAAACGAACTACATACTTTTCTCTTTAAAAAAGTAGATCAGTTATTGGAAGACAGTTTGGTAGAAGAAGAATTTGATCATGTATTCTTTGATAATATAGACACCTATTCAAAACCAGAGTGGGAAGCTATGGAAGAAAAATATAGCAGAGACGGTGATGGTGATTTTGTGATGTTAGAAGAAATGGATGACAGATCCTTACATAAGGATGATTATACCCTTGACCATGTTTTTATTACGGATGAGGAAAAAGAACTTGCAGAAAAATTAGATGCTTCTTTGAATAAAGATCGCATTGCACGCCATGTGCAATTAGTGCTTGATAAGATGGATTCACGCATGAGAACAATTTTTCAGCTTTTTGCAAATGAGGGCTTTACTGTAAATGAGATTGCAAATATTAGAGATGCCAAGCTTAGTGAAGTGGAGAAAGATTTGAAGGAGGCACGTAAAATACTTAGAAACAGTATTGAAAAGCGATTCTTAATTGATAGTTACTAGATTATAAAAAAATGCTCTCATTAAACAATGAGAGCATTTTTTTAGTTTAAGTTGCTTTTATTTTTCGGACTAAATTCTAAAAATTATTTTTTCGAAGCTTTCCAGTTAATTCCGTAATTTTTATTCGAAATACAATGGGAGTATCTTCAGCATCTATTTTTGCTGAAAACTCGCTTATGTATTTTGGATGCTCACCGTAATTGTTTTTAATAACTTTTTTTACTCCCTCAGAAAACTCGTGAAGCATATGTTTCGCATCAATACGAGAGAGTTCTTCAAAAGTACCTTGTAAAAGTACTGACTTCCAATTAGAGATAGAAGCTATTTCATCTACAGCTAAACAAACGGCTGTATTTTTTCTCATCTCCTGAATTTTATGGCCTTCAGATGAATAACTGGTTATTGAATGGGTTTCAGGGTCATAAAAATAGGTTATGGGTACTATGTGTGGGCATCCACCAGAAATATAAGCTAGTCTACCAATGTAGTTTTGTTCAAGCAGTGTTACACATTCTTTTTTGTCCAAATTTCTTCTCATGACCAACAGTTTTCTAATGATTCCATAAATATATTGATCATTGGTATGGCCATCTATGATATTGGTCAGTAGCAAGAAAAATTTAGCGATCAACGAATTCTAGTTCATTCTCAACGAATACTAAAAGCTTCCATTATTTCCGATTGTTCCTAGATAGATTTGACTTTAAATAATATGAATCTAAAAATAGCGATCATGAAATTACTCTACACCATTTTACTATGCTTTACCTTTTTTATAGGTTTCTCCCAAGATGATAACAGTCCGTATTTATTGGTAGCTAACGAGAATGCGGTCATTCCTTTAAAATCTTCAAAAACAGTGGTTGAGATATCGGGAACCATTGCCCTTGTTCGCGTTTCTCAAGTATATCAAAATAAAGGAGCAGAGCCAATAGAAGCTAAATATGTATTTCCACTTTCTACTCAAGCGGCGGTTCATAAAATGCAAATGGCCATCGGCAATAGAATTGTTAATGCTAAAATATTTGAACGACAAGAAGCACAAAAAGTGTATGAAACTGCCCTGAACGAAGGCAAACGTGCTGCAAAATTAGACCAAGATAGGCCCAATGTTTTTCAAATGAACGTAGGTAATATTATGGCTGGGGATAAGATTGCAATTGATATATATTACACAGAAATATTGGTTCCTGTAAATGGCGAATATCAATTTGTGGCACCGGCAGTGGTGGGTCCAAGATTTACAGGTGAAAGTTCTAAAAATGAGGACAGTTTCAATATGCCATACACCGCTAAGGGAATTTCGGACAGTTTTGATTTTGATATAACGGTTAATCTAAATGCAGGTATGATTATTCAGAATATTTATAGTTCTAGTCATGATGTAACCGTTAATCATCCTAATGCAAAAATCGCTGAGGTATTTTTATCCGAGGAAAATGAAAATCCGTCGAATAGAGATTTTATTTTGAATTATAATCTTCGTGGAAATCAAATACGGACAGGATTATTACTGTATGAAGCCGAGGATGAAAATTTCTTCACCTATCAAATGGAACCCAATAAAGATGTGGATTTAGATGATATCCCTGTACGTGAGTATTTGTTTATTGTAGATGTATCGGGCTCTATGAACGGGTATCCATTAGAAGTTTCCAGAGAGTTGATGCGAAATCTGTTGTGCGGATTACGAATGACGGATACCTTCAACGTACAACTATTTGCGTCTAGCTCTACAGTATTTAGTCCGGTATCAGTAGAGATCAATGAACAGAATATTGAAGCAGCCATACGCTTCCTGTCCGATGGTCAAGGAGGTGGAGGTACCCAATTATTAAGCGCATTGAATTTTGCTTACAAACTACCAAGGAAAGATATGGGTGTTGCGCGTTCTATGGTCATCATTACCGATGGATATGTGAGCGTTGAAAAGGAAGCTTTTAAGCTTATTGGTAATAACCTTGACCAAGCCAATGTCTTCACTTTTGGAATAGGTTCTAGTGTAAACAGATATTTAATAGAAGGTATGGCTAAGGTATCTAATAGCGATTCTTTTATTGCCACTACTTCTGAGGAAGCCCAAGAAGTAGCCAAGTATTTTGCAAAATATATTGCCACACCATTATTAACGCGAGTAAAGATTGAATCCAAAGGATTTGATATGTATGACCTTGCCCAGAAAAGTATACCAGATGTATTTGCGGCAAGACCGGTAATAATTTACGGTAAATATCGTGGAAAAGCCGAGGGTAAAATTATAGTAACCGGCTATCAGGGTAAAAAACGGTTTAGAGATGTGTATAATGTATCCGACGGGTATTTAAGCAAAGCGAATAAAGCATTGGGCTATTTGTGGGCAAGAAAAAAAATAGGCGAGTTAGATGATTATTTCAACTTATTTAATGAAGATGTAAAAGCAGATGTAATAGGGTTGGGGCTTAAGTACAATTTGCTTACCAATTACACTTCTTTCGTAGCTGTAGATGAGGAAATAGCGAATAAAGATGGCATATTGACCCAAGTGAAGCAACCATTGCCAATGCCTAATAAAGTAAATAATTCGGCCGTAGGAGCAGAAGCTGAGGTAAAAGAAAGTAGCAAATTCAAACACACTTTCATTATGAATTTTGAAACCAATATAGAGAAAAATATAAAAAGAAGATTGACAATGGAATTCAAGGTGATGTATATCAAATTAGTAACCGATTACTTGAAAAAGTATGATAGCCTACGCATAAAATTCAATTCGAAAGGCAAAGTAATTAGCGTTGAAAAATTAGAAAATACAATCTGGACAGTAGATAAGAAAATGCAATGGGAATTTGAGAAAATCGAATTGAAATCCGTCAAAAAAGAAATGACCTTGACCTTAAAAAAATAGTTTGTTAGTTTTTAATTAGTTGGTTCTCCTGAGAGAGAAGAAGACCTGTAAGAAATATAAAATCTTGCAGGTTTTTCTTTTGCAATAATATCTAGAGAGAATATGTGAAAGGTGAATAAATTCGAGTATTTCAACGAATTCTAGATAAGATGCTACGAATACTAGAACACCCCCTTAAAAGCGCTGTCTCTGCTATAATTTAGAGGTGTAGAAACAAAACAACTAAAAATAAACAGTATGAAAAATTTAACTCTTTTAGCCATCTTATTTAGCATTTATATCACTAATGCACAGGAGTTTCAATTAACGGATACCTATGATATTTTAAACCAAAGAAGCAGTGGTCAAGAAGAGGAAGATATTTGGCTTGTTGATGTCATAGTAAAAGATAATCCGGAAAATCCTATTGCGTCACTGGCTATTTCCAATTTCGGCTTGTTAGACGAAATACGAATTTCAGTTTTAGAGAATCCAGGTCTAGAAAATGTAACCGAAATATTAAAGATTACCATTGAATACAATGTTTGCTGTGCAAGCACAGAGGAGTTCTATTATTTGGTGAGAAATGATAATGATTTTATCGCCTTGCCAAGTATCAAAAATGAGTATGCATATGAACCTATATCAGACATACATTACATTTTTCCTATTCAGTCCTATGGCAAGGAAGAAACAATTCTAAAAGCTGCATTACAATACACAGAAACATATACCATTAAAGACATTAATGTACTTAGAAGCATTGCTTGGAACGATAATGACTTTAATACTGAAGACGCTTTTACAGCAATTAATTATTAATAATCCTTAAAATTTAGAATCATGAAAAATTTAAAGAAAAGTGCCTTATTCCTATGCTTATTTGCATTTGTAAATGTATTCGCACAAACAGACCAAGTTGAATTTGAAATTATGGACAAAGAAATACCGGTTGAAGAGCTTACCTATGAGTATCTACTTGCCCATAAAGTTTTTCTAAGGGAAAAGCCATCTGTCAAAAGTAAAAAGATAACTCTTCTTGATATTGGTACTAAAATGGTGCTTTGGGAAAAGAGCATGTATGCCAAGGAAATAGATGGTATCAAAAGCCACTGGTATCGTGTAACAACAGGAAATGAAACCGGTTGGGTTTGGGGAGGAATGATCGCCCAAAAGTCCTTCGGTAGTATTGCAGACAACCAGGTGAAGTTTGTTTATGGCTATGAGAGTAGTGCGAAAAACGCATCGGGAGTAACAGAAGTAAAGTACCAGTTACGAGCTTTCAAAAACGGACAACAATTAGACAAAATGGTATTGGATAGTCTTTCTGCGATTCCGGTACATGTTGAAAACCATGGTAGTTTAGGTATGTTCAATGTAGAAGATGTAATCACGGTAGATTTAACCGATGCTGATTCTGGTTATCAAGTCGGTAAGAGCTATATATTCTGGAATAATGGACGGTTTAAAAAAGTTGCTAATTTAATAGACTCTGCAGATACCAATTATTTAAAGACCGAGACTTTTGTTTTTCCATCGGATATGCAAGGTGTTAAGAGTACCATTTTATTGAAAACAACCATTACCAAGAATATCAAAACACTTGATGATGCTTTGGCCCAGAACAACGTAGAATTCATTACTACGCCATATGTATGGAACGGATCTAAGTTGACTAAAAAAGATGAAGTTCCTGAAATCAAAGATGATGCTGTGGTTACTATTGACTTTTAAAATATATACATGAATAAGAGTTTAATTATAGTATTGGTTTATATGCTGATGCTTGGTAGTAAGAAGCCGTTTTCGCAACAGTCGGAAACGGCACTTGCTTCGCCTTCGAAAATAGAATTGATTCAAAAATCTATTGTTTTTATTGCTGGTTTTGACGATAGTGATAATACCTATTATACCAATGCGAAACGCTATTTTGACAAGAAAGAAATACAAATTGTAGAGGGTTTGTATTCCATTGATGAGATTGTAAAGTACTTGAATAGGGCTGGAGAGCAACAAATTCATTTTAAGGAAATACACATTGTAAGCCATAGTAATGCCTGGTTAGGTATGTCTTTAAAAACTACAGAAACCGGTGAGCGTATCACCTTAAAGACTTTACAAAATGCTATTCAGGAAAATAGTATTCGGACAATTGCGAATAGCGCGACTTCAGTTTCTAAAATCATTTTTCATTCTTGTGGGTTAGGGGAAAATCAAGAACTTTTACAAGAACTTAAAAACACCTTTGGAGCAAAACAAGTATATGCATCAACCTATTTTAATGTTTTCGGTGGTAAATATGCAGACCATTATTTAGCAAAACCATATTACGGCTATTACCCTACGGCAGAATCTCAGGGACCTGCACATATTGCCAAAGAATTCAAACAAGACTATCCACATTTAAATATAGATTGGTTTACCGCTTTAAAAACAAGACAAGAGTCCGCCTTTGGTAAAGCATACAGCTTCAAGTTTAATATTCCCGTAGATTGGGAGTTTACTTTTGATTCCGTTGATGATATTCCTACTTTAGAAGACAAAGATGCTATTATGGATTGGATATCGGAATCTCCAGAAATGGCTGAGGTACTGTATAAGTTAAACATCCCTATAGAGAAATTCCGATGGAGAAGTACTATACAAGGAAATAGATTGATGATCAAAGGAAAAACGACCGTGCTCTGTGTATTGGCACCTATTTTGCAGTCTAATGATGAAAATGAATACCAAAATGTAACGGTAGAAGACCGTTCACTTTATCAAATATTATAGCTATAACAGCGTTAATTAATTACTTAAAATAATAACCATATTTGAATCTGCTTTTTAAATCCTTTTTATGCTTTTTTTGTTTCTTCGGGACAATGCAGCTGATTGCGCAAAACAGTCAGTTAAGAGCGTATACCATTTCAGATGGTTTGCCACAGTCACAAGTATATGATATTGTACAAGATGAAATGGGCTACTTGTGGTTGGGAACCCAAGGTGGCGGATTGGCAAATTTCGACGGAGAAATATTTGAGGTATGGAATGAAAGTGATGGTTTGCTTTCTAATTATATCGATGCCTTATATACATCTAACGATTCTCTTTTTGTTGGGAGTAGAAAAGGACTTTCAATAAAAGTAAAGAATAACTTTATAAATTTTGAATCTCCACAAATTCTTAAGTTCTATCCGTCCGAAAACCGATTATTTATTGGTACTAAAAGGGGAGTTTATAATTATTCTAAAAACAAGGAATTAATTAAGATTACTATTAATTCTGAAATAGATTCCAGCGAAATCAACTCCATACTTTTTGATGGAAATTACTATTGGTTAGCTACGGATAATGGCTTATGGAAGCTTAATAAATTGAGTGATTCAGCAACAGAAAAAACAAAATTAGAAGTCAATAATTTCAAGTCCGTTATTGCTCATCAAAATAAAATACTTGCGGCAACTTTTGATGATGGTGTTTTTATAATTGATCAAGAAAATAACGATATTCAATTTCTAATGCCAGAACCATCTCGTATAAATTCCATGTCAATTCAGAATAAAGATGAATTATGGATAGCTACTGACAATGAAGGGATCGCAATTGTAGAAACGAACAAATTTGCTGAGGTAAAGCAGTTGAATACTTCTAGTGGTTTTGCAACTCCGCATATTAGAAAAGTGGTTAACGATGATAACGGAAATTTATGGATCGCAACATCTGGTGGAGGTTTTTACAAGTACTTTCAGAATAACTTTAAGCACTATAATCAAAGATCAGGTCTTAAGGGAAATCGAGTATATGCTGTACATAACGCAGCAGACGGATTATGGTTTTCCACTTCAGAAGCTGGCTTGTCAAAAATAGATTCCTCGGGAATTCATCCCTTACAAAATGAAGGTTCGTTTTTCGATGTAAAGATCAAGACGATTACAAGTGATACAAAAGGCAATATTTGGGCAGGTTCAGACAATAGAGGTTTGTTGTTCAGGGAAACTGAAATGGTCGATAGCTTGGTATTCTCTTCTAGCGAAACCTATTTAATACAAATTGATACCGTTTCAGTAGAGAAAACAACCAATCATATTATAGATGAGAGCAAAGGCTTTCCGTCAGATTGGGTTCGTGTGATAATTGCAGAAGACGATGATATCTGGGCAGCTACCTATGCCAATGGTATTGTGAAATTCAATTATTATTCTGATAACGATAGTCTCGTCGTTCGAAAAACGTTTACAAAGGGAGATGGTATTTCAGATATGCCGATAAAAGATTTTGTAAAAGGTCCAAATGGTAGCTTTTGGTACGCAACACAAAACGGATATCTAGGTTATATTGAGAATAATAAAGTTACAGCTGTTGAAACAGGTCTGGAACAGCAAACTTCTATTGGAACTATTCTTTTTGACAAAGAGAACATCTATCTAGGTACTTCAGGTAAAGGTATTTGGTTTGCAAATAGTAGTAATCCGACAAATTTCCAACAACTTAAGGGAGCTAAAAAATTATCATCAAATAACATTTATCAACTCATTTTTGATGATCAAGGATATTTGTGGGCAGGTTCTGAGCGAGGAGTCGATAAAATAGAATTGAATCCTACTAACGAGATCGAAGACGTTTATCACTTTGGCAGAAATGACGGTTTTTTAGGAATAGAAACGTGCTTAAATGCCGTAGATAAGGATGACCAAGGTAACCTTTGGTTCGGGGCTATTTATGGTTTGACCAAGCATATACCAAGTGAAAGCAAGAAGGCATCATTACCTCCAACAGTATATCTGACAGGAGTAGAGGAGCGCTATAAAAAAATTGATTCCTTAATTTTAAAAGATTGGACCAACAGTAATAAGGTGCTACAATTAAATCCAGATCAAACGCAATTAGGATTTTCATTTAGAACGGTCGATGTACACCACCCTAATGAAATAGAATACAGAACAAGATTGGATGATACCGATTGGAGCCCATGGGTAAAAGAGACCAAGCAAAATTTTGCAGGTCTGGCATACGGTTCACATAATTTTTCGGTACAATCTAGAAACTATAGGTGGCAAGAAAGTGCGCCCATTAAATTCAGCTTTTTCATTGATAGTCCGCTGTATAAAAAAGATTGGTTTCAATGGTCGGTTTTAGCATTGGCAATTTTGATATTGTTAGGTTTTGGTCTGGTGTATATCAGAAAAATTAAAGCAAAAAATAAAGCCGAACAAGAACGATTAAAAACACAGAATTACCTACTTACCTTAGAGCAGAAAGCACTTCAGTTGCAAATGAATCCGCATTTTATATTCAACGTCTTGAATGGCGTAAAAGCTATGGCAGTTAATAAGCCGGAAAAGATGGATGCTACCATAAATAGTTTTGCAATTTTACTAAGGGAAACGCTTCAGAATTCACGAAAGGAACATATCAGTTTAGATCAAGAAATTAAAGCATTACGGCATTATGTAGAAGTAGAGCAATTAATGGCACAGAAACCTTTTGAATTCGCTTTTGATGTTCAAACCAATCCCGATGCAGAAGAAATTTTGATTCCGCCAATGTTAATTCAGCCATTTGTAGAAAATGCCATTAGACATGGAATTTTAAAAGGCGATAAACCGGGCAAACTTGAAATAGGTTTCAGCACTGACGAAACGCATTTGCATTGTAATATAATTGATAACGGATTAGGTATTTTTAAATCTCAAGATGAAAAGCCAAAAACAGACCATCAATCTATGGCATTGACAGTGACCAAAGAACGCTTAGAATCGATTGCAGGTAAAAATACCTTGTATATCGGTGAAATAAAAAATGAAAACGGTAGTATTGCGGGTACCAAGATTACTTTTAAAATACCTTTATTAACAGATTATTAAAGACCTATGCCCACAGCGATAATAGTAGAAGATATGATCGATGCCTTAACCCTTTTAAAAAAGGATATAGAGGCAAGGCATCCAGATATTGAAATTACCGCAACTGCACAGAGTGTAGTGGAAGCTGCAAAAGTGCTTCGTCATAACCAACCAGATATCCTGTTTTTGGATATCATACTTGGTGATGGTACAGGGTTCGATATTTTAGAGATTTTCCCAGATTTAAAATCGAAAATTATATTTGTAACCGCAAGTGATGAGTTTGCCATACGGGCTTTTAAGTTTGCCGCAATCGATTATGTATTAAAACCCTATTCGAACGAAGATTTAAGCTTAGCCATTTCACGCGCAAAAGAACAACTACAGCCTAATAAAGAACGACTTCAGATTTTAAAGGAAACCATTTCTGCACCGGAGAAAAAACCTAATAAAATATCCTTACATACGTTAGACCAAATTATGATCGTCAGTTTGGATGATATTATACGATGTGAATCTGATAGTAATAACACTATATTCCATCTTCAAGATAAACGCAAGATATTCGTTACCAAAACATTAAAGTATTTTTCAGAGCTTTTAAGTAGTCATGATTTTATACGGGTGCATCAAAGTCATTTAGTCAATCTTCAATGCATAAGTGCATACATAAAAACAGATGGCGGTTATTTAATGCTCAAGAACGGCGAGAATGTACCCGTTTCGGTTCGAAAGAAAACCGAGATTATTGAGATTCTGGATAAAATGCATCGGTAGCTAAAAATTGAGTAATACATTTTCATATACTCAATTCTAGTAATTCTATCCTAAGTTATTGAATAAACAGAAAATACTGGTGGCATTTTTAGGTTATTCTTAAAAAGAGCATAATAAGTTATATTTTATGTTAAGGTTAACATAATTGTTAAGAAACCCTTTCTATTTTTAGAGGGCTGTAATTAATATCACAAATTTTATGCTTTTAAGATTATTAAAATAATCTGATTAATTATAGTAGTTTTTCTTAGAAGCTTGAATAGTGACAAACCAAGTTTTTACGAACCGAATATTCTTAGAATACTTATATGTTATGGTTAGATGTGCCAAAGGTAGATGTAACCTTAAAAAACCAATTTAAAACTAACAGATGAAAAGAAGAGATTTTGTACAGTACGCCGGGTTGGGTGCCGGAGCACTAATGATGCCGTCATTATTGCTAGGAAATGACATCCCGACGGAAGCTTTACTAGAACCGGGTATGGATGCCCTGGTGAAAAAGAGAATGGCAGATGTAGCCTTAAATACGGCGAAATCTTTAGGGGCAACCTATGCAGATGCTAGAATAGGTCGGTATTTAAATCAATATGTTTTTACTAGGGAAGATAAAGTACAAAATGTAGTCAATACAGAATCTTTCGGTGTAGGTATCCGTGTCATCGCAAATGGTACTTGGGGTTTTGCCTCAACCAATAGTGTTACAGAAGACGGAATTAAAAAAGCGACGGAACAAGCGGTGGCAATTGCAAAGGCAAATTCAAAAATTCAAACAGACCCAGTTCAGCTTGCCCCGGTAAACGCTTATGGTGAAGTTTCTTGGAAAACGCCAATAACTAAAGACTTTAAAGAAGTTCCTGTTTCAGAAAAGGTAGATTTATTATTAACTGCCAATGCAGCAGCTTTGGATAATGGTGCCGATTATGTAAACTCAGCCTTATTTATGGTAAACGAGCAAAAATATTTTGCTTCTACCGACGGTTCTTACATAGATCAAGATATACATAGGTTATGGCCAACATTTAGGGTAACTGCAATAGATAAGGCTAAAGGTAACTTTAAGACCAGAGAAAATATGAGTGCCCCTGTAGGTATGGGTTATGAGTATATGGATGGATTAGAATCTGAAAAATTAGAAGGTCCTGCTGGCTTACGTTTGTATAGAAACAGCTATGATATGGTAGAAGATGCTACCATTGCAGCAAAGCAGGCTAAAGAAAAATTAACAGCCAAATCGGTTGATGCTGGTAAATATGATCTAGTATTAGAGCCTAATCATTTAGGATTAACAATTCATGAATCTGTTGGTCATCCATTAGAATTGGACCGTGTATTGGGTTACGAAGCCAATTACGCGGGTACAAGTTTCGCCTCTTTGGATAAACTGAAATCTGGTAATTTTAAATATGGTAGTGATATCGTAAACCTTGTTGCCGATAAAACTCAAGTAGGTTCATTAGGTGCTGTTGGGTTTGACGATGAAGGTGTTAAGACCAAGAAGTGGGATTTGGTACGAAATGGTATACTTACCAATTTCCAAGCCATACGTGACCAGGTTCATATGATCGACCAAAACGAATCTCATGGATGTTGTTATGCACAAAGTTGGGATGATGTTCAGTTTCAGCGTATGCCAAATGTATCTTTAGAACCAGGTAAGGAAAAGTATTCCATTTCTGAGATGATCAAAGATGTAGAGAAAGGAATTTATATTGCCGGTCGTGGTTCTTATTCAATTGACCAGCAACGTTATAATTTCCAATTCGGTGGTACTGTGTTCTATGAAATTAAAGATGGTGAAATTGTAGGTATGTTAGAAGATGTGGCTTACCAATCGAATACCCAAGAATTTTGGAATTCATGTGTTAAGATTTGCGATGAAAGTGATTACCGATTATTTGGTACTTTCTTTGACGGTAAAGGACAGCCTTCTCAGGCGAGTGCCGTATCTCACGGTAGTTCTACCGCTAGGTTCAATGATGTAAATGTAATTAACACAGGTAGAACTATTTAATTAGGTTTACCCAAAAACAGAACAACAATGGCAATTTATACAAAAGAAGAAGCAAGAAAAATTTTGGAGAAGGCATTGAGCTTTTCCAAAGCCGATACCTGTGAAATAAATTTAAACGGCTACAATAGCGGTAATATCAGGTATGCGCGTAATACAGTATCTACATCTGGGTACAGTTCTAATCAAAGCTTGGCGGTACAATCAAGTTTTGGTAAAAAATCAGGTACTGCAACTATAGATGAATTCGATGATGCATCATTGGAAAAGGTGGTAAGAAGAGCTGAGGAATTAGCAAATCTGTCACCTGAGAATTCTGAATTTATGGAACCTTTAGGCCCACAGATGTATGATGAATCAATAAGTTTTAGTGAATCAACGGCGAACATATCTCCAGAATACAGAGCTGAAGTAGCAAGCAGTAGTATTGTGCCAGCAGCAGCTAAAGATGTTACCGCTGCAGGATTTTTAAATGATTCTGCCGGCTTTAGTGCCATGATCAATTCTAAAGGACTTTTTGCTTATAACAAATCGACCAACGTAGATTTTACTGTGACTATGCGTACCAATGATGGTACAGGTTCAGGATGGGTATCAAGGGATTTTAATGATGTTGCTAAGTTTGATGCCGATGAGGCTGCGAAAACTGCAATCGATAAAGCTGTGATGTCAAGAGAGGCAAAAGCAATTGAGCCGGGTAAATACACTGTTATTTTAGAACCTGCTGCTTCATCTGATCTATTACGAAATATGTTCAGGTCTTTAGACGCACGTTCGGCCGATGAGGGTAGAAGCTTTATGTCCGCCGCAGATGGTGCAAATAAATTAGGAGAGAAGATTGTAGATGAACGTGTAAGTATTTGGTCAGATCCATTGAATCCTGAAGTACCGACAGCTACTTGGAATGGAGAAGGGCAACCCTTAAAGAAAACAACTTGGTTAGAAAACGGAGTGGTTAAAAATTTGGCATATGATAGGTTTTGGGCAAAAGAAAAAGGAGTTGATCCTGTTCCTTTTCCATCGAACGTAGTAATGGCAGGTGGTGATGCTAGCTTAGAGGAGTTGATTAAGAGTACCAAAAAAGGTATTTTGGTTACACGCTTATGGTACATACGTAGTGTAGATCCACAAACCCTATTATATACAGGATTAACAAGAGACGGAACATTCTATATTGAAAACGGAGAAATTAAATACCCTGTTAAGAATTTCAGGTTTAATGAAAGTCCGATAATCATGTTGAATAATCTAGAAACCCTTGGTAAGCAAGTTCGTATTGATGGTAATTTAATACCATATATGAAGGTTCGTGACTTTACGTTCACCAGTCTTTCCGATGCGGTATAAATGATATTTTGAATATTTAAACTGGTTGTTTGTGAACTTTCACGACAACCAGTTTTCTTTTTGCAGCTGAATTTTAAATAAGTTTTCACTATTGAGCAATGAATTTTTCTTTACAAGATTACAGTATGAATCCGGAGATTGGGATGTAGATCAGCGCATGCCTTCTAATTTGTTGAATTCGTTAGTGGAATACACCACATTGAAAGTAGATACCCAAGAAAAGATAATCACCCTAGCTAGCGATGATATTTTTAAAAGTCCGTTTTGTTATATATCCGGACACAAACTGGTGGAGTTTACCAAAAAGGAAAAAGAGAATTTCGAGAAGTATGTTCGAAATGGAGGCTTCGTTTTTGCCGATGATTGCAACCATGATATTGACGGATTGTTTGCAAAATCTTTCGAACGACAAATGGAGGAAATATTTGGTTCTTCCGAATTAAAAAAAATACCTAACGACCACGAAATGTATTCTATTTTCTTTGATTTCGAAGATGGCCCGCCAACAACCTCCCAGGAATTAAATGGTTGGGGAGACGACTTGGTACACGATTATTTGAAAGCAATAGAAATCAATGGCAGAATAGGCGTACTCTACAGTAATAAGGATTACGGTTGCGAATGGGATTACGATTTTAGAAACAAACGTTGGTACAAAATAGACAATACACGGTTTGGGGTCAACATAGTATTATATGCCCTTACTTCATAAAAATATTTGAATGGATACAGAATTACAACGAATTGCAGATGAAGTAGAAATGCTTTCTGGAAAATTAAAGGCCTTAAAACAAGAAATAGGAAAGGTGATAATTGGGCAAGAAGAGACAGTCTCTCAATTACTGATTACATTTTTAGCTGGTGGTCATGCATTGTTAGAAGGAGTGCCAGGTTTGGCAAAAACATTAATGATCAGAACATTGGCGAATGCCATCGATTTAAAATTTAAGCGTATTCAGTTTACACCAGATTTAATGCCATCGGATATTATTGGGACTGAGATTTTAGAGGAAGACCATACTACAGGTAAGAAGTTTTTCAAGTTCAACAAGGGCCCTATTTTTTCGAATATTATTCTGGCAGATGAAATAAACCGTACTCCACCAAAAACACAAGCTGCATTGTTAGAAGCTATGCAGGAGTTTGAGGTTACTTATGGGGATAAAACCTATCCATTAGATAAACCGTTCTTTATTTTGGCTACCCAAAATCCCATAGAACAATCTGGAACCTTTGTTTTGCCGGAAGCTCAGCAAGACCGTTTCTTACTGTACATCAAAATAGGATACCCAACAAAACAAGATGAAGAAGCAATTTTAAAAGCGACTACAGGCGCCGTAAAAAGGAATTTAAACAAAGTCATATCTGGTGACGATATCGTTAGATTACAGCAATTGGTTCGTGAAGTTTCCATTAGTGATGCACTTATTACTTTTGTTAGTGATATCATTCGTGCTACACGACCAGAAACAACAACGGATTCTTATGTAAAAGAATGGGTAGATTGGGGTGCAGGTCCGCGTGCAGGTCAAGCAATGATCTTAACGGCAAAGGCTAATGCCTTGTTAGAAGGTAGATTGGCCGTTACTCTAAATGATATTGAAAGTGTGGCATTACCAGTGCTTCGTCATAGGGTTTTGGTCAATTTCAGGGCAGAGTCAGAAGGTATTACTTCAGATAAAGTTGCTGCACATTTATTGAACGCCATTGAACTAAAAGGCAAGTAAATGGCACAACAGGACTATCACGATTTATTAAAACCAGAAGTCATCAATACCGTTTCGGGGCTATCATTGATATCTCGAATAGTGGTTGAAGGATTTACCTCAGGTTTGAATAGAAGTGTCAGTGTAGGTCCTGGAATGGAGTTCAGCCAATATCGGGGCTATGAACCGGGTGATGATTTACGCCTGTTAGATTGGAAAATGCTCGCACGATCTGGCAGGTATTATATCAAGCAATCTGAAATTGAAAGTCAAGTAACTATTAAGTTTATAATTGATTCAAGTGCTTCAATGTTACATAAAGAAGCAGATTTGTCCAAAATGGACTTTGTTCGTGTTCTCGTGGCAACATTGGGGTACATGGCTCATAAACAGGGAGACGCTGTTGGATTATTTGCTTTAAATGAGACCGATGTCCTTAGTGTTTATCCAAAGGCGGACAAAAAGCATTACAATCGGTTATTGTTAGAACTGATTAATCTTTCAAACACCGGAAAATGGCCTGAAACCCATATATCCAATAAGCGAATACCCAATAGAGGCGGAAAAGAATTGATTTTTTTCCTGACGGATATGTATGAATCTAGCAGGGAAATTTCAAGCTTTATCAAAGGGCTGAAATCAGCAAGAAACGAAGTTGTTGTACTACAGATTATGGGTGCTGCAGAAATGGATTTTAATTACGGGCCAAATATCACTTTTGAAGATTGGGAAACGGGAGCACGTGTAAAGGTAGATACGGTTAAAGCTAAGACCGAGTATTTGACTTCCCTTGAAAATCGATTGAAAAAAATTAAAGAAGAATTACTTTCGAACGGAATTGATCATTATGTCTTTCGTATGGATGCCCATTTGGGCGAAGCACTTCAATTATTTTTAAAACAACGTAAAAGACTCAACTAATATGTCATTCACATATCCAACGTACTTATGGGCTTTATTGGGGTTATTGGTTCCAATAGCAGTCCATTTATGGAGTAAGAAAGAGGCGAAGACTATTAAAATTGGAAGTATTCAGCTGTTATCAGAATCAAAATCAAAACAATCTAGTAGTATTCAATTGAATGAGCTTTGGCTATTGCTTTTAAGAATGCTCATCATAAGTGTATTGACATTAGTTTTAGCAAAACCTATCTGGAATTCTAGAATAGATAATGCTTCATTGACCTATTTAGTGGAACCGGACCTTAGTCAAAACAAGAATTTCATGACTCGGTTAGATAGTCTTGCCGACGAACAAGAAATTCGTCTTTTCAAAAAAGGATTTCCTCTTTGGGAGTATGATTCATACTATTCAAGGGTAGTAGCGATACCAGATTATTGGTCGTTAGCATCGGAAACGGATTTGCTAAATACGGACAGTATAGTTGTTTTTACAAAAGGATATGCGAGAGGTATAAAAGGGTCAAGACCACAAACCGATCATCAAATTAAATGGGTGGTGATTGATTCCGCGCAAACGGTAGAAAAGCCATTGATAGCGTATCAAAATGAAAAGGACTTACAATTATATTCAGCACTTGGTAACTCTAATAAAGTTGAAGTTTCTAGCGGTCAAATTACCCTTGGTTCTGAGTACGCAGTGAATTCTAGCGGGGACAGCCTTAGAATAACTAACAAGGGAAATGCAATTAAGGTGCCACTTGTTATTCAAAAACCTTTAGATATAGCCATTTTTTATAAAGACAGTTTAGCGAATGATAAAAGATTTTTTGAGGCTGCATTTGCGACACTTGAAGAATATCTTGATCGAGAAATAAAAGTAGAAAGCAATATGGATACTGTCGTACCAAAAAAGAAAAAGTATGACATTACGGTTTGGCTAAGTGAGAAGCCTGTACCAAATTCTTATCAGAAGCTTTTGTTTTATAAAAAGGATTCCGTGGCAAATTCCCTAATTGAAGAAGGTTCAGAAGCGAATACCTTTGTTTTGACTAAAAGAATCAGTGCCGAAAATGCCATTGAACAAAGGTTGGTAGAAAATATATTAGACATTTTATATGTGAATAAAGAATTGGATGAATTAGTTTCTGAAGCAGACATTCGCCAAGTAACAGAAACCGAATTGCAAACGAATTTTAAGCCAAGTACGACAAAGAGACCTAAGTTGGGTAGGTTTAATTTACTACCCTATTTATGGGTGTTGTTATTTACATTGTTACTAGTTGAACGCCTAGTGGCTTATCTAAAAAAGCAGTAATGGAATCGGGCAAACAACATTTGATAAAATTCAACCAACGGTGGCAACTGTTAGGGTATCTAGAAGTGTTTTTATACGCTTTAGGTATTGGTTTGTTCGCTTATTTCTTAGCCAGTAATATTTTGATTGGATTGACGGTTTTTACACTTGTTTTAATATTACTACTCTTAATAAAACACCCTTGGTCTCACAATTTAAATACTACCAGTTCATATATCGACGCACATGTAGCCGAAGCATCCTTTAGCACCGGACTTTTATTACAGCCAGAAGAATCATTGTCCAACCTTGCCAGGTTACAACGATATAAAGTATCTCACGAACTTAAGACAAGATTAGGAGCCATTACTCCACCTAATAAAGTGAAGCAAGCCAGTATGGTTTTAGTTACGCTTTTAGCCGTCGGTTTTTTCTTAAACAAGCTAGGCCTGTTCAGTGGTGTAGATGATGTTTTCAACTCTAATGTAAATCCAGAGCATATTCATTTTATAGCTAAAGATACACTTTCAAAAGAATCGGTACTACCGAAAATAACGAATCAGGTAATTTCGGTTTCCTATCCAGCATATACGCGTCTAGGTCATAAAACCATGGCTGAGCCTAATGTAAAAGCTGTAGTAAATTCAAAAATTGATTGGAGGTTAAAATTCGATAATCCGATTTCTGGTGTTTTTATGGAGCGCATGGGCAAATCATTCCCGTTACAAAAAGTAGATGATGGTTATACCATTCGTCAATCGCTTAAAGAATCTGGGTTTTACAGTTTTAAATTTAAGAATGAAGAAGGGGTAGAGTTTACTTCCGATCTATTTTCGATTGAAGCCCTGCCTGACAATCCACCCGAAATCGAAATTATCGGTTTGGAGCAATACACATATTTTGATTTTTCAGATACTAAGAAAATTCAGTTACAAAGTACGATAACCGATGATTACGGCATAGATGAAGCATACATCATTGCTACGGTCAGTAAAGGGTCGGGAGAATCCGTAAAGTTTAGGGAGGAAAAACTAAATTTTAATCAAACGATTCAAAGAGGGCAAACCAGTTTAAGTCTAGGTAAAAATATAGATTTAGATGCCTTAAAAATGGATGTAGGGGACGAGCTGTATTTCTATATTGAAGCTTACGATGAAAAAGAGCCCAAACGGAGTGTAGCACGTAGCGAAACCTATTTCGCCGTCATAAAGGATACGATTACGGACCAATTCGCAGTTCAAGGAACTTTAGGAGTAGACCAAATGCCCGATTATTTTAGAAGTCAGCGTCAATTGATTATCGATACTGAAAAACTAATAAAGGATAAACCAACGATATCAACCCAAGAATTTAAATTTAGAAGTAACGAATTAGGATTTGACCAAAAAGCCTTGCGTTTAAAATACGGTCAATTTATGGGTGATGAATCTGAAATGACAGAAGCACCAAGTGAGATCGAAACTGCTGAAGCAGGTGAAGACCATGATCATGCTGAAGATCAAGAAAATATATTGAAAGAATACTCGCATGACCATGATGGTGATAACGAACATAACCTGGTTCCTTCACAAGAATCAGTAGAAGCGGAAGACCCTTTGCACGATTACCTTCATAATCATGATGACCCAGAAGAGTCTACATTATTTGAGGAATCCCTTAAAACGAAATTAAGAAAGGCGTTAAGCATTATGTGGGATGCCGAATTGTATTTGCGATTGTATGAGCCTGAAAAATCTTTGCCATTTCAATACGATGCCTTAAAATTGATTCAAGAAATAAAAAACAGTGCTCGAATTTATGTTCATAGAATTGGTTTTGATCCACCGCCTATTAAGGAAGAAAGCAGATTAACTGGTTCTATAAAGGATATCGATAATTTTAGAAAGACTGAAAACCTAGAATTGGATCAACCTTTCGCAGCAATGACCAAAGCTATATCACGGTTAGAAGAATTAATTCAGAAGCAGGTTATTTTCAATGAACTTGATAAGGAAATTTTTGCAGAAGCAGGTAACGAGTTGGCGCTCTTGGCAATAGAGAATCCAGGTAAGTATTTAGGTGTTCTTCAAGGATTAAAACAAATAGAAAATAATACGGGGAGAACAATCAGTAATTATAAAACTGTCCAGAAAGGTTTGTTGTCAGCTCTACCAAAAACAAAACAAATACCAGGTGCTCGCAATACGTATACCGATGAAATCAATTCATTATTCCTAAAACAACTAGAAACCTATGATTGACGGATTTTCATTTGTACATAATGTTGTTTTGATACCGGTTTTTATAGGAGCGTTGGTTTTATTTGCTATTTATCTTTATAAGGAATGGGTGAATAAAAGTAGAGGGAGCTTTGCTTTAAATGCAATTGTAGCATTTGTAACGATTGCCGCAGTGGTACTATTAGTGTTAGAACCAACAAAGGAAGTGGAGGTAGATGACCAAAAAGGACTTTTACTAACCGACGGATATAGTGAACAACAGAAAGATAGTCTAGTGTCATTGAACAAAGGCATAAAAGTGTTGAATTATGATTCTGGAATAGCTATCAGAAACGAACTAGATTCCTTAACCAGTATTTACGTAATAGGGCAGGGCGTACCATCATATGATTTTTCGCTATTCAATGATTTGGCGGTTGAATATATTCCAATCGAAAACCCATTAGGAATCAACCGTTTATCATATGCAAATCAAATTACGTTAGGTGAAAAGGTTCAAGTAAATGGTAGTTATAATCATCCGATAAAAGGGGCATTTTTAGTTTTTGAGGATTCAAGGGGAAATGGGTTGGACTCCCTTCAATTTGTTGAGAATGGTAATACTGATTTTTCACTATCAGGAACTCCTAAAACTAGTGGTACTTATGTGTATCAACTAATTATAAAGGACAGTGTGGGGGTTTTGTTAGATACAAATCCATTACCCATAGAAATTAAAGAAAAGAAACCTTTGCGCGTTTTGATTTTGAATAACTTCCCCACGTTCGAAACAAAATATTTAAAGAACTTTTTGGCTGAAGAGGGGCACGAAGTAATTGTTAGAAGTCAATTTACAAAAGGTAAATTTAAGTTTGAATATTTCAATACCAGTAGTTTACCCGTAAATCAATTTACCGATGCCGTTTTGAATCAGTTTGATCTGATTATTTCAGATGCAGATACCTATTTTAGTTTTGGCGTTTCCATAAAAAATCGTTTTGAAAAGAATATTCAGGAAAGCGGATTAGGAGTGTTCATTCAACCAAGTGAATTCCTTTTTGATCTTCATGAAAGTTCATCTTATTTTAAATTTAAACGAGATGCTAAAGATGAGATACAACTACCCAATAGTGCAATTACTTTAGAAAAATACCCATATGATTTTGATGAACAATTTTTGGTGCAGCCCATATTAAAATGGGATGGTCCTTGCATAGCTGCCTATAAACAAATGGGTTTGGGAAGAGTGGCAACTACCACAATTTTAAATAGTTACCAGTTATTGTTAAATGGTTCAGATGAAACTTATGAAAATTATTGGACCCAAATTTTAGATGCCATTATAAAAAAGAATAATGTGGCATTAGAATGGAAGGCAGTCACTCACATACCTTTAGTAGACGAACCCTTTGATATTGATCTTTACACAAATTTAAAAGAGTTCTCTATCGTCAATGAAGATGGAGGGCTTGTACCTACAGTTCAAAAACCAATGATATCCAATAAGTATTCTGGTACAGTTTATCCAAAGAAAAAGGGCTGGAATACGTTAAAAATTAATACAGATAGTGCTTCCCGGTTTTCATACTATGTTTACGATGATATGGATTGGAAATCGCTAAGAACTACTGAAACAATAGCCGTAAATCAAAAGCGATTCAAAAATACCGTAAACAAAAACAGAACAGTTATGATTGACCGTCCAATTTCTCCTATACTATGTTACATCCTATTTTTAGTTGGAATAGGGTGGTTGTGGTTGTCGCCTAAGTTGATAACGGACAAGTAAATTAATGTGGTAGTTTGTCTTTTACGACTCCGTATACGAAAGTTCCTAAAAGAGCTCCGCCAATCACCACTAAAATAGAATAATACCCAGCTCCGGCCAGTACATACATAGGTCCAGGGCAAGCACCTGCTAAAGCCCATCCAAGGCCAAAAATAATACCACCTATTAGATAATTGGTGACACCTTTTTTCTTAGGGTGTAAATTCATTTCGGTACCTCCAATAGCTTTTATGTTATACTTTTTAATGATTTGCACACCAACTACTCCAATTACAAGTGCAGAGCCAATGATGCCATACATGTGAAAAGAACCGAATTGAAACATCTCATAAATTCTGAACCAAGATGCAGCTTCAGATTTATACATAATGATACCGAAAAATATACCGATAACTAAATAGCTTATATATCTCATCTCTAACTAAAAATTAAGGGGAATAAAAGGTGAATCATTACTAGCCCACCTATAAAGAAGCCAATGACGGCAATAAGAGAAGGCAACTGTAAATTACTAAGTCCAGAAATGGCATGACCGCTTGTACAACCACCGGCATATCGGGCACCAAAGCCTACCAAGAATCCGCCTAGAATTAAAATTACAAGTACAAAAGGGTCAGTAAGATGTTGTGGTGCAAAAAGTTCTGTTGGTAAATACGCTTCCCCTGCACTTTCAATTCCGTAATCATTAGAAAGCTGTTGCACAACTTCCGGATTAATCTTTACTGTATTATCAGACATATACTGGGATGCAATAAATCCTCCGATAACAGCTCCTACAACAACCATTAGGTTCCAACGTTGTGATTTCCAATCCAATTTAAAGTAATCGGCATATTTTCCTGCACCACCAATAGAGCACATCGTTGTTAAGTTAGATGACATACCAAATTTTTTCCCTACAAAAAGAAGAATAAACATGGTTAAGGCTATTAACGGTCCGGCCACATACCATGGCCATGGGTCATATAATATATTCATTATCTAATTAATTCTTGTTCAAAGTGAATTATAAAAGTGCAAAGAAACTGATTCTTTTGCAATCACTATCACATTGGCAAGATATTAACTTACAGGCCATACCAACTTTTCAGTAGGATAATAACTTCAAATATATACTCTTATGTTTGTAAGGTACTGAATGTCAGAAGTATAAAGTCCTTAGCTTTAAATCAAGTCAAGGACAATATAATTAGATAGAATATCTAGATCATTTACAACAACCTATTTAGGAAAACCTACATGGTAAAGAGTATTATTTTTTGACTCCTAATTTTATAAGTATAGTTTCCAACAAACACCACTTTGTAAATGCCGATTGAATAAGATTAACTCCTATGAAAACTGTAAACCATAACCAGTTGATATTTACATATACCGCTAAAACTACGCTCAGTAAAACCATTAAACCTACGATAACTCTAAAATATGTGTTTAGCATTTTGATAATTTTTAAGATTAAATTGATTTTTCAATAGGTACAACAACTGCTTTTATTGGGTTGTTTGTTTCCAACTTTTCATTAAACGTTTTAATAAGTTCAAAAAGCGAATCTATATTTTCGTCTGAGGTGAATGAGAAAAATAAACTTGATTCTACACCTCCTTTTTCACTAGGGAACCAACTTGCTGTGCGAACCATTGATGTTATGTTTTTATGTCCGTCAATACGACTTTCACTAAAACTTTCAATATTGGCTTTTTTAAATAGCCTAAGAATATCCTTCTCGAATTCTTCTACGACCGTTACAATTAATAATTTCATTTTATTGATTTTAGTCTTTAATTCTATCTGTTTTTTCTTCAATTTCAGGATAATTCTTCCGCTCAATCATATAATAAACCAATGGTACCACCAACAATGTCAATACAGTAGAAACAATAGTCCCGCCCATCAATGAAATAGCTAACCCTTGAAATATTGGATCAAATAAAATAACGAACGCACCAATTACTACTGTACCTGCGGTTAATAGAATAGGTGTAGTACGAACCGCACCAGCTTCAATGGCTGCTTGTTTAATGGGTATACCTTCTGCCAAACGCAAATTAATAAAGTCGATTAGTAGTACGGAGTTTCGTACCATGATACCTGCTAATGCAATCATTCCAATAAACGAAGTAGCGGTAAAAAACGCGCCCATAATCCAGTGGCCTAAAATAATTCCGATTAAGGAAAGCGGTATAGCAACCATCATTACAATAGGTGCTTTAAAGTTTTGAAACCATCCTACAATCAGAATATAAATTAATATGATAGCTCCCATAAAGGCAATTCCTAAATCACGAAATACCTCAAGCGTAATTTGCCACTCACCATCCCACTTAACGGTATAGTTATCTTCAAATTCAGGCTGGCCTAAGTACATTTCATTGATTTCATAACCTTTTGGTAAGGCAATTTCTTTGAGCTTTTCCTCCATACCTAAAATCGCATAAGCAGGACTCTCCAATTCCCCGGCCATATCGGCCATCACATAAACTACACGTTTTTGATTTTTATGGTAAATACTTTTTGCACTTATGGTTTCTTTAATGTCAACTAAATCGGCAATTGGCACCATAGTACCTTGCTTAGAAGTAATCTTCAATTGTGAAATATCCGAAATGGTCGATTTTTCCTTTTCATCTAAAGCCAAAATCAAACCAACTTGATTGCTTGCATTCTCATCGTATAAATTTGTAATTGCTCTATTGGATAATGCCATATTCATGGTATAGGCTATTTGTTGTGGTGCCACACCGTAGAGCATTGCTTTCTCTTTATTGATTACGAATTGATATTCGGTTTGATCTGCTTCAACAAGCCAATCGATATCAACTACATCATCAGTGTTTTTTAAAATATCTTGAACACTATTGGCAATTTTTATTTGCTCTTCATAATCAGGACCATATACCTCTGCAACAATCGTAGAAAGAACAGGAGGCCCAGGCGGAACTTCGACCAATTTTACATTGGCATTATATTTCGCCGCTATTTTTTGAATATCGGGGCGAAGTAATCTTGCGATGTCATGGCTCTCGGCTGAACGTTCGCCTTTGTCAATAAGATTAACTTGTATATCTGCCATATTACTGCCACCACGTAAATCGTAATGACGTACCAACCCATTAAATGTAATTGGTGCAGAAGTGCCGATATAATTTTGGTAGTTCACCACTTCTGGACGAGTAGACAAGTATTGTGAAATTTCTTGAGCTACCGCTCCCGTGCGTTCAAGGGTAGTGCCTTCTGGCATATCTATAACCACTTGAAATTCGTTTTTGTTATCAAAAGGTAACATCTTAACGGCTACCGATTTGGTAAAAAACAACATCATTGATCCCATGAGTAATAAAAAAGTCAATCCTAAAAACAACCAACGTTTGCTTTTATTTTCAATTAGAGGACGTTCAAATTTGTTGTAAACCCTATAAATGAAGGTATCCTCTAAAGGTTTTTGTTGCTTTTCTTCTTCTCCCTTTTTATCTTTTTCTCTTAAGAAAATATATCCTAAATAAGGAGTTATGGTCAAAGCAACGAATAAGGACAGAATCATGGCGATTGATGCCCCTATTGGCATTGGAGCCATATAAGGTCCCATTAAGCCAGAAACAAATGCCATTGGCAATACAGAGGCTATTACCGTAAATGTTGCCAAAATAGTAGGGTTACCTACTTCGTTTATAGCATAAAGTGCAGCTTGCTTAAATGGCAAGCGTTTCATTTTAAAATGCCGGTGCATATTCTCGGCGATAATAATGGAGTCATCCACTACGATACCCGTAACAAAAACTAAAGCAAACAACGTAATTCTGTTTAGCGTATAGTCTAACATGTAGTAGCTCAACAGCGTTAAAGCAAATGTAATCGGAACCGATAAAAATACCACTAAACCACCACGCCAGCCCATTGCTAACATAACAACCAGTGTTACGGCAAAGATGGACCCAATCAAGTGCAGCAATAACTCTGACACTTTATGAGATGCAGTTTCACCATAGTTTCTTGTAATTTCTACATGTACATCATCAGGTATAAGTGTAGTGCGCAAATGGTTAACCTTATCAATAACGATATCTGCTATTTTCATCGCATCGGCACCTTTTCTTTTAGCTACAGAAATCGTAACTGCAGGGTATTCAGATTTGTAATCACCCACTTTATCGCTTGCCTGTCCAAAACCTAAAGAAACATAACTCTGTGGAATTTCAGGGCCATCGATAATACTGGCTATTTGTTTCAAATAAATCGGTTGGTTCTGCTGTACACCGACCACAAGATTTTCAACATCCGTGACCGATGCCAAAAAATTACCTGTGTTTACTAAAAACTCGGTATCGTTCTTATCAAAACTACCTGAACTCAATTGTGCATTGTTCGCTTTTATCATTTCAGAAACCGACAGGAAATCTAATCCGCTAGCGGCCAGTTTATCTTTATCTAGAACCACACGCAACTGGCGGTCTTGATTACCGATTTTATGTGTAATCGCTACATCATTCACCTTCTTAATCTCACTTTCTAACTCCTGTGCCATTTGGCTCAACTGATACCCATCATAGTTTTCACTCCATAACGTAAGTCCAAGCATGGGCACATCATCAATAGCTCTGGTTTTTACCAAAGGGAACGTTACACCTTGTGGCATAATATCCATATGTTTATTGATCTCATTGTACAATTTCACGAACGACCGTTCAATATCTTCACCAACATAAAATTGTACGATGACCATACCTTGTTCTTTCATCGACGTTGAATACACGTATTCTACACCTTTGATATTTGATATCAATTTTTCTAAAGGTTTGATAACACGTGATTCTACTTCAGCAGGGCTCGCACCAGGATAGCCAACAAAAATATCGGCCATAGGCACGTCGATTTGAGGTTCTTCTTCCCTTGGTATTAAAAACGAACTGTACACCCCAATGACCATGAATACGATCATTAGAAGTACCGTTAACTTGCTGCCTATAAATAATTTGGCGATTTTGCCAGCTAAACCTTCCTTCATTATTTCTATTTATTTTGTTTGTGCTTTTCCACCAGTCTTTAGACAGGCGGTCGGGCTTTTCACTATTACTCCTCGGCTCAAAAGTACCTGTGGGGTAATCGCTTCGATCCCTAACGCAGATTCGTTTATTGGTTCGAGATTTTAGCTCCGTTGAATAATTTTCCTTCCGCGGACACTATATATTGTTCATCAGCAGCAAGACCGGAAAGTACTTCTACTTGGTCACCGAAAGTCCTTCCTAGACGCAACCAACGTAAAAGTGCTGTGTTGCTTTGGCTAACCGTATAAATGCCTGTTAATTGACCATTTTTTACGATAGCTCCGATAGGAATAATAATAGCAGAACTAGTTGTCTTACGAGCAACAGGAAATTGTACAGTTGCGTACATACCTGATAGTATCTGTGCATCTGTTTTATCAATAATAACCTTTACCAAATATTGACCTCCGGTGTTTTTAGAAGATGTACTAACTTCGGTGACTGTACCTTTTACATTCTTATTCAATGCTTTTATTTGCACGGTGACTTCGCTATCATTTTTAACCGCAAGAATTTCAGATTCTGGCACCATAGTCAAAACTTGGTATTTGTCTGGAGATTCTACCTCCATTAATGGCATACCTGGGTTTGCCATATCACCAGTATTAATAAACTTATTTGTGACCACACCGTCAAAGGGTGCACGAATATTCGCATATTCCATTTGTGCGTTCACCCCGTTCCTCATTTGTTTTGCTGACTCTAATCGTGCTTTCGCCATGTTATAGTTGGCAGTGATATCGTCTAACTCTTTTTGTGAGGCGCTATTTTCTTGAAATAAAGTGGTATACCGGTTAAAGTCTTTTTCTGCAATAGTGTAAGCTGCTTCAGCTTCTGTAATTCCTGCATTTACTTGGGCAAGTTGAGCTGAAACATCTGCATTATTAACGCTCATTAATAATTGTCCGTCACGAACTTTATCGCCAACGCCAACATATATTTTATCTACATAACCCATCATTCGAGTACTGATATTTGCACTCTTAACAGCTTCTATTTTTCCACTTACCGTTAAAAACGGGCTACTATTATCTTCAGAAACCGTCTTTACTTTAACGGGTACAGCAGGCGAATTATCGATTACCACTTTTTTATCTTCGCTACCACAACTAGAGATTAGGATTGTTGCCCCTAAAATTGCTGTGATTATATATTTTTTATTTTTCATCTTTTAATTGGTATTAAGTACTTATCAAAGTATTGGTAATAGTTTTTTCTAATCGTTTCTATTCTTCCATTAAAAATTTCAAATAGGCCAAGGCATAATTATGTTGAAAAATTGTACCGTAATACTCTAATTGTTTTTGAGAGAATTGGGTTTCTGATAGTAATAAATCTGAAGTTTTTTCTAAGCCTTGCTTAAATCGGTTGGTGCGTATACGCAGTGATTCTCCAGATTGTTCAAGGGCTAGTTTCGTTAGCTTTAATTTGTTCTTGGCATCTTCTAGTCCTCTTTTTGCTTTATTAAGTTCTAATTGACTTTCAGACATGTATTGTTCTAACTGTAATTTAGATTTATCATATTCGGCTTTACTTTTTTGAGATTTCCCAAAACGCTTACTACCTTCAAAAAGATTCCACTTCAATTCTGCTCCGAATAAATAACCTTGAGCTTGACCTTGAAAAATTTCATCATCATGAAGTTCGTAAGTGCCGAAAGCATTTAAACGTGGCAAGAATGCCATTTGGTCTGCTTTATGCATTTGGCGATACGCTTCGGTAGCCGAATTCATGGCCAAAATATCTTTTCTATTTTCGGATAAGCTTTCAGTCGTATTCGATGTAAAGTTCACTATTGACAAAGAATCGGAAGGTTTTAAAATTTCATTTTCATCCGAATTCATCAAAACCGATAAATAGTTACTAGCGTTTAAAATATTACTCTTAGCGTATTGTAACTGGTTATCAATTTCGGTAACTCTTACCTCTACAGCCAATACATCCGATTTTTGTAAATAACCCTGCTTATAACTGTTATCAGCAATGCGTTTGTTTTCTAATGCCGTTTCTTGGGCCTTCTGTAATACCGTTACCGTTTTGTAGGCTAGTTGCAATTGCATGTAGGCTTTTTCGACTTCTAGCGCTAGGTAATCTTCTGTGCGACCAGACTGTAGTTCGGTAGCGTTCCATTTTGCCTTTGCCGCTTTACGTTGAAAAATTCCGTCGAAATTAAACAGCGGTTGTTGTACTTCAATACGGGTCGCATAATCTTCAATTTGTCGAGGGTCGTTCAATAGATCAGGATTAAAGTCGGCGGCCGTTAGAATTTCCTGATTCAATTTAGAGCCGAAAGCCATTAAAGGATTGGTAGTTGCAATAGCTGTATGTGAAACGCTGATATTGGGTAACAAAATAGCATTGGTCTGATTATAATCACCCTTTGCGGACAACGCATCTTGTTGCGCCATTTTTATTGTGTTATTACTCTCTTTAACTTTGGCTAACACTTCATCTTTTGTAATAGACTTAGTTTCTTGTGCTAGTCCCGAATAAAAGACGAGTAATAATAAAAAACGTAATTTATAATTCATCGTATTCATTTATTTAAGGCAAAATTAAGGTGGTGAAACAGGCTGCACAGTAACAAATGTTACCGATGAATTTAAAAAGGACTTGAGAGTCAATTTAATGTTCATCTATACCAATAACTACTACTTAAACAAATATAAATTGGTATTGTTAAGCCGTAAATGACAACGGTCAGGAAACCTTGGCTTTTATTGATACTTTTACTATGTTTCGTCGATATTTATGATATAATAAGGCATTCCTATTCTAGAAACGCCTTTTACCACCTACCAAAAAGTTGAAATAAAAACAGGCTATTTTTTTGTTGTAGTATTGAACCAGTAACTAATGCCGGCAGAAAAATAGAAAGTACTTTCTAAGTCTTCAGTGATGACCATATCTTCGGTCGTAATGGTCGCACTTGTCTGGGGTATGGCCAAAACCGGGCTAAGTGAAAAAATAAACTGTTTATAGTAGTATTGTAGGGGTAGGCTGAGTTCAAGGTTCAAAATATTGAACTGAGAGACATCTTGAATTTCTACCAAGGTCGAAACCTCTGTTGGGGAATCATTTATACTTTGACCTTTACCCTTACTTTTTCGATTTCCCAGGCGACTGGTACTATAATATTCTTGATAAAAATGTTGTGAACCTGCATACACCGCGATTGTAGGATTGATTAAAAACTGTTGGTCATTGCTAAAAAAAACGCGATTTAAAGTTACCCCGGTAAAAATATCGGCAGAACTACCATCATTAAAATAGGTGCTCGCCAGTAGAGAAAATTCCAACACCTTAAAATCATAGCTAAGAAAACCGGAAATATCGGCCACGACTGAAGATTTTACATTGTAGCTATCCTCATTGAAAAAATACGCTGTTCCAGAAATTCCACCGTTTAGGTTTTCAGCATGTGACATATATCCTAAACTTCCTAAAAATAAATCTACCCGATTCTCTTCAGAACCTACAAGGTAAGATGCTGAGGCATCCACAAAAAAACCTGACTTATCAAAATAGCCTATAGAAGGAAATATGTAAGGTGCGGCGATTGAATCACGCCTTCCCATAAAAACTGCATCGTTGATATAACTGACGTCTATCAAAACATAAGATTCGTCTTTATCAGATTTTTCTTTTACGGTCTGTTGATTGTTTTGTGCCACAAGACCTGTAGTTATAAAGAAGGCGAAAAGTGAATTAAGTAAAAATCTTGTTTTCATAGCTCTTACTGATTATATTTTTAAAAAGGGTCTTTAACATTATTAAGATGCCAAAGACCCTTTTCATTATTATTTAGAGGATTTTTTACCTGATTTTTTTTTAATACTAGGTTTTTTTGTCCCCTTTTTCATCATTTTATTCGCCTTCATGTTTTTTTGAACCATCATTTTACGATGTAGGTACATGTTTTTGAACTTAGCACCATCCATATTAATGCATTCGCCATCTTGTAGTCGCAATTGTTTTTGCTGGGCATTTTGGTAACTTCCATCAGGGTTTACCACAATTCCATCTCCAAGAGCAACTTGATTTTGTATCTGATTTTGCTCACGATTTCGAATTTGGAAGGCTTCTCCATCAATCATCATTATTTGGAACCTATTTTGGTTGCGTTCTTGAATTTGGGCATCTGTCAAGCCTTTATTTTCTTGTCTTACCTTATACCTATATTGATATTCATTGCGGTATTTTACACCATCATTGTCCAAACATTCGCCATCTTGAAGACGTAAGCGATCTCGATCTCTAGTTATATATGACCCGTCAGGGTTTACAAGTGTACCGTCATTTAGGGTTAAAGGATCTTGCAATCGTATTTGATCTCGATCTCGAATTTGGAGTACATCGCCATCGACCATCATCAAGCGGTCCTGATCTCTATCTTGATCTTGAGCGGTTAACACAGTAGTTCCTAGAACCATAAATGCAGCTAAAAGAAGTGCTTTTTTCATTATACTATATTTTAAGTTTATCATGGAATAAAAGTATTGTACAGAAATAACACCCAAAATGACCTAGGTCATATAAAGACAATATATACAAGGCATTGTGGAATATTTGTTACGTGAAAATGCTCCTTCATTCATGAAAGAGCATTGATAAGAATATAACAAATGGATCAGAGGGGAAAATCATTTTTTATTATAAAATATTTATCGCCCACATTGTTCATTGGAGTTGCTTATGATAAGCTCATATTCTTCAACTGTCAAAAATTGAGGTGCATATGTATTTCCGGTATTTTCCAATGCAAAAACAAAACTTCTCAAGTGATTACGTGAGCCACATTGAAGACTTTCAAAAACCGAAATTATAGCTGTATTTGAAGTGGCATTTATATAATTCTGAAGATCAACAATATCTAAATCTTCAATAGTGGCACCTACCTCTAGTGCTTGCGTCATACTCAGTGTTCCGTCGGTGATAAACTCATCATAAAGATTCTGAATTTCTTGGTTTGCAAATTCCCCTTCAGGCTGAATAGCATAATCGATATCAAACGAATCTAATAGATCGGCAACTGCGTTTAAATGTGACTGCTCACTGATTTGAATATTGGCAAATTGGTTGATACCCCATAATTCGTCCAAATAGATATACGTATCTCTAGCCAATTTTTCCTCCTCCAACATAAAAAGCAGTGCTTCTTGATCTTCAAGGGAAAAGGCTGTATTTTTTTGATTATCTAATGATATGTCCGTTACATCATTCTCACATGACATTAACCAACTTGCCGTAAAAAGGGTAATCACAGCTAATGAAATTCTTGTTTTAACTAAACTTTTCATAACCTATATATTTAAATTCAGAACTAAGTTCTTGAAAAACAAAATGGGATACAGTTACTTTAGTTACATACACAGAGACTTACTTATGCTGTAAATTATTTTAAACCACCATATAATGTATTTTTTAGAGGTTAAGAAGTAATTGTACAAGTACCACTAATACAACCAATTTCAGCGTAATATAAAAACCCTGAAAGAGCACCGATTACCACACCAATTGTAGTTAAAATAATTGCTTTTTTTGTAATTAATTATTAGCCTTTCTAGTTCCTCCGTGACCGCCAGCCACAATGAGCATTATTTTAATGCTTAACCAAATGAACTTAAAAAATTGAATTATTGGGTTCATCATATAAAAGCGTTTCGATTTCGATATTCTCTGTGTCATTTCTTTTGGTTTTTAAGTTTTATTAATTCAAGTTTTAAAAGATTGTCCTTTAAAACTATTCGGGAATCAACCACCAGAAAGGTCTCATTTTTGCCTTATATATAAACGCGTAGTGTAGTGCTAATTTCAACCAATGCCCAGCCAATCCAATTTCACCAAAGGTCTTGCTAAGTTTTCGCCCTTGGGTATCGGGGTATTTATGATAATCGGGCACAATAGGATAAGTTGTGATACTGATACCACTTCCTTTAGTCATTCCGTATCCTGCCGAGGCGATACATGCTGCTCCCATGTTACCCATAGAACCTTTGTGATGTAAATTATTTTTTCCGTTGATTGCATCAATAATATTATCAGCAACCAATTTAGCTGTAATGCCAGATGGCATTCCTGTTCTTGGTGGAGATGGTGAAATAGGAGTTCCGTTTTTGCTTACCCTGGGTTTAGAAATTGCGTGCGGTGGAGCAAACGCAATACCTGGAGCGAAAATATTTTTATATGACGGATTTTGATAGGTCTCAGGCCAATCTTGCACACTCCATTCTTCATAAGGTTTTGGGGTATAATCGGCATCGACTATCATAAAGCCCTTGAATAGTTTTTCTGTAATATCCTCATTGTTTTTATCAAATGCTTTAAAACCATGCCCTGAAAATGCCGGAATAAGCATGGCAAAATCGTATGTTTCAGAATTGTATTCGCCATCAAGTGTTTCATAATGAGCTACACCATCTTCTATTTTATTAACGCCAGCACCAATAATCCATTTTATTCCACGGTCTTCGAAGACCATTTCAACCATTTCGCTAGATTTCATAATATTGTTCCCGTAACTGAGTAGCATTCCATCCATACCAAAATCACCCAACTCTGGCTCGTTGGCAATCCACACTATTTCCGCCTTATCACGTACATTATGTCGTCTCAGTTCCTGTTCTACATTTAGTATATATTCAAATGCCGCCCCTTGGCATGTGGATTTCGCATGGCCTGTACCAATTAAAATTTTAGCCTTTTTACCTTGTTTCATTTGTAGGATCAAATCATTCAGAGCATCCCAAGCGTGCTCTGCATGTGTATAGGTACAAACTGAATACGCTTTGTTCGTTCCAGGGTTTAGACCTTCTGTCATGTCAAATGCCAGTTTTGGGCCAGTAGCATTTATTAAATAATCGTAGGTAACTTTTTCGGTTTGTCCCTTTTTTTTACCAACAACGTATTCCACCTTTACGAAAGGCTTTTCGGTTTCACTATCCCCTTCGGGATGGAAAGTTGAAACCTTTGCCTGCTTATAGCCAATACCTTTTTTCTTGTACAGGGGTTGTAATGGAAATAGTATTTCTTCAGATTTCATTCTACCTATTCCCACCCAAATATTGGAAGGTATCCATTGATAGTTACTGTTCGGTGAAACAACTAATACCTCATGTTGTTTAGACAACTTTCTACGAAGGTGTGCTGCGGCCACATGACCTGAGATCCCAGCACCTAATATGACTATTTTTGACATTGCATTCTATTTTGATTCTAATTTACCTTATGAATATTTTTTATGGAATGATATATATCACTAGAAAAGTGATCGTTATATTATTTTTGAAACCAATACTGCCCATTGCTTTTCAGAAATTGTTTTCTTCACAAGATTGCGGCAATTGATTTTTTTCTCTAAAATTTGGGTTAGTATACTATTAATTTCCTCAAATTTGGCAAGTATATTTTCTTTGGTAACCTCCATTAATAATGCTTCGTATATTTCCTTTTCCATAGTGATAATGGCGTTGGCCATTGCCATCATTTTTGGATGATTTTCTTCGCTCCAATTATCAAGTATGTTTTTTTGTGATGGGGTGATACTCAATTCGGCAATATTGGCATTAATAACGCTCATATAATTAGGTACAGGGTTAACATGGGTTATAACATCCATCATTTTAGTTCGCTCGTTAAAAGGATATTTCTTTTTATACGCCATTACTAAAGCTTGCCATTGCTCAGGCTCCAGATTATCCATTAAAAGCTGGTGACAGGCTAATTTTGTATTTGCCAACTCAATTCTCATAATGTTGGTCTTTTGTGCCTGGTCCAATAGTTTTGCCATTTCCGCCCCTTCCACAGAAAGTGTTTTTAACTTAATTTCCAAGTCGGCTATTTTTCTATTTATATCGGCAACTTTTGATTGGTGTTCTGTTCGCCACTCAGTAAAAAGTTGTAGTTGTGCATCCGTAAGGTTAAGTCCATTATTTTCAGCGAATACAATTTTCATGAAATTTGGGCCTGGAAAATAATCTTCAATATTTACTTCTTTGGTCTTATATATAATAGGTTCAAAGGACTCATTGTTTACTGTTGAGTTTTCTTCGGTACTATTCGATTGCTTTTGCTTACAAGAAATGATTAGACCAATGGTAAGAGTCAAAAAAAGTAGTTTTGTTTTTTTTATAACACTCATGGTTTCTAGGTTTTAATCAAAGTTCTTACTTACCTAGAACACCTACAGTTACTATTGTTACATATAGGTTTTAGTTCATTTTTTTATAAATAAAAACTCTTATTTTTGATTATTTGCGCGAAGTGCCATACTTGGATAGGGCTTTCCAAAAACCAAAACACTTTCAATAACATGCCAACTAGTGTTATTGATTATTATCATATTTCAATTTGAATTGAATATTTAATTTTGAGGAAATTATTTAAGAGAGTTGCGTAATGAGAGGAAATTCCAATACCCTAATCTATATTATTGCCGGCATTGTTCTGCTTCATTTTGTTGTTGGTTTCATTTGGCTTATGTATAAGCTAAATAAGAAAAAAGAAAAAGAAGATTAATTTATTAAAGACCTAATCTAAACCTTATTGATTATGTCATGTGGATGACATAAAAGAGCAGTATACTATGTATACTTTTCTTATTTATTCCCAACATTAACACGTAACTAATGGCAAATCAAGAGGTTTTTGAATTCCTTAGCTAGGGTTTAGTGGCTAGTAACTGGTATCGTCTAATTGTACTTTTCCATTAAAAGTTTTATAAAGAAAAATAAGATAACCCGCTAATAATGGCGCACCTACAACAACCATGGTTAACATAATACCCAAAGACTTTTGAGAGGATGCTGCGTTATATATGGTAACACTGTAAGTTGGGTCTATAGTTGAGGGCAATAAAACAGGGTATAACTGAAAGGCCACTAACATTAATAAAAACGCCATTGTCATAGATGAAAACAGTAATGCCTGAAAATACCTTTTCTTGGAGACTAATCTTGGAACATTGGCTACTGCTAAAAATGCCAAAATGGGTAAAACAAAAAACAACGGTTGTTCTTTAAATTTATCGGTAACTCCGTGTATGAATATTAGGGTGTACAAGGAAGTTATTGCGAAACTTGTAATAAAAAAAATCATTCCTTTTTTTAGTAAGAAGGTTAATCTAGCATGTAACCGCCCTTCCGTTTTTAAGAGTAGGAAAATAGCCCCTTGTGTCATAAACAAAGAAAGTGTTGTAAAGCCGGTCATAATTGCATAAGGACTTAAAAATGCAAAGAATATGCCTCCTTTATAACTGAAGTTTTCACCTAATTCAAATCCTTGTAATATATTTCCTAGTACAACACCTAGTAGAAAAGCTATTAAAACATTAGACACGAAATAAACAATATCCCATGTTTTTCGCCACCATAACATCTTTTCAGCACTTCTAAACTTAATTGCAGAAGAACGCAAGACCAACAAAAGTAAAAACAACATGAACGGAATATACATGGCAGATAGCATGGTGGCATACATTACCGGGAAACCTGCAAACAATGCCCCGCCACCTATAATAAGCCACACTTGGTTAGCATCCCATAACGGACCAATGGCATTGATGGCAATACGCCTGCTTAAATCTTTTTTGAAAAAAAGATGCCACGAACCTGCACCATAGTCGAATCCTTCTAAAACTGCATAACCAGAAAATAATAATCCAACGACTAAATACCAAAGGGTAGGGTAATCTATACCTAAAAAAGTTTCCATAATTTGCGATTAAACGTGTTTTAAAAATTCATCAGGATTTTTAGCTTCATCGTACGGACCGTTCTTTATTTTTTTATTTACCGAATAAATAAACAATAGGAATAGTACGGCGTAAACGATTAAAAAGAGTATCAACGAAAATAGAATTTGGTTAGCCGATACTTCTTGCGAAAACCCTTCATCTGTTCTTAAATGTCCGTAAACAATCCACGGTTGTCTTCCCATTTCTGCAGCAAACCAGCCTACTTGATTTGCTATCTGCGGTAACAATACGGCGAACGCAAAAATATGTAAAAGCCATTTTTTATCGAATAAAGTGCCTCGCCACCATAAAAAACTGGCATACAGCGTTAAGGCAATTAAAAACATTCCGATTGAAATCATTATATGATAAAACTGAAAGACAGCATTTACTTGACCTGGACGTTCATTTTCAGGAAAGGCATTTAAACCCGTAATAGGAGCCTCAAAATCTTGATGAACGAGAAACGATAAGCCACCAGGTAGCTTTATTCCTGTAACTTCTTGCGTTTCATTATCTACCCAGCCAAATAAGTACAGATCGGCAGGGGCAGATTTTTCGTAATGCCCTTCCATAGCAGCCAATTTTGCAGGTTGATTTACCGCAACACCATCAGCAGAACTGTGCCCTGAAAGTAGTTGAGTTAATGAAAAGATGGTTGCTACCGAAAGAGCAATTTTAAAAGCTTTTTTTGAGATTTCAACATATCTACCTTTCAATAAATAATATGCATGTACACTCAATACTAAGAAAGCACCTGCTAAAAGGGCTCCTTGCCACACATGAATAACCCTATCAACACTAGATGGATTAAATACCATTGCCCAAAAATCTGTTACTTCCGCTCTGGCATTAAAACCTTCGCCTACAATATGATAACCTGCAGGTGTTTGCTGCCAGCTATTCGCTACAACAATCCAAACTGCAGAAAACATTGAGCCCAAAAAAACCATTATAGTTGATAAGAAGTGAACCTTAGGCGATACGCGGTTCCACCCGAAAAGTAATATACCTAAAAAGGTACTTTCCAAACCAAAAGCAAACAAACCCTCGGCTGCTAAAGCGCTACCAAAAATATCGCCAACGTACCTTGAATAAACGGCCCAATTGGTGCCAAATTCAAATTCCATAATAATACCGGTAGCAACACCAATGCCAAAGGTTATAGCAAATATTTTTAACCAAAAACGGGTTAAGATTTCATATTGTTTATTTCCTGTTTTTAGGTATAAACCTTCCATTATTACCATAATAAGACCAATTCCTATACTTAACGGCGGATATATGTAGTGAAAGGCAATAGTAAAAGCGAATTGGATACGGGCAAGAATTTCTACATCCATAAGGCGAATTTTTTACAAAACTATTCAAATGCTTCTTTTAGCTAGGTAACATCGGTTACAAATAGATTAAAAGAAATCAAAAAATAAGTTTTAATTACTTAATACAAACAGTGATTTATCAATAATCATTTTAAATTTTAGTGGAAAAAATAATTTGGATAAGTATGTTTTAATCAAAAGAAATCCCTGAAAACGGTATCAGCAAATTTCAGGGATTTAAGAATTTATATATGAAATTAATCTTTGTATGCAGAAAGCATCCATACCAATTTTTCTTGTTGCACAATATAATCGCTCATTAAAGAAACGGTACCTTCATCTTCGGCCTCGGCAGCAATTTTGAGTGTTGCTCTTTCTTTTTTCAATAAGATGCTTAAGCTCTCTAAAATATTGTCAACAGCCTTATCGCCATCAACCACATTCTCAATAGCCTTAATTTCTGAGTTTTCTATATATTTTGAGAAGGTATGAATAGGGGTCTTGCTCAATGTTAAAACACGTTCGGCAATTTCATCGACCTTAACTAATGCATCATTGTACAATTCCTCGAATTTAAGATGAAGTTCAAAAAAATTCTTTCCTTTAATGTTCCAATGAAAACCTCTTAGATTCATATAGAACATTTGATAGTTAGATAGCACATCATTTAAATGATGTGCGATTTCGACTGAGCTTTTTTTGTCTAGTCCGATGTTCGATAAACTTGTATTTGTCATAATTTCTATTTTTAAATGTATTATTTATGATAGATTATATTTATATGAAATTTAATTTTTTATAAATTTAATTTATAGTACTTATAAATCTAGTAACCTAAGTTACATATGCTTTTTTTTAACTTTTTTTAACAAAATTGATAGATAAGGAATTATTTTTTACAATTTAAACACCGATATATAAATAGGATACTGGCTTTTGTTTTTTACAATGTAGTGTTACATTCCTTTTTTTCTTTAAGTAATAATTATTCATTAATATTATTTTCATAATGTGACTTTAGTCACATTATGAATCCATTTTGATTATTAATTTTGCCAAATGAGGTTATCTGGTTTTACCATATCTACTTTGTTTATAATCATTTCTCTGGCGAGTAGTCTTAAGACGGCTAGTGTATTGGGTTATTACGCATTGTTTACCGATGATTTTGTAGAACGATTCTGTGAAAACACTGATCGTCCTGAAATGAAATGTGATGGTAAATGTGCTTTGTCAAAAATGTTACTACAAGAAGCTGAGGATGAGAAAACACCGGTTAATATAGATTGGTTGAAAAATGAAACAGTTTTATTTGTAGCTCCACTGATTTCTTTTGTTTTTTTGCAGTTACCCCAAAAAGAATTAAATAAATTAGATTATAGTGTTCTTTATGATTTTCACTTTTCGGAACGTATAATTCACCCTCCCCAATTTTAGGAATTTTTATCACGATTTAAATTAGCCAATACCATTATTTATGGTGCTTTGGCAGTATTCCTATATATCATAAAAAGATTCATAAATGAAACCAAAATACTTTTGGGTGCTCTCAGTATTACTATTGGGGCACCTTGTAAACTCACAAAACTTTAAAGGTCAAATTATATCAGAAATAAATAAGGAACCATTGGCGGGTGCTCACATTCTAACCGAAAATGGACTGGCGACCTACTCCGATACCAATGGTAATTTCGAAATATATATAGCGGAAGAAAATACCACGTTGACCATTTCCTTTATGGGGTATAAAACATTTAAACAACAGGTATCAACAAGTAATGAACGCATTATTTTTTTAATGGAAGAGGCTCCTATAATTATAAATGGAGTTATGGTTACAGGTAATTCGAAAACAGACCCTATACTTTTCTTAGAGACTAATGATTATGTCAAGAAAATAGTACAGCCGAGAAATGTAGCCGATTTGTTTCAAGATATTAACGGATTTTCATTGATAAAAAGGGGAAATTATGCTATTGATCCCAGTTTTAGGGCTACACAATATGAGCAGTTGAATGTTCAATTCGATGGTGGTACCAAAGCTATGAATGCTTGCCCCAATCGTATGGATCCCATTACTACACATGTTATTCCTGAAGAAATCGAAAAAATTGAAATTATAAAAGGGCCTTACACAGTACGTTATGGTGCTACTTTTGGCGGTATTGTTAATATGGTAACCCAAAAACCTACAATCGAAGATTACGGGCTTCATGGTAGTTTAGATGGAGGGTATGAAAGTAATGGCAGCTCTATTGTATCAATGGCGCGATTACAGCAGGCCACAGAGAAGTATGATATTGTCGGTAATGTTGGATTTCGTGATTTTGGAAATTATAAGGATGGTGATGGCGTAGAGATTCCTTCCTCTTTTAGAAGCTTGGATTATGGAATTAAAACTGGTGTCAATTTTAATGAAAACCAACGTCTACAAGCGCATTGGAGACAATCGTATGGTCGCGATGTTTTACATGCAGGTTTACCCATGGATACCGAGGAGGATAATAGTAGCATTCTTTCTTTGGATTATAAATTAAAAGGATTAACCGGTTTGGTTGAAAATATTGATGCAAAAATCTATTACAGTTATGTCGACCATATCATGAGTAATAAAGAGCGCCCAAGTTTTATGATGACCGATGCATTGTCAGAAATAGATGCTACCACAGCGGGAGGTAAGTTAGAATTGAAATTAAAGCCTAATGAAAAAATGGCACTTTACACAGGTGTTGATTTTTTAGCTATTGCCAGGGATGGAAATCGCTCCAGGTTGGTTAAAAGAAATGCGATGGGTGTTGTATTGGCTGCACCAGTTCAGTTTATAGATAAGGTTTGGCAAGATTCTTATATCAACGATTTAGGAGTGTTTGTAGAAAGCAAATATCCGTTAACTTCAAAAACAATGGCTACAGTAGGGGTACGATATGACAACGTTACATCTGAAATAAAAGACCCAGCAGAAGATTTTGAAGCGTTATATCCAAATTTAGATAAGCGAACAGAACATAATATTAGTGGAACCGCATCTATAAAATATGCGCTATCCAATCAATTTATTATGGAGGTTGCCTATGGTAGGGGAGTTCGTTCTGCCAATATGATAGAACGCATAATAAATCATTTCACTGTTGGGCAAGATGCTTATGAATACATTGGTAATCCAAATTTAGATGCCGAGGTTAACAATCAATTTGAAATTGGATTTAAGGGAAGTTTACCATTGTCTAATGCAAATACAGATAGGTTCAATTATAGTACCTCCTTTTACTATTCTTTATATGAGAATTATATTGTTGCAGTAATTGATGAGACACAAACAAGAAAATATATGCCTATGCTTGCACCAGTTAACCCCAAAGTGTTTCGCAATTTAGATGGTGCTTATAAAACAGGTTTTGAACTCAGTGGAGGAATTGATTTTTGGAATCATTTTAATTTCACAACTGCATTAGCCTATGTATATGCAAAAAATAAGGATTTACATGAGTCTTTGCCTTTAGTACCGCCCCTTACTACTCGGTTTAAACTTCAATTTGAAAAGGAGAAATTTTGGGTAAATGCAAATTATACGATTACCTCCAAACAAGATGATATTGCGATTTCATTTGGTGAACAGACTACCCCGGGTTATGAAGTTTTGGATCTTCGTTTGGGCATAGTACCTATAAAAAATGTGACCTTAGGTGTTGCCATGTTAAATGTATTTGATAAAATGTATAACAATCATTTAAACTTTTCTTTCAATAATCAGGCAGAATTCGGTACTATTCCTATTAATGATCCTGGCAGAAATATTACAGCTTTTGCTCAGTTTAAGTTTTAAAACATTAAGAAAATGGGGGCTAATAAAGGCCCCCATTATATTTTATTTCCTAAAAAACGTATAACCGAGGCTTCCCCGGTATGGTATATACCCTCGTTAAGTTGTATCGTTTTTTTCTCAAGAATTTGAAATTCAAGTCCTTTGAATTCATTTTTTATTTCTTCGATAGAGAATAGCATTTCTTCTTTTTTAGGACCACCAGAGGGTTTTCCTAGCTGTTCTTTTGAGAATGCTTCAAAAATCACCTTACCGTTCGGTTTTACAAAATGAAGTAGATTTTTATTCGCCATAGCTCTTATTGTACTTGGAAAATGAGCGTAACTTAAACCAAGTACATCAAACCTTTTGTCTGTTTCAAAGGTTAAAACGTCTGCCACTTGGTAATCGAGATGCAATCCGTGACTTTCAGCTAATGTTTTTGCCTTTCGCATTGCAGATTCACTAAAATCAAATGCAATCACCTCCCAACCCTCCTTCATGGCATATAAGGCATTTCTACCCTCACCTTCGGCAGGTAGTAATATAGAACCTATTTTCAATAGGTCTAATTGTTCTTTAAAATAGATATTGGGAGATACCCCATATGCGTAGGTTTCTTCATCGTATCGATTATTCCAAAAGTCTTTCACCTCAATAGTTTTTAAGGTAATAGTGCGTAACCTTTTAATTGATAATTGGCAAGCACCATCATCGCAGAAAGAGCTAATTCTGTATTTGGATCTAAGTCTTCTTTAGTGATTCCTCTTGCAGCAGTTGCTTGTGCACAAACATATAACTCAACGCCATACTCTTTTAGGAGTTTCAATAACTCGGTATTAGGGTTGGCTTTCTCGTATTTTTCTTGATATTTAGCATCATTTAAAGAAGCAAATGTAGCACCACCGTGTATAGCAGCAACAATGTGTACTTTGTCTTGCGGAATTCCACCAGCGCCCAACATATTAATAACTCGAGCTATTTTCCAAAGGCCAATATTTACACCATCCATTTCACGATCATCTTTTACATCGAAAACGAGATTATATTCTAAATTGGCATCCGGTTGTGTGGTAACATCCTTAAATTCTTTGATTTTTCCATACCCATCAATAATCGGGGTTGTCCATTCTTGGGCAATGGTAAGATGTGTTGTCATTAGTACAATTACGATTAATAGTGTTTTTTTCATTTGTTTGTAGAATTTAAAATAACTTTTGTTTGGTTATGAAATCAGTGATGATTGCTACTAATGTCCGTTATTTTTTAAAGTAATAAAAGTAAGTAAGGTTATTTAACGCAACTGTAACCTATGTTACTGAAATAATTAAATTGAATTTCTAGATTGGTTGCCTAATTTAGTGGTACAAAGTTTTTAAACGTTAGTATTACGGTAAGCATGGAAGAATTACGAACATTGGCGAAACAACTTTTTAAACTATTTGCAGTGGTATTTGTCTTGGTCGGTATTGTCTTTATTTTGCTGTTAACATATGAGCCAAAATCTGAAGATTATGTCCCGGTTAAAACTGAAGAAATAGAGGCTAAAGATATTTGGAGACCCAAGGATGCAATATCAGAATTGTCTAGTATGCCAGATAAAGTTAAAAAAGGATACTACCTGATTGCAGAGACTTCTAAGTTTATGGGCCCTCATGCAGAGAATTCTGAAGACCGATATAGTGGGAATAATTTGGCATGTGCCAATTGTCATTTACAGAACGGGGCTCAAGCAGGTTCTGGTTCTTGGGTGGGTGTTATTGAACGCTTTCCTCAGTTTGGTGGTCGTGGTAATAAAATAGGTACTATTGAAGACCGAATTAATGGCTGTATGGAACGGAGTATGAACGGAAAGATGCTTCCTATAGATTCAGATAAAATGGAAGCTATTGTCGCCTATATGGATTGGTTGGGTGAAGATTTGCCAGCGAATAGAAAGGCAGAATTTAAAGGTTACCCTAAAATTAAGATTCCGAATGTTGCGGTCAATTTAGAAAATGGTAAACAGGTGTATAAAAAAGAATGTGTAATCTGCCACGGTGAAAATGGTGGAGGAGTGCTCAATGCCGCAGATGGTAAAAGTTATACCTACCCACCTTTATGGGGAGCCGATAGTTTTAATGATGGAGCAGGTATGCATCGGGTAATAACCGCAGCAGAGTTTATAAAAAGCAACATGCCTTATTTACAGGCAACTTGGGACAATCCTAAATTAACGGATGAGGAAGCTTATCACGTAGCGGGTTATATCAACAGTTTTTCAAGACCTCACAAGTTGAATTCAGAGAACG